>CBIHPK010000124.1:0-25474 GCA_966211675.1 uncultured Myxococcaceae bacterium
AGGCGCATTGAGCTGGCGTGGCGGTCGCCCCGTCGCTTCGCGACGGTGAGGCGCATTGGGCTGGCGTCGCGGTCGCTCCGTCGCTTCGCGACGGTGAGGCGCATTGGGCTGGCGTCGCGTCGCTCCCCACGATCCACGAAGACGCCGGCCCCCACCGTCGGAAATGAGCTCAGAGGACAGCCGCTTCGCTCCGGGTGAGGGCGGGGACTGACGACGTGAGCGGTCGGACGCGACCCTGTCGGCTACCATCGCCCGCGATGCGCCTCGCCCTCGCCGCCGCCCTCACGCTCTGCGCCTGCGATGCCCCGCCCTCCCCCGCGGCCGCCGACGCCTCCGTCGCCGACGCTCCCACCGCGGACGCCCCCACCGCGGACGCCCCCGCGTCCGACGACTCCCCGCCGCCTCCGCCGCCTCTCTCGGAGCCCGGTCGGCACACCGTGACGATCGTCGACACCCGGCAGGTCATCCCCGGCCCCGGGCTGCCCGGTGAGACGCCGCCTGGCAACTCCAACAACAACCTCGACGTCGTCCGCCACGACGGCCGCATCTACCTCGCGTGGCGCACGGCGCCCGACCACTTCGCCTCCGCGGCCACGCGCATCTTCGTGGTGAGCTCGACCGACGAGCGCTCCTGGCGCTTCGAGTCGTCGCTCTCGCTCGACACGGACCTTCGCGAGCCGCGCTTCCTCTCCTTCGGTGGGCGCCTCTTCCTCTACGTGTCGCGGCTCGGAACCAACGCGCTCTCGTTCGATCCGCAGGGGATGTCCGTCACCGAGCGCCGCTCCGACGGGAGCTGGTCGCCCCTGGAGGAGGTCTATCGCCCCGGCTTCATCGGCTGGCGCGCCCGCGTCGTGCGAGGAACGCCCTACCTGCTCGCCTACCTGGGCGGCGAGCACATCTACCGCTTCGACAACGTTCCGCTGGAGGTGCAGTTCCTGACGACCACCGACGGGCGGGCCTTCGCGGGCGTCGACCCGGCGGCGCCGACGGTCTACCGCGGCGGAGGGAGCGAGTCGGACTTCGCCCTGAGCGACGCGGGCGACCTGTTCGCGGTGATCCGCAACGAGGCAGGCGACGAGACGGGGTGGGGCTCCAGGGTCTGCCACGCCCCCGCCGCCGCCCTCGCCCGCTGGACCTGCGTGAGCGACCCGCGCAAGTACGACTCGCCGTCGATGTTCTGGCACGACGGCGAGGCCTGGCTCGTCGCGCGCCGCAACGTCACCGACACCGGCCGCTACGACCTCGGGCAGCGCATGTACGACCGCACCCGGCAGACGGTGAATTACCAGGTCGAGTATTCGCGGCAGCCCAAGCGCTGCTCGCTCTGGCGCTACGTGCAGTCCGAGCACCGCATCGCCTTCGTGCTCGACCTGCCCTCGCGAGGCGACACCTGCTTCCCCGCGGTGATCGACGGCGACGCCCCGGGCGAGCGCGTGGTCTACAACTACTCCTCGCCCGTGGACGGCCCGGACCTGCCGTGGTTCCTCGGACAGCGCGGCCCGACCTTCATCTACCGCCACGTGCTGCGCTTCACGGCCCGGCCATGACCGCGCGGCGACGCACGGCGCTCCTCCTCGGGATCGCGGCGCTGCTCGGCGGAGGCAGCGCCTACGCGGGCTGGCTCGGCTTCACGCTGGTTCCTCGGCACTCGCGCTCTCGGCCGTCGGCGACGCTCTCCCCCGCGCTCTCCGCCGAGGCGGCGAGGGAGCTCGACGTCGCAGCGGACCCGGACGACGCCCTCCGCGCGGCGCTGCGCCTCACCGGACGCCACCTGCACTTCGGCCTCGGCCACCGCCGCAGCGACGCCTTCGGGACCGACGAGCGAGAGGCCCACTGCGTCGAGTACGCGCACCTCGCGGGCGCCCTGCTCGCGCGCTGGTCTCGGGCGCACGGGGACGCGCTGCGGGTCACCGTGGTGCGCAGCCAGGCGAGGCTCTTCGGGAGGAGGGTTCCGATGAGGGGATGGAGCGACCACGACTGGGTGCTGCTGGAGGGCCGCGGGCGCCGCTGGCTGGTCGACCCGACCTTCGACGACATGGGCCTGGGCTGGGACCTCGAGGGCCACGTCGTGGGCCTCGGAGAGCGCTGAATTCCCCCTCCAGCGGGCCCTTGCGGCACCCCGCGTGCAGACATCGGGGTGGCCTTCGGGCCGTGTTCGACCACAAGGAGGAATTGCCATGCGCCGATTGCTGATCGGTGCCCTGACGGGCACGTTCATTCTCTCTACCTCCCTCGCGACCGCGCAGGACGCCGGGCGCCGCTTCCCACCGACGGAGCACGTCTCCGGCGGCACCGGCATGGGCGGGGTCGAGACGCCCGACACGGCGCGAAGCGAGGGTGAGATCGTGGCCACGGTGGCCGCCGCCGACCGCGGCGAGGTCTCCCTCGGCCGCTACGCCCAGACCCGCGCGTCCAGCCGCGACGTGAGGGACTACGCCCGCTCGATGGTGACCATGCACACCGAGTCCAGCGGTCGGATGTCGACGCTGGTGCGGCGCCTCAACATCACGTCCATGGAGGGCGTCGAGAGCCGCAGGCTGACCGCCGACACGACGGCCACGCAGCAGCGCCTCTCTCGCCTCCGCGGCGCCGCCTTCGACCGCGCCTACCTGGACGCGGAGATCGAGGCGCACAGCCACCTGCTCGACCAGATCGACCGCACGCTGCTGCCGTCGATTCGCACGGCCGACCTGCGCACCGCGATCCAGAGCGACGTGCGCCCGATGGTGGCCGCGCACCTCGCCCAGGCCCGCACCCTGCGCGAGCGGCTCTGAGCGTCTGCTCCGTCACGGCGGTTGTGACGGGTTGAGGGCTGAGCCCGTAGACCCGTCACAACGCCTGTGGCGAGGCCCTCAACCCCTCGCGAGGATCGATCCGTCGTAGCGGCTCAGCAGGTCTGCCGGGCCGTCGTAGATGGCCGCGGCGCCGCGCAGCCCGTCGTCGTCCCAGCCCCCGCAGCGGAAGGCCACGATGCGCACGCCCGCCCTCCTCGCGGCCTCGACGTCGTAGGGCGTGTCGCCCAGCATCACCAGCGCGTCCGCGGGGTGACCCGATCGCCGGATGGCCTCCTGCACGATGTCGGGGTCGGGCTTGGAGCGCGCCGCGTCGTCGGAGGAGGTGGCGCCCTGGAGCAGGTCTCGCGCCCCCGCGACGGCGAGCAGAGCGCCCAGCTCATCGGCCTTCGCGGAGCTCGCCGCGACCAGCGTGAGCCCGTCGGCCCTCATGCGCAGCAGCAGGTCCCTCGCCTCGGGGAAGGGCGCGAGGTAGGGCAGGTGGCGCTCTCGGAAGATCTCTCCCCGCCGCTCGGCGATGCGGACCCCGTCAGGCGAGTCGGCGTCGATGCCCGAGATCGCGGGCAAGAGCTTGTCGCCCCCCATGCCGATGAGCCGACGGACCTCCTCCCAGCGCACATGGATGTCCCGCTCGGCCAGGGCCGCGACCCAGGCCCGCGCGTGGGCGTCGTTGCTGTCGATGAGGGTGCCGTCGATGTCGAGAAGAGCGCCGCGAGGACTGTCCATGGAACCTCCGCCCATCGAACCCTAGCAAGCGCGCGGCCCGCGGCCTCCCACCCCTCCTCGGTCGGCCCTGCTCCGGATGAGCGCTCCTGCCATGGTGTGGCAGCGCTGGTGTGCGCGCCGCGCGAGGCGGAGGTCAGCGCGGGGCGCTCGTCGCAGTCTCGAGGCCCGCGAGGCACTCGATCAAGGCCTCGCGCACCACCGACCGCGCGGCCGCCTCCTGCGCCGGATCGACCTGGGCACCGAGCGCCCCGAGCGCGTGCTCGATGTGCTTCTCGTCGAAGGGCCGCCCCTCGACCCACGCGAGCTCGACCTGCACCACCGGCTCGCTCGTGGCGCCCGCGAGGAAGATGAAGTCCGCCTCGAGGGTTCCCTTCGCCTCACGGTAGACGAAGGCCGCGGCGCACACCGACGCCGACGCCTCGGGCGTCTCGGACCGGTAGGACGCGCCGAAGCCCTGCCCCGCCTCGATGGCGCCGATGAAGAAGCGAGAGACCGTCGCCTCGTCGAGCTCGTCGTGGGCGAAGAGCCCGATCATCGAGTCATTGTAGCCGCCGCTCCCTCCGATCCCGACGCCCACGTCGAGCGCGAGCAGCGCCACGATCCACTCGCGCAGCGCCGGGTCGCGCCACGAGCGCACGCTCTCGCCGAAGGTGAGCGCCGCGAGGGTCTCGCGAGGGACCGCGCGAGAGAGCGCTCTCCGCAGCACCGACGGGAGCTCGGGCCACGAGAGCACCGCCGCGAGCGGCGCAGACGCATCGAAGAGGGGGCCGGTCATGGTGGGCCGACAGTAGCAGGAGGGGCGGCGCGGCGCGGGCGCTACAGCGGCGCGTGGGCGCAGCGGAAGCCGGTGTACATGTTGCGCTCGGTGGGGATCTTGGCGTCGCGCGTGGTGGCTCGCATGATCGAAGCCGCCGAGTTGGCCCAGCTCCCGCCGCGGGTGACCCGGGTGGCGCCCACCGACGGTCCCGTCGGGTTGGTGAGCGGCGTCGGGCCGTAGGCGGCGTACCAGTCCGCGGTCCACTCCCACCCGTCCCCGGCCATGTCGAACAAGCCGAAGGGCGAGTTGCCCGCGGGGTAGGAGCGCACCGGGCAGGTGCCCGCCACGCCGCTCCAACACAGCTGCGACGACGGGGCGGTGTTGCCCCACGGATAGATTCGCCCGTCGGTTCCGCGCGCGGCGTACTCCCACTGCGCCTCCGTCGGGAGAGACCCGCCCCTCCACTGGCAATAGGCCCGAGCCTGGGACCAGTCGACGCAGTTGATCGGGTGATCGTCGCGGCCGGAGACAGCCCAGTTGCAGCCGCCGGAGGTGCTCGGCGTCGAGCATCCCGCGGGGACGCAGGACCGATAGGCCGCGACGGTCACCTCCGTGAGGTCCATGCAATAGGCCGCCATCGTGACCGAATGCACCGGTCGCGCGGTGGGGTTGTCGGTCATCGGATCTCCCATGGTGAAGGTCCCAGCGGGGATGAAGGCCATGTCCGCAGGGCACCGGCTGTCGGAGCCCGAATCGACCTCCATGGGAGCATCGATGGCCGCCGGGACATCGACCGCAGGCGGCACGTCGACCGCCATCGGAACATCGACCACGGGCGGCACGTCGACCGTCATGGGGACATCCGTCGACGACGGCACATCGACCGCCATGGGGACATCCGTCGACGACGGAACATCGACCGCCATGGGGACATCCGTGCTCCCTGCATCGACGGGTGACGGGCGGCTCACGCAGACGCTCCCCATGCACATCTGCGAGGCGGGGCACTCGCGGTCGGTGTTGCAGTCCACGCAGTACCCCAGGCTCGTCGAACACACCTGCCCCGGGCACATCACCGAGGTCGTGCAGCGGGTCACCGCGCGACACGAGTGACCGATGCAGAGGAGCGATCCGGTGCAGTCCGCCTGGGCGTTGCAGCCCACGCACCGGGAGGTGTCGACGTTGCAGACCATCCCCAGGGCCGAGCAATCCCGGTCCGAGGTGCAGGCTGGCGCCTCGACTCCGGCGTCGGTCGAAGAGGGCTGATCGCGCGCGACGCCGTCCGCGACGGTGCCCGCGTCCGTGCCCGGCAGGAGGGGCGCCGTCGGGGTGCAGCCCCAGACGACGGCCAGGATGAGCGGGAGCGTGGGGCGGATGGTCACGGATGGTCTCCTGAGGGTGCGCGGTGAGGCGCCGGGACTATCGATCGCGCGGCGTCCCCTCGTCCACCTCAGGTGCCCACTGGTCGGGTCCGCGCCCCCGGCTGCTGGACCGCCCCAGGGCCTTGCACTAACCCTCCGGCGGAGGTCATCGCCGATGAAGCCACCGCCCGAGGACTACCCCTTTCTCTTCGTCAACCACGGGACGCCCGCCGTCGACTCGGTGGGCAAGTGCGAGGAGGTCTTCCTCTGGTTTCGCGGCCCCGTCGCGCAGGCCGATCGGGCGCTCATCGAGGCCGGCGTCCCGTCGCCGCTGCGCCGCTTCTGGCACTGGGACCGCGAGTTCTGCTACTTCGGCAGCGAAGGGGACATGTACGAGTTCGCGGTGCTCCAGGACTACACCCCGGAGCCGGTGCGCAGCGCGCTGCGAGGCGCCGACCCGACGCGCGACCCGAAGGCGTGGCACCGTCACTACCAGCAGGCGACCGCGCGCTTCGACGAGGCCATCGCGGCCTTCGCCGCCGACCTCGAGCGCTGGGCCATGGAGGTGCACGCCATCGCCCCCATCGCCGTGCTCTGGGGACCGGAGGGCGCCGACGAGGACGACCCGTGGCACCAGTGGAGCGTCGCCGCCTTCGCCACCGCGATGGGCGAGCGGATGAAGCGCTACGTCCCCGAGCGCGGCGGCAAGGAGACCCTCGGCTGGATCCGCGACCGCACCGCCCACCTGCTCGTCGCTCCCTCGAAGGGCAGGCGTCGAGGCGCGGCGGCCGACGAGGCGCGCTCCATCGCGACCCTCGACGACGCGTGCCGCCGGGGCCGTCCCAGGCAGTACGTCCCTCGGCTCAGCTACGACGAGGGCGAGGTGCTTCGCAACGGCGAGCTCGTCGCGGCCTTCGTGGGCAGCGCTCGGGGGTGGTCCTCTCGGCTGGAGCGCCTCGCGCCGCTGAGCCAGCTGACCTTCCTCGCCAGCTACGACGTCGACCACGTCCGGCTGCTGCGCGCGTACCCCGCCCTGCCCGATCGGGTGCGAGCGCTCGTCGAGGCCCTCGCTCCCGACGAGCGGCGCTCCTCGCTGCCGCTGCTGGTGATGCTGGCGCAGACCATCACCCGCGACACGCCCGCCTTCGACCGCCGCCGTCGCAAGGCCGGAGCGCTCGCCGCGCAGGTGCTCCGCGCGGGCTTCGACCAGCCGGGCTGCCGCGGCGCCACCTTCGCTCGCGCCTCGCGCTACCTCCGCTGGGCCCGCCGCTTCAAGGAGGCGCGGGCGATGGCCGAGGAGGGCCTCTTCCGCTACGGCGAGCGGCGCACGCTCGTCCGAGCGGCGATGAAGGCCGCGAAGGCGATGGGCGACGAGAAGGCCGCGCGGAAGTACGAGGCCCGGCTGACGGCGCTGACGACCGCCTCGTAGAGAGCTTCCCGAGGGCGCCGCGGTGCTGCGATGCTCCGCCGATGCCACCGCTCTCCGCCTCCGCCAGGGCCATCCGCGCGAGCGTCTTCTCCGACCTCGCCCCCCGCCTCCACGCCCACGCCGCCCGCGGCGGAACCCTCTTCCCCTTCCACATCGGCGACACCTGGCGGGCGCCCCCGGAGGCCGCGCTCCTCACCCGCTCGGCCAGCGAGGACCCTTCGCTCTATCGCTACGGTCCGCTCGGCGGCGCTCCCCCGCTGCTCTCGGCGCTGGCCCGCTCGCTCGACGAGCGCGGTCGCGCGCTTCCCGACCCGACGCCCGCCCACCTGCTGGTCGCCGCGGGCGCCACGCACGGCCTCTACTGCGCCGCGAGGGCGATGCTCGACGCGGGCGACGAGGTGCTGGTGCTCTGCCCCTACTGGCCGCTCTCCGTGGGTGTGCTGCGCGCGGCGGGGGCGGTGCCCGTGGAGGTCGCGGTGCAGCCCGCGCTGGCGACGGAGCCGGGCTTCGACCTCGCGGGAGCGCTCGCCGCGGCGTGTACTTCGCGCACCCGGGCGATCTACCTCATCACCCCCAACAACCCCGACGGCTTCGTGCTGCGAGCGGAGCACCTCGACGCCATCGCCGACGTCGCCCGCCGCCGCGACCTGTGGGTGATCGCCGACGAGGTCTACGCCGACTACGTCTACGAGGGAGAGCACCGCTCCATCGCGCGCCTCCCGGGGATGGCCGGGCGCACGGTGACCGCGTACTCGCTCTCCAAGAGCCACGCGCTCGCGGGGCTGCGCGTGGGCTACATCGCGGGACCGACGGAGCTCATCGTGGCGGCGCGCAAGGTGGCGACGCACACGGTGTTCAATGTTCCGCTGGTGGCGCAGCGCTGCGCGACGAGGGCCATCGAGGAGGGCGGAGGCTTTCTGGACGAGGCGCGCGAGGCCTACCGCGAGGCGAGGGCGGTGACCGTGGCGGCGCTCACGGGACGGGCGGACTTCGTGGTGCCCGACGGGGGCTGCTACGTGTTCGTCGACCTGACCAGGGCCATCGGCGACGGGACCCTGGTGGCACTGCTGGAGCGGGCCATCGACGCAGGCGTGGCGCTGGCGCCGGGGGATGCGTTCGGCGCGGGCTACGAGCGCTACGCGCGGCTGTGCTTCACGGCGGTGCCCCCGAGCGCGCTGCTGGAGGGGCTCGCCCGGCTGGTGGGCGTGCTCGACGGCGCGGGGTGAGTCAGCGCGCGGCGCGTCGAGCGGCCGCCGCCAGGGCTGCGGCGTCGTCCTCGGCGCTGGCGACGGCGGCGGCGCGGGCGGCCTCGACGCGGATGCGGGTGCGGGCCTCCACCGGGGCGTCCATGGTCACGATGGACTCCAGCACGCCGACGCGCTCCTGCAGGTCGGCCTTCTCTCGCTCCAGCTTCGCCAGGCGGTCTTCGAGCGCCCGGTGGCCCCCGGCGCCGGCCTCGAGCTCGATGCGGCGAAGCTTGATCTTCGCCCACGACACGATGGCCGTGATCGGGACCGCGAACACGATGGCGACGGTGAGGAGTTCGATCATGGCGACGCCCCGGACTCTACGTCATCACACCGCGAGCGTGGTCACCCCGAGGTTCGCGAGGGAGGTGCGCAGGTTGGCCGCGAGCGCCGCCTGGTTCGACCCCTTCGGCGCCGAGGCGTAGGTGCCCGCGTCGAGCTCCTTGAGGGCCGCCTGCACCTCCTTCACGAACCCGTCGGTGGCGATGGACGGCAGCCTCCCGACGACGCCTTCGGGCATCAGCGGAATGCCCTCCTTCTTGATCACCGAGGCCACGGTGGCCTTGGTGCCGGGGTTCTTCCGCAGCTCCGCCTGCCAGTCGTCATACAGCACCAGGTACTTGCTCGACACCACCAGGTAGGGAATCTCCTCCTTGTTGGGCGCCGCCTCCCAGCGCCCGCGGAAGTCCGTCTTGTAGCGGGCCGAGCCCGGCGCGTGCGCCAGCACGGTGCAACCCGTCGACCAGTTCTTCACCATCCCGGCGTCGCCGTAGTCCATCGACCAGTGGATGTGCACCGAGGGGTTCTGCTCGTCGGTGCAGAAGAGCCACGGCTGATTGCCATTGCCCTCGTGCCCCTTGACCATCGCGTCCTTGACGTTGGTGAACACGTTGCGGGTCTTGGTCGCCTCGCGCGCCAGCCGGATGGTGGGCGCCGACCCGGAGTAGATCTGCAGCGCGCCGGCCGTCCCTTTGTGGGGAGTGGGCTTGGCCTTGTAGGGATAGCCCTCCAGCAACAAGGGAGTGCCCGTGGTGTCGTCTTCATTGAAGCCCGGGTCGATGGTGCAGCGGAACACCTCGACATGCTGGTCCAGGGCCTGACCCTCGTTGGTCCAGACCATGTAGAGCATGTCGTTGAACTTCACCTTCGAGCTGCCCTTGTCGGTGAGCGCGTTGCCCTTCTTGTCCCGCTCGAAGCGGTCGGCGTCGCGGGTGACGGCGCTCAGGTCCTGCGCCGAGGTCACCGCGTCGGTCTCGCCCACGGCGGCGCCCGCGGCCTTCTCCTTCTTCGTCATCGCGTCGGCGTCGCCGTCCGCGCCGTCCGCGAAGGTCGACTCGCGCACCCCCAGCAGCGCCACCTTCTTGGGGTCGCTCGGGACCTCCAGCCCGAAGGCTTTGTAGACCAGCTCGACCCAGTTGTAGACCGAGTGCTCCACCACCTTGCGCTTCTTCCCGTCGGGAGCGCCCTGGAACGACCCGCCGGTCTTCGCGCCCTTGCGCGCCGGTCCCGTCACCACGTGCTGCTGATCCGCCGGCGGTTGCCCCTGCAGGGGGGGCGGCTTCCTGGCTGTTCCGCTCATCGCGACCTCTGCTCCACTGCCGCTCAGTCGGCGTTGTATTTCTGTAGCGGCTTGAGCACCAGCACCGCCGCGTCTTTACAGAGCCCGGTAAGCGTCACCTCTCCGTGAAACTCCCGGTCGGGCCACTTCTTGTGGGGACACACGATGTGCACCGTGGCCCTGCCGATGGCGCGCCCCATCGCGTCCGTGTAGTCGATGTCCATCGTCTGGTCGTGCGGGACCTCCACGGCGCTTCCGCCCGCGAGGTCGCCGATGATCACGTTGCCGCTCCCGGTCTCCAGCGCCCCGTGGCCGCCGCAGTGCGCCACCTCGTCGCCCACCCGGTGCGCCCTCTGCCCGTTGATGAACACCCCCGGAGCGCCCCCCACCGCCTGCCACTGGTTGGGGCCGCAGCACGAGCCGTGAGCCCCGCGGTCGCCCACGCGCAGCGCGTCGCGCCCGTTGATCTTCACGTCGGCGGATCCCTCCACCGCGGGGCCGATCACGTCGTGCGGGCACGCCGGGCACCCGTGCGAGTCCGCCGGGCAGTGGGCCTGATCGCCCTTCCTTCCTGCTTGCGCCATCGGTGTCTCCCCTCCCCCCTCAGTTGATCTTCACCACGCCGCCGCGCACCACCACCTCCTGCTCGCCCAGCACCGTGATGGTCTGCGACGAGAGGGTGATCGAGTCGGGGGTCATGATGATGGTGCTGCCGCCGCACTCCAGCACGATGCGCCCGTCGGCGCGCACGTAGCAGGTCTCGTCCACCTGCGTGGTCATGCCGCGGGAGCCGTGCACGGTGATGTCCAGGTTGTCCTTCACCTCCAGCGAGTCGTTGGCGTTCACCTGGGTGGTGCGGTTCTTCTCGATGGTGTTCTTCTCGTTGGCCTTCACCGTCTTCGTGCGGTGCTTGCCGACCACCAGCGACTGGTTGTTGTCCACCTTGGTGCTCTGGTCGTGGAGCACCCACTCGTTGAGGTCCTTCTGCGCGCGGAGGTAGACCTCCTCCTGGTCCGCGAGGTCCTCGAAGCGCAGCTCGTTGTAGCCGTTGCCGCCGGGGGTGCTGCGCGTCTTGATCACGCTCTTGCTCTTCTCCCCGGGCAGCCCGTACGGCACGTGGTTCTCGCCGTTGTAGGCGCAGCCCGTCACCAGCGGCCGGTCGGGGTCGCCCTCGAGGAAGGTCACGATCACCTCCATCCCGACGCGCGGCGTGAACACGAAGCCCCAGCTCGGCCCCGCCCAGTTCTGCGCCACGCGCATCCAGCACGACGAGTGCTCGTCCTCGCGACCCTGCCGGTCCCAGTGAAACTGCACCTTGATGCGGCCGTGGAAGTCGACGTGGATCTCCTCCCCCGCCGGCCCCACCACCCTCGCCGTCTGCGAGCCGTGCACCACCGGCCGCGGCGTCACCCTCGCCGGTCGGAAGGGAACCGCCGCGGGGATGCACTCGAAGTGGTTCACGTAGCGCCTCGCGCTCTCGCGGCCCTCGCGCCCCGCCACGCCCGCCTCCCGCAGCGCCCCGGAGAGGTGCTCGCTCGCGCGCACGTCCTCCGGCAGGTCGCCCCAGGCCTGCACCACGTGCTCGACGCGGGTGAGCAGGAAGCGCCCGTCGCCGTCCGAGCGGTGGTGCCCCGCGGCCTCGAAGGTCGAGCCCGGCGCGAAGCCCGTGACGTTGCCGACGCCCCGCCCGGTGCGCGTCGAGAGGTGCTCGGCCTCGTGGCGCACCCGCGCCTGGCGCACCCCGTCGTGGGCCTCGTGGGTGTGCGACCCGGCGCTGTACTGGTGCATGTTGAAGCGCGAGGGGTGGTCGTAGACCGGGCGCTCGCCCTTCGCCCCGGGGTGCGATGCGGTGAGCGAGAGCATCGCCCGCGGCCGGGTGAAGTCGTAGTCGCGCACCGTGCGGCTCGTCGGCTGGATCGCCGCGCACAGGTCGAACCACTGCACGCTCTCCCCGCGCTTCACGTGGGCGACCGCGTCGGTGACGCCGAAGGCCCCGCCCTCCATCGGGGCGACCTCGTCCCAGCGCGCCGCGTCCTCGGCGAGCACCAGGGTCTCTCCTCCGTCGGCGCCGTGGCGGAAGTAGAAGGGGATGCCCTCCTCCTGCAGGAGGCGGAGCACGAAGTCGAGGTCGCTCTCGTGGTGCTGCACGCAGTAGATGCGCGGCGGCAGCGCGTCGAGCGAGCCCGGGATCACCGCCCCGCCGTCGCCCTGATAGACGCCCGCGGACTGGAGCACCTTGCGCACGATGGCGGAGACCGGGAGGTCCTGGAAGATGCGCGAGTCGACGCGCTGCGAGAGGGTCCAGAGCGCGGGCACGAGGAGCACGCGCACGTAGCGGTGCGTGGCGGTGGTGCCGAGGTCCTCCACGCGGCGCACGACGCCCTGCACCTTGCGGGAGCGCAGCCCGCGGCGGATCTCCACGACGGCGTTGGACCCGAGGAGCCCATCGGGCTCGGCGCCGGGCGTCGGCAGCGTGAGGATGAGCGAGCACTCGTAGGGCTCCGAGAGGGCCTCGCGAAGGCGCGCGAAGGCGACCTGCCAGGGCTGACCGTCGGCGCCCGCGAACTCCAGCGAGACCTCCGGCAGCACCGCGTTGGAGAGCACGTCCAGAACGTCCATCGGCATCACTGCTCCTCGAGAAGGGAGAGCCGCCCAGCGCGGCAACCGCGGAAGGGTAGGCGAGTTGGCGCGCCGTGTCCCAGCCTACCGGCCCGCGAGCACCCCGAGCGCGAAGGCCACGACGCCGACCAGCGCCACCAGGAGCAGCAGCACCCGAAGCGACGAGGGAGGAGCGGGCGCGGGCGCCGTCATCGGAGCCTGAGGGGGCGGCGGAGAGAGCATCGGCGTCGGCGGCTGCGAGAGGTCGGTCCAGGGCCTCGGCGGGGCCATCGTGGGCAGCCGGGGCTGCACCGCCCACTCGGGCGGGGCTGGGGCGGGCGACGGCGCGGCGGGGGCGGTCCCATCGGCCCACGGGTCGGAGGGCGTCTCTCCCGGGAGCGAGTCCCGCTCGGCGGGGGCCACCACCCGGACGCGCGTCCCCTCGTGGCGCTCCGGGGGCCTCGGCGGCGCCTTGAGCACCAGCGACTGCAGCCTCACCCCGGCCACCAGCACGCCGTCCGCGGGGCGCGCCCCGAACACCTGCGGCGACAGCATCAGCGCCTTGGTCGGGTCGCGCGCGGGCATCGGCTTCACCCTCGCGGCGGGGCGCCGGACGACGGCCTCCTGCGCGCTGAACTCCCCGCTGAACAGATCGTTCGCGGGCACGACCGGGGCCTCCACGAAGGGCGCCCCGGCGCTTGCGAAGAGGTCGTCGTCGGGCAGCCGAAGGTCGTCGGTGAGCTCCGGCTCCCTGGCGAGGGAGAGCGCGTCGGTGACCTCGTCGAAGGGCTCCTCCGGCGGCGGGTCGAAGCCCGGGTCGGTGCCCTCGAAGGTGCCCTCTCGCGCGAGGTGGCGGAAGGCGAGCAGCGCGTCGACCGTGGTGGTGGCCGACGGGGACTCGAAGCTGCGCGAGGAGACCGTGTCCTCGACCGGAGCCTCGACGGAGACCGCGGTGTCCGTGCGCTCCTCGGGGGGCGGAGGCGGGGCGAAGAGGTCGGGCTTCGCGATCCCGCTGTTGAACATCTTCTGCGTCGGAACCGACGCCCGGAGGTTCATCGGCGAGGGCCCGAGGTCGGCCATCAGCGCCGAGGGCAAGCGCATCATGGGCCTGGAGTGGCCGTCGTCACGATCGCGGGCCTTCGGCTCCGCGGCCTCGACGAAGCGGGGCGGCGGGGCGATCTCCGAGACCGGCTCCCAGCTCACGCGGCGCATCGCGGTGCGCAGCCGGTCGGCGTCCGCGTGGCGCTCTCGGGGGTCGAGCGAGAGGGCCTTCACCAGCTCGTCGTAGAGGGCGCCCGGGACGTCCGCTCGCATCGACGCGAGCAGCGAGCGCGCGGCGCCGGGCTGCTCCTCGACGGAGTGGGCCCAGCACTTCGGCCGCACCGGAAAGGCGAAGGGCACCAGCATCGACGCGAGCAGCACGCCCAGCGAGAACACGTCGCTCGCGGTGGAGACGGCCTCCGGGTCGCTGAGCTGCTCCGGGGCGCGAGGGTCGGACATCAGGCTCGTGGGCGAAGGGGACCAGGCCACCCCCGGCAGGGTGGAGAGCGCGAAGTCCATCACGCAGACGTCCCAGCTCCCGGACCCTGAGGCGCGGGAGATGAGCACGCTCTCCGGCGAGAGCAGCCCGTGGAGCACCGGGGCGCCCGCGAGCGCTCGCATGCGGTGGGCGACCGCGACGGCGGCGCAGACCCCGTCGAAGAGGGCGTGCACCTCGGCGAGCTCGGGCCAGCGCAGGGCCGTGTTGTGCTCGTCGATCCAGGCGCGGAGGCTCTGTCCCTCGACGGGCTCGACGACCAGGAAGGGCACGTCGCCGTCGAAGCCGTAGCCCTCGACCGGGACGATGGTTCCGTGGCGCAGGGGCTCGAGCGAGCGCACCGCGGCCTCGACGCGCTCCCGCTGCTCCGCCGCGACGGGCGGCAGCCGCTTGAGCACCACGGGCGCGTCGCGGTGCTGGGTGTCGACGGCGTCGGAGCACTCCCCGAGGCCCCACCGATCGCGCTCGCGCACCCGCTGGAATCGGTCGAGGCGAACCGGTGGCATGGGAGGAGCCTCGGACTCTTCCACGGATGCGACGACGGGCGCAATCGCGCCCCGCCGCCTACGGTGCGCTCAGGGCACCGTCGTGCGGACGCCCGCGCAGCCCCAGGACTCCATGGTGAGCCGCAGGTCCCACGCGCCGGAGAGGCTGATGTTGCCGTGCTGGCTGCGGATCTCCCAGGTGCGCCCGTTGGTCATCGTGAGCAGCGCGCCCGCGGAGATGGTCTGCTGCACGTCGAGCACCTGCGTGTCCGAGATGCCGCTGAGCGAGCTGCCGATGATGGTGCCGAGCACCGCCACGGTGCCGAACACCCAGCCGTAGCCGTCGGCGTGCTGCGAGACCATGGCCGCGCGACCGGCGATCTCCATGAGCGCCCGCTGCGCCGCCGCGGCGTTGGCGGTGAGGAAGCACGAGTAGCTGATGGTGATGTTGGAGATGCTGCGGTAGAGGTCGCTCTGCCCCCACGCGACGCTCTGCCCGAGCGGGAGGTTGATGCGCGTGGTGCTCTGGTTGCCCGCGACCTCGCGAGGGGTCGTGAGCAGCAGCTCCGAGTGGCGGCCGTCCTCCGCGCTGACGACGCAGTACAGGTTGCGAGGGATGTCGAACCACCCTCGACGGATGGAGATCTCCTTCACCCGGATGCGCAGCTGCGGGTCGGCGCAGGTGGTCGCTCCGGGCGACGCGCCGAGCTCGGTGCCGCACGCGTAGTTGGTGCGCTGCTCGCCCGCCGCCGTGGTGTTGTCGCAGGTGGCCAGCGCCGTGGAGCTCGTCGGGACCGCGAGCGCTCCGGTGCAGCTCGGGGCCATGTCGCAGGTGGGGCAGCGGTTGCAGTCGAGGGGACAGCTCATGCAGTCCTCCATCGGCCGGGCGCACACCCCGTCGCCGCAGCGCGCGAGCGTCGGGGCGTCCGGCGCGTCGGCGGCGCCCGCGTCGAAGCCCGCGTCCGTCGTCACGGCGTCGACGACGACGTCCTCCGCCGCGTCGTTGGGGACCGTCTCGACGATGGCGCCGTCGGAGCCGGCGCACCCCGCGAGGAGCGCGGCCACCCACAGCCCGTGACCCGTGCGGCGGCTGGCGTTCACTACTGCGCCGCCGACGGGGCGAAGGAGTTGAACACGTCGCGGCAGACCTCCGGGCGCGCGGCGATGTCGTCCGCCGGGCCCGCGCAGTTGAGCGTGTAGAAGGCCCCGGTGCCCGCGGGGATCACCCACTGGATCAGCGTGGTCGGGGTCGTGTGCACCGCCGCGCGCGTCGCGTCGATGAGCACCCCCACGCGGCGACCGTGCTGGTAGGGCTCCTGGCGCACGATGGTGTTGGCGCGGTCCTCGGTGATGCCTCGCACCGCCCCCTGGAGGGCCTGCTGCGCGGGGATCTGCAGGTCGTTGATGAAGTGCACCACCACGGCGTGGTGCTCGCCCTCGTCCGCGGCGCCGAGCGCGTCGCCCTGCGGCGCGGACATGCCCGCGAGCGGCGCCCACCCTTCGGGGATCTGCACGTAGCGCCCCTGGCGGCCGAACCAGCGGGTGCCCGAGGGGGCGCGGCCCGGCGGGGTGGCGCGGGCCGGACCCATCCAGAGCGACTCGATGACCGTGCGGCAGAAGTGCTCGACGCCCTCGTCGCGCTCTCCGCCGCAGGTCACGATCGCGCCCGCGTTGCCCTCGATGAACACCCCGAGGAAGGTCGGGAGCTGCTGCACGCTCGCGGGGAAGCGCACCTCCACCTCCGCGGCCGGGCCACCGAGGTGCGAGAAGCGCCGCGTGGTCGCGGTGGCCTCGCGCTGCTGGTAGGCCTCGGGCAGCGACTCGACCAGCTGGTCGAAGGTCTCCGAGCCGCGCACCACCTGCACCGAGAAGGCCCGGCGCTGCGGGTGCGTCGGCGGGAGCGGAGTGGTCCACATCGGGGCGCCGTGCTCGTCGGCCCCGTCGGTCCACGTCGCGGGGATGGCCGCGGACCACCCGGTGCCGCGCACGCGGCGGGTGTCCGGCGGATCGGCCGCGGGGGCCTGGTTCATGGGGGTCAGCGTCGCGCTGCCGGCCGGCGTGGTGGACGCCGTGCGGGTGGGCCCCGCCGCGCAGCCGCACAGGGGGAGGAGCGCGAGGATGAGGAGGCCGTCGAGCCGGGTCGCGTAGGTCATGGCGGCGCTGACGATACACCAGTCGATAAGACCGGCGACCGCGCCGTGAGGGGGCCCTCACTTCTTCTCGAGCGAGCTCCGGATCGCGAAGCCCGACGCGAAGGCCAGCACCAGCACCACCCAGAACACCGCCGGGTGCGCGTGCTCCATCCCGGTGCGGAGGTTCATCCCCAGGATCGATCCGATCGCGGTCACCGGGAAGAACAGCGCCGCCAGGAGGTTGAGCCGGTGCTGCGCGTCGACCGCCCGCTGGCCGTTGGCGGCCTGCGCCTCGGCGTTGCGGGCGACGGTGTACTCGAGCGCGTTGCGGGCGTCGCCCACGAGCAGCTCGGCCCCGCGCTCGAGGTCCCCGGCGGTGTCGCGCAGGGCGATGACCTCCCGGTCGTCGACGCCTTCGCGCGCCTCCTGCAGCGCCTTGTGCAGGTTGCGCGAGAGGCGCTGCAGCGGCGTCGCGGCGTTGAGCACGGTGAAGAAGTCCTGCGCCGACTTGCCCGCGTCGACCCTCGCGTCGAGCTGGTGGATCGCCTGCTGGATCGCCTCCAGGTGTCGCTTGAGCACCGGCAGGCCGTTGGACTGCCCCGCCCCGGAGGCCCTCCAGGCGCCGTCGGGAGCGCGCCAGAAGAGCTTCGCCGCGCGCGCCGCCTCGTCATCCCTGGGGAGCTCGTGGACGATGAGCAGCAGGTGCCCCTCCTCGACGATGGCCCGCTGTCGTCCGGCCTGCACCCCCACCCGCTGACGGACGCGAGGGGGTACCTGCCACGCGTCGGGAATCACCTGTGAGCGCGGAAACGCTTGGTTTCCAGCGGTATTCGAGCTCGGTGGGACAGCCATGGGACACGACGCTACCACCGCGGGCTCGCGCCCTGGAGCTGCTGCAGGCCGTCGACGAAGGGACTCCGGCCGGCGATCTGGCGCGCGCCCTCGCCCTCGACGTGCTGCGGAGCGCGGCCCCCGACTCGGCGCCCTGGTCCCGGGCGGTGGCCGTCGTCGAGGGTGGGCCGCTGCGGATGCGCCATGCCGTCGAGCTCGCCGGGCTGGTGATGGAGGCGGCGGAGGTCACCGGCGAGGGGATGACCGGATGACGCGGTGGGAGGGCCTACCGTGTTTCTTTTTCGGTCCCCTCTCTACACGCGTACCTGTTTTCAGGACACACAGACACAGCACCCGAAACGCATCACGAAACGCTATAAAACAAGCACCATAGAGTGTGTCTTGCTGTTGGACACACACAGACACAGTAGACACAGCAGGAGGGGGCGGAGTTCCTGGCCGTTCCACCTCGTTCCGGGGTGCGTGTTACCGAATGGTCAACGGGTGCCACCGCTCGGGAGGTGCTGCTCCGCCGGGAGGAGCTTCGCCGGGGTGGCGTCGAGCTCGCGGCCGGGCGCTGCGGGCTCGGGAGGGGCGCGCCTCGCCGGGAGACCCCGATGCCCCGGGGGAGCGTGCGGGTGACGCTGGCGACGGCGGTGCGCTCGACCTCGGGGCGGCGCGCGCCAGCTGGTGAACGTCGCGAGCGGCCGGGGGCGACGCGTCGCCGGGCGCTCGCGAGGACGGGTCCGGAGGAGTCGTCGCCGGAGTACTCCGCCGACGCGTCGTTGACGCCTCGAGGCGGCGGTGCGGTGGGTGTCGCTGTCGTCGCCGGGCGACGCGAGGCCCGCGAGCTGGTGTTGCGGGCGCGCTCGCGACGAGCACCTGGTCAACGTCGCGCCGGTCGACCTCGGCGCCGAGGCCTGCGACGCGAGGCCGGGCGCGGGCGGGTGGTGTCCCTCTTTGTCCCGGGCGCCGAGGTCAGCTGCAGCCGCACTCCCACCGCGCGCCGTTGGCCGCGACGCATACACACCGGACGGTGGCCGCGACAACGACCCGGCGGCGGCACACCAGGGAGAACCGCTCCGCCCCCGCCGGTCGCCCCGCGGCCGGCACCTGGTCACAGAAGGCGGGGCTGGTGCTTCTCGTCTCCGGGAACGCCGCATCCACCAGCGCGCTGCAACGCGCGGTGAAGTCCTCGACGTCGTCAGCCATCCTGTCGCAGTTGTTGTCGAACCCGTCGCAGCGCTCCACCGCGCCGGGATAGGTCGCCGGGTCGTTGTCGTCGCAGTCCATGCCGCCGCACGACCGGGCGCGCGCGCCGTCTCCGTCCACGTCGCAGGCGTCGCACGCCCCATCGGAGCAGACCCTCCCGGCGGCGCAGGGCGCGCGGCACGCGCCGCAGTGGTCGGAGCTCGACCGGATGTCGACCTCACAGCCGTTGGCCGCATCGCCGTCGCAATCACCGAAGCCCCCGATACAGGCGGCGACCCTGCACGACCCCGCCATGCACAGACCGACGGCGTGGGCCGGGTGGCACTCGCACCCGTTGGGGGCGTTGCCGTCGCAGTTGATGAAGCCCGGGTTGCAGCTCGCGACCCCGCACGCGCCCCCAACGCACGCCGGGGTGCCGTTGGCGGCGGCGCACGCGACGCCGCAGCAGTTGCCCACGGTGGTCGAGGTGCAGCCGTCGGGCGCCGCGACGTCGAGGGAGGCCCCGGAGTCCGCCGACCCCGCATCGACGGCGCCCGCGTCGAGGGCCGCGGCATCGACCGCGCCCGCGTCGGGGCACGCACACGGCTCCAGAGTGCCCGCGGAGGTGCAGACCTGAACGCTCGACGCGCCACCGGGGCACGCGCACGCGAGCTGCGCGCCGGGGGTGCAGCCGAGCGGAGTGGGGTCGTTGGAGCAGGCGGCGAGGGCGAGGAGCAGCGGGAGCAGGTAGCGCATCACGGGCAACCTACGCCGGTCGACAACGCGACGTCACCGGCGATGGTGGGGAGCGTCCGCGGCGCGGACAACGGGAGAGCTACGCGCCGAGGTAGGACAGCAGCGCGCGCCCTTCGTCGAGGGCCGCGGCGAGCTGCAGCTCTAGCGCGGTCGGGATGGGCGCCGGGGCTGCGCTGATCGCGGGTGCGTTGCCGCCGCTGAACGCGGTCTGCAACTCGTTCAAGAGGGTGGTCAGCCGAGCGAGGGTGGTTCGCGCGGCGCTCGCGGTCGCGGCCGGGGTGGTCGACGCGTTGATGACGCCGTTGACCCGGGCCGACGCCAGCGCCGCCCGGTAGGCCAGCGCTGCGGGATCGTCGCCCGCGCCGCCGGTCAACCCGCTGGGGCTGGCCATATCCGCGGTCGGGAGCCACTGCGCCGTCGCGGTGATGAAGTGCCCAAAGGCCTTCGCCTGCCAGTTCTCGCCGCGGCTGAACCCGACCGTGCGAACCAGGCGCCCGTTGAAGTACTCCTCGAGGCCGCGGCCTCCGTCCGGTCCGCCGGTGAGAGTGAACCGCGCGGAGACCATGTTGCCGGCTTCCCCCGCGAACCGGGCCTGGACCTGAAACCCGGTGTAGGCCGTCGAGACCTCTCCGGTGCGCGTGAGGTAGAAGCCCGCGGCGGCGGCGGTGACGCCGGTCCCGGCGTAGGTGAACGGGTCCGTTGGAGCGAACACCTGTTGCGCGCTCGGGATGAACTCCTCCGCGCGCGCGACGGCCCGCCGGGCCGCTTCCCAGGCGTTGGAGCGCTGCGACGCGCCGACGCTTGCGACGGTGCCTCCGATCGCCGGGCTGAACGTCCCGGCGGCAACCGCGGCGTCATAGCTCGCGCCGAGGGCGTTGAGGCGGTCGCGGAGGGCGAGGGCCGCGGCCTTGTCGCTGGCAAGAGCGGTGGTCGCGGCGGTGGCGAGGGAATCGCGAACGGTGGTCCAGGCGACAGTCATGGACCATGGGTAATTCGCCGGGGAACCCTTGGCGAGGGGGCAATTCAGTCAACTCGACGGCGCGGTCATGGTCGGTACGTGTTCGATGGAGTCAGGTATCCGCCAGCGGGGTTGGAGGCGCGGATCACCACATTGCGGACGGTCGCAAGGCCAGCGTCGACGCCTCCGGTCGGTCCCGCAATGAGCGGGACGGGGACGGACGCGACGCGGAACTCGAACGCGCGGTCAGTGAGCCCCACGACGGTGATGCCGTCCACCCTGCGTTCGTCGGAGCCGGCGGACTGGGGAAGCCCCGCGGCTCCACCGAACCCGATGGTGCACGACCCATCATGAAACTCCCCGGCTGCAGGCCCTTCGATGCGCACAACGCGAGCGTCCGGCGAGAGTCTGACGTTGCAGGCGATCGACACGCGGGTACCCCCGTCGATGTAGAACGCTGCGCTGGCCCGGACGCTGATGATGGCTGTCCCGTCTGTCAGCCGACCTGGCGTGGCGGACCCTGCAGAGGTCGAGTAATCCCCCTGGGGAGCGAGCGTGCGCCCCTGGTAGTCGATGGTGGCGGTGAACGTCGACTGCGCGGCGAGCGGGAGGCAGTCGCAGGCGCGAGGCATCGGGGGCCCGCCTGCGTCGCTTCCCGCGTCACCGCCTGCGTTGGCGTCGCGCACCTCGCTGTCTGTGATCTTCGCGGCGACGTCCTGCATCGCGTCGCCTACCGCGTCGATGACGTTGGCGAGCGCATCGAACACGCCTCCATCGTCGCGCCCGGCATCGACTGTCGAGGCGTCAGGCGGAGCACCGCCAGGGGTGTTCGAAGAGCACGCGAGAGCCGCAATGTGGATGGCGAACGCGCCAGCGAGGGAGCCGAGGACGATGCGGGAACGGTTGGACATAGAGAGCCTCCGGCCGGTGAAGGCACCCGCTGGGATACCTGTTGGGAGACCCCGATCGCGCGTGGCCAGCGCGGGGTGATCAGGTGGCAGACAGTGGGCGCGTCGCCTGTTCAGGCCGCGCGACGTCGCGAGCTCGCGGTCACCCGGCCTTCGGGCGTCGCGCCGCCGGTGCGTCGTTCACCACGTCCAGCTCGCTCGCGAGCACCGGGTCACCGGCGATGACCTCTCGCAGCGCGGCGACGGTGACCCCAAGCGCCTTCGCCGCGCCGCTGTTCACTCCGCCGCCGTGCTGAACGGCCTGGCGCACCTTCGCGCGGAACGCCTCGGGTGCGCGCTCGCGCCAGCGCGCCAGCGTCGTTGCCTTCGCGGCACGGTTGCGGGCGACGCGATCAGCTGCGGCGAAATCGTCGGGGCGGTGCCCCAGGGCCTCAAGAGCGCGGCGCACTAGCGTCGCCCCGTCGTCGTCGGGTGTGGCCCTTGCCAGCATCGCAGGGAAGGCATCGTCGTAGAGCGACGCGCCGAGGCGCGCCCCGGGCCCCCACTGCGCCACGCTCGCGACGCTGAGGAAACACAGGGCAACGCGAACTTTGCAGTCTGAAATGCAGTCGCTTCCGCGCGTGACGACATCCTGAAACCACGCGCCGCGTTCCCGCTTCGACGACTCCACTGTCGGGGCCGGAGACGCACCGCGGACCGCGAGACGTCGGCGGACGGGCTCCATCGCACCAGCGATCCGGTGAGCGCGCGCCACGTTCGCCCTGTCGTCGTCGGTCGGATGCAGAGACGGGTCGAGCGGACCCGGGGGCTCTCCACTCCGAGCGTTGACCCAGTGCGGAGACGCGATGACTGCAAAATATCGCGACGCGGTGAGGGCGAACCCTCGGGCGCATTCCGCAAGGCCCGCGAGGTTGGCCGATTGATCGGCGTGCATGCATGACATCACCAGCGCCGAAGCCCCGTCGTCGAGGGTTTCAATAGCCCCCTCCGCGCGTTCCATCTCTATCAGCGCTGGTTCGCAGACACCGGACCTTGCAGCCAGAGCAATGACCCCTCCCGATGTCAGTCGGCAGTCGAGGGTTGCGATCGCAGCGACGATGATGGTCGCGAGCGGGTTCGCGTCGTCGTTGCCCTCGTCGTCGGGCTTCGGTAGGTTCTGCATCACTCGCTCTCCGGTCACATCGGGGTTGCGGGAAGCGCCTCGCATGGCCTGCCAGCCGTTGCGGGGCGCGCGCGTGTCGAGGGGGAGCGTACACCGGAGAAGCGCGAGGGCGAACACCACGGCACGCCCGGGGGGTGCGAACACCTCCGCCGGTGACTACAGCTCCGGTATGCTCGCCGCGACGATGGCCACCCCCAGGAAGACGACCCCGAAGACCCCGGCGACGGCCAGCGCGCGCCCCTCGACGCGAAGGAAGGCACCCGCACCCGCACCCGCGCGAGCGGACGGTCGGGTGAAGAGCGCGTTGACGCTGGCGGCGGAGGAAGGCGCTCGCGCTGCGAAGCGGGAGCTGCTGCTGCGGACCCTCGACGCCAACGATTGGAACTTCGCTGCGACCGCGCGCGCCCTGGGGCTGACCGGTACCCCGGCGGTGATCCGCGCCTTGAACGAGGTCGCGCCGGACGAATACGAACGCGCGAAGCGGGATGGACGCGTTGCACCAGGGAAGCGGAACTAACCCATCACAGGCGCGATACCTGTTCCACGCTTGACACTGGTTCCACGCTTGGATTAGGTATGGCCTCGCGACGCTCCTGTTGCGTGCGGACCCTCTCCGCGCCGGGTGTCGAACGAGGTTCATCGTGTCGAACGTCTCCCCGCTCCACGCTGCTACCGCCGCCCTCGCCCGTCGCGTGACGGACTGCGCCGCCCTCGCGGCGAGCGGCCCGGTGCTGCTGTCCATCGCCCCGCACCCCTTCGCGCCGGAGCTGCTCCGCGCCGTGGTCGAGTCCGCCGACGACGCGGGCGAGTACCTCCGCAGCGCCATCGGGCCGACGGTCGACGGGGCGCTGTCCAACCTCCTCGCGACGGTGGGGTCATGAGCACGTCGAGGGTGAACGAAGCGGCGTGGGCGCTGGTGTTCGCGGTGGCGCTGGCGCTGGCCACGCTCGCGGCCCGGATGATGGCGCGGGCGAGGGGCGGGCGCGCGGACGCCTGGACGGCCCCGCAGCGCGTCGCGCCGGTGGCCCTGGACGTCGCACCCGTCGAGGCCTGCGACGTCGAGGGGTGCCCGCCGGTCGAGCCGTCGAGCCGCTCCGCGGGTGACCCGGCGCTCGCGTGGCTCGCATGGCTCGCGGCCCTCGGTTGGGTGACGTTCAACGGCGCGCCCCCGCAGCGCTGGCCCTGGTGGGATGCGCGCCGGGCGGAGGTGTGGGCCGCGATGTTCACCAGCGCGCGCCCGCAGCCGATGCGGTGACCCCCAGGCGTCCGGACTGACCTTCAACCCCTCCGCGCGCTGGCTGGAACCGGCGAGCGGAGGTCACCCCAGCGCGGGCCTCTTTCGGGGGCGCTCCGTCCGCGCAGGGTTCAACAGGGAGCGTGCCCGAAGGACCCGCGACGATGAACGAGACCACGCAAGGTGGCAGGGGCGACGTTCGCCCTGCGCCCGACAAGGCAGAGCCCCCGGTGACTGGAATCACCGGAGGCCCCGTGGTGGCCGCGACGATGCAGCACCGCCAACACTCTACGCCGGCCGCGGCGGAACCTCCATCGACGGTGCAGCGCCTCACCGCTGCGATCGTCGAGGCGGAGAACCTCGCCCTCGACAACGACGCGCCGGAGGTGGCCCTCGCCGCCCTCCGGGTGCGGGCGCTGCTCTCGCCGGGCGCGCTCGACGCGGGCGGGCGGCTCGACCTCCGGCACGCGCTGGCGGTGCTCTGCGAAGTGACCATCGCGCTCCGGGAGATGGCGGTCGAGATCGCCAGCGGCGCCGAGGTAACCGCGCTCTGGTTCCTCAATGAGCGCTTCGCCGAGGGTGTTGCGGAGCTCGCCGACCTTCGGGACATCGAGGCGTCGCAAGCTGCTCCCGCCGACGGGGGTTCGCGGTGACGCCCCGCTCGCTCCGCCGGTGCGGCCGGCGCTTCGGGGTGCAGCTCGCTCCGTTGCCCCCGGGCGTCGAGGGGCTACGGCTCGCCGCAGGCCTGGTGCTCGTTCGCAGCGCGCCGCGCGACACCTACGCGAGCACCGTGCGCCGGGTGCTCCGTGTGCTCGCGCACTACCGCCGGTCGACGCGGGCCCCGGGCGGTGCAGCGTGAGGCGCGGGCGCGAGCTCGCGGCCTACGAGCCCGCCGACGTGCAGGCGTTGGCGCGGTGGGTTCATGCCCGCTGCGGACGTCCACCCTGCGCCCCGGCGGTGCACCTCGCGACGGTGTTGGGGGTCGCAGTCGTCGACACCGGCGAGGGCTCGCCCGCGTTCGATGCCTCCGTCAACGAGCTGCGCTTCCGCCGCCATCGCAACCCCAGGGTGCAGGGCGGGCGGCAATGGCTCGCGCTGGCGCGGTGCCTGCTGCTGCGGGCGGGCTGCTCCGACCACGTGACCGCCGACCTCCGCACCCTCGCCGGTGCGCTCGCGCTCCCGATGGAGCAGTTGCCCGACGTCCACACGCTCCGCGACGCACTGCGGGTGCAGCCGAGCGCCACCCGCCGGTTGCTTCGGGAGCAGCTCGCGGCAGCGCAGGGCGGCGCCACGTGAGCCCCCGCGGAAGCTCCGCCGGGTGAGGGCCGGACAGCGAACACATGGGCTCGTGTTCGCTGGCGAACGCGGTGCGGTTTGTTCGCTGGCGAACACGTCGACCCGTGTTCGAAATGCCTTGTTTAGAAGCGTTTTCCTTGTGTGTGGCTCTGCCATGCATCACTCATCGCTATGCGATTCGAGACACCGGAGACCCCCATGAATCAACTGACCTGGACGGAGTGCGTGTTGATCGGTGCGACCGCGGGCGTTGACCCCACGGTCGTTCGCCGGATGGGCCGGGGCGCGGGGGTTCGCCGGTCGTCTCGCAAGGTGGTGATGGAGGCCGCGGAGAAGCTGGGCTTGACCCACAAGCTCCCGGCGGAAGCCGCGCCGGTGGAGAACGCCGCGGCCTGAAACGACGTGCGGCCGGGGGCGCATCACCACCCACCGGCCGCGAGAGGAACCGACGATGAAGACGAAGATGCCTCAGGGCCTACGGGCCCGCAAGGCGAGGGCGCTGTGTTGCCTCGCCAC
>CBIHPK010000125.1:0-25079 GCA_966211675.1 uncultured Myxococcaceae bacterium
GCTCCGCTCCGGTGAGGCGCGCTGGGGTGGCGTGGTCGGTCGCTCCCCCGCCCCTGCGGGCTGGGGTCTGGCTCTGGTCGCTGAAGGCCACGCGCCGGTCATCCACTGACCGCCGCTCAGTACCCTTCGAGCTTGCTGATGATCTCGTTCATGATCTCGCGGGTGCCGCCGCCGATCGGGTACAGCCGCGCGTCGCGGTACAGGCGCTCGACCAGGTAGCCCCGCATGTACCCGTAGCCCCCGTGGATCTGCACCGCCGCGTCGCAGACCTCGCTGCACATGTCCGTCGCGACGTTCTTCGCCATCGCCGCCAGCCCCGTCGCGGCCAGGTCGCCCGCCACCACGCGCGTCACCACCTCGCCCGTGAGCGCCCTCGCCGCCGCGATGCGCGTCGCCATCTCCGCCAGCTTGTGCCGCGTCACCTGGAAGCCGCTCAGCGCCTTGCCGAAGGCCATGCGCTCGCGGGCGTAGGCCACCGACTCGCGGTACGCGAGCTCCGCGATCGCCACGCACTGCGCCGCCAGGAAGACCCGCTCCGTCGCGAAGTTCTGCATGATCGTCACGAAGCCCTGGTCGACCTCGCCGATCACGTTGCCCACGGGCACCCGGCAGTCCTCGAAGTTCAGCTCCGCGGTGTCCGAGGCCCACCAGCCCATCTTCTTCAACTTACGACCCACGGTAAACCCGGGCGTCCCCTTCTCCACCACCACCAGCGACACGCCGCCGTGCCCGGGACCTCCGGTGCGCACCGCCACGGTCACCAGGTCGGCCCTCGTCCCCGACGTGATGAAGGTCTTGCTCCCGCGGATCACCAGCTCGTCCCCGTCGCGCACCGCGCGCGTCTGGAGGTTCGCCACGTCGCTCCCGCCGCCGGGCTCGGTGATCGCCAGCGCCGACACCCACTCGCCGCGAAGCACCCTCGGGATCCATCGCTGCTTCTGCGCCTCGGTGCCCGCCCGGAGGATCGGCGGCAGCGCGATGCCGTGGCTCCCGAGGCCCACCGTGGTGCCCACCGATCGACCCGCGAGCACCATCGCCTCGCTGGCCACCACCACGTGCGAGAGGTCGCCGCCCGAACCCCCGTAGGCCTCCGGGTAGCCGATGCCCAGCACCCCCGCCGCGGCGCTCTGGGCATAGAGCGAGAGCGGAAACTCTTCGGCCTCCTCCCACGCGTCGGCGTGGGGCGCGATGTGCGCCGACGCGAAGCGCTCGACCTGGGACCGCAGCGCCGCGTGCTCGTCGTTCTCGAAGAGGTAGGTCATGCCTCCAGCGGTAGCACAGGTCCGTCGCAATCCAGGCGCGGGTTCAGGTTACGATCGCGCCACCTCCTTAACCCTCCCAGCGTTTACAAGGACCGGTATGTCCCTCACCCCCGCCGCCGCCCGATGAGGCTCGCCGAACGGATCGACCACGCCAACGCCGAGGCCGCCCGCCGGCTCACCGCGAGCCGCGCGCGCTGGGTGGACGTGCGCCCGCTGCGGGACGTGGTGCTCGACCTCGGCGCCTACGAGCTCACGCACAGCGGCCCGCCCCTGCTCTGGCGGGAGATGGGCGGCGCGCAGCGGGGCGCGGTGGTGGCGGCGGTGCTCTTCGAGGGCTGGGCGGGCACCCCCGCGGAGGCGCGAGGGATGCTCGACCGCGCGGAGGTCACGCTGCGCCCCAACCACCACGCGGGCGGCGTCGGGGCGAGCACCGGAGTGGGCTCTCCCACCACCCCGGTGTGCGTGGTGGAGGAGCGCGGCGTGAGCGACCGGCAGGGCGCTCAGGCGTGGGCGCTGCTGGAGCTTCCCGGCGCGAAGGCCAGCGCGCACGACGCCGAGGCCATCGCAGCGCGGCGGCGGTGGCGCGACGGCTTCGCCCCGGCGCTGGCGAGGGCGCTGACGGCGGCGGGCGGGGTCGACGTCGACGCCGTCGTCGCGAGGGCGCTGCACATGGGCGACGAGATGGTCCACCGCACCGGCGCGGCCACGGCGCTGACGGTGGCGGCGCTGGCCCCGGCGCTGGCCCGCGCGGGCCTCGGAGGGGCGGAGCTCGCCGCCGGGCTCGACGCGCTGATGGAGGGCGAGGGCTTCTTCGGCGCGCTGGCGCTGGCCGCGGCGAAGCTGGCCTGCGACGGGGCGCAGTCGGTGGACGACAGCACCGTGGTCACGGCCATGAGCCGCAACGGCGCGCGCTGCGGGGTGCGCCTCGCGGGCACTGGGGAGAAGTGGTTCACGGCGACGGCGCCGACGATGAAGGGCCTGCTCCTCGAGGGCTACGACGAAGACGACGCGGGCCGTGACCTCGGCGACTCCGCCATCGCCGAGACCGCGGGCCTCGGGGCCTTCGTGCTGGCGGGCGCTCCGTCGCTGCACGCCCGCCTCGGGACGCGCAGCGCCGACGGGCTGCGGGTCACCCGCGACATGGGAGAGATCACCGTCGCGAGGCACCCGAGGTACACGCTCCCGGCGCTGGAGTTCGCGGGCGCCCCGGTGGGCATCGACGCGCGGCGGGTGCTCGACACGGGCATCCTCCCGGTGATCGGCGCGGCCATCGTGCACCGCGAGCCCGGGCACGGGCCCATCGGCGCGGGGCTGGGGCGCGTCCCGAGGGAGTGCTTCACCGCGGCGATCGAGCAGTTCGCCGAAGACCGGGGGATCCGATGAGCGGGGCGATGCGCGCGATGATCCGCGCGGACGAGTACCGCGACGCGGGGGTGCTGCTGTCGCTCACGAGGCACCTGGAGTCGTCTCCCGGCGTGCGCCGCGCGGTGGCGATGATGGCCACGCCGCGCAACCTCGACGTGCTGCGCAAGATGGCCCTGGCGCCGCCGGCGTGGCCGCTCCCGCCGAAGCCGGGCGACCTGCTGGTGGTGGCGCTGGCGGACGACGAGCCGGCGGCCATCGAGGCGCTGCGACGGGCGGACGCGTGGCTCTCCTCGCGCCCCACCGCGGGCGCCCTGGTGGGCCAGGGCACCGCCATGGACGACGCCCCTCGCACGCTCGCGCAGGCGCTGGCGAGGCAGCCCGAGACTCGCCTCGCGGTGGTGTCCGTGCCGGGTCCCTTCGCGGCGCGCGAGGCCCGTCGGGCGCTGGAGCAGGGGCTCTCGGTGATGCTGGTGAGCGACGGCGTGACGCTGGAGGAGGAGGTGTCGCTCAAGACCCTCGCCGACGCGCACGGTCTGCTGGTGATGGGCCCCGACTGCGGCGCGGCGCTGCTCGACGGGGTGCCGCTCGGCTTCGCCGGGCCCGTGCGGCGCGGGGACATCGGCGTGGTGGCCGCCTCGGGGACGGGCCTTCTGGAGCTCACCACGCTCATCCACCGGCTGGGCGGCGGCGTCTCGCACGCCGTCGGCGCGGGCGACCGTGACCTGGGCGAGGCCATCGGCGGACGAGGGACCCTCGCGGCGCTCGACCGCCTCGCGGGCGACAGCGCGACGAAGACCCTGGTGCTGCTGGCGAGGTCCTGCTCCCGGTCGGTGGCGCTGCGGGCGGCGGAGCGCGCGGCGGCCACCGGGCGGCCGGTGGTGGCGCACTTCATCGGCCTCGACGACCTGCCCGAGCTGCCCGGGGTGACCTGGGCGAGCTCCATCGCCGACGCGGCATGGCGGGCCTGCGAGGCCTCCGGGGTGACCGCCCCGCCCTGGGAGACCACCCCCCTGGGGCGGCCCGACTACGCGCCCTCGCAGCGCTGGCTCCGCGGGCTCTACGTGGGCGGAACGCTCTGCGCCGAGGCCCTCGCCCGCTGCCGTCGCCTCTCTCCGCTGTCGAGCAACCTCGCGGTCGACGGGGCCACCCGCAGCGCGCGCTTCCGGGTCGCGGGCCACCACCTGCTCGACCTCGGCGACGAGGAGTACACCCGCGGTCGGACGCACCCGATCCTCGACCCCTCGACGCGCGTCGACGCGATCTACAACGCGGCCAACGACGAGGCCGTGGCGGTGCTGCTACTCGACGTGGTGCCCGGTCCCTCGGGCGACCCGGTGGAGCCGATGCGCGAGGCGCTCACGGCGGTGCGGGAGCGCTCCCGGGCGAGGGGCGGAGAGATCTCGGTGGTGGCTGCGGTGGTGGGCACCGACGAGGGCACGCCGAGGCGAGGCGCGATGGTGGCTGCGCTCGAGGCCCTCGGGGTGACGGTGATGCCCGACCACGCGACGGCGGTGGAGGCGGCGCTGGCGCTGCTGCCAGAGGGAGCGGATCGATGAGGCGCGACGAGGAGCACGACCAGGACGTCTACGGCACCTTCGGGGTGCGCGCGGGGGTGGTGGTGCTGGGCCTGGAGCAGCTGGCCGAGGCCCCGAGGGCGGAGGGCATCCCGGTGGTGGTGGTCGCCTGGGAGCCGCCCGCGGGCGGCGACGAGCGCCTGGCCCGCATCCTCGCGGAGCTCATGTGATGGGGGCGAGGGTGCGCACGGGGATGGAGGCGCTGGCGGCCGACGGGGCGGCGAGGGTGCGGGGCCGCTCGGTGGGTCTGCTGGCGCACCCGGCGAGCGTGACCGGCGAGCTCTGGCACGCGAGGGAGGTGCTCTCCGGCGCGGGGGCGAGGGTGCGGGCGCTCTTCGGTCCGGAGCACGGCGTCGGGGGCGAGGCGCAGGACATGGAGGGCGTCGCGGACGGCGGCGGCCCCGTGCGGACGTACTCGCTTTACGGGTCGGAGTATTCGTCCCTGAGCCCGAAGGCCGGGTGGCTCGACGGTCTCGACGCGGTGGTGATCGACCTGCAGGACGTGGGCTCGCGGTACTACACCTTCGTCTGGACGGCGCTCTTGATGGCGAGGGCGTGCGCCGCGAGGGGCGTCGAGGTGCTGGTGTGCGACCGGCCCAACCCCCTCGGCGGCGCGGTGATCGAGGGCTCTCCGCAGCGGCCGGAGCTGCGCTCCTTCGTGGGCCTGGAGGCGTGCCCGGTGCGGCACGGCCTCACGCTGGGCGAGGTGCTCGCGTGGCGGGCGAGGGAGGAGTCGCTCGCCAACGTGACGGTGATCCCGATGGAGGGCTGGACCCGCTCGATGCGCTGGGAGGACACGGGGCTGCCGTGGGTTCTGCCGTCGCCCAACATGCCCACGGCGGACACCGCGACGGTGTACCCGGGCGGCTGCCTCATCGAGGGGACCAACCTGTCCGAGGGTCGAGGCACCACGAGGCCCTTCGAGGTCTTCGGCGCTCCGTGGGTCGACGGCGTGGCGCTGGCGTCGGCGATGGAGTCCGAAGGGGGCGGCGGGATGCGGGCGAGGGCGATGAGCTTCCGGCCGATGTTCCAGAAGCACGCCGGGGTGACCTGCCAGGGGGTACAGGTGCACGTGACCGACGCTCGGGTCTTCGCCCCCTATCGGGCCTATCTCGCGGCGCTGCGGGCCTGCCGTCGCTTCGAGGGATTCCGCTGGCGCACGGAGCGGTACGAGTTCGTCGACGACGTGCCGGCCATCGACCTGCTCACCGGCGACGGCGCGGTGCGAGAGGGCCTCGACGCGGGCGCGACGGTCGACGAGCTGATGGCGGTGGGCCGAGAGCGGATGGACGCGTGGCGCGAGGGCGAGCGCGCCCGTTGGATGTACCCCGAGGGCTGATCGCAGCCGAAGGCTCCGCCGGGGGCCAAGGGCCCTGATATCCAATCGCCGGGCGACGACCCTATCGACCATTCGATTGGGGCGACCGGTGCGGCGGCGTCTACCGGAACGCCGCAAGTGCGATATCGCCCTCCCTCGCGATGAAAGCCCCTCGACGAGGGGCCCGTCGAGACGAACCATCCGATGGCACACTGATGCGTCGGGCGCCCACCAGAGGGCGCGTCGACGCAATCGAAGGAGACCGCCACGGATGGACGATGATCAGCGATCGGTAGCGCCGCCGAGGGAGTTCGCGGAGGCGCTGAGCGGCGGGGCGGCGGGGGAGCGCGCGGGGCTGCTCGGGCTCGGTCGCAAGGACCCTCGCTCGCTCATCGCGGTGCGCCACTTCGCTGGGCCGGCGAGCTTCGTCGGGATGCTCGACGGGCTGCGCATCGCGCACCTCACCGATATCCACGTCGGGCGCGTGACGCCGATGGCGATCCAGAGCGCGGCGGTGGCGCTCACCAACGAGGCCGAGGTCGACCTGGTGGTGATCACCGGGGACTTCGTGTGTCACAGCCAGAAGTACCTCGATCAGCTGGAGGCGCTGGTGCGGGGCTTCAAGGCGCCGGTGATGGGGGTGCTGGGCAACCACGATCACTGGTCTGGCGCCGACGAGGTGAGGGCGGCGCTGCGGCGCGGCGGGGTCGAGGTGCTCGACAACGTGCACACCTGCGTGACGCTGCGGCACCAGCGGCTGCAGGTGCTCGGGCTCGACGACGCGTACACGGGCCACGCCGACCGCGCCCGCGCGCTGAAGGGGCTGCGCGCCGACCTGCCCACGCTCGGGCTGTCGCATATCGCGGAGGAGGCCGACCGGCTCTGGCCCCATGGGGTGGGGCTGGTGCTCTCCGGCCATACGCACGCGGGGCAGGTGACGCTGGCGAAGCTGCATGAGCTCGCCATCGGACACCTCGCCGGGCACAAGTACGTACACGGGCTCTACGGAACCCGGAAGAAGGACGTGTCGCCGGGGGGAGCGGTGTACGTGGGCGCGGGCATCGGCGCGTCGGTGATCCCGATCCGGCTGGGGGAGCGCGGCCGGAGGGAGATCGCCATCTTCGAGCTGGGCATGGCGCCGGGGACGCTCGACGAGCACCACGGGGAGCAGATCCCCCTGAAGGGCCGGGCGCCGGCCCCGGAGCTGGTGGCCAAGCGCAACGCGGTGGTGCAGCGCCAGCGCGCCAGGCGAGAGAAGAAGGGCTCCTGAGAGGGGGCCCCGGGGCCTCCCCGGACATCCAATCAGCCGATCGCTGGAATGGATACGACCCGCGGGCCTCACTGCGGACCGCGGCGCTGATCAATCATCCCAACAACGCATTGGGCTCTTCCGCAACAAGCGAGTATGCGGTAGACGTGCAGCAGTGCTCCGAAGAGCAGTGGGTGCTCTCGTGAGCACCCACCGGTGCTTCCCGCCTCATGCGGTCGGCACGACGTTCTCGCCGTTCCGTACGGAACGCACAAACGCCCGCGACCCACGAAGGATCCCTCCCCATGTCCACGCCCCTCCAGTCTGCGCTCTCGAGTATCTCTGAAGAGTTCGCCCAGAAGGTCTTCGAGCTCATCCGTACTGCGTTCATCGCCGAGCTTGGCAACGTGACGCTCTCGCCGGGCGGCGCCCCCGCGCTCCGCGCCCGCACGGCGGCCCCGAAGTCGGCCCCGAAGTCGGCGGCCCCGGCGGCGAAGACCGAGTCGGTAAAGAAGGGCGGCGCGAAGGAGGCCCGGCTGGCGCGGCGCTCTCCGGAGAGCATCGCCAAGGCGCTCGATGGCATCGTGGGGCTGCTCCAGAAGAAGGGCGGTATCGGGAGCGAGGAGATCCAGAAGACCCTCGGTCTTGCTCGCAATGAGATCGCCCGGCCGATCGCCCTGGGCATCTCCACCGGCGCGCTCCGCAAGATCGGTGAGAAGCGCGCGACCAAGTACTACGCGGGCGGCGCGAGGGCGTCCTCGAAGAAGGTCGCCGCGGTGAAGAAGGGGGCGAAGAAGGCCCCGAAGGCCCCCAAGAAGGCCTCGAAGAAGGGCGCCGAGGCCGCCGCCGAGGCCGCCGCCGAGGCGACCTGAGCGAGCGGTCCACGGTCACGCCGAATGGCGTGACAGGATGGGCAGCGAGGCGATCAATCCGTCGATGATGAACTGCGCCGCGACCGCGGCCAGGATCAGCCCCATCACCCGAGCGATGATGTTCATTCCGGTGAGCCCGAGCACCTGCGCGATGCGCGAGGCGCTGCGCAGCACCGCCCAGGTCACCAGCGCCACGGCGCAGATCGCGACCAGCAGCGCGGCCTTGTCGGCCATCGAGTGGGCCCTCGCGGAGAGCACCATGGACGAGGCGATGGCCCCGGGTCCGGAGAGCAGCGGAATGCCCACGGGCATGAGGCCGACGTCGTCGCGGGAGGACGCGTCGGCGTTCTCCTCGGGGGTGCTCTTCGTGGAAGAGACCTGGGCGCTCATCATGTCGAAGGCCACCGCGAAGAGCAGCACTCCACCGGCGATCTTGAAGGCCCCGATGGAGATGCCGAAGAACTGGAACAGCACCTGTCCCGAGAGGGCGAACACCAGCAGCACCGAGAGGGTGGTGACCGAGGCGCGCAGGGAGGTGCGGCGGCGGTGTTCAATGGACTCGCGGCTGGTGAGGGCGATGTAGACGGGCAGCGCCGCGAAGGGGTCGACGATCGCGAAGAGCGACGTGAACGCGGTGAGTCCAAAGGTGAGGGCGGGGGGCATCACGGTAGGGGGCGCGTCTCTATCGGCGCTCACCCCCTCCGGTCAACGGCAGGACTGACGCGCCCCGCAGCCGGACTCGAGCGAGGGCACGGTCTGCGCGCAGCCGCCGAGGTCCTCGAAGGTGTTGGTGGCCATGAAGTCGGGAGAGGCCGCGCCGCGCCAGCCGCGAAAGACCCCGTGGCCGCGGCCGTGGGCGATGCGCACCTCGCGCACGAAGGCCGAGGCGGGCGCCTGGGAGAAGATGATCGCCGAGTCGTGGCTGGCGACATCGCTGCAGGTCGAGAGCACGCAGCCGCAGTCGCCGCCCGTGTACTCGATGGAGGCGTGCTCCAGGCGGTTCTCCGCCGCGGGGATGCCGCCGTACCAGAGGCCCGACCAGTCGCCCGCGCGAGGCGTCGGCGCGGCGCTGGTCATCACGATCGGGCGATCGGCGGTGCCCACCGCGCGCAGCACCCCCGAGGCGGCGAAGTCGCCGGTGAAGTGCTCGATCTCGAAGCGGGTCCCAGGGTGGAAGCGCATCACCACGCCGGGCTCGATGGTGAGCGTGGTGCGCCGCCCGGCGTCGCGGCCCCCGGCGCCGATGACGAAGCGGTCGACGGTGGAGTCGCCGATGCGATAGGGCACACCGCGGTCGCGCAGGGTGGCGTCCTCCTGGAGGCCGCCGCGGCCGTTGGCCCCCTCCGGCTCGACCAGGATCTCGTCGGCCCGGTTGCCCGTGTACGAGCCCGTGGGCAGCGCGTCGAGGGCGTGCTCGCCGACCACCACCGGGAAGGGGATGGCCTCGTTGCCCGAGCGGGTGACCGTGAGGTCCGTCGATCCGGGCGCGAAGGTGCCCGTGCGCTCGACGACGAGGCCGGGTCCCGCGGAGCCGTCGATGGTGACGTGGTCGAGCAGGCCGACGGGCTTCGCGGGGGTCATGGAGTCGCCGCGCAGCACCAGCGAGGCGTTGCTGTGGAAGCGGTCGGCGCCGCCGTTGGTGAAGGTCACGTAGCGAAGCGAGGCCCGCGCCGGACCCTCGACGGTGACCTGCCCCCAGCGGGCGCCCGAGAGGCCCGAGAAGGTGATCGGGCGCTGCGCGGTGCCCTCCGCCACGAGGCGGGTGTTGGCGCGCATCAGCGTGAGCGAGGCGTCGGCGCGGAAGACCACGCGGGCGCAGGGCTCGATGGTGAGCGTGGCGCCCTCGGCGAGCTTCGTGTCGCCCTGGACGACGTGCGGGCTGCCCGCGGCGGTCCAGGTCTCGCTGCGCTCGATGCTCAGCGGGTGCGAGGTGGGGTTGGCGTCGGTGACGACGGGACAACCCTCGGGCGAGGGCGAGTCGCCCGGGACCGGGCCGCAGGCGGCGGCGAGCGAGGCCAGGCCGAGAACCGTGAACACAGCGGGAGTACGCATGACGATGGAGTCCTTCCGGCGCGGCGTGACAATCCCATTAGTCGTCGCGGCGCCTCGTTGTTGGAGGTGCGCACCCCTTGAGCAACCGATGTGCCGCGCGGAGGGCGCTGGAGGCGCTGGAATTCCCGCGTAGAGCGAGGCGCTCACCATGGGCCGCGGCGGCGCGAATCGAGCCGATCCTGCGCAACGGCGGGTGTGCTACACCGGGGACCCTTCCAGTGCTCCCGGGTCAGGTCATCGCGGATCGCTTCGTCCTCGAACGCCTCGCCGCGGCCGGCGGGATGGGCAGCGTCTACCGGGCCCTGGACCGCGCCACCGGAGAGCCCGTCGCCCTCAAGGTGATCGGCGGCGGAGGCGCCCACGACCTGCGCTTCGAGCGCGAGGCCGAGCTGCTCGCGTCCTTCGCGCACCCGGGCATCGTCCGCTACGTGAGCCACGGGCTGAGCTCATCGGGAGAGCGCTACCTGGCCATGGAGTGGCTGGAGGGCGTCGACCTCGCGGCGGCCCTCTACGAGCGAGGGCTCTCCATGGCCGACGGGGTGCGGCTGGTGGCGAGGGTCGCCCAGGCCCTGGGCCACGCCCACGAGCGCGGCGTGGTGCACCGCGACGTGAAGCCGAGCAACCTGTTCCTGGTGGGGGGCGAGGTCGAGGCGGCGAAGGTGATCGACTTCGGCATCGCGCGCGCCTCCGACCCGGCGGGGGTCACCCGCACCGGGGCGATCCTCGGGACGCCGGGCTACCTCGCGCCGGAGCAGTGCCGCGGGGGCGCGAGCGTGGGGCCCGCGGCGGACGTGTTCTCGCTCGGGTGCGTGCTCTTCGAGGTGCTCACCGGGCGCCCTCCCTTCACCGGCGATCACTTCGTCGCGGTGCTCGCCAAGATCCTCGCGGAGGACGCTCCCTCCGCGCGCGACCTGCGCCCCGACCTGCCCCCCGAGCTCGACGAGCTGGTGGCGCGCATGCTCTCCAAGGACCCCTCGCGCCGCCCGGCCGACGGGGCCGCCGTGGCCGCCGCGCTGCTCGCCCTGGTCGACGCCGTCGCGGGTCCTCCCGGAGCGCCCCGCGCCGCGCCGCCCCCGACGCTCACCGCGAGGGAGCAGCAGGTCGTGAGCGTGATCCTCGTGGCCCAGGACGCGGGAGGGACCGACGCGGCCGACGCGCCCACCATCACGACCGGCGACCTCGGCGCCACGCTCGCCCGGCAGCGCGAGGTGGCCGCCTCCTTTGGCGCGGTGCTCGAACCCCTCCTCGGCGGGGCCTCGCTCGCCACCATGACCCGCGTGGGCGTCGCGACGGACCACGCCGCGCGCGCGGCCCGCTGCGCCCTGAGCCTTCGCGCGGTGCGCCCCGGCGTGCCGGTGGTGCTGGCGACGGGCAGGGCGACCATCGCCGACCGGCTGCCGCTCGGGGCGGTGATCGACCGGGCGGCCGAGCGGCTGCGGCAGATGCGGGCGGCGGGCGACGGCGCGCTGGTGGTCGACGAGCTCACCGGGGGACTGCTCGACGGGCGCTTCGAGCTGCGCGCGGCGGCCGGGCTGCTGGGCTTCGAGCTGGTGGGCGAGCGAGAGGCGGCCCCGACGGCGCGCACGCTGCTCGGGCGGCCGACCTCGTGCGTGGGGCGGGAGCGCGAGCTGGGCGTGCTGCTCGGCGCGTGGGAGGCGTGCGTCGAGGCGCCCTGCGCTCAGGCGGTGCTGGTGACCGGGGCCCCGGGCGCAGGGAAGTCGCGGCTGCGCGGGGAGTTCCTGAGGAGGGTGGCGCAGCGGGGGACGGCGCCGGAGGTGTGGACCGCCGCGGGCGACCCGGTGGGGGCGCACTCTCCGCTGGGGCTGCTGGCGCGCTGGATCCGCCGCGCCGGGGCGCTGCTCGACGGCGACCGGGTGGAGCTGCGCCGGCAGAAGCTGCGAGCGCGGCTCTCTCGTCACCTCGGCGGCGCGGAGCTCGACCGCGCGGCGGCCTTCCTGGGCGAGGTGGCCGGGGCGCCGCTGCCCGACGAGGCGCACGTCGAGCTGCGCGCCGCGCGACGAGACCCGACGCTGATGGGGACGCAGCTGCGCCGGGCCTTCGGGGAGTGGCTGGCCGCCGAGTCCGCCGCCGCCCCGATGGTGCTGGTGCTCGAAGACCTGCAGTGGGGCGACCTCGCGAGCGTGCGGCTCATCGGGTCGGCGCTGCGCTCTCTCGGCGACCACCCGGTGCTGCTCCTCGCGCTCGCCCGCACGGAGCTCCGCGACGACCTCCCCGGCGCGCTCGGCGAGGCCCTGACGCTCACCGTCTCGCTCGGTCCGCTGCCGCCGAGGGCCTCCGAGCGCATCGCCCGCGAGGCCCTGGGCGACGGGGTCGAGGCCGCGGTGATCGCCCGCCTCGTGGAGCGCTCCGAGGGCAACCCGCTGTACCTGGAGGAGCTGGTGCGCGCGCTCGCCGACGGGCGCGACGACGCGCTGCCGGAGACCCTGCTGGCGATGGTGTCCGCGAGGCTCGACCGGCTCGACCCGCAGGCCCGCCGGGTGCTGCGCGCGGCGAGCGTCTTCGGGCAGGAGTTCGTCGACCGCGGCGTGGCGGCGCTGCTCGGGGGCGTCGATCGCACCACGCAGGTGGGCGACCGCCTCCGGGAGCTGGTCGAGGCGGAGGTGCTGGTGCGCCGGGGAGAGGCCTACGCCTTCCGCCACGCGCTGCTGCGGGAGGCCTCCTACGCGCTGCTCACGGAGGCCGATCGAACGCTGGGCCATCGGCTCGCCGGGCGCTGGCTGCTGGAGTCCGGCGAGGGCGACGCGGCGTCGCTGGCCGAGCACTTCGCCCGAGGGGGAGAGCCCGAGCTGGCGGCGCGGTGGTTTCGCCGCGCGGCCGAGCAGGCGCTCGACGCGAGCGCGCTGGCCGAGGCGCTGGCGTGGGCCGCGAGGGCCAAAGGGGCCGGGGCCGAGGGCGAGGCGCTGGGGGCGGTGCGCCGGGTGGAGGCGAGGGCCCACTCGCTGCGGGACGAGAACGCCGAGGCCGCCGCGGCGGGCGAGGAGGCCCTCGCGCTGCTGCCGAGAGGGAGCGCCGAGTGGCACCTGGCCGCGGCCGACCTCGCGACCACGGCGCTGCGCATCAACGCCCACGAGGCCCTGCTGTCCATCGCCCGCGAGCTCGCGTCGGTCGTTGGCCCCGCCGAGGCGACGGGCAGCCGGGTGATCGCCCTGGCGCGCACGGCGATCCATCTGATCCAGACGGGGCACGCGGCGGAGGCGGCGCGGCTGCGCGCGGGACTCGACGCGCTCGACGACCCGGCGGACGACCCCGCGGTGCGGGCGTGGCGGGTGCGCCTCCGGGCGGTCGAGGCGCTGCGGGCGGGCGACCCCTCGGCCTACCGGGCGCTCACGGCGCAGGCCGCGGCGGAGTTCGAGCGCGCTGGCGACCGGGGCAGCGCGTGCACGCAGCGGGGCAACGTCGGGTACGCGCTGCAGGAGCTCGGGGACTACGCGGGCGCGGCCGAGGTGATGCGCGAGGCGCTCTCTCAGGCCGAGGCGCTCGGGGTGCACAGCTCGGCGGGGATGATCCGTCACAACCTGGGGCTGGCGGTGGCCTTCGCGGGCTCGCTCGACGAGGGCCGCGCGCTCGAGGAGGAGGCCCTGCGGGGCTTCGTGGCGCAGGGGCACCGGCGGCTGGAGGGCTTCGCGAGGGCCTACCTCGCTCGCATCGAGTCGAGGGCGGGCGAGCACGAGGCCGCGGCGCGAGAGGCGGCGGAGGCGGTGGTGCTGCTGGGCGAGGCGGAGCCGTCGAGGGCCTTCGCGCTGGCGGTGCAGGCCGAGGCGCTCGGCGCGGCGGGTGAGGCCGCGGCGGCGCGAGAGGCGGCGAGCGAGGCGATGGCGCTGCTGGAGAAGCTCGGAGGCCTGGAGGAGGGCGACGGGTTGATCCGGCTGATGGACGCGGAGACCCGCCTCGCGACGGGCGACCGGGAGGGGGCGGCGAGGGCGGTCGCCGAGGCCTCGCGGCGGATGCACGAGCGGGCGGCGAAGATCAGCGACGCGACGCTGAGGGCGAGCTTCCTCGACGGGGTGCCCGAGCACGCGAGGACGAGGGCGCTCGCGGAGTCACTTTCACAGTGGGTGGAGTCACCGTGAAAGTGACCCTCCGACGCCGAGGCGTTGTAGCGTCGCTCGCCCGGAAGCGCCGATGATCGAGCACCCCACAGCGCTGAAGCTCATGGTCTTCGCCGGGGGCGTCACGAGCACCCACGACCTCCCGGCCTCCGGGACGGTGACCCTCGGTCGCGCCAGCGACAACGCCGTGTGCATCGACGACCCGTCGGTGTCGAGGCACCACGCGGTGCTGCACCTCGGCGCCGAGGTCCTCCTCGAGGACCTGGGCAGCGCCAACGGGACCTCCCTGCGCGCCCCCGTCCAGGACGCCGCCACCGCCGACCTCTCGCAGTCGAGGCTCGCCCCCGGGCGCAGGGTGGCCATCGCGCCGGGGGCGTCGTTTCACCTGGGCTCGACGGTGCTGGTGCTCCGTCGCGAGGCGCGCGCCGGGACCTCGCCCGAGCCGGTGATCGGCGACGAGGCGATGCGCCGGCTGCACGCCATGATCGCCCGCGTCGCCGACGGCACCATCAGCGTGCTGCTGCTCGGCGAGACCGGCGTCGGCAAGGAGGTGCTGGCCCACACGCTCCACCAGAAGTCCCCGCGGGCCTCCGGGCCCTTCGTGGCGCTGCACTGCGCGGCGCTCTCCGGGAGCCTCCTGGAGAGCGAGCTCTTCGGTCACGAGAAGGGCGCCTTCACCGGCGCGGTGAGCGCCAAGCCGGGGCTGCTCGAGTCCGCCGAAGGGGGTACGGTCTTCCTCGACGAGGTGGGCGAGCTCCCCGCGGACGTGCAGGTGAAGCTCCTGCGGGTGATCGAGGAGCGCAAGGTGCTCCGCGTCGGAGCGCTGCGCCCGCGGCCCATCGACGTGCGCCTCGTGTCCGCCACGCACCGCGACCTCGAGGCCGAGGTCGCCCGCGGCACCTTCCGCCAGGACCTCTTCTTCCGGCTCAACGGCATCGCGCTCACGATCCCTCCGCTGCGGGAGCGCGTCTCGGAGATCGCCGAGCTCTCGCGCGTGTTCATGGCCCGCGTCTCGGCGCAGCTCGCCCGCCCGCTGGTCCCGACGCTCTCCCCGGAGGCGCTCGCGCTGCTGGAGGGCTACCGCTGGCCCGGCAACATCCGCGAGCTGCGCAACACCATCGAGCGCGCCGTGGTGCTCTGCTCCGGGCCGACCATCCTCCCGGAGCACCTCCCGCTCGACCGCATGCGCCCCGCGCCTCCGTCCGCCGCGCCTCCGTCCCCTGCGGCCTCCGTCGTCCCTCCGTCGATGGCGCCCTCCGCGGGGCCGCTGCGTCACGAGATCGAGGCGCTGGAGCGGCAGCGCATCGTCGACGCGCTGGAGCAGAGCGCGGGCAACCAGACGCAGGCCGCGACGCTGCTGGGCATGCCCCGGCGCACGCTGGTGGCGAAGCTGGTCGCGTACAACATTCCGCGCCCTCGCAAGCGGGGATGATGCCGCGGGGCCTCCCTGGGTGGGGGCTGCGATTTTCGTTCGGGCGGCTGTAGGGAGTGCCGACCAAGGAACGTCGAAGAGGGTGCCCGGCGATGCTTCGTCGGACTCAGAACCCGCTTCGGACAGGAAGGATCGACTCATGGCCATCTCCCTTCGCGCCTCGCTCGTTGCGTTCGGTCTCATGCTCGCGCCCATGGCGGCGAGCGCCCAGCAGACCGTGGTAGTGACCAACCTCCCGCCGCCCGCCCCGATGGCGGAGACTCCCAGCGCGTCGCCGGGTCCCGGCTTCGCCTGGGTCGCCGGCTTCTGGAACTGGAACGGCACCCAGTACGCCTGGACCTCCGGCCACTGGGAGCGCCCGCCGCAGCCGGCGCAGTCCTGGGAGGCCCCGCGGTGGGAGCGCGAGGGCGGCCGCTACCGCTTCCGCCAGGGCCGCTGGATGCAGCAGGGCATGCAGCCGCAGATGCCGATGCAGCCGCAGATGCCGATGCAGCCGCAGATGCCCATCGCCCAGCCGCAGATGCCGATGCAGCCGCAGGTGCCGGTCGCGCAGCCGGCGTACCCCTCGGTGGTGCAGGTCCCGATGGCCCCGCCGCGCGGCCGCTTCGAGCGCCGCCCTCGGATGGCCCCGCAGGGGCAGGTCTGGGTCGCCGGTCACTGGGACTGGAACGGCACCCAGTACACCTGGAACGCGGGCCACTTCGAGGCGCCGCCGCGTCCGCGCGCCCAGTGGGTCGCGCCGCAGATCATGCGCCGCGGGCGCAACTGGCAGATGATGCCGGGCCGCTGGCGCTGATCGCTCGCCAGCGTTGAGCTCCGTCGCGGCGTCCGGGGGGTTCTTCCCCCGGCGCCGCGTCGGGGTGGGGGGTCACTCCACCGTGACGGTCTTTGGCCCGGTTGGCGGCTGGTCGACGTCGGTGCCGCGCAGGTCGGCCACGTAGTAGGAGAGCAGCTGCAGCGGCACGATGGTCAGCAGCGGCGTGAGCGCCTCGACCGTCGCGGGCACCTTGATGGTGTGCGTCGCGAGGTCCTTGCCCACGCGCTCGTCGTCGACGATGGCGATGACGTTGCCGTCCCGCGCCCGCACCTCCTGCACGTTGGACAGCATCTTCTCCAGCGTGCTGTCGCTCGGCAGCAGGCACACCACGGGCATCTCGCGGTCGACCAGCGCCAGCGGCCCGTGCTTCATCTCGCCGCCCGCGTAGCCCTCGGCGTGCACGTACGAGATCTCCTTCAGCTTGAGCGCGCCCTCCAGGGCGATGGCGCTCGACAGCCCCCGCCCCAGGAAGAGCGCGTCGCGCGTGTGCAGGATCGACCGGGCCACGGTCTCCACGTGCTTCGCCCCATCGAGCGCGGTGCGCATCTTGTGGGGGATCTGCACGAACTCCGCGAGCAGGGCGTGGGCCTTCTCGGCGCTGAGCGCCCCGCGGCTGCGACCGAGGTGGATCGCCAGCATCGTGAGCGCCGCGAGCTGCGCGGTGAAGCACTTGGTGCTGGCCACGCCGATCTCCGGGCCCGCGTGGGTGTAGAGCGTGCCGTGGGCCATGCGCGCGATGGCGCTGCCCTGCACGTTGACCACCGCGAGGATGCGCGCGCCGCGCTCCCTGGCCTCCTTGGCGGCGGCCAGGGTGTCGGCGGTCTCGCCCGACTGCGACACGGCGATCACCAGGTCGCCTTCGCCCACCACCGGGTCGCGGTAGCGGAACTCGCTCGCCAGCTCGGCCACCGCGGGCACCCGCGCGAGCGCCTCCAGCAGGTAGCGGCCGTGCAGCGCGGCGTGGTAGCTCGTGCCGCACGCGAGGAACACCACGCGCTTCACGGCCTTCGCGTCCTCGACGCCGATGCCCATCTCCGCCGGCTCGAGCAGCCCCTCCTCCAGGGAGACGCGCCCTCGCAGCGTGTCCTCGAGCGCCCTCGGCTGCTCGTGGATCTCCTTGAGCATGAAGTGCTTGTACCCGCCGCGCTCGGCCTGCATCAGCGACCAGGTGATGCGCGTGGCCGCCCGCTCGACGGGCTGCCCCCCGACGGTCTCGATGCGCGCGCCCTTGCGGGTGATCTCCGCCATCTCTCCGTCCTCGAGGAAGATCACGTCGCGCGAGTGCGCGAGCAGCGCCGGGACGTCGCTCGCGGCGAGCATCACCCCGTCGCCCACGCCCAGCACGAGGGGCGAGGCGTTCTTCGCCAGCACGATGCGCGACGAGTCGGAGCGCGAGAGCACCGCGATGGCGTAGGCGCCGCGGATGACCTTGAGCGTCTCGCGCACCGCCTCGAAGAGGTCGAGGCCGCGCTGCGTGGCGAGGTCGACCAGGTGCGCGACGATCTCCGTGTCCGTGTCCGAGTGGAACTCCCGCCCCTGCGCCCGCAGCGTGGCCTTGAGCTCGACGTGGTTCTCGATGATGCCGTTGTGCACCACGGCGATGTCGCCGGAGACGTGCGGGTGCGCGTTGCGCTCGGCGGGCTTGCCGTGCGTCGCCCAGCGCGTGTGCCCGATGCCCGTGGTGCCGTGCACCGGGTCGCGGGCGAGCACGTCACCGAGGGCGGTGAGCTTGCCCGCGGCGCGCCGCACGTTGAGGTCGCGACCGTCGTGCACCGCGACGCCCGCGCTGTCGTACCCGCGGTACTCCAGCCGCCGCAGGCCCTCCAGGAGGATGGGTGCACACTCTTCGTTGCCGACGTAGCCGATGATGCCGCACATGCGTGGATCGCCTCCGGTCTCTGGTTGGACGCCGCGGCGGAGGATGTCCGTGGCCGCGGGCGGGCACAACCTTGCACGCGGGGCCTCCGATGGCGAGTGGTCGAAAGCGGGGGGCAGGCGGTCGGGGAGTGATTCGGGTCAGTCGGGTTCGCGCTCGCCGACCGCGCGGCGGAGGCGGGCGAGGGCCTCGCGCAGGTCGACGTTGGCGTTGACCAGCGCCAGGCGCGCTCGCAGCAGGTCGAGCTCGGCGTCCGTGAGGTCGCTCGACACCGCGCTCCCGGCCTGGAAGCGCTCGCGGCGGACCCGGTAGCTCTCCTCCGCGGAGACCAGCTGTCGGCGCGCGGACTCGATGGCGGCGTTGGAGGTCTGCGCGGAGATCCACACGCTGCGCACCTCGATCTCCGTGCCCTCGCGGAGCTGCGCGAGCTGCGCCTCGAGGGTCGCGCGCTGGGCGCTCAGCCGGTTGGCCGCGGCGTTGGCGGAGAAGGCCCCGGTGGGCGACCACTGCGCCTGGATCATCGCGCTCCAGGTGGCGTTGAACTCCTGCGTCTGCGGCACGAAGCGCTGGTTGGGGTTGGCGTAGTCGAGGCTGAACTGCCCCGAGATGCTCGGGTACATCCCCGCCCGCGCCGCGGACACGTTGGCCGAGAGGGCCCGCGACTGCCGGTCGAGGCTCAGCAGCTCCGGGCGCGAGGCCACCGCGCGCTCGATGAGCTCCCGCGCGCTGCCGGGCATGCGAAGCTCGCCGTCGAGCGCCTCGCCCAGCGTGAGGGGCTCCGCCTCGCTCACGTGCATCCGCTGCCGGAGCTGCGCCTCCGCGAGGCTCTGCCCCTCCCGCGCGGACAGCACGATGCGCTCGCTCTCGGCGACCTGCGCCTCGACGCGCAGCAGCTCGACCCGCGCCACGGTGCCGGCCTCGACGAAGCGCGCGAGGTCCTGCCGGTGCTGCTGCGCCGTCTCGAGCGCCTGCTGCGCCGCCGCGAGCTGACCCTGGGCGCGCATGTACTCGTAGAACGCGATGCGCGCGTCCGTCGCCGCCGTCGAGCGCGAGGAGAGCTCGTCGAGGCGCCGCGCCTCCACCGTGAGCCCGGCGGCCTCGTACACCCGCGCCAGGCGGAACGGGATGTCCGACAGCGGCACCGTCACAGTCGCGTTGAGCACGATGTTGTCGAGGATCACCGGGAACGAGAAGCCCGCGCTCGGCGTCGTCGGCGCGGTCGGGATGGCGCCCGCGCCCGCCGGGCAGGTCAGCGCGCCGCCCGCGGTGCGGCTGCCGAGCAAGATGGCCCCGTTGCTGTCGACGCAGAGGGGCGCCGAGCTGCTCGACGCCGAGCTGCCCAGGCTGAGCACTGGCGGGGTGATGGGCGACAGCCGCGTGTACCGCGCCGTCAGCATGATCTGCGGGACCATCGCCACCGCCGCCTCGGTGCGGCTCGCGCTCGCCGCCTCGGTGCTGGCCTGCGCCGCCCGCACCGAGAGGCTCGTCCGTACCGCGCGCGCCGCCACCCGGTCGGCGGTCAGGCCCCCGGGCTGGGGCGTGAGCGCCGGAGGCAGCCCGACCGGGGCCCGCGCCTCCGTGCCCTGCGCCTCCGCTGCGGGAGGCGTCTGTCCCCACGCGCCGCCCGCAGCGAGAACCGCCGCCGACGCCGCGCACCACCGAGCCGATGATCTCATTCGTCCTTCTCCGCGTTCTGCACCGTCGCCGCCGCGCGCCCGAAGAGCTCCGCCACGGTCTCCAGCGCCTTTACGAACCGATCCTGGTCTTCCGACGAGAGCTTCTCGAGCACGTTGCGGTGCCGCTCCCGCATCACCTTGCGCTGCTGCGCCACCATCGCCCGGCCCCGCGCCGTGATGGCCACCATCACCGTGCGACGGTCCGTGGGCAGCGGCTTCTTGTGCACGAAGCCCAGCCGCGCGAGGCGCCCGACCATCTCGCTGAGCGTGCTCTGCGCGCCCGGAAACGACTGCCGCAGCTCCGTCAGGCTGATCGGGCCGCGCTCCTCCAGCGCCCGCAGCAGGATGCCCTGGTGCGGCGTGATGTCCGTGTCGTCGCAGCTCGACCGCATGAGACGGGGCATCACCAGCGCCATCTGGTCCATCAAGGCGCTGAGGTGATCCAACCTTCGCTCGATCATGGGGTCGGTCACGGCCTCCGTGGGGCGTCGTCGTGGGGGGCCCGCAGGCCGCTGGAGGATTCCATCGGGCTACGATGCATCGACCCTTCTGTCCGATGCAACCCCATCGGTCAAGTACCCATGAAGCGCTTATCCACCAGCCTCGGACCTCGATAACGCACTGCGGCGTCGAGCCCTCACAAAAATACTTCGTGTCACGATTGATCTCGTCGCGAGTTCGGTGCATCTCATGCCCTGCGGCCGACCGTCGGGCCCGCCGCCAACCTCATGAACCTACGGACCGGCAACATGCACAGAGACTCCAAGATCGCCTCGACCCTCGTGACGTTCCTCGCGCTCGGGGCGCTGCCGATGGTCGGCTGCAAGAAGCCCGCGCCGGACGCCGCCGCCCCGGTGGCCCTCACGGCCGAGAGCGCCGCGCCGGTGCGGGTGACCCTCGCGACGGCGCAGGCCCGGCAGGTGCCGGACGTGCTCTCCGCCACCGGCACCCTGGTGCCCGACCAGCAGTCGCAGGTGACGGCGCTGGTGCCGGGGCGCGTGACCGCGGTGCTCGTCGAGCGCGGCTCGACGGTGCGCGAGGGCGATCCGATGCTGCGCCTGCGCGACACGGACTACCGCGCCAACGCGGCGACCGCGTCCGCGGCGGCGGGCCAGGCCCGGGCGCGGCTCGGCCTCGACGAGAGCGGCGGTCGCTTCGACCCCTCCGCCGCCGCGGAGGTGCGCGCCGCGGCCGCGCAGCGCGACATCGCCGACGACGGCCTGCGCCGCGCCGAGCAGCTCCACACGAGCGGCAGCATGTCCGACGCGGAGTACCAGCGCTCGCTGCTCCAGGCGACCGCGGCGAGGGAGCAGTACCGCTCGGCGCTCAACGGCACCCGCGCGTCGTACTTCGCCTACCAGCAGGCGCGCGAGGCGCTCGCGACGGCGCAGCGCTCCGTGGCCGACTCGGTGGTGCGCGCGCCCTTCTCCGGCGAGGTGGCCGAGCGCATGGCCAACGTGGGCGAGTACGTCACCGCGCAGCGCGCGGTGGTCACGCTGGTGAAGATCGACCCGCTGCGCATGGAGATCCAGATCCCGCAGGAGCGCTTCGCCCAGGTGCGCCCCGACCAGGCGGTGGACGTGCGCGTCGACGCGTGGCCCGACCGGGTGTTCCACGGGACGCTGCGGTACATCTCCGCGGCGGTGCGCACGGACACCCGGGCCCTCGTGGCCGAGGCGGTGATCCCCAACGCCGACCGGGTGCTGCGCCCGGGGCTCTTCGCGACGGCGCGCATCTCCCTCGGCACGCAGCGCGCGGCGGTGAGCATCCCCGCGCGGGCGGTGCTCTCCGAGGCCGGCACGAGCCGGGTGTATGTGGTGCAGAACGGCCGGGTGCAGGCCCGGGTGGTGACGGTGCTCGAGCGCCAGGGCGACGACGTGCTCATCGAGCGCGGCATCGCGCCGGGCGAGCGGCTGGCGACGGACAACCTCACCCGGCTCGGCGACGGCGTCGCGGTGACCCAGTAGCAGGAAGGCGCGGAGTACTTCGATGCAATGGCTTGCGGCAGTCTCTGTGCGGCGCCCGGTGTTCACCTGGGTGCTCATCCTCGCGCTGGTGGTGGTGGGTCTCGCGAGCGTGCGAGGCATCGGCGTCGACCGCTTCCCCAACATCGACTTCCCGGTGGTGGTGGTCACGACGGTGCTGCCGGGCGCGTCGCCGGAGCAGGTCGAGACGGAGGTCTCGGACAAGATCGAGGAGCAGCTCAACTCCATCTCCGGCCTCGACGAGCTGCGCTCCAACTCCTTCGAGGGCCTCTCGGTCGTAGTGGCGCGCTTCGACCTCGACAAGGACACCTCCGTCGCCGCGCAGGAGGTGCGCGACCGCGTGAACCGCACGCTCTCCCGCCTGCCCGCGGGCATCGAGCAGCCGCGCGTCGAGCGCATGGACCCGGACGCCGCCCCGGTGCTGCTGGTGGCGCTCTCCGCCCCGCGCTCGCCGCGTGAGCTCACGGAGTACGCCGACCGCGTGCTGCGCCGGCGCATCGAGTCGCTCAACGGCGTCGGCAGCGTGAGCGTGCTCGGCGGGCGCGCCCGGCAGATCAACGTGGTGCTCGACCCGTCGCGGCTGCAGTCCTACGGGCTCACCGCGACGGACGTGCAGCGCTCGCTGGCCTCGCAGAACGTGGAGATCCCCGGCGGCAACATCGAGCAGGGCGCGACGACCTTCTCGCTGCGCGTGATGGGCCGCGTGGCCACCATCGCGGAGATGGGCGAGCTCGTGGTGGCCCAGCGCGGCGGCCTCGGGGTGCGCATCCGCGACGTCGGCCGCGTGGAGGACAGCGAGGAGGAGGCGAGCTCCGTCGCGACGGTCAACGGCCGCGACGTGGTGATGCTCTCCGTGAGCAAGCAGTCGGGCACCAACACCCTGGCGGTCATCGACGCGCTGCAGGAGCGCATCGCCGAGCTGCGGCCGTCGCTGCCGCCCGGGTTCCACCTGGACGTGGTGCGCGACGAGAGCGAGTTCATCCGCAACGCCATCGGCGCGGTGGAGGAGCACCTCGTCGTCGGCGGCATCCTCGCCGCCCTGGTGGTGCTGCTCTTCCTCTGGAACGGCCGGTCGACGCTCATCGCCGCGCTGGCGATCCCGACCTCCATCATCTCGACCTTCGGGCTCATCAAGGCCATGGGCCTCACGCTCAACGTGATCACCATGCTGGCGCTCACCCTGGCGGTGGGCATCGTCATCGACGACGCCATCGTGGTGCTGGAGAACATCTTCCGCTTCATCGACGAGAAGGGGATGAACCCGCGCAAGGCGGCCATCCTCGCGACGCGGGAGATCGGCCTCGCGGTGCTCGCGACCACCCTGTCGCTCATCGCGGTGTTCCTCCCGGTGGCGTTCATGGGCGGCATCGTGGGGCGCTTCATGAAGTCCTTCGGCTTCACCATGAGCTTCGCCATCGCGGTGTCGCTGCTCGTGTCCTTCACGCTCACCCCGATGCTCTCGTCCCGCTGGCTCAAGCCCTCGGGCAAGGCGCACCCGCACCCCCCGGAGCACCACAAGAAGGAGCACGAGGAGGCCGTCGACGCGGAGTTCTCCGACCCCGCCGCGGAGCCCCGGCACGAGGAGAACCTCGGCTACCGCGAGTGGGCCGCCGGCACCCGGGTGCTCCCGGCCGCGCACGCCACGAGCATGCACAGCACCGGCGGCGTGTACGGCGCCGTCGAGAAGATCTACCTGCGCACCCTCTCGCTCGCGATGACGCACCGCTGGGTGGTGGGCATCGTGATGCTGGCGGTGTTCATCTCCACGGTGCCGCTCGGCAAGGCGGTGCAGAAGAACTTCCTCCCGCTCGATGACGAGTCGCGCTTCGACGTGCAGATCCGCGCGCCGGAGGGCATGTCCCTCGCGCAGACGCAGATCGTGACCGAGCGCATCGCCCGGGAGATCCGCCAGCTGCCTGGCGTGCTGCTCACGGTGGCCACGGTGGGCTCGCCCAAGGGCGACCCGAGCGGCCGCGGCAGCAACCAGGCCTCGCTCTTCGTGCGCCTCGTGCCCGCCAACCGCCGCGCCGACAACCAGCAGGTGATGATGGGCCGCGTGCGCAACCAGGTGCTGCCGCACTTCGCGGCGGAGCACCTGCGCGTCGCCGTGGCCCCGGTCAACGCCTTCGGCGGCGGCACCGCGGCGGACAGCGCGGCGATCCAGTACGTGCTCAAGGGCCCGGACCTCGACCGCCTCGGCGAGTACTCGCAGCGGATGCTGCAGCGGGTGCGCAACCTCCCCGGCGTCGTCGACGCGGACACCACCCTGGTCACCGGCAAGCCCGAGCTGCGGGTGCGCATCAACCGCGCCCGCGCGGCGGACCTCGGCGTGAGCGCGCTCGACATCGCCAGCACCCTTCGGATGCTGGTGGGCGGCGTGCAGGTGTCGAACTTCAACCAGGGCGGCGAGCAGTACGAGGTGTGGATCCGCGCCGCGGAGGACGCCCGCATCACCACCGCGGCCATCGAGCAGATGACCATCCCGACGCAGGTCCCCGGGCGCAGCGTGCGGCTCTCGGACGTGGTCGAGATCGGCCCCGCCGTGGGGCCCGCGTCGATCCAGCGCCTCGCTCGGCAGCGCATCGTGACCGTCTACGCCAACGTCACCCCGGGCACCTCCGAGGCGGCGGTGATCGCGCAGTTCAACGCCGCGCGCGACGAGCTGCACATGGACCCCGGCTTCACCGCCGACCTCGCGGGCCGCTCGAAGGAGCTCGGCCGCGCGGGCCAGAGCTTCGCGCTCGCGTTCATCCTGTCGCTGGTGTTCATGTACCTGGTGCTCGCGGCCCAGTTCGAGAGCTGGATCCACCCGGTCACCATCCTCATGGCGCTGCCGCTCTCGGTGCCCTTCGCGCTCTTCTCGCTGGTGGCCCTGCGCCAGTCGATGAACATCTTCTCCACGCTCGGCATCCTGGTGCTCTTCGGCATCGTGAAGAAGAACTCCATCCTCCAGGTGGACCACATGCGCGACCTGCGCCGCCACGGCCTCGGCCGCGCCGACGCGGTCATGATCGCCAACCGCGACCGCCTGCGGCCCATCCTCATGACCACCGTGGCCTTCGTGGCGGGCATGATCCCGCTGGCCATCTCCAGCGGCGCGGGCTCCGGCACCAACCGCGCCATGAGCTCGGTCATCATCGGCGGCCAGACGCTCTCGCTCGTCCTGACCCTCATCGCGACCCCGGTCGTCTACTCCTTCTTCGACGACCTCTCGCACTCGCGCCGCATCGCGGCCGTCGGCCACGCCATGACCTGGCCCTTCCGCGCCCTCGACGGGCTCTTCGGAAAGAAGACGGAGCCGCACGCCCACGGCCCCGATCCCCTCGACGACGAGCGCACCCGCGAGCACCACATCCCCCGGTGATCGGCGCCTTGACGTAACTCTGTTGCAATGACAGCGTCGTCGCGTTAACGACGGCCGGTGAGCCTCCGCGCTCGAACCCTTCCTCCCTCCTACGCAGGTCAACGCATGCACCCAGGTGGCTTCTCGCTCATCCGTCTCTTCACCTCCTTCGCGATGCTCGGGGCCGA
>CBIHPK010000126.1:0-25053 GCA_966211675.1 uncultured Myxococcaceae bacterium
CAGCAGCAGCACCTCCGTGGCCGACTGCGCGGCCAGCATCGTGGCGAGCGCCCCGCCCACGGTGGCGACCAGGGCGCCCGGCACGCCGAGGCCCCGGCCGGCCAGCCACGCGCCCGCGGCGCCGCCCGCGGCGACCAGCACGAGCGCCCCGAGGGTCTTCGGACGCGCGAGGGCGCTCACGGGCGGTCGCCTCACTCCTCGTCGTCGTCGTCGTCGCCGTCGCCGTGCCGCGGGGTGACCAGCAGCTCGCCGTTGGGGCCGTCGCGGCGGATGATGTACGTCCGCCGCGCGGCGACGTCGTCGCCCTCGCGCGCCACCACCGAGACGATGTTGGCGCCCGGCCGCAGCGGGAGCGGCGCGTTGAAGGTCATCCGGTGCGGGTCCGCCGCGTCGCGGTTGGACTGGTAGAAGACCTTGTGGGGGCCGACGAAGATGTAGAGGTCGAGGACGCGGTTCTCGTCCGTGGCGGTGCCCTGGAGGTTGACCGAGGGGCCGCGCACGGCGAGCCCGACGGAGCCGTCGGTCTCGATGAGCGGGGGCGAGTTGTGCAGCACGAAGGTGAGCGACCGCGGGGCCACCGAGCGGGCGCCGTTGCCCTGAGCGCGGGGCGCCCAGCCCGGCCGGCCGTCGATCGCGTCGACCCGCGCCCACTCGCCCGACTGCGCCGTGATCGGGAACGCCGACCCGGCCGGGGCGCGCAGGATCACCCGCGCGTCGCTGGCGGGTGACTCGCGCAGCTCGAGGTCCGCCGCGGCCACGAAGGTGCCGGAGGCGGGCGTGACCGGAGCGCCAGCCGGGGCGATGGGCACCCGCAGCTTCTGCGAGGTGACCTCGCGGAGGTCCTCGTCCTCGACGACGAGCTCGAGCTTGAGCTCCTCCTCGCGGAAGGTCTGCGCCACGTCGAAGGTGAACGCCACGCGGCGCTCCTCGCCGGGCATCATGTTGTTGATGTCGAAGCGCGCGTCGTGCAGCAGCACCCCGGCGCCGGACATGTTCTTGAGGTTGGCGCGCGCGACGAAGGTGCGGCCGCGCCCGACGTTTCGCAGCGTCAGGAACATCGTCATGCGCTCGCCGCGCTGGATGCGCCCGTCGCCGTTGCCGCCGCCGCGCTGCTCGGCGAACTGCCAGCCGTACGCGAACACCGGGCGCTCGAGGCCCCGGATGGAGGCCCGCAGCGGCGCGACGGCCTCCGCGGGGGGCACGTGCCCGTGCGACTCGGACCACTCCAGCCGGATGCCGTCGGTGCGCGAGAGGGCCGCGCGCGGCACGAGGCACACCTTGCGGGTGCCCGGCGCCGGGAGCGAGCTGCTGCCCGGGCGGAAGCCCTCGAACTCGCAGAGCCCGAGCGGCGAGGTCCAGGTGCGGGTCTCGCCGGGGTTCACGCGTCCGAAGACGAACTCCCGGTTCTCGAACATCGGGTTGTCGCTCTTGGTGTTGGCGCGCAGCCGGAAGAGGGGAGTCGTGCCGCGGTTGGTGACCGTCACCGTGAGGTCGAAGGCCTCCCCCGGCGCGGCGGTGTTCTCCGGCCGCGAGGTGCGCATGGTGACCTCGACGTTGGGCGTTCCCCCGGCGTCGGTGCCCTCCTCCCAGTCGACGCGAAGCGCCTGCAGCGCGCGGGCGACGAAGGCCACCTGCTCGGCGCGGGTGCGGTCGAGCAGCGGGCGCGCGTCGGCGATGAGCTCGCGGCGGCCGGGGCGCGGCGCGGCGGTGAGCAGGTCGCGCACGAAGCGGATGGAGAAGTCCTCGCGGAAGCCGTCGTCGGCGACGTCGTCGGCGCCGCGCAGCCGCAGCTGCTCGCGCTCCTCCGCGGGGAAGTAGTACCGGACCGTCTCCGCGGGGTGGTCGCCGTTGTGCGCGTGCGTGTTGGTGAGGTGCGCCGACAGGTCGGACTCGCGCGGGAAGAGCTTGTCCGCGTCGAGGTCCATGTCGAGCGGGTCGACGGTCATCGGCAGCAGCTCGATGTCCGGCGTGATGCCGACGCCCTGGATGGAGACGTCGCCCGGCGTGAGGTACTGCGCGATGGTGATCTTGAGCGCGCCGCCGTCGGGCAGGTTGCGGATCGTCTGCACGCTCCCCTTGCCGAAGGAGGTGCCGCCGATGATGACCGCGCGGTTGTGGTTCTTGAGGGCGCCCGCGACGATCTCGCTGGCGCTGGCCGAGCCGCCGTCGATGAGCACCGCCAGGGGGTAGTCGGGCTCCGTGCCGGGGCCCTCGGCGCCGCGCTCCTCGCGCTCCTCGCGGCGGTTGCCCGCGGTCACGACGATGGTGCCGTCCTGGAGGAAGAGGTCCGCCACGGCCACGGCCTGCTCCAGCAGCCCGCCGGGGTTGCCGCGCATGTCGAGCACGAGCGAGCGCATGCCCTGCTCGCGCATCTGGCGCAGGGCGCGGGTGAGCTCCTCGCCGGTGGTCTCGCTGAAGCTCTTGATGCGGGCGTACCCGACGCCGTTGGCCATCAGCCGGTGGTCGACGGAGCGCACGGTGATCTGCGCGCGCACGAGGTCGAAGCGCCGGGGCTGGGCCCAGCCGCCCGCGCCCGCGCGGGTCACCCAGATGCTGACGGGGGTGCGCTCGGGGCCGCGGAGGCGGTTGACGGCCTCGGAGAGGGACATGTTGGTCGTGCTCTCCTCGTTGATCTTCACGATGCGGTCGTAGCGGTGCAGGCCCGCGCGCGAGGCGGGGGTCTCGGGCATCGGGTTCATCACCGTGAGCAGCCCGTCGCGGATGGAGATCACGATGCCGAGCCCGCCGAAGTGGCCGCCGGTCTGGATCTGCATCTCGTGGAACTGCTCGGGCGTGAGCACCACCGAGTGCGGATCGAGGGTGCGGAGCATCCCGTTGGCGGCGATGTACTCCACGTCCTGGAGGTTGACGTCGGTGCCGCGCAGGTGGGTCTGGAGGAAGGTGAAGATCTCGCGCCAGCGGGCCTCGAGGTCCCACGGCGCGTTGACGCCCGCGAGGTCGAAGGTCTGCTCGTGCGTGTCGACCCGCACGGTGAGCGTGGGGGCGTTGTCCTCGTGGAGCACCAGCACCTGGGCGACGCTGCGCTGGATGGCGTCGAGGCCCTTCAGCAGCATCTCGCGCGGGTGCACGCGCCCCGGGTCGACGTAGTTGTTGTTGATCTCCAGCAGCACGTGCCGGAGCACGCTCATGCGCGCCAGGTCGAAGTTGGGGTCGCGGGCTCGCTCGCGCCGCGGCTGCGCGAGCAGCGCGCGGGAGCCGCCGAGGCCCAGCAGGCCACCGTGGCGGGTGACCGTGATGACCGAGGCGAGGGCGCAGGCGACGAGCAGCAGGGCTGCCTTCCAGGGACGGTTCCAGCTTGGGCGCATCGCCGCGGAGTATAGGGTGAAGCGCCGGGGTTGCACCCGGAACCGGTGCCCGAATGCCGCGCCCGGCGACTGAACCCCAGCGGGGCATATCTGATACGACGGTGCCATCGTGCCGGAGACCGCGCCCTTCCCCGAGGCCCTGAGCGATCGCTACGCGGCCGGGCCCGTCGCGGGCGTCGGAGGGATGTCCGTGGTCTACCGCGCCCGCGAGCTCGCCACGGGAATACTCCGGGCGGTAAAGGTCCTCTCCGCGGGCGCCGACGGGCTGCGGGCTCAGCGCGAGGTGCAGCTCCTCGCGGCGCTCTCGCACCCAGGCCTCGTCGCCGTCGCCGACGCGGGCGTGCTCCCGGACGGCCGCGCCTGGATCGCCATGCAGTGGCTCGACGGCGAGACCCTGGCCGAGCGCCTGAGGCGCAGCCCCCTCTCGGTCTCCGAGGCGCTCTCCATGGGACGCGCGGTGGCCGATGCGCTCGCGTACCTGCACTCGGTCGGCGTCACGCACCGCGACGTGAAGCCCTCCAACGTGCTGCTGGTGGACGGCGATCCGCGGCGCGCGACGCTGCTCGACCTCGGCATCGCCCGCAGCGGCCCCGACGCCGCCGGGCTGACCGCGACCGGGGTCCTCGTCGGGACGCCCGGCTACATGGCCCCCGAGCAGGTGCGCGACCCGCGCCGAGCGGGCCCGCCTAGCGACGTGTTCTCGCTGGGCTGCGTGCTCTTCGCGGCCGCCACCGGGCGCGACGCCTTCGGCGGGGCCACCGCGCTGGAGATCGTCGCGCACGCCCTCCACACCCGCGCCCCGGCGGTGCTCTCCGTCGATCCGACGGCGCCGCCCGCCCTCGCCGCGCTCGTCTACGCAATGCTCGCCCCGGACCCCGCCGGGCGCCCCCGCGACGGCGCCGCGCCCGGGGCCGCCATCGCCGCCCTCGCGCAGTCGCTCACCCTGACCGAAGCCTCGCGGCGCCCGGCGACGGCGGCGCTCAGCTTCGAGGAGGCGCTCCCGTCGGACCTCGACGCCACGCTCGCGCACGCCGCGCGCGACCCGACGGGCACGCTGGTCACCGCGCCCTTCGTCGGCCGACGCCGCGAGCTCGGGCTGCTCGGCGTCGCGCTCGACGACTGCTTCGACCGCCGCCGCCCCGCGGTCGCGCTCGTCACCGCCCCCGCGGGCATGGGGAAGACCCGCCTCGCGGACGCGTGGGCCGAGCGCCTCGCGGGCGACGTCACGGTGCTGCGAGCGCGGGCCGAGCGCACGGCCTTCGGCCTCGTCGCGGCGGTGCTGCGGGCCTCCGCGGGGGGCGACGGGCCGACGCTCTCCACGCGGCTCCGGGCGATGGCCCGCGACGACCTCGGCGCCGCGGCGGACGACGACCTCGTGGAGCTGGTCGCGCGCCTCGCGGGCCTGAGCCCGGTCGAGCTCCCTTCGCTCGTCGCCGCGGAGCGCGACCGCGCCCTCATGGCCGCCCGCCTGCGCGCGGCGTGGGTGCGCTGGATCGGCGCCCGCTGCGCCCGCGGCCCGCTGGTGCTGCTGCTCGACGACCTGCACGACGCCGACCCGGGCTCCGTCGACCTGCTCGCGCTCGTGCTGCGCCGGGTGAGCGCTCCGCTCTTCGTGCTGGGCCTGCGCCGCGAGACCGGCGCCGCGGACGACGCGCTGGCGGAGCTCGCCACGGTGCAGGTCGCGCTCGGTCCGCTGTCCGCGCCGGAGTCCGAGCGACTGGCGAAGGCGCTGCTCGGCGACGCGGACGCGACGGTGGTGGCCGCGCTGGTCGAGCGCTCGTCGGGCCACCCCACGGTGCTGGAGGAGCTCGCCCGCGTGGCCCGCGACGGCGCGCTCCCGGAGGCGCCCTCGACGGTGCGGGCGCTGCTGCACGCGCGGCTGGCGGCGCTCGACGGCGCGCAGCGGCGCACGCTGCGGGCGGCGAGCGTGCTGGGCCCGGTGTTCTGGCGCGGGGCGGTGGCGGCGATGGTGGGCGAGGCGGAGGCGCAGCTCGACGCGGCGCTCGCCCGGCTGGAGCGCGTGGGCGTGGTGAGCCCGAGCGCGGCGTCGCGCTTCCCCGACGAGCCCGAGTGGTCGCTGCGCAGCGCGCTGCTGGGCGAGGTGACCTACGAGACGCTCACGCCCATCGACCGGGCCCGGGGCCACGCGCACGCGGCCCGCTGGCTCATCGCCGCGGGCGAGCGCGACGCCCGGGTGGTGGCGACGCACCTGCTGCGAGGCGGGGCGTCGGTGGAGGCGGTCCCGTGGCTGGTGCGCGCGGCGGAGCGGAGCCTCGACGCCAACGACCTGCCGGGCGCCCTGCGCGCGGTGGACGAGGGCGTGGCGGCGGGCGCGGCGGCGGAGGCCTTCGGGGCGCTGCGCAGCGTGGAGGCAGCGGCGCGCAAGTGGCGCGGCGACCTGTCCGGCGCCCTGGAGGCGGCGCGCTCGGCGGTGGGCGCGCTGTCGCTGTCGAGCGGGCCGGGGCTGCTGGCGTGCGCGGAGCTGCTCACGCTCGCGGGCATGCTGGGCGACCGGGCGCTGCTGCTCGGGTGGGGAGCGCAGCTGCTGGCGCTGCCGGTGCGCGCGGAGACGCTCTCGGAGCACGCGATCGCGGTGGCGCGCGCGGCGATGCAGACGGTGATGACGACGCCCGCGGAGGCGGGTCCGTCGATGGCGTGGCTGGCCGCGCACGTGACCGCGGAGGTGATGGCGGGCGACGCGCAGGTGGCCGCGCGGACGCTGGCGGCGCAGGGCTTCGCGGCGATGGTGGCGGGCGACGCGTACGGCTGCGCTGTGGGCCTGGAGCGGAGCGCCCTGGAGCACGCGCGCATCGGCGACCTGCGCGGCGCGTGCTCGGCGCGCACCAACGCGGCCTTCGCGAGGGCGACGCTGGGGCAGTACGCGCTGGCGGAGGCGTCGCTGCGGGAGGCCGCGGTCGAGGCCGACGCGCTGGGGCTGAGCTCGCTGGCCGCGGACATCACGCAGAACCTCGCGGACGCGCGCCTCGGGGGCGGCGACGCGCCGGGCGCCCTGGCGCTGGCGGACGAGGCCCTGGCGGCGCACGTGCGCTTCGGGGCGACGCGCATGGAGGCGGCGACGCGCACGGTTCGGGCGCGGGCGCTGCTGGCCGCGGGGCGGTGGGCGGAGGCCGCGGAGGAGGCCGCGCGGGCCTACGCGCTGGGCGACGTGGGGACGCCGCGGAGGGCGCTGGCGAGCGCGGCGTGGGCGCGGGCGCTGGCGGCGCAGGGGCGCAGCGACGAGGCGCTGACGAGGGCGGCGGAGGCGAGGGCGGTGGCCGCGGGCGCGGGGCTCGACGAGGGCGAGGGGCAGGTGTGGATCGCGTGGGTCGAGGCGCTGGGCGCCGCGGGGCGGGGGGCGGAGGCGCGCGCGGCGGCGGCCGAGGCGTTGGCGTGGGTGGAGGCGAGCGCGGCGAGGGTGGACGACGCGGCGGCGCGGGAGACGATGCGGTCGGCGGTGCCCGAGCACGCCGCGCTGCGGGCGTGGGCGGGGTGATGGGTCAGCGCGTCGGGGCGGCCATGCCCTCCGGCGCGACCCAGTAGACGCCGCCGCCCTGGTCGTCGCTGAAGAAGAGGCGCCCGTCGCGAGCGAAGGTCACGTCGGTGATGCGCCCGACGACGCCCCGCTCGCTGCGCCCCCAGCCCGTGATGAAGTCCTGCCACTGACCCGTCGGCCGGCCGCTCGCGTCGAGCGGGCTCCAGATGACCTTGGTGTTCTCCCAGCTCTGGAAGGCGCCATGCAGGCCGACGAAGACCCCGGTGCGCCACGGCTCGGGCCAGCGGCCGCGCTCGAAGTCGATGCCGAAGGGCGTGTCGTGCAGGGGCCACGCGGTGAGCTCCGCGGCCACCCCCGCGCAGCTGGCGCTGCGGCTTCGGCCGGGCGGCGCGAGGTCGTTCTGCCCGGCGCAGCAGGGGTAGCCGTAGTCGCCGCCGGCCCCGAGGCGCACCAGCTTCTCTCGCCCTCGGGTGCCGGTGGAAGGGTCCCACGAGTCGTCGGAGAGCTCGGCGGCGTAGCACTCCGCGCCGGCCGGGTCGCAGCGGAGGTAGAGCGGGTTGCGCAGCCCCGAGGTGACCACCGCCGGCGCGAGGGTCCCGGGCTGCAGCCGGAACACCGCGCCCTCGCGAGGAGTACTCGGGCACGTATAGCTCTGGTACTGGCCCTGCGAGACGTAGATGGTGCCGTCGGCGGAGCGGGCGAGGGTGTGGGTCCAGCGCGCGGCGGGGGAGAGCCCGACGAGCGAGGCGACCTGCTCGGGCGCCGTGGCGCCGATGCGCCGCTGGGCCCTCGCGTAGGGGACGCGAAACACCCCGTTGGTGCGGGTGTAGTAGAGCCAACCGTCGGTGAAGAGCAGCCCGTGCACGTCGGGCAGACCCCCGGCGAACTCGGCCACCTCCGCGACGCCGTCGTGGTCGTCGTCGCTGAGCACCGCGATCTGCCCCGTCCCCGGGGGAGCGAGGCCCGGGGTGCGCACTCCTGGCGAGGCGACGAAGAGGTCGCCGTTGGGCGCGAAGGCGAGCACCCGCGGCGCGGCGATGAGCGCGAAGCGACGAACGCAGAAGCCGAAGGGCAGGCCCGCTCGGGCCACGTCGGCAGCGGGGAGATCGCAGAAGTAGGTCTCGCCCGGGACGCGATCGAGCGCCGGCCGCTCGGGGTGCACCACGCCCGCGTCGTAGCCCGAAGGCCCGCCGTCGACACACGAAGGCAGCCCCAGGAAGAGGGCGACGAGGCTCAGGCTTCGGACGGACCGCTCACGCATAGGGGGGAAGGAAGCTCTATCAACGCCGCGGCGGCGACGGCAACCGGCGACGCCTCCGCGGGGACGCGACGATCATCCCGAGCGCCGCCAGCAGGGCCGCCGCGCCGCCCCGGGGAGCCGCGGCCGAACCGACGCGGCAGTCGCACCCGTCGCGAGGGGGCGCCGAGCCGGCATCGACCGGGGCCGCGTCCCGGGCGGCGTCGAACACGGGGGCGTCGAAGCCGGGGGCGTCGAGCACGGGCGCGTCGGGCGGACCGAGGTCGCCCGCCATCGCAGGGACGTCCGAGCCGGCGCCCGCGTCGAGCCCGGTCATCCCGGCGTCGAGCGAGGCCTCCGGCTCGTCCGCGCCCGCGTCGCTCACGTCAGCCGCGCCAACCTCTCCCGCGCCCGCGTCATGGAACACCGGGTCGCGAGGCGCGCTCGCGTCGATGCTCCCGAGCGGCGCCGAGGTGGTCGCCCAGATGGGCGCGCAGGTCGAGCCCACGGGCGTGTCGGCGCCGCAGGAGGGGGAGGGTCCGGTGAGCCGACGCAGCGAGAGCAGCGGGTCGATGTGCTCGCCGCCGTCGCGAGAGCAGCCGAGCGAGTAGCCGTCGGTGACCTCGTTGGCGCACACGAAGAGCAGCCCCGCGTGGTAGCGCAGGCACTGCACCCCGACGTCGCCGCCGACGCGGGTCCACGGGCCGCCGCGCACCGAGCGCTGGATGCCCTCCGCGCGGCTGGTGCTCGCGGTCCACACGGTCTCGCCGTCGTCGGAGAGCGCGAAGCCCACCATCTCCGAGGCCGACTCGCCGATGCTCCGCAGGGTCATCCCGCCGTCCTCGCTCTTCAGGAGCAGCGTCCCGAGCCCTCGGGTGGCGCGCACGTACAGCACGTCCGGCCGCCGCGGATCGACCCCTGCGAGGTAGATCCCCTGGGCCCCGGAGAAGTCTCGGGTGACCTCGCGCACCGAGCGCCCGCCGTCGTCGCTGCGCAGCAGCACCGGCAGCCCCCCGCGCGCGTAGGCCGTCACGTAGACCCGCATCGGGTCGTTGGGCGCCACGTCCGCGGTCTCGGAGAAGTACCCCATGAGCCGCGCGCCGACGGTCCAGCTCCGGCCGCCGTCGGAGGAGAGCACCAGCGCGTCGTCCCCGGTGGGGCCGGCGAGCGCGACCATCGAGCGCCCGTCGAAGGTGTTGGTGACGTCGGCGTATCCCCTCGTGGGAGCGCCCGTCGGCCGGGCCCAGCGGCAGTACGCCCCGTCGCTCTCCGAGAGGCCCGCGAAGGTCGCGATCACCAGCGCTCCGTCGGGGCCGATGGAGAGCGACGGGTCGTTGGCGCCGATGGCCTGGTAGGCCTCCTCGCAGACCCATCCCCACGAGTGTCCGCCGTCGCGCGAGAGCACCAGCCCGAAGGTCGTGCGCAGCGCCAGCACGTCGTTGCGCGCGCCGGGCCCGGCGACGAAGTAGTTCGCCGCGGGGAAGCGCCCGTTGGCCCTCGCCTCGCTCGCCACCATCAGCCCGAGCGCCAGACCCACCGCTGCCCTCATCGCCCTCATCCCTCGTCGCGCCATTGGCCTCGCGCCGATCCTGCCACGGAACGCCGTCGCTCGACGGCGGCCCGCGTCACCGCGCTTCCCCCGCCGCACTGGACCTGACCCGCACGACTGAGGCAACCTCCCGCTCGGAGAGCCCTTCGCCATGCGTACACTTCTGCTTCGTTCCGCTGCGCTCATGGCGCTGGCGATGGGTCTGGCGGCCTGTGCCGGCGGTCAGGTCGCCGAGATGGACGCGACCGCCCCGGACGACTCGACCTTCGTCGACGACTTCGCCAAGAGCCTCGACGGCCCCAACCCCGACTCGCCCCCGGAGCCCGGCCGCTGCGGCCAGGCCAGCCAGCGCTGCTGCGGCGGCACCGCGTGCGAGCGCGGCCTCGACTGCCGCGAGGGGGCGTGCTGTTCGCTGCCCGCCGCGGCGTGCGCCGGGGCGGGCGAGTGCTGCGACGGGATGCAGTGCGCCATGGGCCGCTGCTGTCACGCCATGGGCGACCGCTGCGACACCAGCGCCGACTGCTGCGAGGGCACCGCCTGCAGCGGCGGCACCTGCATGGCCGCGGCCGCGGGCTGCGGCGCCATGGGCCAGGCCTGCTGCGCCAGCGACGTCTGCCAGGCGGGCTTCACCTGCAACGCCGGGATGTGCGGGGCCTGCGGCGGCGCGGGCCAGTCGTGCTGCCCGGGCGCGACCTGCACGGGCACGCTCGCGTGCATCGCGGACACCTGCCAGATGCCCGCCGCGTGCGGCGACCGGCTGCAGCCCTGCTGCTCGGGCAGCTCGTGCAACGCCGGGCTCACCTGCGACGGCTCGGGGGTCTGCAACCCGGCCCCCGCGGCGTGCGGCGGCGACGGCCAGATGTGCTGCGGGACGGCCTGCAACCCGGGCCTCGCGTGCAACGCCGGCACCTGCGGCACCGCGCCGGGGATGACCCCCTGCGGCAACAGCGGCGAGGCCTGCTGCGGCGGCACGGCCTGCAACAGCGGGCTCATCTGCACCAGCGCTCGCTGCGCGATGCCCACGGGCGGCGGCGGCGGCGCGTGCGGCGGCAGCGGCGAGACCTGCTGCGGCGGCACGGCCTGCAACAGCGGGCTGTCGTGCATCGGCGGGAGCTGCTCGGCCTCGATGCCCGGCGGCGGCGGAGGAATGACGCCCGGCGGCGGCACCCCGGGGGCCTGCGGCGCCATCGGCCAGGCCTGCTGCGGCTCGGCGGCGTGCAACCTGGGCGCGGTCTGCTCGGGCGGAACCTGCCGCGCCGCGCCCACCCCGGGCACCGACGGCGGGGTCGGTCCGGGGGTCGACGGCGGCGCCGCGGGGGCGTGCGGCGGCGACAGCGAGCCCTGCTGCGGCACCTCGGCGTGCAACAGCGGGCTCACCTGCACCTCCGGCTCATGCCAGCCGGGCATGGGAATGATGGCCTGCGGCGGCGACGGCCAGGCGTGCTGCGGCACCGCGGCGTGCGACCCGGGCTTCAGCTGCAACACCATGACGAGGCGCTGCGCGGCGAGCACCACGCCGGTCTGCGGCGGCGACGGCCAGCGCTGCTGCGCGATGGACCGCTGCACCAACCCCTCGCTCTCCTGCGTGGGCGGCACCTGCCGCAGCTGCGGCTCCGCGGGCTCGGCCTGCTCGGCCACCGGCGACTGCTGCTCCGGGCTCGCCTGCACCGGGTCGGCGTGCACCAACGGCACGACGCCGCTTCCGCCGGGCTCGGCCTGCACGCCCGGCTCGATGCCCGCGTGCGCGACCGGCACCACGTGCTCCGACGCGCACGGCTCCGACCGCTGCTGCCGCGCCGAGACGGGCCGGTGCAGCGTCGACACCGACTGCTGCGGCGAGCTCTCCTGCCGCTCGGGCACCTGCCAGCGCAACGCGGCGGGCGGCGGCTGCAGCCGCGACGCGGACTGCACCTCGGGCAACACCTGCCAGAGCGGCCAGTGCCGCCCGATGGCCGAGGCGTGCCGGATGGCAGGCGCGTCGTGCATGACCGGCGGGCCGCGCTGCTGCGGGGCGCTGAGCTGCAACGGCAGCGGCACCATGGGCAACTGCTGCAGCGCCGCGGGCTCGGCGTGCACCGGCGCGAGCGACTGCTGCAACGGCCTCGCCTGCACCGGCGGCCGCTGCGCGTGCTCGCCTGCGGGCCAGCGCTGCACCGCGAGCGCGGACTGCTGCGGCAGCGCGACCTGCGTGGGCGGCATGTGCCAGTGCCGCGCCCGGGGCCAGAGCTGCTCGGCGGACGGCGACTGCTGCACCGGCATGACCTGCAACAGCGGCGTGTGCTCCATGTGCGCGACGCCGGGCTCGACCTGCACGCCCGGCAGCGGGGCGGCGTGCTGCTCGCCCTCGCAGTGCCGCACGGAGATCACCTCGACCTTCTGCTGCGTGCAGCAGAACGAGGGGTGCACCCGGGACATCGACTGCTGCGGCCACATGCTCTGCCAGAGCGGCCGCTGCGCCTGCCGCGCGGAGGGGAGCGGCTGCCGCGAGAACAACGAGTGCTGCTCGGGCCTGAGCTGCCAGAGCAACGTGTGTCGGCGCGCGCCCGCGGACGGCGGCACCGGCTCGGACGGCGGCGGCACCGGCCTCGACATCCCGCGCATCGACGGCGCGACCGGCGATGGCGGGATGTGCATCGCCGCGGGGCGCAGCTGCACCCAGGGCTCGACGGCGTGCTGCGGCGACTACTCCTGCGGGGCGGAGCCTGCCGGGACGCTCTGCTGCCACGCCGCGATGGGCTCGTGCACCACCTCGCTCGACTGCTGCGGGCAGATGCTCTGCAACATCGCCTCGGGGCAGAGCACCGGCACCTGCGCGTGCCGGCGCCACAACGAGGTCTGCATGGGCACCCTCGACTGCTGCGGCGGGGCGCGCTGCAACATCGCCGACGGCGGCACCACGGGTACCTGCGCGTGCAGCCGCGAGATGGAGTCGTGTACGTCCAGCGACGCCTGCTGCGACGGCCTGAGCTGCCGCAACGGGCGCTGCCTCACGACGGGATGCCTCGCCCCGGGCGAGCGCTGCGACAACACCGACGCCGGGTCCTGCTGCGGCGGCTACGCGTGCAACGTGCAGCCGAGCGGGCAGAGCACCTGCTCGCGCGGCCCTGCGCTGGTGACAACCGACCCGCCGACGCCCTGCATGACCGGCGCGGAGTGCGCCGGGAGCGTGCTGTGCACGGGCGGCGTCTGCGTCTGCCGCCGCGGCGGCGAGTCGTGCTTCTACTCCAACGACTGCTGCGGGGCGATGCTCTGCATCCGCCCGGGCGGCGGGTCGACGGGCATGGGCATGTGCCAATGCCAGGCCAGCGGTAACGGCTGCCGCATCAACGGCAACGACTGCTGCTCGGGGGCGTGCCGCTCGACCCCGACCGGCGATCGCTGCCCGTGACCGGCGCCCGGGTAGACCGCCCGCCGGTCCCTTGATGCGCTCTCGCGGACGCTGGTAGCGTCCGCGCGATGAAAGCTCCCAGCCGTCACCTCGTCGCCCTCGTCCTCGCCAGCAACCTGATGGGCTGTCAGCTCATCAAGAAGTTCACCGATCGCAACCACGACTCGGGCGCCGCGCCGACGGGCACCACCGTGGTGACGCTCGACGGCGGCGGCATGGCGCTGCCCAACCCCGGCGTGGTCGCGTATGACGCGGCGGCGTGGGCCGACGCGGGCGCGGCGGCCAACGCGGCGATGGCGGCGGCCAACGCGGCGATGGCGGCCGCGGCCGACGCCTCGGCGCAGGGCGGTCAGGCCCTGCAGAACGCGCAGAACGCCCTCGCCGACGCGAGCGCCAACACGGCGGTGCTGGTCCCGACGGCGGTCGCCGAGGCCGACGCCGGCGCGGCCATGGCGGCCCCTCCGGGCGTGGCCCCGACGGCCCCAGCCCCGGTCGCGGCCGCTCAGCCCGCGGCTCCGGCCGCGCCCACGGCCCCCGAGCCCGAGGAGACCGGTCACCGCTCGTCGCGCCGCCACGACGACTACTGCCGCCGTCACCCGGGGCAGCTGCACCCGCGCACGGGCCAGATCTGCCCGAACATCCTCGGCTCGCAGAACCTCCAGCGCTGACCCGTCGCCCTCCGGTGGCCGCGTGACCCTCGTACGCCTCGAGCGGCTGCGCTCCCCCGGCGCGATGGCCCCCAGGGAGTGCGGCGACTGCACCGTGTGCTGCACGGTCATGGCCGTGACGGAGCTGCGCAAGCCCTCGCGCCGGGCCTGCGAGCACGTCGGCCCCGAGGGCTGCCGGATCCACCCCGGGCGCCCGGCGAGCTGCCGGCTCTTCCACTGCCTGTGGCTCCGCGGCGCGGTCGCGGGCGACGAGGCGCTGCGCCCCGACGCGCTCGGGGTGATGTTCGACTACTTCGTCACGCGCGACACCGGCGAGGAGCACCTGCTCGCCTTCGAGGTGTGGCCCGGAGCGCTCGATGAGCCCGCGGCGCGGTCGGTCCTCGAGGAGCTCGCGCGCACCCACGCGGTGCGCCTCTCCTACCGCGACGGTCGCTGGAGCGAGCTCACGCGCTGAGGCTCCGCTCAGTCGGGCGTCGCGAGGTCGGCCCGGATGGCGTCGACCAGCGTCGACAGCCGCTCGAAGCCGAGGCCCGCGTGGCGCGCGAGGGTCTCCAGGGTCTTCAGCTCGACCTGGCTCAACCCGTCGGAGGTGCACGCGATGCCCGCGGCGAGGTACACGCCCGCCTCGCCGACCTGGTGCGACTGCAGCACGCGGCCGACGGCCTCGCAGCGCGCGGCGGCGCCGTCGCGGGACAGCGACGCGGTGAACCCGCTCAGCATGGCGTCGACGTCGTCGGCGAGGATGGCGTTGTCCGAGAGGGCGAGCAGGGCCTGGCGCATGTGCGAGCGCTCGGCGCGGTCGAAGCGGCCGTCGGCCTGCGCGATGAGGAAGCCGGCCTCGAACACCGCGCAGAAGAGCTGCGCCGAGGCCGGGTCGAGGCGCGAGAGCCACGGTCGCGCGTCGAAGCCCGCGGAGAAGCCGCTCACGCCCTCCGCCGCGTCGGGCTCCGGGGCCCGCGCCTTCAGGTGCTGGGCGAGCGGTCGAAGCCGGTCGAGCAATCGTTGAAAGCCCATCGATCCTCCAATGACCCCTCCCCGGCGGAGAGGTCCCCCTCAGTGCGGGAAGACGCCCTTGACGTAGAGCCCGACGCCGACCCCGACCAGCAGGAGCATGGCCACGATGGCCATCAGCGCCGCCGGGAACTTCTTCCCCTCCGGCGCCACCGCGGGGGGCTGCTCGAGCCGGGCGTACGACTGGCTGCGCACCAGCGAGGTCGGCTGCGTGAGCGGGGGCTTCAGGGCTTCGGGGCGGTCGGAGGGGGGAGCGTCCGGCGAGTCGCCCTCGAGCTCGTCGGCGAGGTTGCCGGGCGGCGTCGAGACGTTGGCGCCGACGCCGTCGAGGGGTGAGTCCCAGGAGATGCCCACGCGGCTCGGGCGGCCCTCGTCGAGCAGGTCGCTGGCCCACTCGCCGACGTTCTCGAAGTCCCCCGCGTCGAGCGGGCGCGCGCCCTCGGCGTTGGGGTTGGAGCCCGCGGTGCCGGACTTCTCCGCGGGCGAAGGGCTGTGCGGGTCGTCGAGGGAGGTGAAGCGCAGCAGCTCTTCCTGGATGAGCTGGTCGATGACCGAGCCGTCCTTCTTGGTGAGCGTGGCGGCGCCCCTGGAGCGCTCGGCGACGACCTCGTTGACCACGCGAGCGAGGTCCTGCGAGCCGACGCGCATCTTGTTGCCGAAGATGAAGTTGAGCAGCTCGTCGCTGAAGGCGGCGGCGTCGGCGTAGCGGACGCGCTTGTCCTTGGCGAGGGCCACCGCGAGGATGTCCTCGAGCTCCGCGGGCACCGCGGGGTTGATGGACCGCAGCGACGGCACCACGGCCTGCTGCACCATCTTCACGGTCTGGTAGTCGGTCTCGCCCTGGAAGAGCTTCCGCCCGGCGAGCATCTCCCAGAGCATGATCCCGACGGCGAAGATGTCGGCCTGGGCGTCGGCCTCCTGGCCCATGGCGGTCTCCGGGGCGAGGTAGCTGAACTTCCCCTTCACCACCCCGGGCTCGGTCTTCTCGACGGAGTGCGCGGCCTTGGCGAGGCCGAAGTCCACGATCTTCACCTCGCCCTGCCGGGAGATCAGCACGTTGGGCGGCGAGATGTCCCGGTGGACGATGTGCAGGTCCTGGTTGTCCGAGTCGTGCAGGTGGTGCGCGTACTGGAGCCCCTCGCAGACCTTGATGGCGATGTGGCAGGCGAGGGCGATGGGGAAGGGCTGACGCTTGCTGCGGAGGTTCTCGATGAGGTGCTTGAGGTTCACCCCGTCGATGAACTCCATCACGATGAAGTAGGTGTTCTCGACGCGGCCGATGTCGAACACCTGCACGATGTTGGCGTGCGAGAGCCTCGCGCTCAGCCGGGCCTCGTCGAGGAACATCCGGATGAACTTCTCGTTCGACGCCAGGTGCGGCAGGACGCGCTTGATGGCGACCTGCTTCTTGAAGCCCGCGACGCTGGTGGCCTCTCCCCGGAAGACCTCCGCCATGCCGCCGGACTCGAGGCGTTCGGTGACTCGATAGCTGCTCTGCGCCCGTGCTTCGGAGGCCATGGAAGGGGTTTGGACTCGATCCTTGGAGAGAGAGGGTGACCGATGCTTCTTCGGGTTGTGCAATGACAGTGCCCCGACGCCCGGAGGGGTGTCAAGCAACGGGCTCCCCGATGCGCGTTGACCCGATCGCCCGGCGCGCGGTACCTCCCACGGCTCGCATGAACGGCCATCGCGGGTGCGGTCGGGGACATCGTTGTGGCGGTCGCGTTCCCGCGGATCCTGGCGGCGGCCCGCGGCCCTTCGCCCTGCCCGGGGACCCGGAGCGCTTCCGCCGGGCGCGCCCCTTCGACCTCACGCACCTCCGCCTCGACATCGCCCTCGAGGTGCCCTCCCGCTCGGTCTCCGCCGTCGCCGAGCTCACCTTCGCTCGCCGCGACCCGGACGCCCGGGTGCTCTTCCTCGACGCGGTCGCCTTCGAGGTCGAGTCCGTGACCCTCGCGGCGGGCGACGCCCCGCTGCCCTTCGCCTACGACGGCGAGGCCCTGCAGGTGACCCTCGGCGCGCGCTCCTCCGGGGTCGTGCGGGTGCGCTACCGGGCCCGTCCGCGGCGGGGCCTCTACTTCCTCGCGCCGGACGCCGACGCCCCGGAGCGCCCGGAGCAGGTGTGGTCGCAGTGCCAGGACGAGGACGCCCGGTACTGGTTTCCCTGCCACGACTCGCCGGACATGCGCATGACCACGGAGCTGCTGGTCACCGCCCCCGCGGGCTGGACCGTGCTCTCCAACGGCACGCTCATCGAGCGCACCCGCCGCTCCGCGGACGCCGAGCTCTGGCGCTGGCAGCAGACCACCGCGCACCCGAGCTACCTCGTCACCCTGGTCGCCGGGACCTTCTCCGAGCTCGACGCCACGCGCGACCCGTCGCTGCCGGTGCGCTTCTACGTCGACCCCGGTCGCGAGGCCGACGGGTGGCGCTCGCTCGGCCGCACCCCGGACATGATCGAGCACTTCAGCGCCCTCACCGGCGTGGCCTACCCGTGGCCGAAGTACGACCAGGTGACGGTGCACGACTTCACCTTCGGCGGCATGGAGAACACCTCCGTCAGCACGCTCACCGAGCGCTGCCTGCTCGACGAGCGCGCGGCCCTCGACGCGACCGCCGACGACCTCGTCGCGCACGAGCTCGCGCACCAGTGGTTCGGCGACCTGGTCACCTGCCACGACTGGTCGCAGGCCTGGCTCAACGAGGGCTTCGCGACCTTCTTCGAGCACCTCGACGTGGAGCGAAAAGACGGCCGCGACGCGTACCTCTACAACCTCAAGCAGCACGCCGACGCGTACTTCGGCGAGGACGACGCGCGCTACCGCCGGCCGGTGGTGTGCGCCACCTGGGGCGCGCCCATCGACCTCTTCGACCGGCACCTCTACGAGAAGGGGGCTTGGGTGCTCCACATGCTGCGGTGCGAGCTCGGAGACGCGGTGTTCTGGGCGGGCGTGAAGGAGTACCTGACGCGCCACCGAGGGCGCTCGGTGGAGACGCGCGACCTCGAGCGCGCCCTGGAGGACGCCTCGGGCCGCTCGCTCGGCGGCTTCTTCAAGCAGTGGATCCTCCAGGCGGGGCACCCGGAGATCGAGTTCGACGCGCGCTTCGACGCGGAGGAGTCGCTGCTGCACGTGGCGCTTCGGCAGACGCAGGCCGTCGACGCGGTGACCCCGAGCTTCACGCTGCCGGTGACCGTCGCCGTGACCCACGCCTCGGGCGAGGAACGCCGTCACTCGCTCACCCTCGACGACCGCTCGCGCTCCTTCGCGCTGCCCTGCGAGGCGGCGCCGCGGTGGGTGAGCGTCGACCCGGACGGGGCGCTGCTGGCGAAGGTCACCTCCGGGCTCCCGGCGACGATGCTGCGCGAGGCCCTCGCGGGCGACCCGGGGGCGCTGGTGCGGTGGCGCGCGGCGGCCTCGCTGGCGAAGCACGACGACGAGGTCACCGTCGCGGCGCTGGAGCGGGCGCTGCGCGAGGACGCCTTCTGGGGCGTGTCGGCGGAGGCCGCGCGGGCGCTGGGCGAGCTGCGAGGGAGGGCGGCGTGGGAGGCGCTCTCGCGCTCCATCGAGCACCCGCACCCGAAGGTGCGCCGCGCGGTGGCGAGGGCGCTCGGGGAGTTTCGCACCGACGCGGCGGCGGCGCTGCTGGTGGGCAAGCTGAAGGCCGGCGACGCGAGCTGGCTGGTGGAGTCGGAGCTGGCGCGCTCCGCGGGGCGCACCCGGCGGCCGACGGCCTACGACGCGCTGGTGGGCGCGCTGGCGAGGGAGAGCTGGCGCGACGTGGTGCGCATCGGGGCGGTGGAGGGCCTCGGGGCGCTGCGCGACGTGAGGGCGATCCCGCTGCTGCTGGCGCTCACGTCGCCGAGCGTGGGGGCCTCGACGAGGCGCGCGGCGGTGGGCGCGCTGGCGGAGCTCGGCGACGACCGGCGCGAGGTGCGCGAGGCGCTGGAGCAGCTGCTGGAGGAGCGCGACCCGCACCTGCAGCCGGAGGTGCTGCGGGCGCTGGCGAGGCTGCGCGACGCGGCCTCCGTCGAGCCGGTGTCGCGGGTGCTGCGGGTGACCGACGACGGCCGGGTGCGGCGCGCGGCGCGCGAGGCGCTGCGGTCGCTGCAGGCGCGCGAGGGGGCCGAGGAGCTGCGGCGGCTGCGCGATCAGGTGGAGGCGCTGCGCGACGAGCTGCGGGTTGTTCGCGATCAGGTGGCGGCCGCGGCGGCGACCCGGAAGACCGAGCGACCGGCGGCGATCAAGCGCAAGCGGTAGGCGGTGGGCCTGTTGACGGCGACGGGGCGGCGCGTATCCTGCGCAGCCGTCGCACCTGCGGTCCTCCTCTCTGCGGCAGCACCCCCCTAACCAATAGACCGATCAACGATCCGCTCGCGGACGAATACAAGACCCCATAAAAGGCGTTTCTGGAGAACCATCGGATGTCGAACGAAGACGCGCGTAAGCTGTTTGTGGCCGGTTTGCCTGACAGCGTGACGGAGGAGGATCTGCGCGGCCTCTTCCTCGAGTCGGGAGCACAGTCTGCGGAGCTCACGCTCCCCCGCGATCGGATGTCCGGGCGCCCCCGTGGGTTCGCCTTCGTCCGGCTGGGCAGCGAAGAGGAAGCCGACCGTGCCCGCTCGGTGCTCGACGGTCGCATCGTCGACGGCCGCACCATCTCGGTGCGTCCCTTCCAGGCCGAGCCCCCGGCGCGCGGCGAGCGCCCGATGGGCGGCGGCATGGGCGGCGGCATGGGCGCCCCGATGGGCGGTGGCTACGGGGCTCCTCGGGAAGATCGCCCGCGGCGCGAGATGGCCGGTGGTCCGGCGCCGGACCGCACGCTCTACGTGGGCAACCTCCCGTACGACGCGACGCAGGAGGAGATCGAGGTGCTGCTCAACGAGCTCGGGGCCGGCCCCGTGGCGCGAGTGCACCTGCCCCTCGACCAGGACGGCCGCAAGCGCGGCTTCGGCTTCGTGACGCTCGCGACCGCCGAGGCCGCCAACGCCGCCATCGACCAGCTGAAGAACGCCGAGCTCCGCAGCCGTCGGCTGATCATCAACCTCGCGCACCCGAAGGGCACCCCCGGGGCCCCGATGGGCGCCGGCGGCCCGGGCGGCTTCACCGGCACCGGCGGCGAGCGTCCCCCCCCGCGCACCTTCGGCAGCGCGCCGGGCAGCAACTTCGGTCCCCCGTCGCCTCCGGGCGGTCGCGCGGGCCTCGCCAACCAGCGCAAGCGCAAGGAGGGCGAGGGCGATGGCCGCGGCCGTCCGGGCGCCGCGGGCGCGACGGCGGGCGCGAGCGGTCGGCGCGACCGCGAGGAGAAGAGCTGGCGCGACGACGACGAAGACTGAGAGCGGGTCTGTGCTAAGGGGACTGTGAATGTCCTCCTGGCTCGATCGCCTCGATCGCCGCTTCGGGCGCCACGTCCCCCCGAACCTCACCCTCGGCCTCATCGGCCTCCAGGGGCTGAGCTGGTTCCTCGATCAGCTCCGCCCCGGCTTCCTCGACTACATCTCGCTCGACGCCGCGAAGGTCGCCCAGGGCCAGGTGTGGCGGCTCGTGACCTTCGTCGCGCTGCCGCCCACCTCCAGGCCCCTCTTCCTCGTGCTCGCCCTCTGGTGGACCCACATGATGGGCTCCTACCTGGAGCGCGAGTGGGGCGGCGTGCGCTACCTCGCGTACTGGCTCGTGGGCATCGCCGGCACCGCGGCGCTCGCGCTGGGCTTCGGCGTCCCGGCGACCAACGAGTACCTGCTGCTCTCGCTGCTGCTCGCCGTCGCCACCCTCGACCCCGACCGGCAGGTGATGCTGCTGGTGATCCCCATGCGGCTGAAGTGGCTCGCGTACGTGGAGGTGGCGCTGCTCGCCTGGCGCTGCGCCACGCTGCCCGGCGCGAGCAAGGTCTTCCCCCTGGTGGCCCTCAGCAACTACCTCCTCTTCTTCGGTCCGGGGCTCTGGCAGGCGCTGCGCACGAGGCAGCGCAAGGCCACGCACGTGGTCGAGGCGCACCGCGCCGCGCAGGAGCCCGCCGTGACGAAGCAGCGGGTGTGCGCCACCTGCGGCGTCACGGACGAAGACCGCACGGTGGAGTTTCGCGTGTGCACCTGCGAGCGCTGCGGCAAGCCCACCAACTTCTGCCTCCCCCACGTGCGCGAGCACCTCGCGGCCGCCGCCGCGCCCGCTGCACCCGTCGAGCCCGCGTAGGCTCCGATCGTCTGGTGACGCCGGAGGGTCGGAGTACCATCCGGGGTCGCATGATCCCCGATGACAGCGGCTCCTTCAGTCGCGGCGCCTGGGTCCCGGTCGAGGCGCCCGATGGGGTGCTGGCCCGCGCCGCGCCCGCCGACCTCGACGACGCGCTGCCGCCCTACGCCTTCGCGCTCTCGCACGTCGACGACGCCGTCGCCTCCGCCCGCGCCGCGCAGCCCGCGTGGGACGCGCTCGGCCTCGACGCGCGCATGGGGTTCCTCACGCGGCTCCGCGACGCCATCGCGCAGCACGAGAACGCCCTCGCCCTCGCCATCAGCCGAGAGATGGGGAAGGTCATCCGCGAGGCCCGCGCGGAGGTGAAGGCCATGATCGCCAAGGTGGACATCACCCTCGGCGAGGGTCTCGGGCTCGTGCGCGACACCACCCTCGACGCGCGCTTCTCCTGGCGCTGGCGGCCGCACGGCGTGCTGGCGGTGCTGGGCCCCTTCAACTTCCCGCTGCACCTGCCGCACGGTCACATCGTCCCGGCGCTGCTCATGGGCAACACGGTGGTGTTCAAGCCGAGCGAGATCACGCCCGGGTGCGCGGCCGTCTATGCGAGGGCGATCGAGTCCGTGGGCCTCCCCCCAGGGGTGTTCAACCTGGTGCAGGGGGACGGCGTCGTGGGCGCCGCGCTCGGCGGTCACCAGGGCGTCGACGGGGTGCTCTTCACCGGGTCCTACGGCGTCGGGGAGAAGCTCCGCCGGGTCAACGTGAGCACCCCGGGGCGCCTGCTCGCGCTCGAGCTCGGCGGGAAGAACGCCGCCGTGGTGCTCGACGACGCGCCCTTCGAGAAGGCCGCCGAGGACGTGGTGCTGAGCGCCTTCGCCACCACCGGGCAGCGCTGCTCCTGCGCGTCGCGGCTGGTGGTCACGCGAGGCATCGCCGATCGCTTCATCGAGGAGCTGGCCCGCCGCGCGGCGGCGCTGGTGGTGGGGCACCCGCTCGACCCGGCGGCGTTCTGCGGGCCGCTCGCGTCGCCGAGGGCGCTGGAGAAGTTCGAGGCGCTGCAGCGGATCGCCGAGGAGGAGGGCGCCCGCGCGGTGATCGCCCCCGCGGAGGCGGCGGTGAGCTGGGAGGAGCGAGCGCACCGGGGGTGCTACGTGACGCCGAGGGTGAGGGTGGTCGCGCGGCGCGAGAAGCACAGCGCGTATCAGCGAGAGGAGGCCTTCGGTCCCGACCTCGCGGTGTACGTGGTCGACGACCTCGACGAGGCCATCGAGGTCGCCAACGACACCGACTACGGGCTCACCGCGGGCGTGTGGACCGCGAGCGAGGCGTCCTTCGAGCACGCCGCGCGGGCGCTCCGCGTGGGGGCCCTGAGCTGGAACGCTCCCACCGTGGGCGCGTCGAGCCGGCTCCCCTTCGGCGGCGTGAAGAACAGCGGCAACCACCGGCCCGCGGGGTCGTTCTCGACGCTGTACTGCGCCTACCCGATGGCCGTCACGAAGGGGTAGCGGACCGCGACGACCGCTTCTTCCTCGCCGCGGCGCCGGGCTTCGTGAGGCCGCGGGACTCCGCCGCGATGCGGGCCTTCGAGGCCGCCCAGGAGCAGATCGGACACTTCGTGAGGTCGTGCCGCAGCGCCGGGCAGTGCGAGCGGCCGAAGTAGATGATCTGCAGGTGGAGCTTGTTCCAGGAGGAGTGGGCGAAGACGCGCTTGAGGTCGGCGGAGACCTCGTCGGGCGTGCGGCCCTTCGACAGGCCCCAGCGGTGAGCGAGCCGGAAGATGTGCGTGTCCACCGGGAAGGTCTCCTCCCCGAAGGCCTGACCCATCACCACGCTGGCGGTCTTGTTCCCGACGCCGGGCAGCGCCACCAGCGCCTCGAAGCTCGCGGGCACCTCGCCCCCGTGCTCGTCGCAGAGGATCTCCGCCGTGCGACGCAGGGCCTTCGCCTTGGTGGACGCGAAGTTCACCTGGCGGATGAGCCCGTGGATCTCCTCGACGGACAGCGCCCTCATGGCCTGCGGGGTGGGCGCCCGGGCGAAGAGCGCGGGGGTCACCTGGTTGACCTTCTTGTCCGTGGTCTGCGCGGAGAGGGCGACCGCCACCAGCAGCGTGAACGGGTCGGCGTGGTCGAGCGGGATCGCCGGGGCGGGATGGATCTCGTCGAGGATCGCCTCGATGCGTCGGGCCTTGTCGGAGAGGGTGCTCATGGTCTCGGGGTGGTCGGCGGCGGGCGGTCGGAGACCACGCGCAGCCCCGGTCGCGCGGAGGGCCGGCGCTCGGGCCGCGTGAGCTCGTCGTGCAGGCCCGGCATCGGCGCCGCGCGGTCGCTGCGGGCGTGGCAGGCGGCGGCCTCCTCGGCGGTCCAGCTGAGGTCGAGCGCGGCGAGGGCGGCGTCGAGGGCGGCCATGTCGGCGAAGCGGTCCTCCGGGGCGGAGGCGAGGCAGCGGAGCACGACGGCGTCGAGGGCGCGGGAGACGCCCGGGGCGCGGGAGGAGGGCGGGTCGGGCGTGGCGCCGCTCACGGCCCCGACCAGCGCGAGGCCCGTGAGGCCCTCGAAGGGGCGCGTCCCGGTGAGCAGGAAGAAGAGCGTGGCGCCGAGGCCGTAGAGGTCGCCGCGCGCGTCCGAGTCGTCGCCCAGAAGGGACTCCGGGGCGATGAAGTGGGGCGTCCCGATGGCGTCGCCGACCGCGGTGAGCCGGGGCTCCTGCACGCCCACCCGGCGGGCGATGCCGAAGTCGATCACCGTGAGGTGGTCGCCGCGATCGCTGGTGCCCAGGAAGAGGTTGGAGGGCTTCACGTCGCGGTGCACGATACCCGCTCGGTGGGCCTCGCCGAGGGAGCTGCACGCCTGCCGCGCGAGGTGCACGGCGCGGGCGGCGGGCATCGGTCCGTCCTGCCGGATGAGGTGCTCGAGGTCGATGCCCACCAGGCGCTCCATCGCCAGGAAGCGCACGCCGTCGTCGCTGGCGCCGAAGTCCAGCACCCGCACCGTGTGAGGAGAGGAGAGCGCCCGCAGCGCCTCGGCCTCCCGCTCGAAGCGCGAGGCCGCCGCCTCGGAGGGGCGGTCGTGCAGGATCTTCAGCGCCACGTCGCGCTCGTGCGCGTCGTCCCAGGCGAGCCACACCTCGTTCATCCCTCCGGCGCCGAGGCGAGCCTGCAGCCGGTAGCCCGCGAGCCGGCGGGCCTCGCGCAGCTCTCGGCGGAGCGCGGCGATCTCCAGCGTGGCCTGCATGCCCGCGACGTAGATGAGCGCGAGGAAGAGCCACTGGCCCAGGTAGAGCGTGACCGAGGGCGTGTCGTGCCACTGCCTCGCGATGGCCGGGTGGGTGAGGGAGGCGATGGCGAGCAGCGCGGTCCAGGTGACGAACCACGAGGCGAAGAGGGCGAGGAGGCGAGAGCGGCGGATCTCCGCGACCAGCGGCGAGGCCATGGCGAAGGCCACCAGCGAGAAGACGTAGGGGCTGGTGAGCCCGCCGAACTCGATGGCGGGAATGCCCATGAGGGCGACGGTGACCACGGTGTAGAGCAGCGTGAGGTAGCCCACCGCCGGGACCGATGGGCGCTTGCTGCGGGCGAGCCACGAGAGCAGGGGCTGGAGCGGGACGCCGAGCGCCCGGCTGACGAGCACCAGGGGCCACGAGGCCTCGGGCCAGATGACCCACAGGGCGAAGAGGTCGAAGAGGAAGCCCACGCACCAGGCCCAGCGCTCCCAGCCGAGCGAGGCCATGTGGGCGGTGAGGGCCTCGAGCTCGTCCTGCGAGGCGACGTCGGCGAAGAGTCCGGGCGGAGGCGGTCGGGCTGTGGTGGCTTCCGCGCGGGGCATGATCGGGGCGGCGGGCACTCTAGCGCGATTGCGGGGCCGCGCTCCGAGGCGCTGAACGTCGCGGTCGGAGATGGTCTGCATCGCCGGGGCACCTGCGGTAGCCTGCGCGGCATGAAGGCATCCCTCGCGCTCGCGGTTGTTCTCCTCCTGGGTCTCGGCTGCGAACGCAACCGCGCCTCGACCTGCGTCACGGGCGCGAGCAACCCGTGCACCTGCACCACGGGGGTGACGGGCGCCCAGACCTGCCAGTCGGACGGCACCTTCGGCGCGTGCCAGTGCGCGCCCCCCCCCCCCCCCCCCCCCGCCCCCCCGGGGGGGGGTGGGCCCGCCCGGGCCCCGGGGGGGCCCCCCCCCCCGCCCCCCGCGGCCCCCGCC
>CBIHPK010000127.1:0-24969 GCA_966211675.1 uncultured Myxococcaceae bacterium
CGGGGCGAGCGATGTCGGGGCGAGCGATGTCGGGGCGAGCGATGTCGGGGCGAGCGATGTCGGGACGGAGGACGCGGGCGACCCTTCGGTGGATGGCGGCGAGGAGGACGCGGGCGCGCTCACGGGCTCGTGTGGCTGCCGCACGCAGGGCGCTGGGAGGGGTGCGCCGGGCTCCATGGTCCTGGCGGCGGTCGCGCTCGCGGCGCGTCGGCGGCGTCGCAGGCGGTAGCGCAGGGGATGTGACGGGGCGGGCGGCCGAGGCGTGTGCCCCCTTATGCCCTTCACAGCGTGCGTTGCAGCCAGTCGGAGGTGACGCCCACCACGCGCGCTGGATGGCCGCTCCCGGGCTCGAAGACGTTGAAGATGTGGCTCGCCCCGCCGATGATCACCGACTCCCTCGGGAGCCCCGGCGCTCGGTTGAGGAAGTCCGCCTCGTTCGCCGTGAAGTGGTCGAGCGAGCCGCGCAGCGAGAGGAAGGCGCCGGGGTACTTCGCGAGCGAGGCGTCGATGTTCACGCCGCGGAAGCTCTCGTAGAACGCCCGCTTCGTCGTGATCGTCTTCCAGCCGGTCCACTCCTCCGAGGCCTGGCCCTCTCGCAGCGCCTTCTGGGCGGTCGCGCTCGCCGTCATCGCGGCCCACTGGTCGCCCGTGGGGCTCGCCCACACGGCCATCGTGCGAAACCACGTCGGGTGCGCCGCGCCCACCACGATCGCCGTCGTCGCCCCGAGGCTCCAGCCCACCACGCCGAGGCGATCGGCCGCGACGCCGGGCTGCCTCGCGAGCCAGGCGCAGGCCTGCTCCGTGTCGGCGATCCTCGTGTCGAGGGTCGACTCGATGTCCGTTCGCTCGTAGTCCCCCTCGCCTCGGAAGTTGATGCGGAGGCTGGCGATGCCCTGCTCGGCCAGCACCCCGGCGAGGCGCTTCGTGAGCCCCCCGACGGAGTCCATCGCATCGGCGAAGCCGTGCAGGAACAGCACGGTGCGCCCGTCCCACGCGCCTGCCGGTTGCAGCCACGCGCCGTGAAGCTCCGCGGAGAGGGAGACCGGTCGATCTTCTGCCTTCGTGCTCAATGGATATTTCCCCTCCTGTCGACTCAGCCGAACCAGCGATCGCCCTCCGGGGCGAAGATCACCACGCGCTCGCGCAGCCCCGCAGGCAGGCGGGCCTGCACCTCCTCGCGCACCCGCTCGGGCGAGGTGCCCTGGCCGAAGTGCATCAGCACCACCGCCTCGTTCTGGAAGCTCGGCGCCAGCGCCACCAGCTCGTCGAGGTGGAGGTGGAACTTGCGGCGCGCGTCCTCGACGCTTCGAGTGGAGTCCACGAAGCTGCACTCGATCACCAGCACCCGACTCTCCAACAGCGAGGGACTGGTCTCCAGCACCCGAGAGAGGGTGTCGGTCACGTAGGCCAGCTCCAGCCGCTCGTGCTCCTCGAAGAGCCCAGCGACTCCCTGCTTGCGCAGCCGGGCGATCTCCTCCGGGGCCTTGCCCAGGTGCTCCGCGCGCAGCTTGGAGACGCGCCGCACGAACTGATAGCCCAGCGAGGGCACCGGGTGGTGCGTGCGCAGGGCGCGCACGAACAGGGAGTGGCCCAGCGGGCGCTCGTCGCCGGGCAGCATGGGAACGAACTCCACGTCGAGCTCGGCGCGGGCGAGCGCGGTGTGGGCTCGCAGCAGGTCGCGCACCGGCTCCTCGATCTCCGCGGGCAGGTGGAGGATCGCCCTCTTCCCACCGACGAGGCCGCGGATGTTGAGCAGCCCGGCGAGGCCGGAGACGTGATCGAGGTGACCGTGGCTGAGGAAGAAGCGGCCCACCGTGGCGAAGGAGCGGAGGGGCAGTCCCGCGTCGAGCACCACGTCGAGCTCGGGCACGTGCAGTGTCGTGTAGACGCCCCCGACGGAGATGCCTCGGATGGTGTAGGGGCCTGCCCGTACCTCGGTGATCACGGGCGCACCGTATGCGGTCCATTCCGCTCGCACCAGCCCCGCAGAGGGGCATGCGGGCGCGTTGCCACCGGTCTGCCATCGACGAGGTGGAGTCCGTCGCATAGAGGTCTGAGCCGTGGAGGCGATGAGTATGGAGTCCGGTGGGCTCGGCGGTGCTTCGATGAACTCGCCGCGAGTGCGGAGGGCGGGCGTCGCGGAGGGTCACGGGATCAGGTTTCGTCGCGACGCGCGCGAGGCCTTCGAGGGCGCGGAGCCGTCGACCCGCGCCGACGCGACCGCCGCGCTCGAGATGCTCTCGGCGGGCTTCGAGGTGCAGTGGTTCCGCGCGCTGGGCCTGAGGCTCTGGGCGGCGGTGATCAAGCCCTCGGAGAGGCTCGGGGAGGACTTCGGGCTACGGCAGGAGTGCTACGTCGTCGGCCACGGGCTCCCCAGGGACTTCAACGAGAAGACCCTGCTCCAGCCGCCGCCCTCGGACGCGGGCCTGCACCTGGACCCGATGCTCCGCTTCGTCGTCTCCGCCGCGCCGCTCGCGAGCGCCGCCTGCGCCGCGTGGTCGGCGCGACACCGCACCGGCATCGTGCTCGTCTCGCCGGGCGCCCGCCCCTCCGCCGGCTCGGCGGAGAACCATCTCTACACGCTCCTCGGCGCCTCCAACCGCCGCCGCGACCTCTTCGCGGAGCCCGGTCCCGTGCGTCGTCCGTCGGAGTTCTTCGGGCGCGACGCGGTCGTCCACGAGGTGCTCACGCACGTCCTCGCGGGCAGCCCGGTGGGCCTGTTCGGCCTGCGGCGCATCGGCAAGAGCTCGCTGCTGGGCCACGTCGAAGACCTGCTGGAGAGCGACGACACCTCGGTCACCGCGACGGCCTTCCTGCTGGGCAACTCCGCTCGCCTCGCGGCCGGGCGATGGTGGCTGGCCGCGTCGGACCTGCTGGCCGCCTGGCAGCAGAAGCTGATCCGCTTTGCCGTGAAGTGCGACTCGAAGATCCGCCCCAAGGCGGACGCCTTCTCGGCGGCGATCAAGGGCAACGTCACGGACGCCCGCAAGCTCGCGTCGGCCTTCGAGCGGGACGTCCGCGGTCTGCTCAAGGCCGCCGAGGCGCTGGCGAGGGAGAGCGAGCGCCCGTCGTTCCGGCTGGTGTTCTTCCTCGACGAGTTCGACCACCTGCACCCCGCCGGACCTCACGCCGGCTACTGGCGCGAGGACTTCTTCACCCTCTGGAACACCATCCACGGAGTGCGCTGCTCGCTCGAGCACCCCGACCGCTTCACCTTCGTGGTCGGCGGGGTCAACCCGGCCGGGGTCGAGCACGGCACCTGGCTCCATCAGCCCAATCCCCTCTTCGAGACCCACGCGGTGTTCCTGGCGCCGATGCCCCCGGACGAGGCGGCCGCGATGCTGACGGACATCGGGCGTCGCATGGGCCTCGCGTTCACCCGAGAGGCGGCCGACGCGGCCTACGCCCTGGTGGGCGGCTATCCGCACCTGCTGCGAAAGCTGGGCTCGCAGGTGCACAAGGAGAACCTCGGGAGGGGTTCGAGCGTGGAGGTCACGGCGCACCGGGTGACCGGGGCGTTCAAGAAGTCCAGGCGCTCCTTCCTGTCGCAGATCGAGTGGACCCTCGGGCACCTCACCCGCGTCGCCCCCGAGGAGGTCAAGCTCCTGCGGGACCTCGCCACCGGCGGGCCGCAGGCCTACTCCGAGCTCTGGGGAGGGGTCGAGTACCGCGAGACCTTCGCCCACCACCTGCAGCGATACGGCCTCATCGATTTCGACGACGACCGCCCGACGGTCGCCACGCCGGTGGTCGTCGAGGCCATCCGACGCCCGCTGCCCAGCGAGTTCGACGAGCAGTTCAGGCTGTTGAAGGAGCTGGTCGACTCGGTCGAGGAGGCCCTGCGGCGCAGGCTCTCCGCGGACCTCTCGGTCACCGCCCCGCAGGCCGCCGGGGAGCGCGGCGGGGCCGGAGCGGGCCACACCGCGGAGGAGGCGCTGCACGCGCTCGTCAACGCCATCCCCTCGGACGCCAAGAACCGCGCGCTGACCCGGCAGCAGCTCCTCGACATCGGCGCCTCGTCGGGCATCGGCGCCGTGCTGGAGTCCCTCGGCTGGAACGACTACGAGATCCTGCTGGCGAAGTTCTTCGACGCCATCGCGTGGTTCGGCCCCGCCATGGAGCGCGACGAGCGGCTGGGCTTCATCCGCGACCGCGCCAACGAGTGCCACCTGGTGCGCCACAACAACCGGATCGAGCTGAAGGCCCTCATCGCGCGCGACGGCTTCGCCGAGGTGTTCCGCCGCATCGCCGACGTGCGGGAGATGTGCTCGCGATGAGCTGGCTCTTCTACAGCGTCGCGAGCCCGGCGGTGTTCGCCGCGGTCAGCCACATCGACTCGCACATCGTCACCCGGCAGGTGAAGGGCCCGGAGGCGATGCCGCTCTACACGGCCATCGTGGTGTTCGCGCTGAGCGTCGTCGCCTTCGTCGCGGCGGGCTTCCCCAACCTCGGGCTCTCGGGCCTCGCCCTGACGCTCTCGGGCGTGATCCTGATGATGGCCTACGTCTTCTATTTTCGCGCCATCGCCGTGGGCGACCCGGCCTTCGTCGCGGCGATGTTCCAGGTGAGCGCGCTCTTCACCATGGTGCTGTCGAGCGTCTTCCTCCACGAGCGCTTGACCCTCCCCCGCTGGGTCGGCTTCTTCCTGATCCTGGGCGCGGCGCTCGCCCTGTCGCTCCGCTCCGTCGAGGGCCGGCTGCGCCTCGGCAAGGCCTTCTGGCCCATCATCCTGGCGGACCTCTGCTGGGCCGTGGCCGCGGTCATCGTCAAGCAGGCCTTCACCACCCGGACCTTCCTCCCGGTGGTCGCCTACGAGGGCTTCGGCGTGACCCTCGGCGGCCTCGTCCTCGCCCTCTCCCCTGGCATCCGAGGGGCCTTCCGCACCAGCCTCCGAGAGTCCGGGCGTCGGGTGATCCTGCTGGTCCTCGCCAACGAGGGCCTGAGCTTCGTGGGCAAGGGCCTCTTCTTCCTGGGCATCTCCCTCGGACCGGTGGCCATCGTCTCCGTGCTGGGCGGGGTGCAGCCCTTCTTCTCCCTCGCCTATGGCTACGGGCTCGCGCTGCTCCTCCCTCGCCTCTTCCCGAAGCCGCAGGGCGGGAGGGACCTCCTGCAACGGGTCGTCCTCTCCAGCGCGCTCGTCGCAGGCATCTGGCTCTGCCGATGAGGTGACGGACGCGTGCGCCGCGACGCACGAATTGCACGGGATTGCAGGGAGGACCTCGGATTCCCCGCGAGAGCGCATTGGCACCATGGCTGCACAGCGGAGCGCCATGAGCCAACGCATGCTGGAGAACAAAGTCGCCCTCGTCACCGGGGCTGCCATGGGCATCGGCGAGGCCACCGCGCTCGCCTTCGCGAAGGAGGGGGCGAAGGTCGTCGTGTCGGACACGAGCCCGAAGGGCGAGGAGGTCGTCGCTCGCATCCGGAAGGAGGGGGGCGATGCGCGCTTCATCGCGGCGGACGTCTCCAGGCCCTCGGAGGTGAAGGCCCTGGTCGAGGGCGCGGTGAAGACCTTCGGACGCCTCGACATCGCCTTCAACAACGCGGGCATCAGCGGCGAGCAGGCGCCCACCGCGGACATGACCGAAGGGGGCTGGGAGAAGACCCTGTCGATCAACCTGAGCGGGGTCTTCTACTGCATGAAGTACGAGCTGGCGCAGATGCTCCAGCAGGGCGGCGGGGCCATCGTCAACAACGCGTCGATCCTCGGCACGGTGGGCTTCGCCGGGGCGGCGGCCTACGTCGCGGCCAAGCACGGGGTGCTCGGGCTCACCAAGACCGCCGCGCTCGAGTACGCCACCAAGGGAATCCGGGTGAACGCCGTCTGCCCGGGCTTCATCGAGACCCCGATGCTCAGCGCGGCGGGCCTGCTGCAGGACAAGAACACCCGCTCGATGCTGGAGGGTCTGCACGCCCTCAACCGCCTCGGTCAGCCCGACGAGGTCGCGCAGGCGGTGGTGTTCCTCGCGTCGGAGCGGGCGTCGTTCATCACCGGGCACCCGCTGCTCGTCGATGGCGGATACGTCGCGCGGTAGGAGAGGGGTCTCCCGGGCCCTTCTGGCCGCGCGCTGCTGACATTCATTTACGAGGAGCTCCAAGTCCGGCAGGTTCGCGGCCGTGCAGTCCTCCGTCGTCGACGCGTTCGAGCTCTCCCAGGAGTCCCAGGACGCCGCCGAGCAGGCCGCCGCGCGCAGCCTCGCGCTCGCCATCGCCAAGGCCCACGGCGTGCGGGCGTCGGTCTCCGCCCAGAAGCTCCTGGCGATCCTGAGCAACCCGAACGTCACCCTGCGCGAGGTGACCCGCACCATCGAGGTCGACAGCTCGCTCGCCGCGCGGGTGCTGCGGGTCGTCAACTCGTCCGCGTACGGCCTGCGCGTGAGGGTGCGGAAGATCAGCGTCGCGGTCACCCTGCTCGGGTCCAAGAGGCTGGGCGAGATCGCCACCGCCGCGGCGGTGCTCGACTGGTTCGAGCAGGAGTCGCAGGCGGTGCCGGAGGTCTTCCGCCACTCCTCCGCCACCGCGGCGCTCGCGCGGCACGTCGCCACCCGCGCCGGCGTGCCCGCGGAGGAGATGTACACGTGCGGCCTCCTGCACGACTACGGCCGGCTCATCCTGCTGCAGACCGGCGACGCGTCGTACGCGCGCCTCGTGGACGACGCGACCGACGACGACGACGTCTGCGCGGGCGAGCGCGCGGCGTACGGCTTCGACCACGCCGTCCTCGGCGCCCGCATGCTCGCGGAGTGGAAGCTCCCGGCCCCGCTGCCCGACGTCATCGCGCTGCACCACCAGCCGGCGCGCGCCCGGCGGCTCGGCGGCGTCCTGGCCGTCATGGTCGCGACGCTCCGCTGGGCCGAGCGGCTGGAGCGCGAGTTCGGGCGGGCGATGCCCATCGACGACGCCTGGGTCGACCGGATGGCGCGCGACGAGGACGTGCGCCTCCTCGGGCTCGCCCGCGGGGACTTCCACCGGCTGTGCCTCGACCTCCACCTGACCTGGCTGGAGAGCCAGCGGCCCCCGTCGCCCGACGGAGGCCCGGACGACCTCGTCGACGCGGCGCCCTCGGCGTCCGCGCTCTCGCGCGTCGATGCGTCGGCGGTGCTCGCCCCGTCGCCGGCCTGGTGGCGGGCGCGGAGCATCGCCGTCGCCCTCGGGCTCGCGAGCCTCGCGCTGGCCTGCGCGGGCGCGGTCGCGCTCCTCAACGGGCGGCCCTGGGAGGAGTACCTCGCGGCGATCCCCGGCCCGGCCCGCGGCGCCCTGGCGGCGCTCTCCCTCGCGTGCGCCGCGGCCTTCGGGGCGCGCGCCGCGATCGTCCGGCGGGCGCGCTAGGTCGCGCCGCGGGCGCGCGTTGCTTGGCGTGCCCGGCGCGCGAGGCTATGCACTCCGGCGACATGAATCCCATCGCCACGCCCGACCACCTCGCGCGCGTCCGCTACGAGATCCGCGGCCCGCTCGCTCGCCGCGCCCACGAGATCGAGCGCCAGGGCCACGAGGTCATCAAGCTCAACATCGGCAACCCCGCGCTCTTCGGCTTCCGCATGCCCGACGCGCTGCGCGACGCGGTGGCCGAGCACCTCCCGCAGTCCGACGGGTACTGCCACCAGAAGGGCATCGTCCCGGCGCGAGAGGCCGTCGCGGCGGACCTCACCGCGCGCGGCGTGGCGGGCGTCGACGTGGACGACGTCTTCATGGGCAACGGCGTCTCGGAGCTCATCCTGATGACCCTGGAGGCGCTGCTGCGGCCGGGCGACGAGGTGCTCCTCCCGGCGCCCGACTACCCCCTCTGGACCGCCGCCGTCGCCCTCACCGGCGCCACGCCCGTGTACTACGCGTGCCCCGAGTCGCGAGGCTTCGTGCCCGACCCCGACGAGCTCGACCGCCTGGTCACCCCGCGCTGCCGCGCCATCGTGATGATCAACCCCAACAACCCGACCGGCGCCGTGTACCCGATCGGGGTGGTGCGCGCGATCGCCCGCGTCGCCGAGCGCCACGAGCTGGTGCTCTTCTCCGACGAGATCTACGACCGCATCCTGTACGACGGCGCCTCGCACGAGCCCGCGGCGAGGCACTGCACCGAGACCCTCTGCGCGACCTTCGGCGGGCTCTCCAAGGTCTACCGGGCGTGCGGTCTGCGCACCGGGTGGGTGGTGTTCAGCGGGCGGCGCGGCCCGGCGGCGAAGTACCTCCAGGCGGTGGAGCTGCTGGCCTCGCTGCGGCTCTGCGCCAACGTCCCCGGGCAGTGGGCCGTGGCGCCCGCGCTCGCTCGCGACCAGGGCATCGCCGCGCTCACCTCCCCGGACGGCCGCCTCGGGCGGCAGCGGGCCGCGGTGCTGGAGGGCGTGCAGCGATCGCGGCACCTGCGCGTGGTGGCCCCGGGCGGGGCGCTCTACGCCTTCGTCGCGGCGCACACGCCGGGCTTCGACGACGAGCGCTTCGCGATGGACCTCCTCGAGCGGGAGCGCGTTCTGGTGGTCCCCGGGTCGAGCTTCAACATCGACGACCGGACGTACTTCCGGGTGACGCTGCTGCCCGAGCCCGACACGATGGCGGAGGTGTTCCGCCGCATCGAGCGCCTGCTCGACGGCTGAGCGGGGTCTCAGCGGCAGTAGCCGGAGCTGCAGGTGCCCGAGCAGCAGTCGGAGGTGTACGTGCAGGTGTAGCCGGCGGAGCGGCACGAGCTCAACCGGCAGGTCGAGCCGGAGCACCGGCTGGAGCAGCAGTCGCTGCTGTACGTGCACGAGGCGCCCGTTCCGCGGCACGCGGTGGTGCAGTAGCCGCTGCTGCAGGTGAGCCCAGAGCAGCAGGGCGACGACGACGAGCACGACAGGCCCGACGAGCGGCAGGCGGTGGCGCAGTAGCCGCTGCTGCAGGTGAGCCCCGAGCAGCAGGGCGACGACGACGAGCACGACGTGCCCGACGAGCGGCAGGGCGCGCTGCAGTAGCCCCCGTTGCAGGAGAGCCCCGAGCAGCACGGCGACGACGCGGAGCACGAGGTGCCCAGCGTGCGGCACGCGGTGGTGCAGTAGCCGCTGCTGCACATCAGGCCCGAGCAGCACGGCGACGAGGCGGAGCACGAGGTGCCTGACGAGCGGCACGCGGTGGTGCAGTAGCCGCTGCTGCACATGAGGCCCGAGCAGCAGGGCGACGAGGTGGAGCACGAGGTGCCCGACGCGCGGCAGGGAGCGCCGCAGTAGCCCGAGTTGCAGGTGAGGCCCGAGCAGCACTCGGCGCCGGTGCCGCAGCTCTGACCGGAGTCACGGCAGACGACCGGCGGGTGGCAGGTGCCCGACTGGCAGGTGAGGCCCGCGCAGCAGGAGAGCGTTCCGCCGCAGGCGCTGCTCTCCGCGGCGCAGGTCGGGGGCGTCGTGCACGCGCCGCCGAGGCAGGTGAGGCCCGCGCAGCAGGCCGAGCCGTCGGAGCAGCTCGTGCCGAGGCTGCGGCAGGGGGCCGTGCAGACGCCGCCGAGGCAGCTGGTGCCCGAGCAGCAGTCCATGCTGGTGGTGCACGTCTGCCCCGCGGGCTGGCACGCGCAGCGGCCGCCGGAGCAGCCCATCAGGCCGCAGCACTGGGCGGCGTCGGTGCACGCTCCGCCGACCTCGCGGCAACAGAGCGCCGCGGTCGGGGTGGCGCGGCACGAGGCGCCCTCGCAGCACTGCGTGGAGGAGGTGCACGGCGACTGGAGGGGACTGCAGGTGGGGGCGTTGAGGCAGAGCCCGTCGAAGCAGACGAGGCCCGAGCCGCAGGGCGACGCGCTGGTACAGCACGCCAGGCCGAGGGCGCCGCAGGACGGGCCCACGTCGACGGGGGGAGTGACGACGTCTTCAGCGACGACCGGGACGTCCTCGGTGACGACCGGGGCGTCCTCGGTGACGACCGGGGCGTCCTCGCCGGGGCGGACGGGGCCCTGGTCACCGGTCACGGCCGGCTGATCGGCGGTCGAGGAGGCGTCGACGAAGCCGGTGCTGTTGATGCCCCCGCGCGCCGAGCAGGCGCTCACGGTGAAAGCCAGCACGCACCACCACTGCCCGAAGCTCCGACTCGTTGCCATTGCTGTCCTCTCGCACCGGGCACCACTGCACCGGCCCGCGGCCCGGATACCACGGCGTGCGGCGGAGAGCATCACCCCGGCGGTGCGCTCCGTCACCTCGGCGGAGCGCCTAGCGGCCGACCAGCGGCGCGCCGCGCTCCTCGCAGACGGTGATCAGGTTGCGGAGCGTGATCGACGGGACCGGCGAGTCCCACGCGGCGTCGCCGGAGGGCAGGTCATGGAGCACGCAGGCCTGCACCTCGGGGCGGCCCGCCGAGGGCGAGAGGGCGGCCACGGTCACGCCCGAGGGCAGCGGCGGCAGCGGCCGGGCGGACCACGCGGTGGCATCCACGCCGTAGCCCTCCCAGACGACCGATCCGTTGACGACCACCTGGAAGGCCGCGCGGCTCCACGCGGTGGTGTCGGCCTCGAGGGTCGCGCCGTCGGGGGTCGCCCGAGACGACAGCACCTCGACCGGAGCGAAGGCCGGGACCACCCCGCGAAAGGGCGGCCGCGTGGTGACCGAGGCCCGAAGCGGGGACGCTCCGCCGAAGCGCAGCACGGCGGAGACGACGTCCGGGGTGAGCGCGGCCTCGTACATGGAGACGCTCCAGCGGGCGAGGTTGACCGACGGGGGAGCGAAGAGCGAGCGGCCGACCGGCGCCAGCGAGACGCCGTTCACGGTGTACGCGAGGCGCGCCACGCTCTCCGAGAGCACCCGGTCGAAGCGCTCGGCGGTGACGCGGCCCACGACGGGGAAGTCCACGTGCAGCTCGGAGACGCTGGGGAGAGAGGGCGGCGACGGCAGCCGCACCTCCACGGACTGCGTGACCGCGAGGTCGATGGGGGGAGAGATCCACCCGTTGAGGAAGGTCGTCGCTTCGTCGAACTCCAGCGCGACCAGCCGGAGCGGAGGGGCTCCGGGCCAGGTGGTGGCGGTCAGGGAGAAGGTGTCGTCGCGGGCGACGGTGGTCCCCTCGGCGCCCTCCAGGACGACCCCGGTGCGGGGCGCGGAGCGGCCTCGGATGACGCCCTGGAGCGCGACGGTGCGGGCCTCCGCGGGGCGACGCCCGGAGGTGGAGAGGAGCAGCACCTCCAGGTGCGCCGGGGCGGAGACCCCCAGCAGCGAGACGGCGGCGTAGCCGGGCTCGGCGGCGGTGAGGTCCCAGCGGCGGTCGGTGGAGAGGTCGAGGCGGGCGACGCCCCGCTCGTCGGTGGTGGCCTCGAGGGTGGAGGCGCCATCGCTCGCGATGACCCGGACGCCCGCGCGCGCCGTCGGCGGAACCAGCGGCCCGAGCAGCACGCGCAGGTCCACGGTGGCGGAGCGCGGCACGTCGGGGGCGGCCACGTCGGGGACGGCCGCGTCGGGAGCCGTGGCCACGGAGGAGGTGACCGAGGCCGCGCAGCCGAGCAGCGCGAGGACGAGGGTCGCGGCGAGGGGCGGACGCACCATGGCCGCACCCTATCGCGGATCGCGACGGCCCGATGGGTGCGAGGGCGACGGCGCGTTCAGACCCCGGGCCGGTGGTAGAACGCCCCGCCATGGCACCGCGCCCGAAGGTCCCCTTCTCGCTCCACCCCGCGGCGAAGCTCCGCGCCAGCATCGACGTCGCGCAGGGCATCGACCTCGCGCTCTCGCCGGACGGCGCCGTCGCGGCGGTGATCCGCGGGCCCTGGGGGCAGCGACGGCTCGAGCTCCACACCCTCGCCACGGGCGCCGTGGAGGACGTGCTCCCGTCGGTGGGGGACCTGAACATCGAGCTCCCGGCGTGGTCCCGCGACGGCCGGCGCTGGGCCGTCGCCGCGATGCGCTTCGAAGGGGAGGCCCGCCGCGGGATCATCCACGTCGGCGAGCGAGGGCGCTCGGAGCCCCTCTGCACCGCGCGGGTCTCGCAGTACGGCCTCATCCAGCGCAACGCCCTCGCTCGCCCGTCGACGCCCCTCGCGTTCTCGCCCGACGGCGACCGCCTCGCGCTGCGCGTCAGCGGAGCGGACGACCGCAACGCGCTGATGCACCTCTCGCTGCCCGACGGCGGGGTGCGCGAGCAGTGGCTCTCCGAAGACGAGGCGGACCTCTACGCCAACGCCTTCACCGACGAGGGGCTGCTCTACACCGCGAGCGCCGACCCGGGCGACGCGGCGGGCCTCGCGTGGTACCCGCCCGGCGCCGAGGAGCCCGCGGGGCGCCTGCGCTGGGTGTTCGGGTTCGAGGTGATCCCGGCGAAGCGGGGGCTCTGGGTGCTGGGCTCGCCGCGCTACGCCTTCCGCGTGACGCCCGGTCCGGCGACGCCGGTCGCGCCCGCGGACCCGCCGAGGATGGCGCGCGCCGAGGCCCTCCGCGCCCGCGCGAGCACGCAGTGGGATCAGCGCTACCTCGACTCGCTCATCGAGCGCATCACGGAGGACCAACCCGCGTACAACTACCGCGTCGATCGCTCGACCTGGGGCTCCGGGGTCGAGCCGCCGCCGACCGGGGGGATGCGCTGCTTCGAGCACGAGCTGCTCTGGGAGACCTCCTTCGCGGCGCGCCTCGGCGACGACGACGTGGCGGTCTCCGACGGCGTCGGCGTGTGGCGCTGGCGAGACGACGGCGCGGCCTTCACGCGCGACCTCCTCGTCGACGACACGCAGCGCTGCACCCACCGCGGCGCGCGGATCATCGGGCTCTCCGCCGCGGGCGACGCCCTCGCGCTGCTCTGGAAGAAGGACGCGGGGGGAGCCAGGACCGTGCTCTCGCTCTTCGACATCGACCGGGCGGCGCTGGGCGGCTGAGGGCCCGCGCGCCCTGCGACCCCGGCGCCCGCTCGCGATGCGGATGCCGATCGGGGCGACGCCTCCCTATACTGCCCGGATGTTCCCGCGGGCATGGGCCTTCATCCGTCGGGTGTTCCACGCGTTTCGCCACAACCAGGGGCTGCTGCTGTCCGGCGCGGTGGCCTACTACACCCTGCTCTCCATCGTGCCGCTGCTCGCGGTGCTCCTCGCGGTGCTCTCGCACTTCATGGACCGGCGTCGCCTCCTCGAGGTCGTCACCGAGAACCTCGAGCTGGTCATCGACGGCCAGGCCCGCGCGGTCACCGCGCAGGTGGCGGCCTTCCTCGACGCCAGCCAGGTGGTCGGCGTCGTCGGCGCCGTGGTGGTGCTCTTCTTCAGCAGCATGGCGTTCACGGTGCTGGAGAGCGCCATGCAGGTGATCTTCTTCCACCGCGTGGTGGAGAAGCGCCGCCACGCGCTGGTCTCCGCGGTGATCCCCTACGTGTTCATCACCGTGCTGGGCATCGGCCTGGTGCTGGTCACCGCCATCAGCGGCGCCCTCGACGTGGTGTCGCACAACAGCGTCCACGCGCTCGGCCGCTCGTTCTCGCTCGCTCGCCTGCCGCACCTCACGCTCCACGGGCTCGGCATCGTGGGGATGGCGCTGCTGGTGACGTCCCTCTACCTGGTGATGCCCGTCGGGCGCATGGCGCTGCGCCACGCGGTCGCCGGCGGCGCCATCGCCACGCTGCTGTGGGAGCTCGTCCGCTACGTGCTGGTCTGGTACTTCACGCACCTCTCGATGGTGAACCTGATCTACGGGTCCTTCGCGACCACCATCATCGTGCTGCTCACGCTGGAGGCGGGCTCGGTGATCCTGCTCTTCGGCGCCCAGGTCATCGCGGAGCTCGAGCGCAGCGCGGCGCCCCCGTCGGTCCCGCCGCCGGACCCCGACGACCTCAACCTGGTGGACACCCCGGCGCCCCCGGCGCCCGCCGCCGGGGCGTAGCGCGCGGGGGCCCCCTGACACCTGACGCTACTTGCGCTTCTGCTCGGCGGTGCCGGCGCGGACGCCGGTGCGGACGACGAGCGGCGCGTCGGAGGTCTTGCGCACGAAGAAGGGCGTGAGGGACTTCGGCTCGGTGGTGGTCTCGGTCTCGGTGGTGGTCTGCTTCATGGCGTCGGTGCTCCGCGTGAGGCGCCGTCAGTGGCGCGGAGAGCCTCTCTGCGACGCACATGCCGGACGGGCGACGCCGCGGAATGCCCACGGGTTCTCGATGCGCGAGGCCCTCGGAGCCGTTGGCACCGGCTGGCACCGGCCGGCACCGTGTCAGGGCCCTTGTGTCAGCCGTCGCGCCGGACGCGCGGGGCGGAGCGTCCGAGGAGCAGGTCGGCGACGGCGCCGGAGATCGGGAGCCCCGCGACGCGCTCGATGTGATCGAAGTAGGAGGTGGAGTTCACCTCCAGCAGCACCCAGCGAGCGTCTCGGGTCTTGACCAGGTCGACGCTCGCGAAGTCGAGCCCGAGGCGGTCGAGCAGCCGCAGGAGACGATCGCTCACCTCGTCGGGCAGTGCCTCGTAGGCGCGGTAGGCCGCGACGAGCGACGGGTCCGTGCGGACGTCGACCACGTCGCCGGTGGGCACCGCCGCGACGAAGACCTCGCGGGCGATCACCGTCACCCGCAGCTCCAGCTCCTTCGCCAGCAGCTCCTGGAACATCATCGGCGCGAGGGGGAGGCCCTCCATCCGGCGGAGGTCCTCCTCGGTGACCTGCGTCGTGGGGAAGCTCTCTCCGTCGAGGCCTACGGCGCCGCTGTCGATGAGCTTGCACACCGCCCCGGCGGGCTGCGCTCGCACGAAGGCCTGCGCCGCGTCGGGGTCGTTGGTCACCAGCGTGCGGGGCGTGTCGAGGCCCTCTCGCGTCGCGAGGCGCTGGATGCGCGGCTTGTGTCCGGCCGAGGCGAGGGCCTCGATGGGGTCGAGCACGTAGGCGTCGAGGCACCCGAGGAGCGAGGTGAGCCCCGCGGTCGACTGGGTCTCGCAGGCCGCGCGGTGGTCCTCTCGCAGCCCCTCCGGGAGCGACGCGGGCTGCGCCAGGTCGCGGAGCCACACCGACCGGGCCGCCGAGAGGTCGTGCTCTCCGAGAGAGATCCGGGAGCCGGCGGGATGGAGGTCGAGGCGCAGCGGGAGGCCGTCGGGGTAGCGCGCGGTGGAGACCAGCGCGAGGGCCTCGCCGCGCTCGCTCATGGCCCGCTCGACGAGGGCGATGCACGGGTCGAGGTCGGGCGCGGCGGAGAGGACGACGTACGGATCGCGACGCATCGGTGGGCGGCGAACGCTAACCCGCGGCCCGATCGTTGCGATAGCGTCGGCCCGAGGACCTACCCCCCGCGACCGTGTCGACCTCCTTCTCCCGCACGATGCGCTCGCTCTCCGCCGACCGAGGTCGCGGCAGCCTGCTCGGCGTCGCCGTCGCCATCGCCGCCCTCGCGCTGTGGACGGCGTGGCTGCTCCTGGCGAGGGTCCCGGTGTACGAGCGCAGCGCGTCCGCGCGGGTCGAGGTCGACTGCGCCGCCTCGCCGGTGGAGAGCGCCGAGGCGGGCCGCGTCGTCGCGAGCCGGATGAGCCTCGGGCGGCGGGTGACCGTGGGCGAGGTGCTCGTGGAGCTCGACGTGCGCGACGAGGACCTGCAGCGGGACGAGGCGGCCTTCCGGCTCGACGCCATCGCCCCGCAGATCGAGGAGCTGCGCGCTCAGCTCGCCGCCGCCGACCGCAGGCTGGCGGAGAGCCTCGCGGAGACCGCGGCGAGCACCGGGGCGGCGAGGGCGAGGGTGCGGGAGGCGCAGACCCTCGCGGAGAACGCTCGCTCCGAGGCCGAGCGGGCCGAGCGGGTGCTTCGGATGGGCCACGGCGGGGCGGCGGACGCGGAGCGGGCGAGGGCCCTCGCGGAGAGCCGGGCCGCGGCGACGGAGGCGCTGGCGAGCGAGCTGCGGCGCATCGCTCCGGGAGGGCGCTCTCAGGACGCCGCGCTGCGCGCCGAGGTGGCGAGGCTGCGAGGCGAGGTGGCGAGGCTGGAGGGAGAGCGCAGCGTGCTGCGGGCGTCCATCGAGCGCATCACCAACCGGGCGGCTCGAGGGGTGATCCGAGCGCCGGTGTCGGGCACCCTCGGGGAGGTCTCGGCGCTGCACGCTGGGATGACCGTGGGCGCGGGGCAGCGCATCGCGACGGTCGTGCCCGACGGCGAGCTCCGCGTGGTGGCGAGCTTCACGCCGGGCACCGCGCTCGGCCGGGTGAGGGCGGGGCAGCCCGCGAGGCTGCGCCTGGACGGCTACCCCTGGGCGCAGTGGGGCTCGGTCCCGGCGGTGGTGCGCAGCGTCGGGAGCGAGGTGCGCGAGGCTCAGGTGCGGGTGGAGCTGGCCTTCCCGTCGCGGCGAGCGACGCGCATCCCGCTGGAGCACGGGCTGCCCGGGGAGGTCGAGGTGGAGGTCGAGCGGGTGTCCCCCGCGGTGCTGGCGCTGCGCGCGGCGGGCCAGTCGGTGCTCGCCCCTCGCACGGAGCGGGGGCGTTGACCGGACCTGCTCGCCGCTGGCTCGTCCCCGAGGTGGTGCAGTCCTCCGCGATGGACTGCGGCCCGGCCTCGCTGAAGTCCCTGCTGGAGGGCTTCGGGGTCTCGGTGAGCTACGGGCGTCTGCGCGAGGCCTGTCAGACCGACGTCGACGGCACCTCCATCGACTCGCTCGAAGAGGTCGCCCACCAGATCGGGCTCGACGCCGCGCAGACCATGGTCAGCGAGGACGAGCTCTTCCTCCCGGAGTCCGGCGCGCTGCCCGGGCTCCTCGTGGTGTGCCTGCCCAACGGCCTCACGCACTTCGTGGTCGCGTGGCGGGTGCACGGCCTCGGCGGCCCCTTCGACGACCGCGGCTGGGTGCAGCTCATGGACCCGGCGGAGGGCCGCCGCTGGGTCTCCCTCGCCGCGCTCCGGGCGGAACTCTTCCAGCACTCGATGCCCGTCCCCGCGTCGGCGTGGCGGGACCACGCGGCGACCCCTGCCTTCACGTCCCCGCTGCGCCGACGACTGCGCCGCCTCGGAGTCCCGGACCCCGACGCGCTCCTCGCCGACGCGCTCTCCGACCCCGGCTGGCTGCGCATCGCGGCCCTCGACGCCGCGGTCCGCCTGACCACCGCCGTCGCCGCGGCGGGAGGCATCGACGCCGGACCGGAGGCCGCCGCCCTGCTCGACGTCTCGCTGCGCGGGGCCCTCGACGCGAGCGCCTCCGACACCGCGCAGAACCCCATCCCAGAGCGCTTCTGGCGCGCCCGCCCGGCGCCTCGGACGGCCGACGGCGAGGAGGAGCTCATCCTCACCGGCGCGGTCGTGCTGGCGGTGTCCGGCGTGCGCCCCGACGGCCCCGCCGCCGCCCTCCAGGCCGCGCGCGTCTCCCGCCGCGAGGCCCCTCGGGAGCAGCTGGAGCGCGTCCCCCCGGAGGTCGCCGCGGCGCTCCTCGAAGACCCCGCTGGGCCATGGCGTCACCTCTGGAGGGTGATCCGCGAGGACGGCCTGCTCGCCCCCGGCGCGGTCGCCGCCGCGCTGCTCGTCGCGGCGCTCTCCGTGGTGGCCCAGTCGGTGGCGCTGCGCGGTCTCTTCGAGCTCTCCCGCGTGCTCGGCGACGGCCCCCCTAGGCTGCTCGGCGTCGCCGCGGTGCTCGCGCTCCTCGCGGCCTCCATCGCGCTGGAGTTTCCCCTCGCGCTCGCGCTCCTTCGCCTCGGCCGACGCCTCGAAGGGCGCCTGCGGGTGGCCTTCATCGAGAAGCTCCCCCGCCTCGCGGACCGCTATTTCAGCAGCCGCCCGGTCTTCGACATGACCGAGCGGGGACACAGCGTCCAGCAGATCCGAGCGATGCCCGTGGTGGCGGGGCAGCTGCTCCGCGCGGTCGCCGCCCTCGCGGTCACCACCGCCGGCATCGCCTGGCTCTCCCCGGGCGCGGCGTGGATCGCGGTGACCGCCGCCGTGCTGGCCACCGCGCTCCCGATGATCGCCCAGCGCCCCATCGGGGAGATCGACATGCGCTACCGCACCCACGCGGGCGCGCTGGGGCGCTTCTACCTCGACGCGCTGCTGGGGAGCACGGCCGTCCGCACTCACTGCGCGGAGCGCTCGATGCGCCGGGAGCACGAGGCCCTCCTGGTGGAGTGGGCCCGCACGGCGCTTCGCCTCGCGAGGGCCTCCGTCACCCTGGAGGGCGCGGAGGCGCTGGTGGGCGTCGGGCTGAGCGTCGCGGTGCTGCTGGGGGCCTCGCGCCAGGCCGACGGCTCGGGGAGCGTGCTGCTGCTCGCGTACTGGGCGCTGAGCGTCCCGGCCCTCGGCGCGGAGGTCGCTCTCCTCGCGCGGCAGTACCCCGACCACCGCAACGTCGCCGCGCGGCTGCTGGAGCCGCTGGGCGCGCCGGACGACCCCTCGGCCGTGGGCGAGCCGACGGCCCCTCGCGAGGGCGCGGCGTCCTTCGCCTTCGAGGGCGTGAGCGTGCGCGCCGGAGGCCACGCCGTGCTCGACGGGGTGACGGTCTCCATCGGGGCGGGCGAGCACGTCGCCGTGGTGGGCCGCTCGGGCGCGGGCAAGTCGAGCCTCGCGGGGCTGCTCCTGGGGTGGAGCGCTCCGTCCTCGGGCGCGGTGCTCGTGGACGGCGAGCCGTTGGTGGGCGCTCGCCTCGCGGGACTGCGCCGCGACACGGTGTGGGTCGACCCCTCGGTGCAGCTCTGGAACCGCTCGCTCCTCGACAACCTCCGCTACGGCACCGACCCCGACGCGGCCTTCGACCTGGCCGACGCGATTCCCACGGCGGACCTCCGCGGCGTCATCGAGCGCCTCCCCGACGGGATGCAGACCGCGCTCGGCGAAGGGGGCGCTCTGGTCTCCGGCGGCGAGGGGCAGCGCGTCCGCTTCGCGCGAGGGCTGCTTCGACCGGGAGCCCGGCTGGTGGTGCTCGACGAGGCCTTCCGCGGGCTCGACCGCGACCGGCGCCGCGCCCTGATGACGGCGTCCCGTCGGCGATGGTCGGCGGCGACGCTCCTCTGCGTCTCCCATGACCTGCACGAGACGCTCGATTTCCCGAGGGTCCTGGTGATCGAGGACGGCCGCCTGGTCGAGGACGGCGCCCCCCGGTCGCTCGCCGCGGACCCCCCCCCCCGGTACCCGGCGCTGCTCGACGCCGGGGCGGTGCGGCGGTCGGCGATATGGTCGGCGGCGGCGTGGCGTCGCGTGCGCGTCGAGGGCGGACGAGCGCACGAGCGCCCGCCGGAGGCCGATCCGTGAGCGCCGCCCTGGACGCCGCGTGCTGGCCCGTGGACCGCATCGCCGAGGCGCTGGAGGCCCTCGCCGGGCGAGCGGGTCTGCTCTCCTCCGACGGGGCGCGCCGGGTGGAGGTGTCCCCCTCAGGGCTCGACCACCTCTCCGTGTCGGCGTGGATGGACACCGCGGCGGAGCGCCTCGGCATCGACCTCGAGTCCGTGGACGTCGCGTGGCCCGAGGTGGAGACGCTGCTGCGGGGCGCTGGACCGGCGATCGTGCTGCTGCGAGACCAGAGCCCGCCTCGCTGCGCGCTGCTCCTCGGGGGCGCGCTCGACGGCCGCGTCCGCGCGCTGGGGCCGGACCTGCGCTCCCACGAGCTGCCGGTGTCGGCGCTGAGGGAGGCGCTCTGCGCGCACGACGAGGCCGAGGACCGGGAGGCCGTCCGCTCGCTGCTCGCCGCCGCGGGGGTGCGGCCCGCGAGGCGTCCTCGCGCGGAGGCCGCGATGCTGGCGCAGCGCCTCGGGGCGATGAGGGCGCGAGGGTGCTGGCTGCTGCGGCTCGACCCGGGCGCCCCGATGGCCGCGCAGCTCCGCCGGGCCGGGGCGCACCGTCGCCTCGCCCGGATGCTCCTGGCTCAGATCGCCTTCTACGCGCTCGGCGGGGCGGGCTGGTACGTGCTCAGCCGCGGGGCGCTGCAGGGGACGCTGGAGCGGGCGTGGCTGCTGGGGTGGGGCCTCGCGCTGGTGAGCACGATCCCGCTGCAGCTGGTGTCGTCGTGGCAGGGCAGCGCGCTCGCGGTGGAGGTGGGCGCCGTGTTCAAGCAGCGGCTGCTCGCGGGAGCCGGGCGCCTCGACCCGGAGGTGGTGCGTCGCGAGGGCTCCGGGGCGCTGCTCGGCCGGGTGATCGAGTCGTCCGCGGTGGAGGCGGGCGCCCTCTCCGGCGCGGTCGCGTCCATCGCGGCGGTGCCTTCGGTCTTCGTCGCGCTGTGGGTGCTCGCGGCGGGCCCCGGCGGCGCGGCGCACGCGGCCCTCTACGCGGCGTGGCTGGCGCTCGGCGCGGCGCTCACCCTCCACTACGGGAGGGCGAGGGCGCGGTGGACGGCGTCGCGGGTGGCGATGACCAACGACCTGGTCGAGCGCATGCGCGGGCACCGCACGCGCGCCGCGCAGGAGTCCCCCTCGCGCTGGCACGACGACGAGGACCGCGACGTGGCGCGCTACCTCGACGCCTCCGCGACGCTCGACCGCGCGCAGGCGATCATCACCACGCTGGTCCCCTCGTCGTGGACGCTGCTGGGCGTGGTGGCGCTGACCCCGGCGATCGCGGCGGGCGCCTCGGGCGAGGCCCTCGCGCTGGGAGTGGGCGGCGTGCTGCTCGGCGGCGCGGCGCTCCGCGGCGTGACCAACGGCCTCGTGGGCCTGCTCTCCGCGGCGATCGCGTGGCGGGGCGTGGCGCCGATGTTCCACGCGGCGACGCTGCGAGAGGGCGGCGCCTCGGTGCGCCTGGGTGTTGGCGAGGCGCGGGCGGACGCGCCGATCCTGGAGGCGCTCGACCTGGTGTTCCGCCACGAGGGCCGCGTCGAGCCGGTGCTGCGGGGCGCGACGATCAGCCTCCGCCGAGGCGACCGGGTGCTGCTGGAGGGCGCCTCGGGGGGCGGGAAGTCGACGCTCGGCGCGCTGCTCGCGGGGCTGCGCGTCCCCTCCTCGGGGCTGCTGCTGCTGCACGGCCTCGACCTGCGCAGCGTCGGCGCGGCGGCGTGGCGGCGACGGGTCGTGACGGCGCCGCAGTTCCACGAGAACCACGTGATGACGGCGACGATGGCGTTCAACCTCCTGCTCGGCCGACGCTGGCCGCCGGGGCCCGACGACCTCGCGGACGCCGAGGCGGTCTGCGCGGAGCTTGGGCTCGGCCCGCTGCTCTCTCGGATGCCCTCGGGGATGCAGCAGATGGTGGGCGAAGGGGGCTGGCGCCTGTCGCACGGCGAGCAGAGCCGGCTCTTCATGGCGAGGGCGCTGCTGCAGGGCGCCGAGGTCACGGTGCTCGACGAGAGCTTCGCGGCGCTCGACCCGGAGACGCTGCGCGCCGCGCTCGACTGCGCGCTCCGCCGCTGCCAGACCCTGGTGGTGATCGCCCACCCGTGAAGGCCGTCTCGTTCCGCAGGCGCCCGGCGCCCTATCGGTCCGGTTCGCGGTTTCGCGCCTCGGAGCGTCCCCGCGCTCGTGTCCGTCCTGGGGAGGATCGCTCCCTGAAGTCCACGACAAGCTGACGCATTCCGCGTTGGAGCGTCCACCTTCTCGCGAGTTGTCGTCGATCGACGCGCCCTTGGCGCGGCACGAGCGCTGCTATCGCCCTCGGCGATGCTCGCCCCCGTCCTGCCCTTGCCGGTGTCCCCTCCCTCCCAGGCGCGCCTGTCGATCATCCCCCGGAGGCCTTCGCCGTGCTGAGCCTCACGGAGCTGGGGCCCACGCCGGTCCACGTCCTCGGTGATCGGGAGGCCCGCGAGCTCCTCTCCCACCTCGGCTGGACCCTCGACGACGACGTGCTCACCCGCTTCAGCGCCTCACGCACCGCGGGCGTCCGTGACGCCGCGCGGGTCTGGATGGGCCTCATGACCTTCCAGCCCTTCCCAAGCTCGAACTTCAACCGCCAGGCCGCCGAGCGCGCGGCCTCCAGGGGCCTGCGCCTCGCCACCCAGGACGAGTGCGCGTCCTACCTCCTCCATCACGCGCGTCGCGTCGGGCAGTTCAGCGTCTATGCGCAGGGAGACGGCGCCCTCAGGGTCGAGGGCGACTGCCTCGACCACGTGATCGCGGTGATGAAGAGCCGCGTCACCACCGTGATCACCAACAGCGGAACCCTCGGGATGCTCTGCCTCGTCACCGCCCCCTCCAGGGCGGCCTCCTACCGGAGGTCGTGACCGTCGCGAGCGCCCGGTCGATCGCTCGGCGCGGGTTCAGGGCTACAACGCCCGTCGATGAACTGGGACGACCTCCGCTTCGTGCTCGCGCTCTCCCGGGCCGGCTCGCTCGCTCGCGCCGCGAAGGCGCTGAAGGTCGACCACACCACCGTGGGGCGCCGGATCGAGGCCGCGGAGGCGGACCTCGGCGTGAAGCTCTTCACCCGCACCCCGACGGGCTACGTGCCCACGGCGGAGGCCGAGCGGCTGCTGCCCGACATCGAGCTGGTGGAGGCGTCGGTGCTCGCGATCCAGCGGGGCGCTCAGGCGCAGCACGACTCGATCGAAGGGGTCGTGCGCGTGACCTCCGGCGAGACCTTCGGCGCCTGCTACCTCGCTCCTCGGCTGGCCGCCTTCGGGCGAGAGCACCCGGGCCTCACCATCGAGCTGGTCACCGGCGGCGAGGTGCTCGACCTCGGGCGCCGAGAGGCCGACATCGCCGTGCGCTTCTTCCGCTCGCAGCACGAGAACCTCGTCGTGCGCCGCGTGGCCGACCTCGCTCATGGGCTCTACGCCTCCGGGTCCTACCTGGCGCAGCACCCGCTCCGCGACGCGAGCGAGCTCAAGGACCACCCCCTGCTCACGACCACCCCCGGCCCCAACGTGGTGGAGGCCGCGTGGCTCGATCGGCTCACCGGCGGGGCGCGTCCGGCCTTCGTGTGCACCCTGACCACGGGGCTGCTGGAGGCCGCGCGCGCGGGCGCCGGGATCGCCGTGCTGCCCCGCTACCTGGGCGACCGCGAGCCGACGCTGCGGCACGTGCCGATGCCCGACGAGCCGAGGGAGTCGGTCTGGCTGACGGTGCACCGCGACGTGAGGTACGCGCGCCGGGTGCGAGTGGTGCTCGACTTCCTGGGCGCGTGCTTCGAGCGGGACCAGCGCCTGCTGCTGGGCGGCTGAGCGCGAGATGTGATGGACTCCGCGCCGGAGCAGAGTGGTGTTCGCTGCGCTCAGGCAGCGGAGGGGAGTCGAGGGATGTCCGTTGAGCTGCCGCCGGGATTTCGGGTCGTGGTCTCCGCCTTCGCCGAGACGCCCCCAGAGGCCATCGAGCACTCCATGTCGCTCGTTCCGATGCCCGCGCCCGATCCCGCCGGGCTGTCGCCTCGCGACGTGATCGTCGCCGTGCGGAGCGCGGCCGTCGGCTGGGTCGACCTGCTCATGACCAGCGGGCAGTACCAGCACATGCCGAAGCCTCCCTACACGCCTGGGTTGGAGTGCGCCGGCGTGGTCGCCTGGAGCGGCCCGGAGGCCGAGCGCTCCGTCGGTGACGCGGTGCTCGTCGACGGGCTGCTGTCGGGTCCGCGATCGCTCGGGGACTACCAGTCCTGGGGGGGATTCGCGAGCTACGTCGTCGCGCCCTCGGAGGCGGTGCTGCGCATCCCCGGGGCGCTGTCCTTCGACCAGGCCGCGGCGCTCCTCGGCAGCTACGAGACCGCCTACCACTGCCTGGTCACTCGCGGCCGGGTGCAGCCCGGGGAGACCGTGCTCATCCACGGAGCGACGGGCGCGACGGGGCTCGCGGCGGTGCAGGTCGCCAGGCTCCTGGGAGCGACGGTGATCGCCACCGGGCGCTCCCGGGAGAAGCTCGACATCGTGGCCGCTCAGGGGGCCGACCACGTGATCGCGTGCAGGGCCGACGACGGCGGGCTGCGCCCCTTTCGCGACGAGGTGAAGGCCCTCACGGGCGGTCGAGGCGTCGACGTGGTCTACGACGCCGTCGGGGGAGAGACCTCCCTCGAGAGCCTGCGGTGCGTGCGCTTCGGGGCGCGCTTCCTGGTGGTGGGCTGGGCCTCGACGCCCTTCGTCGCGCGGGGCAAGGGGCTGCGCGGCGCGCCCAACGCCAACGCGCTCCCCACGAACCTGATCATGATGAAGGGCCTCGACGTGCTCGGCTGCCCGACGGCGATCTCGACCCTGCACGACCCCGCGAGCCGCGCGCCGCGGCTGGCGCAGATCCTCGCGTGGGCCGAGGCGGGGAGCATCCGTCCGCACGTCTCGCACGTCTTCCCGCTCTCGGACTTCAAGGCGGCGATGCGCGCGAAGTGGGAGGGCGCGGTCACCGGCGGGTGCGTGCTGCACCCCTGAGCCGCCGCTCGCGTGGGATGATCCATCACGACCCAATGAGCACCAGCCGCTTCTTCCGATACCAGCTCCGCACCACGGACCAGGACGCCGCGAGGGCGTTCTATACGGACATCCTGGGCGAGCACTTCTGGGGCCCGCAGCTCTCTCCTGCGCCGCTGCCGGAGCGCGCGATCGCCATGGGCGCTCGTCCCCACTGGCTCGGCCACGTCGGCGTGGACGACGTCGAGGGGACGGTCGCTCGCGTCGTGGCGGCCGGCGGACAGCCTCGTGGGCCGACCCGACGCAACGCCGACGGATCCCCCGTCGCCATCCTGCGCGACCCCTTCGGAGCGCTCCTGGCCGTGAGCTCCGAGGCGGTCGCGGCGCCGCGCTCCCCGGTGGCCTGGCACCTGTTGCAGACCGACGACGAGGCGCGGGCCTTCGCCCTGTACGCCGCCCTCTTCGGCTGGACCGCGCTGGACTCCCTGGACCTCGGCCCCGAGCTCGGTCGTCACCAGATGTTCGCCTGGGACGACTCGCGAGAGACCGTCGGAAGCGTCGCGAACGGGGCTCGACTGCCGCACATCCATCCGCAGTGGTTGTTCTTCTTCCCGGTGGCCGACCTCGAGGCCTCGCTCTCGCGGGTGCAGGCGCTGGGCGGCCTCGCGTCGAGGCCGATGAAGACCCCGCGAGGCGACCTCGTCGCTCCCTGCGACGACCCGCAGGGCGCCGCCTTCGGGCTGTATCAACCCGCGGTCGGAGACCCGTTGTCGGCCACGTAGCGCCCGGTGCGTGAGTGCCCCCACCCGCGCTGCCGCGCGCCCCTCCCCCAAGGCAGAGCCCTGAGCATTGGTCACATCTCGCGTGATCCCTGAAACGCTC
>CBIHPK010000128.1:0-24809 GCA_966211675.1 uncultured Myxococcaceae bacterium
AGAGGACAGCCGCTTCGCTCCGGGTGAGGGCGGGGACTGACGACGTGAGCGGTCGCTCGCCGGGGTTCCCCCATCGCCCATCGGTGTCGACGTCATGCGCGAGACCGATGTCACGAAGGCGTCGCTTGCAAGCGATGCCCGTCACGCGAGAGCGTGCGGGCCGATGAATCGCCAATGGCTCTGCGGGGTCGTGATCGTCGGCTGTCTCACCGGCTGCAGTGACGCGTCGCCCCCGCTCGATGCGGGCACCGACGCTCCCTCGACGGTCGATGCGCAGGGCGCTCCGGCCACGCTCGACGCGCCCTCGACGGTCGACGCGCCCTCGCAGGACCTTCCGCCGGAGCCGGTGGACTCGGGCCGGGTGATCCCCGCCTGCCCGGCGCCCGTCAACGGCGGCGATGGCGGCGTCTCGGTGAGCGGCCACGCCTTCGCCTTCGGTCCGACCGGGGGCGCGGTGCGCGACGCGGTGGTCACGGTGCTGGAACATCCTGGATGGTGCGCCCGCACCGGCAGCGACGGGGCGTTCTCCTTCACGGGCGTCGTTCCGGGCGAGCGGGTGACCCTGGAGATGCACCATGAGAACCAGTGGCCCGTGCAGACGAGTACGGAGCTCGTCCCGGCCGGAGGGCTCGAGCGCTTCGGCTTCCAGTCGCCCACCATCGGGATCTTCCGGGTGCTCGCGCAGTATCTCCGCATCACGGCCGACCCGGAGCGCTGCCAGATCGCGACGACGGTCGTCGCGGCGCCCTACCGAGGCATCTACGACCCGGGCAGCCACGGCGAGGTCGGGGCCACGGTGACCATCGACCCGCCGCTGCCCGCGGAGGCGGGGCCGGTGTACTTCCGCTACCTCAACGCGAGCGCCATCGTCCCGGCGAGGGAGCTCACGGAGACGAGCCTCGATGGGGGCGTGCTGTTCCTGAATGTTCCGCCGGGGGACTACGTGCTGAGCGCGCACAAGGCCGGGGTGCGCTTCAACCAGGTGGCCATCCGCTGCCGCGCGGGGCTGCTGGTGAACGCGTCGCCTCCGTGGGGGCTGCAGGCGCAGTAGCGCGGCGGCCCGCGCTCGCCACGGAGTAGCCGAGCTGGTCGCCCGCCGTGTCGCCCTCGAGGACCCGGGCCGCGGTGGAGACGAGGCCCGACGCGCTCCCCGTGAAGAAGCTCGCCGTGCCTGCGTTGTTGCGTCGGCCCGGGCTGGCGTTGAAGGCCCCGATGACGAGGTCGTCGTAGCCGTCGCCGTCGACGTCGCCCGCGCTCGTCACCGCGTGGCCGAAGCGGTCCATCGCCCGGGGTCCTTCGAGGATCGTCGCCGCGGTCGCAGGCAGGCCCGACGCGCTGCCGTGGAAGATGTTCGCGGTGCCCGCGTTGGTGCGGCCGCCCGGGCTGGCGAGGTAGGCCCCGACCACGAGGTCGCCGTAGCCATCGCCGTTGAGATCGCCCGCGCTCGCCACCGCGCTGGCGTAGTAGTCGCCCCCGGAGACCCCCCCGACGACCCTCGCCGGCGTCTCCGCGACCCCGGAGCGGCTCCCGTGAAAGACGCTCGCGGCGCCGGCGTGGAGGCCCGCACCGGTCGCGGTGCCCGTGCTCGCCCCGACCGCGAGGTCGCTGTAGCCGTCGCCGTCGACGTCGACCGCGCACCCGCTCGCCCCGAACTGATCCGCCGCGGAGGCGCCCTCGAGCACCCTCGCGGGCGTCGCCCGAATGCCCGACGCGCTCCCGTGGAACACCCGCGCCACGCCGGCGTTGCCGCGGCCGCCGGGGCTCGCGTTGTACGAGCCGACGAACAGGTCGCCGTAGCCGTCGCCGTTGACGTCGCCCGCGCTCGCGATCGCGCTGCCGCAGAAGTCGCCCACGCCGTCGCCCTCGATCACCGTCGCGGGCGTCGCCGCGGGGCCCGCGGCGCTCCCATGGAACACGCTCGCCTCTCCGGCGCGGTCGCGCCCGCCCGGGCTGGCGGTGTGCGCGCCGACCACGAGGTCGCCGTAGCCGTCGCCGTCGACGTCGCCCGCGCTCGCCACGGCGATGCCGAATGAGTCGTGCGGCTCCACGCCTTCGAGCACCGTGGCCGCCGTCGCCCCGATGCCCGACCCGCTCCCGAGGAACACGCTCGCGGAGCCCGCGTTCGTGCGGCCGCCGGGGCTGGCGTTGTAGGAGCCCACGATGATGTCGCCGAAGCCGTCGCCGTTGACGTCGCCCGCGCCGGCCACGCCGTGGCCGAGGTGGTCGGTCGCCACGACGCCTTCGACGACCCTCGCCGCCGTCGCCCCGAGGCCCGACGCGCTCCCGTGGAACACGCTCGCGGTGCCCGCGGCGCTGTGCCCGCCCGGACTGGCGAGCGGCGCGCCGACGAGGAGGTCGTCGTAGCCGTCGCCGTTGACGTCGAGGTGGGGGTTGACGCTGGTGTCGACCCCGGTGCTCGCGCTCACGGCGGGCACGTGGAAGAGCCACGTCGGGCTGTACACCGTGTCCGTGGTCGACCCCGCCCTCCCGCGCGCCCGCCAGAACACCACGCTGCGAGGCGCCAGGTCGCTCGTCGGCCGGGCGCTGCTCCCGCTCACGGTCAGCGCCTCGATCAGCATCGTGCAGGCCCGGTCGCGGCACAGCTCCACCACCGCGCCGTCGTGGCCCGCGGGCAGCGCCCAGCGCAGCGTCGGGCGCCGCTGCGTCACGTCCCCCAGGGAGAGCGGCGCGATCAGGCGAGGCGCCGCCTCCTCGACGCACTCGCCCAGGAGCCGGTGCTGCCCCGGCGGGCAGGCGCTCGCATCGACGCGCGGGCTGTAGAGCCAGCTGTCGCGGGAGCAGGCCGAGATGCCCGCGAGGGCGAGGAGCCGTGAGACACGCCCCGCTACGCGAGCACACATGGTTCCCAGCGTCCGCGCCGCGCATGGCGGTGTCAACGGCTCATCGGTGGACCCGCCCCTGGGCCGCCGAGGCCCCCGAGAAGCGCACTGCCCTTGCGGGTGGTAGAGAGCAGTCCGTGCACGCTCGAAGCTGGGTCGAGTTGGACGCGCAAGGGGGAGCTGGCGAGGTCTGGGACCTCCGCATCGAGGACGCCCTCTCCCGGCCCTTCACCCTCGTCGCGGAGATGGCCCTCGACAGCCCCGACGCGGACCTCGACGCCCTGCTCTGGACGGGCGCCACGGTCTTCCTCGCGGAGGCCGACTCGGAGCCCCGCGCGTGGCACGGCATCATCGAGGAGGCCTCCTTCGTAGGCGGTCTCGACGGCCGCTGGGTCTACCTGCTCACCCTCCGACCGAAGGTCTCCGGGCTCCGCTTCCGTCACCGCAGCCGCATCTTCCAGGACCTCGACGCGACCGCCGTGGTGCGCCGGGTGCTGCGGGACGCAGGGATCGCCGACGAGGACGTGGCCTGGGCCACCACCCGCACCTGTCCCCCTCGCGCGTACTGCGTGCAGTACCGCGAGACGGAGTTCGACTTCGTCTCCCGGCTCCTCGAAGACGAAGGGATCTTCTACGCCTTCGAGCACTCCCCGGGCCGCCACGTGCTCCGGCTCGGCGACTCCCCGGCGGCCTTCTCCGACCTCGATGGCGAGTCCACGCTGCCCTTCTCCAGGACCGAGAACGTCGCTCACGAGTGCGTGAACGACCTGGTGTTCACCTCTCGGCTCCGCCACGACGTCCACCTCACCAGCGACTGGAACCAGGAGAACCCCACCCGAGTGCTGGAGGCCGAGGCTCGCGGCGACGAGGGCCCCACCCGCTTCCGTCAGGAGTACCCCGGCGGCTTCGCCGACACCCGCGACGGAGGCCGCCGGGCGCGAGACCGCCGCGAGGCCCAGGTGGCTTCGCGCGACGTGCTGAGGGGACGCTCCAACTGCCTTCGACTGGCGCCCGGGAGGCGCTTCACCCTGGAGGGCGCGAGGCCCGATCACCTCGGTCAGCCGTGGCTGGTGACCTCCCTCGACCTGCACTTCCGAGACCCCGCGAGGCACCCCGACGCGGCCGGCCGGCAGAGCCTCCAGGTGCGCTTCGAGGCCATCCCCGCGAGCGTCCCGTACCGCTCGGCGAGGGTGACGCCGAGGCCTCGCGTGGCGGGCAAGGAGAGCGCGGTGATCGCCGGACCGCCGGGAGAGGAGATCCACGTCGACGCGCAGGGCCGGGTGAAGGTGCACTTCTACTGGGACCGCGAAGGCTCCGTGGACGACCGGGCGACCTGCTGGATGCGGGTGCAGCAGGCCAACACGGCGGGCGCGATGATGATCCCCCGCGTGGGCTGGGAGGTCGACGTGGGCTTCGAGAACGGCGACCCGGACCGGCCGGTGGTGCTGCAGAAGCTCTACAACAAGGAGACGATGCCGCCCTACGCGCTGCCCGGCGAGAAGACGCAAGGGGCGTGGCAGACCTCGACCTACCCCGGCGGGGCGGGCACCAACGAGCTTCGGCTGCAGGACGGCAACGGGGGGATGATGTTCTTCGTGCACGCGAGCCGGGACTTCGCGCTGCACGCCTCGCACGACCTCACGGAGAAGGTCACCGTCGACGCGACCGAGCAGGTGGCGCTCACCCGCACGGCCAGCGTGTCCAAGACCGAGCAGGTCTCCGTCGCGGGCGACCAGTCGACCAGCGTGACGGGCGACACGGCCCTGGAGACCAACGCCTCTCGCACCGTCTCCATCGGCGCGACGGACAGCTGGAAGGTCTCGAAGAACCAGTCCGTCACGGTCAACGGATCGCGCTCGGAGAGCATCGGGGGAATGATGATGGTGCTCGCCAACAAGGTGAGCGAGACCTTCAACGCGAGCGCCTCCCGCACCGTCGGAGCGGTGCAGATGATCAACAGCGCCACGGTGATCGCGGAGTCCGTCGGGGGGACGCGAGAGGAGAGCATCGGCGGGGCGCGCATCGAGGTGACCGCCAAGGGCCACACCGAGGTGATCGGAGGGAGCAAGGTCCTGGCGACCGGCGCCGTACTGGAGAAGGTGGGCGGGGACATCACCGCCAACGCCAAGGGGGCTCTGGCCTTCAACGTGGGCGGTCCCTTCGTGTCGAAGTGCGGCGGGGCCTTCACGCTCGGGGCGCGAGCGGTGGTGATCACCGTCCCGGGCGGGCTCACGCTCTCCGCGGGCGGAGGAAAGCTCGTCGCGCGAGGGGGCAAGGTCACCTTCGAAGGGCCGTCGCTGGCGGTGAAGGGCACCGCGTCGATCACCCTGAAGGGGCGCATCAACTACAAGGGCTGAGCCTCGCGCAGAGGGGGTATCGATGACCGCACCGGGGATGGCCTTTTCGCTGGAGATCGACGGGCTCGCCTCGCCGACCTCGGTGATGCATTTCGTCGCGAGGGAGGCGCTCTCCGCGGCGTCGACCCTGGAGGTCATCGCGGGGGTCTCCGAGCCCGTGGACGCGCTCTCGCTCGTCGGGAAGAAGGCCTCGCTGAGGGTGAGGGCCGAGCGCGACGGGGAGCGCTTCTTCCATGGGGTGGTGCTGGAGGCCGGGTCCACCGTGAGGGACTCCGACGGCCGAGGCTCGCTGAGGGCGCTGGTGGGGGCGAGGGTGCTCACGCTCAAGCACTGCCGAGACAGTAGGATCTTCCAGAAGAAGTCGGTGCAGGAGATCGTCCAGGCGGTGCTCGACGGCCACGGGCTCGGGGCGATGGCGCGCTGGATGAACACCCGCACGCCCACGGCGCGGCCCTACGTGGTGCAGTACGACGAGACCGACTGGGACTTCGTGCGGCGGCTGCTGCAGGACGAGGGCATCGGCTTCACGGTGAGGCACGAGGAGTCCGAGGACACGGTGGTCTTCTTCGACGACGACCACGGATCGGCCCCGATGGAGGGGGTCGAGACGCTGCTCGATCGGGACTCGACGCAGCTCTCGGAGAACGTGGTGTGGGACGTGAGGGAGGCGCGCTCCGTGTCCTACGAGGCCACGGTGCGTCGAGACTACGACCTGTCGCGCCCCTCGCTCGACCTCACCGCGGAGGCGCGAGACCCGAGGGACGCGGGCCACGAGCACTACGACCACCCCGGAGGCTTCACCGACGTCCCCGAGGGCCGGAGGCGAGCGCAGGAGGCGCTGGAGCGGCTGCGGTCGCGCTGTCATCGGCTGACGGGAGAGAGCGACTGCTACCTGCTCGAACCCGGTCGGCGCTTCTCGGTGGAGGGGCACCCGAGGTCGGCGCTCAACGGTCCGCTGGTGGTGACGCGCGCCGAGCACGAGGGGGCGGTCACGACGCGCGACGGGGTGAGCGAGGCAACGCACGTGTGCCGCTGGGAGGCGAAGGCCCGCGAGGCGGCGTGGAGGCCCGACGGGGCGACGCCCGCGAAGGAGACCAGCGGGCCGGTCGTAGCCTGGGTGACGACGCCTTCGGGGGAGGAGATCCATACGGACGACTTCGGGCGGGTGAAGGTGCGCTTCCCGTGGGACCGGACGCGGCCGACGGACGACCGCAGCTCGACGTGGATGCGCGTGGGGCAGGCGATGCTGGGCGGCGCGATGATGCACCCCCGCAAGGACTTCGAGGTGCTGGTCGACCACGAGCTGGGGGAGCGCGACCGGCCCTTCGTGAGCGGGCACCTGTACAACGTCGAGGCGTCGGTCCCGTATGCGCTGCCGGACAACGCGACGCGCACCTCGATGCAGACCGCGACCACGGCGGGAGGTGGGGGCGCCAACGAGATGCGCTTCGAGGACGGCGCCGGGGCCGAGGAGATCTTCCTCAACGCCTCGAAGGACATGACCGTCTCCATCGAGCACGACGGCGTGTGGCACACCGACCACGACGAGACGGTCACCATCGGCGGCAACCACTCCATCAGCGTGGGCACGGTGCACCAGCGGCAGGTGGGAGGCGCTCGGACGCTGAGCGTGGGAGGGTCGCAGTCGCTCAACGTGGGAGGGACGCTGGGGGAGAACGTGGGAGGGAGCGCGAGCACCACCATCGGCGCCACTCGGATGCTCACCGTGGGAGGGGACCTCTCCGAGCAGGTGAAGGGCTCGCTGTCTCGCACCGTGGGCGGGATGCAGTGCGTGACGGCCATCGCCGGGTACAACCGCAACGTGGTGGGGAGCGCGACGACGAAGGTCGGAGCGGCGCTGATCGAGGTGTGCGGGCGATCGAACACCAGCGACGCGGGGGGCTCTCGCAAGCTGATGGTCGGGGCGGTGGAGCTCATCCGGGCGAAGCAGATTTCCGTGAGCTGCTCGGCGGCCTACACGGAGAACGCGGCGGCGGAGGTGATCAAGTGCAGCGGCAACCGCACCGACACCGCGGACGCGGCGCTGGCGCTGACCGCGGGCGGCGGGGTGAGCGTGAAGGCCTCCGACGTGGTGATCGAGGCCAAGAGCAGCATCACGGTGCTGGCGGGGGCGTGCGTGATCAAGCTGTCGTCGTCGGGGGCGATCTCCATCAAGGCCCCGAAGGTCGACCTGACCGGGGCCAAGACCCTCGGCCAGGTGCTGCACCGGAGCAACTGAGATGAGCGAGCAACGACTGCGCGCGAGCCTCGTGGGCAAGGCGTTTCCGGGGCACACCACGGTCCACGCGGTGCGGGGCGAGGAGCGCCTTGGCGAGCTCTACCGCTACGAGGTCGACCTGAGCGCCGACGAGGTGGCCTTCTCCAAGGCGACCGGCTCGACGGTGCTGGTGACGCTCACCGACGACGACGAGCAGGAGCGCTTCGTGGGCGGGGAGATCGAGTCCCTGGAGGTGAGCCCCACGGACGACGAGGGCGCGACCAGCGTGCGCTGCCGGCTGACGGTGGTGCCCCGCGCGGCGGTGCTCGCGTGGCGTCACGGCTACCGCATCCACCAGGACCTCGACGTGCCGGACATCGTGCGCCGGGTGCTGAAGGACGCCGGGGTGCCCGAGGAGGAGACGCGCTGGGGCCTCGGGCGCAACTACACCGTTCGGAAATACTGCGTGCAGTATGACGAGAGCGAGCTCGCCTTCGCCCGTCGGCTGCTGGAGGAGGAGGGGATCTGGTTCGCCTTCGAGCACTCCGCCGACGGGGTGGTGATGGTCTTCGGCGACCAGAGCCCGACCGCGCCCCGCAACGAGCCCGGCGAGGTGGTCTTCATCGCCGACCTCGCGCTCCACGGCCGGGGCCTCCGCCTCTGGAACTGGCATCGCCGCGGCGCCCTCACGCCCGCCCGCGTCGCGATGAACGACTACGACCGCGAGCACCCCTCGGAGGAGATGTTCGCGCTGGCGACCGACGACGCGGCGGTCGGGGGACTGGAGTGGTACGAGCAGCCGGGGCACTACGACGACCTCCCGGTGGGGCAGCGGAGAGCACAGGACACCCTGGAGTCGCTGCGGGTCGCTCACGACGTGGTGACCGCGGACACCAACGCCATCACGCTCTCGACGGCCCGGTGGTTCCAGGTGTCGGGGCACCCGACGGACGACGCGGAGTGGATGGTGATCGGCCAGCGGCTGCACGTCCGCATCGACGCGGAGGACGGCGACGGCGCCCTGGTCGATCGGGGCGAGCCGGAGTGCGTGGTCTCGCTGGAGATGATCCCGAAGGCGAAGCCCTTCCGGACGCCGAGGCGCACTGCCTGGCCGAGGGTGGTGGGGCTGCAGACCGCGAGGGTGACCGGCCCCTCCGGGCAGGAGATCTACTGCGACGCGCTCGGCCGGGTGAAGCTGCAGTTTCACTGGGACCGCGAGGGGAAGCTGGACGAGCACACCACCTGCTGGGTGCGCGTCTCGCAGGCGCAGACCACGGGATCGGTGGCCATTCCCCGCATCGGCTGGGAGGTGCTGGTGGAGTTTCTCGACGGCGACCCCGACCGGCCGGTGTGCTTCGGCCAGGTCTACAACGCGCTCTTTCCGCCGTCGTATTCGCTGCCCGCGGAGAAGGCCGTCACCGGGCACAAGTCGTACAGCCTGCCGGGGCGCGCCGCGACCAACGAGGTGCTGCTCGATGACAGCTCCGGGGCGCAGCGGGTGGCCATCAACGGAGGCCACGACATCAACGTGGTGGTGGCCCACGACCGGATGCTCAACGTGGGCGCCAACGCGACGCGCACGGTGGTGGGCAAGCGCGCAACGTCGGTGTCGGGCCACGAGAGCGTGTCCGTGGAGGGATCGGACTCGGGCAAGGTCGCGGGCGACGAGAGCATCACCGTGGGGGCCAGCCGCACGGTGGGCGTCGACCAGAGCGCGACGGAGGAGATCGTCGGCGCGATGAGCCTCTCGGTGGGCGCGATGGAGAACCTGAAGGTGGGCTCTCCCGCCGCGGCGGTGCTGGAGATCATCCAGCGGGAGGCCGTGGCGGCGGCCGAGGGGGTCGCGGCGTCGGCGGCCTCCAGGGCCCAGGGCGCCCTGCTGGGACCGATGCTCCCGGCGCTCAACCAGGCGCGCACGGCGATGGGTCCGGTGATGCACCTGGCCGGTCCTGCGGCGGGGCTGGTGCGGTCGCCGGGCGCGGCGCTCGCGGCCGAAGGGCACCACGGGGTGGCCGGCGCCGACACGCCCGCTGGAGCGCAGGCGGCGAGCGACGCGGCGGGGACCTCCGCGGCCATCGCCCACGGCTCGATGCCTCCCGGTGGCGGCGCGGGCGGCGGCGGAGAGAACGCCAGCGCCAGCAACACCGCGGGCGGCGGCGGAGGGGGCGTCTGGGGCACCGTGGTGGGCGGCGACGTGACCGAGAGCGTCGGCGCGATCGGGCTGATCAACTCGGCCTACGGGGTGACCTTCAACGTGGGCGGCAACGCGAAGGACACCATCGGCGCGGCGAAGATCGAGCTCACCGCCGGGTCGAAGATGGAGAACACCAAGGGCTCGAAGACCGAGATCACCGGCAGCTATGTGCTGATGACCTCCGGGGCGCTGAGCTTCGACGCGACGGCGGCGATGGCGGTCAACGTGGCGGGGGTCCTGAGGCAGACCATCGGAGGCGGACACTCGATGAGCGCCAAGGGGGCGGCGGCGGTGAGCGGGGCGAGGATGAAGGTCGACGCGGGCGGCAAGATCACGCTCAAGTGCGGGCTGTCGGAGATCGTGGTCGACAGCGGCGGCGTGGTGATCTCAGGCTTGAACGTGACCATCGAGGGCAGCGCGGGCGTGGACGTGACGGACCCGTCGATCGGTCCCACGTAGTCGACTGGATCGAAGGGAGGTCTAGCCATGAAGAGGAGCGCAGTGAAGTCGGGAGTGGGGCGCAGCCCGGAGGCGCCTGTGACGAGGGAGGTCGTGGAGACCACGGCGGCGGTGGCGGCCCTGGCGGGGCCGTCGCTGGTGCTGGCCTCGGTGGTGGCGAGAGAGGGAGACCGGTGGAGGGTGCGGGCGGGCGGCGCGGAGGCGCTGGCCACGCTGGAGGCAACGGTGGACGCGGCGCTCATCGAGGCGGCGAGGTCCGCCGGGTCGAGGGTGGTGCTGGAGCTGGGAGAGGCGCCGGTGATCGTGGGGACGCTGCAGACCGCGAGGGCGCTGACGGTGGGGCGCGACGGGGACGTGGACGTGGACGCGAGGGCCTTCACGGTGACCGCGACGGAGAAGGTGGTGATGAGGGCCCCGGGGGCCTTCGTGATGGTGTCGTCGGGCGAGGTCGAGGTGTTCGCCAACCGGGTGCTCACCAGGGCGCGCGAGGTGGCCAGGACGCTCGCGGCGATGATCAAGTTCAACTGACCAACAGCGGTCGAAGGGAGCGATTCCATGAGCGTGACCGCCCTGATGATGGAAGTCGTCTGCGAGAACTCCGCCCACCAGGTGACGGGCGTAGTGCCCTGCATGTGCTTCACGCCCGCCGCGCCGAGCCCGCTGCCCATGCCCTATCCGCTGATGGGGAGCTCGAGCAGCCTCGCGGAGAAGTGCGCGCGCATCGAGATCCACGGCAAGAAGGTGCACAGCTCGTTCTGCAAGATCAGCAACATGCACGGCAACGAGGCGGGCGTGGCGCTCACCAAGGACATCACCGTCGCGGGCGTGAACACCGGCCTCGGCTGGTCGCTCCCGGTGCCCGCGGTGACCGTGCACTTCGAGGGTCGGCCGGTGACGGTCACCGGGTCACCGGGCTTCGGCGACTCCCGCTGAAGGGCCGAAAGGGAGAGCGCCCGATATGACCACCGCACCGACGCCTCCGCCGCACGTCTTCACCCTGTATCTCAACAGCGGCGGCAGCGCCTTCTTCTCCAAGAAGTGCCAGGCGCTGCTCATCAGGGCCGCGCTCAACCCGGACAACTGCGGGAGCTACAGCTTCGTCGCCAAGACCAACGCCGACGCTCGGAAGAAGTGCGAGGCCTGGGACAACGCCTCGCCCGCCGATCGCGCCGCCAACAACATCCCCCAGCCGACTCCGCAGGAGCGCTACCTCTCCGACTGCGAGTCCGGTCACCTCATCCGCGACTCCAACTTCCGCACCGAAGGCGGCCGGGGGGAGGTGTGCGAGTCCGTGGTCGACGGCTTCGAGTCCAACCTGGCCCCGTGCGTTCCGCACCAGGGCAGGGCGGCGGACCCGGCCACGGTGCACGGCGTCCACACCCTCAACGAGAACAGCCACAGCGCCGACCAGCGCGCCCGCAACGGCACCGACGTCGCGCCCGGCAGCGTCAACGGCCTGCCCAACACGCCCGGCGGCCCGTACCCGCCGGAGCAGCGGCGCGCCGACGAGGACGCTCGCACCCAGCCCATGCTCGACCGCCACCGGCAGAACTTCGCCAACAGCTTCGAGGCCACCACCGCCGCGCCCATTCCCCGCCCCGGGGCCAACGCGACCGAGCGCTTCGACCGGCTCGATCCAGCGAGCCAGGCGGCGGCCATCGGGGCCAAGGCGCCCACGGAGCCCAACTGCGCCAAGGACAAGGTCATCGGCGGAAACACCGCGGCCGCGTGCCTCAACAACTGGCGCAAGAAGGCCGAGGCCGCGATGTACAAGAAGTGCAAGGACGACTACCCCCGCAACGCCGCGAGGGCCACGCCGACCCGAGGCGGACCGCCCCCCACGAGGGCCGCCCACCGCTCCGCGCTCGAAGGCGACGTGGCCGCCGCGGAGGCCACCCACGGAACCAAGTCCAAGCAGGCCACCACCGCGCGAGCGGCGCTCTCCCGCTACGACGGCGACTGTTGCCGCGCCGACATGGGGCGGCGCATGATCGATCGGGAGCAGCGCCGCACCGGGCACGCGGCCTGAGAGGGGAAATACTCCCATGGACGACAGCCTCATCCAGACCATCGACGGCTTCCTCAAGCAGCACCTGGAGGACCTCGATTTCTTCGCCGACCCCGCCACCCTCCAGCAGGCCCTGGAGGACGACACCGGCGGCGGGTCCTACCTGCCCTTGATGTACTCGCGCACGCTGCCCGACCCGGAGGATCCGTCGCGGCTGCTGGTGTGCTTCAGCTACGGCACCGACACGCTGGAGCACGAGCTCCAGGCGCCCGCGAGGGTGCAGCGGTGCATGGACGCGCTCTACGCCGCGCACCCGGAGGTTGCGGCGACGCCCATCCGGCTCGACATCGGAGGCTTCTGATCGTCCACGCCCGCGCGGCCCTCGCGGCTCCGGTCCAATGCCCATCACCTGGAAATATCGCGGCGTCAGCGGGCTCTCGGTGGAGGACTTCCACTTCATCGCCGACCGCTACGACGACACCTACGGCTGGTCGGAGGACATGGCCGAGTCGTGGATCGGCCGCGTGGTGCAGGGCCAGATGTACCTGCTGCTGGGCCACCGAGGCTGGCTCACCCGGCTCTGGCGAGCGCCCTCCGGGAGGCTCTGGGTGTCCGAAGGGGGAGCGCGCACGGGCGTCCACGTCGAGGCCTCTGGCGAGCTGCTCACGCCCGAGTGGTCCTTCACGGCGCTGCCCGGGACGCTGGGCGGGGTCTACGGGATCGACGAGTCCAACGTCTTCGCCTTCGGCCAGCGGGTGCAGCCGGGCCTGCACGGCATCGCCCACCGCTGGGACGGCGCCCGGTGGACCGAGACCCCGGCGCCTCCAGGCATCCTCGTAGGGATGCACGGGCTGCGTCCCGAGCTGGTCTACGGGGTCGGCGACGGAGGGCTCGTGGCGCGCTGGGACGGCGCTCGATGGGTGCGCGTCCCGGCCCCGACGCGCTCGGTGCTCTCGTCGGTGCAGGTGGTGTCCGAGGACGAGATCCACGCCTGCGGAGCGGGCCACCGGGTGCTGGAGGGCAGCGTCCACGGCTGGGTCGAGCGGGTCATCGCCGAGGCCGCGCTGCTCTCGCTCGGGCTCTTCCAGGGGAAGGTGCTGGTGACCACGGGGGCGAGGGGCCTCTACGCCCTCGAGCGCAACGCGCTGGTGGAGTGGCGCAAGGACGTCCCGGCGACGCAGCTCGACACCCGAGGCGACCTGCTCGCGGCCTGCCCCGAGGCGCTCGTCGCGAGCCGCGACGGCGAGGCCTTCACCCGCATACCCATCGAGGTATTCCGGGAGGCGACCCGCGCCTTCGCCCCGTCCTGGAAGCGCCCCCGAAGGAGGCGCCGATGACCGCGCGACAGCGCCCCGGCTGCGGCTACCTCACGGACTCGCCCGACGTGATGGTGGCCCGCGTCGCGCTCGGGCTCACCATCTACCTGGACGACGCCGCGCACTGGGCAGAGACGGGCCTCCCGGCGATGGTGGCCTCGCTGCTGAGGACCGTCCCGGACGGCGCCCTGGAGTGGTTCACCACGTCGACGCGAGAGGACTGGGTGCGGCTCTCCCCGACGGAGCGGGCCGAGCTCCCCCAGACGCTGGCGAAGGAATGGAACGCCAGGGGACCGAGGCACCTGCTCCAGCTGCGCTTGAGCGACGAGACGCAGTGCATGGGGGCGGGCTTCTCCTACCGCGAGATCGACCCCCAGCGAGGCGGTCGCAACGGCTGGCTCCAGCTGGTGCTGCCCTATGACCACGAGCCCGACGACCTCCTGGCGCTGGCCGTCGAGCTGGCTCAGGAGCACCCCTTCCGCAGCGCCGTGGGGGGCTACCTCGCGACCTTCAACGAGTGGGAGAAGCCCGCGGCCTTCTGGTGCATCCGGCAGTGGGCGCTGCAGCACCTCGGCCTCGACGTGCAGGACCCGGACATGGCCGCCTGGTACGTGGCGCAGCAGCTCCCCTCCACCAGCTGGCTGACCCTGCTCGGGGCGGGGCTCCTGAAGGAGCGCGGCCTCGGCCCCGACGCCCTCACGCAACACCCCTGGGAGCGGCCCATCACCGTGCTCCCGCTCGCCCACGGGGTGATCGTCCGCGCCGGGGAGCGCCCGGTCACCGGCGACGTCAACGACCTCGTCTACCCGGAGACCTACGCGGAGGTCTCTCGCGCGCTCGAGCCCCTGCTCCCCCGGCGCTTCGCCCGCTACTACGGCGGCTTCCACGACGGGGAGCAGACGCTCCGCTGGGTGCGCCGCTTCGTCGAGCCGGAGGGCTGGCAGTGACCTTCGAGGTGACGCTGACGCCCGCCGCCCGCGCCGACCTCGGCGACGTGCGCGCCCGTCTCGACGAGGCGATGGTCACCCTCTCGGCCGCGGCCGTGCCCGGAGGGCGAGACGTGGCCCGCGCCGTGGGCGACGCGATCACGGCCGTCTACGAGGTGCTCGCCGCGCCCTCCGATGGGGCGTGGGTGCAGTCGACCTTCGCCCGCATGCTCCTCGCCACCCGAGCCGCGCTGACCCGCCTGCAGGAAGACCCCGCGGAGCCCTCCGCCGCGCACGAGAGGGCGCGCGACCTGGTGGCCGGCGCGCTGCAGTGCCTCAACGCCCTGCCGGCGATCAAGGCCGCCGGCTTCGAGGCGCCGAGGCAGAGCCCCGGGGTGCTGAGGGCGAGCCTCGATGAGCCCGTCTCGCTCGACGCCACGCGAGGCCTGGTGGTGCCGATGGTGCCGATGCCCGATGGGCCGGAGGCTCCGTCGCCTCCGCCGCCCGATCCGCCGCCTCCGCCGCCCATCACCTCGCTCGCCGAGCTGGAGGACTTCGCCGCCGCCTCTCGCGCCCGCCTGGAGGCGATGGAGGCCGAGGCCGAGGCCCGCCCCTCCCTCGCTCCGCCTCCGGCCTCGGAGGCCCCGGTGGACCTCCCTGGACGGGCGGCGGCGCTGGTCTTCGGCGTGGCGATCGCTCCCTCGCAGGTGCTCTTCGATCGCGCCCGCACCTGCCTCGAAGACCTCGGGATGCTCGGGCTCCTTCGACGCCCCATGACCGGATCCTCCTGGCGGGCGGCGGCGCGCACCGAGCAGCGCCTCCTGCGAAGGGTCGACGCGCTGGCGGCCTGCGGCGACGGGGTGATCCCAGGGCTGGTGCAGACGCTGGAGGAGCGCCCGCTGCCCGACCCGGAGCTCACCTGGGCGCTGGTGTTCTTCCTCCTCTCGCTCCGAGGGAGCGACGCCCTCGACGCCGCGCTCCGCATCGCCCGAGCGGCCCTCTCCCAGGACGACGCCGTCGCGCTCTCCGTCGCCGACGCCTTCGCCCACGCCCCGCACCCCATGCTCGACGAGGCCCTCCGGGGGTGGCTCTCCTCGCCGGAGTCCGCGCCCCGCGCCGCGGCCCTCGACGCCCTCTCTCGCCGCTACGCCCTCATGGCCTCCCACTGGGACGCCGCCGCCCGGGAGGCGCTCTCCGTCGACGACGAGCCCTGCCTGCGCGCGGCGGCCCGAGGCCTCGGCCGGGTGCAGGGCGAGGTCGACCCCTCGCTGGCGCTCGCGATGCTGCGGCACCCTTCGCCCGCGGTGGCGCGCGCGGCCATCGAAGGACGCCTCGCCCGCGGCAAGCGCGACGGGGCCTGGAGGGCGCTGGAGCTCACCGAAGGCGTCGACGGAGGCTTCGCGGGCGCCGTGCGCTACGTGGCCCTCGCCGGGACGCGGCGCAGCAAGGCGGCGATCATCGCGGACGCGGGCCGTGGGGGATCGCTGGCCCTGCTCGACGCATTGGGCTGGTACGGCGACGTGGATTTCGTCGACGACCTGATCGCCATGCTCGGCTTCGAGGAGGCGGCCACCAGCGCCCTCGCGGTGGGAGCGCTGGAGCGCCTCACCGGCGCGATGCTCACCGACGACGCTCCCGACGGGGTCGACCCGACGCTGCCGTGGCCGCGCCCGGCGGGCTTCGTCCCGACGCCGGTGCCCGAGCCCTGCCTCTCGATGGAGGTCTGGCAGCGCTGGTGGTCGCGAGTGCGAGGCGCCGCCCCGGTAGGGCAACGGCTGCGCTGGGGGAGGCCCTGGTCGCCCATGGACAACGTCACCGAGATGGACCGCGACGACGGCGCTCCGGACGTGCGGCGCATGGCGTGGCTGGAGCTGTGCGCCCGCACCGGAGGGAGCATCGCCTTCGACCCCGAGGACTGGGTCTCCCGGCAGGAGCGCTCGGTGTCGGCGTGGAGGGCCTACGTGTCCTCGCCGAGGGTGGCGGCGCTGTCGGGCACCTGGTCGTCGGCGATGCTGGAGGACTGAGCGATGGACGTCCCCGACCTCTTCAACGCGACGACGGCGACGGTGGCGGTGGTCCCGCGCATCGCCGGGGACGGCCGTCCGCTGGCGCTGGTGGTGATCAAGGAGCGCTTCTACGTGGCGCTCAACCGTCGGGTGACGCGCATGGGCGACGCGGAGGTGCGCTACACCGACGAGCCCTGGGACCCGGAGGCGCCCGCGACGAGCTCCACGCGCCGGCCCGCGGACACCTGCCTTCACAAACCGGCGACGGACGTGCTGCTGGCCGGCTACGCGATGGCTCCGGGGCGGGAGGCGGTGAGCTCGCTCGACGTGCTGGTGGAGGTCGGTCCGGTGTCGAGGGCGCTGCGGGTGACGGGCCCGAGGGTCTGGTACGAGGGCGCCTCGGGGCTGACGCTCAGCGAGCCCAAGGCCTTCGTGGAGCTGCCGTTGCAATGGGAGCTCGCCTGGGGCGGCACCGACGCGAGCGACGAGTCGCAGGGCCCGCTGGAGGAGGCCCGCAACCCCGTGGGTCGTGGCGTGGCGAGGCGCTCGGACTCGCTGGTGCATCGGCCCGGTCCGCAGATCGAGGACCCGGCCGCTCCCATCACCGAGCCGGGGCGGCACGAGCCCTGGGGGGTCGCTCCGATCGCCCGCCACTGGTCTCCACGGAGGCAGTGGGTCGGGACCATGGACACCGCGTGGATGCGCTCTCGCATGCCGCTGCCGCCGCTCGATCAGGACCCTCGCTTCGAGCAGGTCGCGGTGCCCCCGATGGTGGCGCCGGGCTACCTCCGTGGGGGAGAGCGCGTTCGGCTGCATCACCTCTGCGCCGACGGGGCGCTGGAGTTCGAGCTGCCCCGCATGCAGTTCTCGGTGCTGGCCCGCCGGGACGACGGCGACGCCCCGGCCGCGGTGGTGCTCGACACGGTGCTGCTGGAGCCTCACGAGCGGGTGGTGGAGCTCACCTGGCGGGCGCTGGTGGGGGTGCCCCGGCCGTCGCGTCGGCTGATCGAGATCCGCGTCGACGAGAAGGAGCTGCGGTGACCCGCCCCAACGAGTTCGCGCACTGGGACCCCCGGGTGATCGACGGCCCGGTGGTGGCCGCCGCCTCGGCGCTCAACGGGCTCGGCTTCGACCCGTGGCAGACCTGGGCCTTCCGCCGCGCGGAGCTCACGGCCTACGCGGCCTCGCCCTTCCGTTGCCCCAACGGCAAGCTGCTGACGATGGGGGCGATCCGGACCTTTCCCCCGCAGGCCCGGGCCGAGCTTCGGATGGAGTCCATCGTGACGGCGCTGCTGGACTCGCTCGCCCCGGACCTGGAGTCCATGGGGACGATGCGCAGCGTGGCGGCGCTGGTGACGCTCTCGGCCATCCCCTCGGCGCAGAGCCCCGGCTACCAGGCCCGGGCGTCGAGGGTCGTACGCCGGGTGAACGACTGGCTCACGGAGCGCCTCGCCCCGGGCGTGACCGCCGTGGTGGAGCACGACCACCGGGCGCACGCGGGCCTCGCTCACGCGCTGCTGAGGGTGGTCCCGGCGCTGCTGGACGACCGCGTGGACGCGGCGCTGCTGCTCGGCGTCGAGAGCTACTACGACCCGGACGTGCTCTCGTCGCTCTTCGCCGGGGGGCGGCTCCACGACGGGGAGAACCTCGACGGCTTCATCCCGGGCGAAGGGGGCGCTGGCCTGCTGGTGGTGAAGGCGTCGAGGGCGAGGGCGATGGGGAGTCTGGTGCGCGCTCGCATCGAGGGGGCGGCGACGGCGTGGGAGGCGGCGAGGCCGGACAACGACCACGCCTGCCTGGGCGACGCGCTGACGGCGGTGTCGCGCTCGCTCACGGACGTGCTCGCCTCGCAGCGGCGCTCGCTCGACTGGTGGCTCTGCGACGTGACCGGGGACGCGCTGCGGCAGCACGAGTTCCAGCTGGCGTGGCCGAGGGCGGGCTACGACGTGATGGGCCCGACGGGCGCGCTGGAGTACCTGCCGGAGACCCTCGGGGACCTCGGGGCGGCGACGCTGCACACGGCGGTGGCGGTGGCGGGGGAGGGGTTCCTGCGGGGCGACCCGTCGGCGGAGACGTGCCTGGTCACGGGCAGCAGCGACGAGGGGCCGCGAGGCGCCGTGCTGCTCTCTCGCGGTTGAGGCCGACGGCTCGCCCCGCGTCCGCGGGTTGGAAAGCCTGATCCTTCCCGGAATGCTCACGACGACTCACGCAAGGTCGTCCTGGAGCGGGAGTCTCCTGAGTGGGCGGCGTCCCAGCGACGACCCATGCACCTCCAGAAACGCCCACACGACCAGTGGTTCCGGTGCGTTCTGAACCCTGTCGAGATGTGTAGAAGGGAAAGGGGTTCCAACCCGCGGACGCGGGGCGCAGCGTCCGGACAAGATCATCGGCCGCGTGAATGACGCTACGATCGCCTCCCTTGGACCTCCTGTTCGAGCACCCCATCGCTCGAGACCCTGCCCTGGTGGAGTCCGCGCTCCTCGACCGGGGCTTCGCTCCGGCGCTGGCCCTCGCCTGCCCCGCGCTCGCCGGGGCGAGGGTGATCGACTACGCCTCGCGCGGCGACACCGTCGAGCGGGTGACCTGGTTTCGAGCGCGCTCTTCGGCCCTCGGCGAGCTCTTCGCGTGGCTCCCCTCGGTCACCTGGATCGAGCGGGTGCAGTGGTCCCGCGAGGCGCACTCGGGTCGCTTCCAGGTCGCCCCCGAGCTACCCCCGCCGATGGCCCGCCGGGTGAGCTGCGAGGGCCGCTACGCCCTGCTCCCGTCCTCCGGCGGGACCACCCTGCGCCGGGTGGAGGTCGCCCTCTCGATCCGCGCGCCGCTGGTCGCCCGCGCCGCCGAGGAGCGCCTCGCGGGGATGCTCCGCGCGATCTTCGACACCGAGGCCGCGCTCCTGGGCAGGAGCCCCGGGTGAACGAGGAGGTGCTCTACGACGCGGTGATCGTGGGCGCCGGGGTGTCGGGCCTCTGCCTCGCGAGGGCGCTTCTCGACGCGGGCGTCGGGTGGTCCATCCTGCTCATCGACGGCGCGCAGGACGACGACCTGCTCCGCACGCTCTCCTTCTGGACCACCTCGCCGACGCCCCTCGACTCGCTCGTCCGGCACCGGTGGAGGCGCCTCGTGATCGCCGACCGCGACGGCGCGACCCGCGCGACCACGCTCCGATCGCACACCTACCAGACGCTCTTCTTCGCCGACCTGCAGCGCACCGTGAAGGACGACCTGCGCGCCGACCCCCGCCACCGGATCATCGACGGTCGAGCGAGCTCGCTGACCACCGAGGGAGAGCGAGTGCGGGTCACCGTCGGCGAGGAGGTGCTCCACGCGCGCTGGGCCTTCGACAGCCGCTTCCGTCGAGCGTCGTTCTCCGTGGGCGACGGGGGCGCCCAGCTCCTCTGGCAGCACTTCCACGGCCTCGTGGTGAGGAGCGAGGCGGAGGTCTTCGACCCCTCCGCGGCGGTCTTCCTCGACTTCCGCGGCGACCTCCCGGCGGGGACCGCCTTCGCCTACCTGCTGCCCTTCTCCACCCGCGAGGCGCTCGCGGAGCTGGTCACCCTCGAACCCCTCGACGCGGAGGGCGCGCTGCGCCGCTACCTCGCGACGGTGCACGGGGTCGGGGCGCTGGAGGTCGTCGACCGCGAGGCCGGGGCGAGCCCGATGACCGAGCAGTATTTCGAGCCCTTCGAGGGCCCTCGCATCCGGCGCATCGGCATCCCCGCGGGGAGGCTCAAGGCCTCCACGGGCTACGCGCTCACCCGCATCCTCGACGACAGCGCGGCCATCGTGCGATCGCTACGGGAGCGCGGTCACCCGATGGTGGCCCCTCCCGTGCGGAGGATCTATCGCTTCCTCGACGGGGTGTTCCTGACGCTGTGGTCGCGGTGGCCCGCGAGGATGCCCTCCGTGTTCTCCGCGATGTTCGCGAGGGTCCCGGCCGACCGGGTGCTTCGCTTCCTCGACGAGCGCGCCTCCCCGTGGGACCTGCTGAGCCTCATCGCGCAGCTGCCGCTGGGGCCCTTCCTCCGGGCGCTCCTCGCGTGGTCCGCTCGACGGCTCGCGCGGCGCCGACCCCAATCGTCGGCGCGCTGACGCCTCGCGCCTTGCGGAACCCCTCGGCCCTGCCCCAGAGCATTCGCACCTTCGACGCGGGAGAGATGACGATGCGCGGTACGGTCCAGGACGACATGACGGGCGGAGGCGCGGCGCGATGAGCGTGCTCGTGACCGGCGGCGCCGGGTACATCGGCTCGCACGTGGTGCACCGGCTGCGCGCCGCGGGGCGCGATCCGGTGGTGATCGACAGCCTCGTCACCGGCCATCGGGACGCGGTGCCCGAGGGCGTCCCCTTCCTCCACGCCGACGTGGCCGACCGCGCGAGGGTGGGGGAATTCATCGAGCGCCACCGGGTGCGCGCGGTGCTGCACTTCGCCGCCCTCAGCCAGGTGGGCGAGTCCGTGGCCGCGCCGCGGAGGTACTTCCAGGGCAACACCGTCGCCACGCTCTCGCTGCTGGAGAGCGTCCTCGACGCGGGCGTCCCGGCCTTCGTGCTCTCCTCGACGGCCGCGGTCTACGGCATCCCCGAGCGCACGCCCATCCCCGAGACGCACCCCACCCGGCCGATCAACCCCTACGGCGAGACCAAGCTCTCCATCGAGCACGCCCTCGCCGCGTACCACCAGGCCTACGGCCTCCGGTACGCCGCCTTGCGCTACTTCAACGCCGCGGGCGCGGAGCCCTCCGCGGGCCTCGGGGAGCGCCACGATCCCGAGTCGCACCTCATCCCGCTGGTGCTGCGCGTGGCCCTCGGGGCGCGGCCCGACGTCACCCTCCACGGCGACGACTACGACACCCCCGACGGCACCTGCGTGCGCGACTACATCCACGTCTGCGACCTCGCCGACGCCCACGTCGCGGCGCTCGACCACCTCGAGCGCGGCGGGTCGTCCGGCGCCTTCAACCTCGGCACCGGCCGAGGCTACTCGGTGAACGAGGTCGTGCTCGCGGCGCGGCGGGTCACCGGGCACGCCATCCCGGTGGCGCACGGCCCGCGCAGGCCCGGCGACCCGCCCATCCTGGTCGCGAGCCCGAGCCTCGCCGAGGAGCAGCTCGGCTTCCGCGCGCGCCGCTCCGGGCTCGACGAGATCGTGCGCGACGCCTGGGACTTCCACCGCGCCTTCGCGGCCCGCCAGGGGGGTTCGCGGTGACCGTTCGCAGGGAGGTCTTCGGCCGCGACGACGACGGGGCGCCGGTCGAGCGCTTCACCCTGGTCAACGCGCGCGGCGCGTCGGCGCAGGTGATCTCCCTCGGGGCGACGCTCACCGCGCTGCGCGTGCCCGACCGCGGCGGCCACCTCGACGACGTGGTGCTGGGCTTCGACTCGCTGGAGCCCTACCTGGGCGACCACCCCTATTTCGGGTCGACCGTGGGGCGCTACGCCAACCGCATCGCGGCGGGGCGCTTCGTCCTCGACGGCGAGGCCTACGCGCTTGCCTGCAACGACGCCCCCAACCACCTGCACGGCGGGCCGCGTGGCTTCCACCGGCGCCTCTGGGCCGCCCGGCCTCGCGTCACCGCGGAGGGGCCCTCGCTCACGCTCTCGATGGAGAGCCCCGACGGCGACGAGGGATACCCCGGCGCGCTCACCGTGGAGGTGACCTACACCCTCACCGACGACGCGCTTCGCATCGCCTACGAGGCGGCCACCACCCGTCCGACCGTGGTCAACCTCACCCACCACTCGTACTTCAACCTCTCGGGCGGCGGCGACATCCTCGCGCACGAGCTCGAGCTCCTCGCGTCGCGCTTCGTCCCCATCGACCCGACGGGCATCCCCATCGACGCGCCCCGAGCCGTCGAGGGCACGGCCATGGACTTCACCCGACCCGCGCTCGTGGGCGAGCGCCTCGGAGCCGACGACGCGCAGCTCCGGGCGGGACGCGGGTACGACCACTGCTGGGTGCTCGACGGCCCATCGGAGGGCCTGCGCCTCGCCGCGCGCCTCTCCGACCCGGCGAGCGGGCGGGTGATGGAGCTCCTCACCACCGAGGCCGGGGTGCAGTTCTACGCGGGCAACCGGCTCGACGGATCGCTGGTGGGCAAAGGGGGGCGGCGCTACCCCCGCCACGCCGGGCTCTGCCTGGAGGCGCAGCACTGGCCCGACTCGCCCAACCGCCCGGGCTTCCCCTCGACGGTGCTCCGCCCCGGAGCGCGCTATCGGCAGCGCACCGAGTACCGCTTCGTCGCGGGGCGCTGACGCCCGGAGTCCCCCACTGGTCAAAGCGGCGGGAGCGCCCGACGAAAGCGTCCCATGACACGTCGCCATCTCAGCCAGATCGGCATCGCCGCCACGCTGCCGCCCGAAGGGGTCGTCGAGCCCGGAAACCTCCACGGGTATCCCCGGCCGCAGCTCCGCCGGAAGGACTGGACCTCCCTCAACGGCCCCTGGGACTTCGCCATGGACGTCGACGCGAAATGGTCGACGCCCGACGACGTCCAGTGGAGCGCGAAGATCGAGGTCCCCTACGCGCCGGAGACCGAGCGAAGCGGCGTGGGCGACCGCGGGCTCTACCGCGCCTGCTGGTACCGCCGCACCTTCGAGCTGCCGATGTCGCTCGGCGAGGACGAGCGGCTCATCCTCCACTTCGGCGCCGTCGACCACCACGCGACGGTCTGGGTGAACGGCACCCTGGCCACGACGCACGCCGGCGGCTACACGCCCTTCGAGGTCGACCTCACCGGGCTGCTCTCGCTCACCGAGCTCGACGAGATCGTGGTGCGCGCCTACGACGACCCGGCCGACCTCACCAAGCCGCGAGGCAAGCAGGACTGGCAGCTCGAGCCGCACTCCATCTGGTACCCGCGCACCACGGGCATCTGGCAGACCGTGTGGCTGGAGCGGGTCTCCTCGGTGCGCATCTGCCAGCTCAGCTGGACCGTGTCGCTCGACCGCTGGGAGATCGGCATCGACCTCCGGGTGGCGGGCTGCGACTCGCGCCGGCTCAAGGTCGCCGTCCGGCTGCGCGTCGACGACATCGTGATCGCGCAGGACCAGTACCTGGTGGTGGCGGGCGAGGCGCACCGGCGCATCGCGCTCTCCGACCCGGGCATCGACGACTTCCGCAACGAGCTGCTCTGGAGCCCGGAGTCGCCGAAGCTCATCGACGCGGAGATCACCCTCCTCGACGAGTCGGGCCTCACCCTCGACTCGGTGACCAGCTACACGGCGTTGCGCTCCTTCGTCGCGCAGGGCGACCGCTTCGTGCTCAACGGGCGCCCCTACCCGCTGCGGCTCGTGCTCGACCAGGGCTACTGGCCCGCCACGGGCATGACGGCGCCGGACGACGACGCCCTGCGGCGCGACGTCGAGCTCGCCCGCGCCATGGGCTTCAACGGCGTGCGCAAGCACCAGAAGATCGAAGACCCGCGCTACCTCTACTGGGCCGACCGGCTGGGGCTGCTGGTGTGGGGCGAGATGCCGAGCGCGTACCGCTTCACCCAGCGCAGCGTCGACCAGCTCACGCGCGAGTGGATGGACGTCATCCGCCGCGACGCGAGCCACCCCTGCCTCGTGGCGTGGGTGCCCTTCAACGAGTCCTGGGGGGTGCCCAACCTCGCCGACAGCCAGCGCGAGCGCGACTACGTGCAGGCGCTCTACCACCTCACGCGCACCCTCGACCCGACGCGCCCGGTGGTCGGCAACGACGGCTGGGAGAGCGTCGCCACGGACGTCATCGGCATCCACGACTACGACGCGGACCCGGCGAAGATCGCCCGTCGCTACGCCTCCTACGAAGACCTCCCGAGGGTCTTCAAGCGAGAGCGCCCGGGGGGCCGGATGCTCGTGCTCGCCCGGCAGGTCGACCGCGACCAGCCCGTGGTGCTGTCGGAGTTCGGGGGCATCGCGCTCGCGAAGTCCACCGCCACCACCTGGGGCTACTCCGAGGCCCGCGACGCCGACGACCTGCGGCGGCGATACGCCGCGCTGCTGGCCGCGGTGCGCTCCGTCGAGCTCTTCGCGGGCTTCTGCTACACGCAGTTCGCCGACACCTGGCAGGAGGCCAACGGGCTGCTCTACGCGGACCGCACGCCCAAGTTCGCCATCGAGCTCATCGCCCTGGCCACGCACGGCCACGTGCTCGTCGAGGAGCAACCCATGAAGGAGCGCGACCTGGCACCATGATCCTCCACCGACGCGACCTCACCAAGCCCGACGGGCGCGCGCTCTGGCTCTACGCCCGCGAGCCCATCGACCCCGCCATCGAGGCGACCTCGCCGGACCGCGAGCGCGCGGCGCCGCCCAACCCCCACCTGCGCTGGCACCCCCTGCGCGAGGAGTGGGTGGCCTACGCGACGCACCGCCAGACCCGCACCTTCCTGCCGCCGCCCGAGTACAACCCCCTCGCGCCCACGCGCGACCCCGCGGCCCCCACCGAGCTGCCCGCGGGCGACTACGACGTCGCGGTCTTCGAGAACCGCTTCCCCACGCT
>CBIHPK010000129.1:0-24694 GCA_966211675.1 uncultured Myxococcaceae bacterium
GTCGGCGCCGTCACCCCGTCGAGCGACGCGATCCAGAGCCGCTCGTCGTAGGTGATCCGCCGCTGCACCTCGACCACCGCGATGGAGGGCGCCTCTCCCTCGCGGCAGCAGCCTCCGCTGCAGAGCGCGCGCAGGGCGCGGTCGGTGCGGACGCGGCGGCCCTCGATCGCGTTCAGCAGCGTCGCCCGGTCGAGCCCGCCGCTGCCCTGAGACACGCTCCTCCAGCGGGTCACGGACTCGGCGCTCGCGACCGCCAGGTGGGCCCCGCACGCGAGCGCGATCCAGCGAGCGCCCGAAGGCCGAGCGAGCGCACGGGAGAGCCCCACCGCGGCCAGCGCCGAGAGCAGCGCCCAGAGCCACCCGGTCACCCGGGCCACGTGTGCGGCGCCGGTGATCAGGGAGTAGAGCGCGAAGCCCGCGACCAGCGTCGCCAGCACCGCGCGGCGAGTGATCGGCGAGGGGCCCGAGGGACGAGCTCCCTCGAAGGCGAAGGCCACCAGGGGAAGCTGCACCAGCAGGCGCGCCGGCGCGGCGAGGTAGAGCCACAGCGGGCCGACGAGGTGGAGCGAGGCGGGGTCGCGTCGAGCGGCCATCACCCGGCTGAGCCCGGAGCCCGGGAGCCAGCGACCGGTGATGCGCCAGTGGGCGTAGAGCGCGGGCGTGACGACCAGCAGCGCCGCGAGCGCCACGGCCGCGACGCCTGCGCGAGGCCGTGGTCCGCGCGACGTCGGCGAGGCCAGCACCGCCACCACCGCGACCGAGAGCAGCGCGCCTTCGGGTCGCAGCAGCACGCAGAGCCCGAGGAGCGCCCCGAGCGCCGCCGCGTGGGGCGGGCGACCGAGGCGGCCGGGGGTGGTGACCGCCAGGAGGAAGGCCAGCGAGGCGAACGCGAAGACGACGTTCTCCATGCCGAGCGGGGCGTTCGAGGCGACGCCCGGGAGCGAGGCGAAGAGCAGCGCGCCGACCCATGCGGCGGGCTCCGAGGCGCCCAGGCGAAGGGCCATCCGGCGCACCAGCAGGGCCGCGCCCGCGAGCGCCGAGAGCGTGAGGAGGGAGACGACCGGCAGCGCGAGGCGGTAGCCGCCGAGGGAGAGGAGGGACGCCTCCAGGGCGGTCCACGCGGGGGAGGTGGTGGCGGAGGTGACCTCGCCGGGGTTGAACTCGAACCAGCGGCCCGACGCCGCCCGCTCGGCGATGGACAGATGGATCATCGCGTCGCCGGAGAAGCGCCCCGCGCGAGGCACGACGTTGGCGGCGCAGAGGGCCGCGAGCGCGAGGCAGAAGGCTCGGAGGGAGGTCGTTCGGGGGATGGCCACGAAGGGGGCTCGTGGCCCGGGAGGCTACGCGCTCCCGATGGCCATCGGGATGCCGGCGATGTCGTCGACGGACTGCTCCCACACCTGGGCGCGGAGGCGCTCGAGGCGGGCCTTGAGGTCGCGCTGCCGCTGCACCATCGCGTCCACCGTGGCCGTGGACGGGGCCTCGCCCGCCTTGGCCTCGTCGAGCGCCTTGCGCGTGGCGACCAGCACCTCCAGCACCGCCCGACGGAGCTCCTCGCTCGCGGCGGTGACGAAGTCCGTGAGCTTCTGCCCGAAGCCCTCGACGGTCGACTGCAGCGCCGGGCCGATCTTCGCCGCGCTCGCCCGCACCGCGGCCGGGGCGGCCTCGAGAGCGCGCTCCTTGGTCTCCTTGTCGACCCAGCCCTTGAAGAGCATCGCCAGCGCCGGCGCCGCGGCGGTCACCAGGGCGCCCACGGCGAGGTTGACCGCGACCATCACCCCGACGCCGAGCGCCCCGACGGCGAAGACGCCGACGTCGTACTTCATCGTGTCGACCTTCACGTCGAACTGCCCCGGCGCGTCGCCCGCGAAAGCGTCGAGCGAGCGCGCGGCGTCGCGGGCGTCCTCGTTGACGATCGCGACGATCAGCTCGCCCAGCGCCTCGAGCCGCTCGCCGAGGGTCTTCGCCTCGGTCTCCAGCCACTCGCGCCAGGTCTCCTCCATGAAGCCCGGGAGGAACTTCCGGATGTCGTCCGCGGAGGACTTCTCGACCTCCAGCCGGATGGCGCTCGCGAACTCGTTGGTGAAGGCCTCGAGGTCGCGCTGCGCCACGGCCTTGATGGCCGCGATCTCCTCGTCGATCTTGCTCCGCCGCTGGTCGACCAGCGTGCGCGCCTGCTCGACGTCGCCCTCCAGGGCCTTCAGCCGCCGGTCGAACTCCTCGCTGGTCATGGTGAGCGCGCGGCGCCGCGCGGAGAGCCCCCGCCCGAGGATCTCGCTCACCCGCAGGCCCTCGTCGGCCGCGTAGTCGACCAGCATCTTCAGCCGGTCGTTGCCGAGCAGCGAGGACAGCTTGGCCAGCAGCGCGTCGAGCCCGGAGCCCGCGCGGTCGCCCGCGAGCGCCCTCGTCGCCGACAGGAACATCACCGGCGCTCCCGGCACCAGCGAGGAGAGCTGCCGCGTGGCGTACTCCATCACCTCCGTGCGCTCGCTCGCGCTGAGCAGGTCGGCCTTGTTGATCGCGAACACGATGCGGTCGCGCCCCGCGCCCAGCAGCCGGTCGCGCAGGAAGCGCCGCTCGCTCTCCTTCAGGATCTGCCCCGCGTCCAGCAGGAACACCACCCCGTCGGCGCGCGGCACGTAGCCGTAGGTGATCTCCGCGCGCTGGTGGTTGAGGTCGTTGACTCCGGGGGTGTCGACCAGCGTCACGCGGTCGCGCAGCAGCTCCGCCGGGTACTCGATCTCGACGCGCAGCACGTCCTCGGGCCTCGCTCGCCCTCCGGCCACCAGGTCGCCGAGCTGCGAGAAGGCCACCTCCTCGCGCGGCCCGGTGAGCGGCCGGGACGTGGCGCCCGCGTCCGCCGGGCGGCGCACCAGCACCGCGCGGGCGGCGTCGCCGTGGCGCACCTCGTGGATCATCGCCGTGGTCGGGGTGATGCCCGTCGGCAGCACCGGCCCCCCGAGCAGGGCGTTCACGAAGGTGGTCTTGCCGTGGTTGAACTCGCCCAGGACCACCAGCACCGCGCGCTCCTCCTCGAGGCGCGGGAGGCGGTCGACCAGGATGCGCTCGTGGAGCGACGCCGCCCCCGACTCGCCCGCCAGGGCCGCGAGCTCGCGCAGCGCGTCGGCCACCTCGTTCTTGATCTCGTTCACGTTGCGCAGGGTCATCGATGTCTCTCCGTCGCGTCGGGGCTTCAAAGCACCTTGATGAGTTCGGTGGTGCGGGCTTCGAGCTCGTCGCGGGTGAGGCCCCCGTCGAGGCCCTGCGAGCCGCGGTAGAGCGCGCTGGCGTTGAAGAGCCGCAGCGACTCGATGCGCTTGGTGAGGTACGGGTGCGACATCTGGAGCTCGCCCATGCGGCCGACGCCGTCGCGGCCCTCGCCCAGCTGCTCGAGGTAGACGTCCATGTCCATCTCGTCGAAGAGTCGGCGGCTGCCGATGGCCAGCTTGGCGAAGGAGTTGGTCGCGGCGACCGCGTCCTTGCAGCACAGCAGCCCCGCTCGGTCGCAGGTGATCTCCGCCGCGCGCGACCAGGTCTGCAGCGCGATGGTCACCGGCAGCAGCAGCGGCGCGAGGATCACGCCCCCGGCGGCCTGCATGATCTGCTGCAGCCGGTAGAGGGTCGTCAGGTAGACGACGTGGTTGTTCTGGATGTGGCCGCACTCGTGGCCGATGACGAACTTCAGCTCGTCGTCGTTGAGGTGCTCGAAGGTCGCCGCGTGCACGATGATCACCGCGTCGTCGTCGGTGCCGAAGGTCATCGCGTTCACCGACGCGATGTTGGGCACGATGTAGACCTGCGGCGTCGGGATGCCGAGGGTGGTCGCGCACTCCTCGACGATGCGCTGGATGCGCGGAAATTGCCGAGGCCCGACCTTCACCGCGGTGCCCAGCAGGTTGGTCGAGAGCAGCGACTTGGTGAGCTTCACCGTCTGCGCCACCGCGATCTCCACCGCGGGCATGCGGCGCATCGCGCGCAGCACCTTGAGGTCGCCCTCGAAGGCGTAGCCCTCGCCCCGGACCCCCGCGACCCCAGTCTTGCGACGCTCGACGTAGGCGCCGAAATCGAAGTTCATCACCATGCCATCACCTCACCATCCGTCCGGCACCGTAGCACCGGCCCCCAGCGCAAGCGACACGACACAACTCGCGCCCGCCGCGCATTGACGGGCGCTCCGCGGCCGTTGCAGGTTGCGCCCGGTGAACGATCCGGGACCCCGAGCGCCGACCACCTCGTACGCCCGCACGGCGCTGTCGGTGCTGCTGCTCGCGGTGCTCTACCTCTGGGTGTTCCCCTTCCACGACGTGGTGCGAAACCCCAACGAGAACGTCCGGGTCTACATGACCGTGGCGATCGTCGACGACCACACCTTCGCCATCAACCGCATCGAAGGGGCCTGGGGCTACGTCAACGACAAGGCCATCCGCAACGGGCGCCTCTACAGCTCCAAGGCCCCCGGCACCAGCTACCTCGGGGTGCCCTTCTACTGGGCCCTCACCCGGCTCACCCACCAGGACTCGCACGTCGTCGCCGCCCCCGCGCCGCCCGCCGTCGCCCCCGGCCACCGCCCTCCGCCGCCGCCCCGGCAGCCCATCGACCGCACCCGCGTGATGTACGTGCTGCGGCTCTTCACCACCGTGCTCCCGGGGCTGCTCTTCGGATGGTTCTGGCACCGCTTCCTCGCCGCGCGCACCACGTCCTCCACCGTGCGCGAGGCGATCTTCTTCAGCACCATGGCGGGCTCGTCGCTCTTCGCCTACTCGCTCGTCTTCGTCAGCCACGCGCAGAACGCCTTCTGCTTCGGCGCCGCCCTCATGGCCCTCGCCACCGTGCGCGAGCGCGACGCGGACGACGCCGCCCTCGGCCGGGAGCCCGGAGCGCGCTTCGGGTGGATGTTCCTCGCGGGGCTCTTCGGCGCCGGGGCGACGCTCTTCGAGTACCCCGCCGCCATCGCCTCCGCCGCCGTCGCCCTCTGGATCGCCGCCCTCGCCGCCGAGCGCCGCCGCGCCGCGCTGGTGGTCACGCTCGTCGCCCTCGGCCTCGCCGCCGGGCTCGCGCTCAAGCACCACACCAGGCCCGCCGCCGCTGCGGGAGCGGTCGCCCTCCTCGCGTACGCGGTCACCCTCTCCCCCCGCGGGCTCTTGCGCCTCGTGGGAGCGGGTCTCGGGGGCGCCATCCCCACGGCGCTGGTGCTCTTCTATCACCACCGCTGCTTCGGCAGCGCCTTCAAGCCCGGCTACAGCTTCCTCGAGAACCCCACCTTCCGAGAGGAGACCAACCAGGGCTTCTTCGGCGCGACGCAGTTCTCCTGGGAGGCCGCCCTCCGGATGTGGCTCGACCCGGCCTTCGGCCTCATCCCCTGCACCCCCATCCTGCTGCTCTCGCTGGTGGGCCTCGGCGCCACGCTCGCCCCCGACCTTCCCGACGACCGCCGCGGGCTCTCCCGCCGCAACGTGCTCACCGGGGGCTTCACCGCCGCCGCGCTCGTCGCCGCGGCCAAGGTGCTGCTCGCGCTCAAGGCCCACGCGCTGCCCGACCTGCACGCGCGGCTCGGCCCCTGGCTCGCAGCCCTCTCGGTCTGCCTCATCGCCCTCGCCATGGCCCGCTGCCCTCGACCCCCGAAGACCGAGCGGGCCATGGGAGCCAGCATCGCGCTCGCCATCGTCGGCATGACCCACCTCATCGGCATGATGAACAACTGGCGCGGCGGCTGGCAGGTCGGTCCGCGCTACCTGGTGACCATCGTCCCTGCCCTCGGGCTGCTCGCGCTCACCGGCGCCGAGTCGCTGCTCCTCTCCGCGAGGCGCGACGGCAACGCCGCCCTGCGCATGGCGGTGACGGCCTTCGCGGCGGGCACCACCGTCGCGGCGATGCTCCTCACGGGCACCGCGTCGGCGTGGTTTCCGCACGTGCCCACGGAGTACGCCTCGCCCTTCTTCGAGATGATCGTCCCGCTGATCCGCGACGGCTTCGTGCCCCACAACGCGGGGCTGCTGCTGGGCGGCCACGGGCTGCGCTCCATGGCCCCCTTCTTCGCCGCCGCGGCGGTGATCGCCCTGATGGTGCTGCGCGGCGACCGTCGCCGGCCGCTGGTGATGCTGGCCCACGGCCTCGGCGGCCTCGCGGTCGCGCTGCTGCTCCTGCTGCCCTCGGCGCTGGCCTTCCACCCGGAGAGCGCCGGGGTCACCCGCTATGTGAAGAGCGCCTTCGAGCCCCACCCCACGGACGCCGCGACGCCGACCCCGCCGCCGCACGAGACCGCGGCGCAGGCGGCCGGCAGGGCGAGGCGCCTCGCGGAGTCGGGGCAGACGCAGGCGGCGCTCGACGCCTGGTTGCGCGCCATCCGCGACGGGCGATGATGCGGGCCCACCCATGCTAGGCCGACTCTCGCTCGCTCCGGGTAGCCTGTTCGCGGGACAGTTCCGCGTGCTCCAGCCCATCGCCGCCGGGGGGATGGGAACCGTCTACCGGGTGGAGCAGGTCGGCACCGGACAGCAGCGAGCGCTCAAGGTGATGAACGGCAACCTCGTGGACGACCCGCGGGCGCGGGAGCGCTTCACCCGCGAGGCACAGATGGCCGCGATGATCGAGAGCGAGCACGTCGCCCAGGTGCTCGCCGCGGGCATCGACCCGGAGCACGACACGCCCTGGATGCTGCTCGAGCTGCTGCGCGGCGAGGACCTCTCGACGCTGCTGGAGCGCCGCGGCCGGCTCCCGCTCGGGGAGGCGCGGGAGCTCCTGAAGCAGCTGGGCCACGCGCTCGCCGCGGCGCACCGCCAGGGCATCGTCCACCGCGACCTGAAGCCCGAGAACATCTTCGTCGCCGAGTCCCGCCGGAGCGACGCGTCCTTCACGGTGAAGGTGCTCGACTTCGGCATCGCCAAGTGGCTCCAGGAGAACGCGCCCTCGCGCACCACCTCGGTGATGGGCTCGCCGCTCTGGATGGCGCCCGAGCAGTTCGACACCGCCCTGCTGGTCTCCCCCGCGACGGACATCTGGGCGCTCGGCCTCGTGACCTTCACGATGCTCACCGGCGTCCCCTACTGGAGGGCCGCGCAGGGACCGTCCATCACCCTCGCCGCGCTCATCGCGGAGATCTCCATGGGGCAGCTCGTCCCGGCCTCTCAGCGAGCGCGCGAGGCGGGGCGCGACGGGCTGCTCCCTCCGGGCTTCGACGGGTGGTTCGCCCGCTGCGTGGCCCGCGAGCCCCGCGACCGCTTCGCCGACGCGGCGCAGGCGCACTCGGCGCTGGAGGCCGTCTTCCAGGCGCCCTCGCTGTCGGTGCCGCCGACCATGGCGATCCCCGCGATGCCGGTGCCCGCATCGGTTGGCCACGGCTCGACGGTCGCGTGGACGCCGCCGACGGCGCCGCCTCCCAACGGCACCGCGATGATGCCCGTGATGGCCACGGGCGTGCCGCCCTGGATGGTCCACGGCGGCCCGGCGCCCATCCGCCCGCAGGCTCCGGTGAGGCGCTCCGGCGGGACGGCCATCGCGCTGGGGGTCGGGGCGCTCGCGCTCTCCGCGGTCGCGGTCGCGGGCGTCGCCTGGTGGAGCTCGCAGTGCGACGACGGCTACCACGACTCGCACGGCCACTGCTGCCGCAGCGACGCCGCGTGGGACGAGGGCCGCCGCGCCTGCGTCGCCGCCGCCACCACGGTGCCGACCGCCGTGGTGACGAGCCCGACGCCGACGCCACCGGAGCCCCCGCCGGCGCCTGCTCCGACGCTCACACCCCTGCCGGCCCCATCGCCCATCGCCCAGCCCACGACCGTCGCTCCGACGCCCGCGCCGACGCCCGAGGCGCACGCCTGCGTCGGCACGTGGACCGGGCGCATCTCCGAGAACACCGGCGCCTACGGCTCGCTGCGCGTCACCGTGCGCGAGGGGTCCGGCGTCTGCGGCGAGTGGCGCGAGAACTGGGAGAACAGCGGCGCGACCTGCGTCTACCGCTTCGTGGGCTGCCGCTTCGAGGAGGGCTCGGTGCGAGGGACCGGCGTCAGCAGCACGCCGCGGTGCACGCCGAGGGTCAACGCCGCGGTGCGCTGCGGCGGCGAGCGGATGACCTTCCGGGAGAGCACCAGCAACGGCGTGGTGGACACCTCGACGCTCCGTCGCTCGGGCGACTGAGCGCCGTTCAGATGTCGGTCGGGGCGGAGCCCGCGTCGACGGGAGCGGGCGGGTTGCAGGACGACTGCTGCACCGACCACTGCGCCGTCGGTCCTTCGCAGGTGGCGAGGGTGGCGAAGTAGCTGCCGCAGCGGTCGTACTCGCAGCGCAGGGGGGCCGAGGTATACGTGCCCGGCGGGCAGGGCGATCCGCCGGACGGGGCGCTCGGCGGACACTGCGCCACCGGAGGCGGGTTGCAGATGATCGGGAGCTGCTGCCAGCGCTGCGTCGAGGGGTCGCAGCGCATGGTCACGCCGACCCCGGAGGGGCAGCCGGGCGGCGTCCTCGAAGGGTCGTGGCAGGTCTCCGGGTCGACCCCAGGGGTGCACGCGCTTCCCTCGGCGGGGAGCGTCACGGGGCACGCGCGGTGGACGTCCGTCTCGATCACCCAGGGCCGATCGATGGGGCCCTCACGGTCGGGCGACGGGCCGGTGTCGGCGTCGACCGAGGCGTCGCCGGGAGGCGTAGGCGACGGGGTCACGCTCGCGCCGCAGCCCAGCGCGGTCGAGGCGGTGATGGTCAGGACGAAGGGAGCGCGAAGGGAGCTTCGACGTTTCATGGAGAGCTCATCAGAGCAGAGGCAGTGCCAATCGCCAACTCCCGGGGAAGTGAGCGATTCCGTGGGTCGCCCGGTGTGCCAGGACGAGCCATCGCAGGGAGCGAAGCGCGGCCCTTGACCCCGGCCTCGGGGCTCGCGTAGAAGCCGCGTCGCTCATCGGCCTCCGCGCCCCTCGAGCGGTTTGACAACTGACGTCGCGATGACAGCGCTTGGGAAGTCCGGTGAAACACCGGCGCGGCCCCCGCCACTGTAACCGGGAACGACGACGGCAATTGCCACGTGGCGCGAAGCGCTGGGGAAGGCGCCGTCGAAGGATGATCCGGGAGCCAGGAGACCGGCTGTCGTCGCATCGCGCGCTGCCACGGGGTGTGGGTTGTGCGTCGGGTGCCCTCTCTATCAACGGGGCATCCGCAGCCCTTCCCGTGCCCTCAACGGCCGTGCGCGACCATCCCCAAAGGTCCGCGCGGGTGCGCGCGGGAGGTCTGTCCATGCGTCGTATTCTCATTGGTTCCATCGGTTCACTCTTCGCGCTGACGGTCGGCTGCTCCGACGATCCGGCGCCCGCCGACGCGTCCACCGCGGACGTCGGCGTGCTCGATGTCGGCGCCGACCTCGGCGTCCCCGACGCGGGCTCCCCCGACGCCGGTACGACGGACGCGGGCCCTCGCGACGTCCCGGTCGCGATCGACGTCGTCGACGCCTCGACCGCCGACGTCGCCCCCGATCGCCCCTCGGCGGACGCGAGCGACGGCGGCGCGGCCTGCGCCCTCACCCGCGCGCTCGTCACCACCACCGACTTCATGAACGGCGGCTACGGCCTCGGCCCCATCGGCCCGACCCCATCGCTCACCGTCAGCGGGACCATGTCCCCCGACCAGGATCACGTCCCCGTCGAGAGCGGCTGCATCGTCTACAACCTGCTCCGCAGCAACGACGCCATCGCGGTGCTCGACCCGGCCGCGATGCCCGCGATCGCCCGCCGCATCCCGCTGCGCATGATGGGCACCCCCGGCGCCGACGCGGGCGCCCCGATGCCCTACTCGGTCAACCCCTACGACGTGCTCACGCTCTCGGCGACGCGCGCGGTGGTGGTGCAGTACGCCCTCCCCCGCCTCGGCGTCATCGACCCCTCGCGCGACGGCGCCGCGGGCGTCACCGGCAGCGTCGACCTCACGCCGCTGCGCGCCGCCGCCGACACGGACGGCTCGCTCGAGGCCTCGAACATCGTCCGCGTCGGCGGCTTCATCTTCGTGTCGCTGCAGAACCTCAACAGCTTCGTGCCGGTGACCAACGGCACGATCGCGGTGATCAACGCCACGGACCTCACGCTCGTCGACGCCGACCCGGCGACCACCGGGCTTCAGCCGGTGCAGCTCACCGGGCGCGACCCGGTGTCGATGGTGACCACCCCGAGCGGCGCGTCCATCGTGGTCGCCGAGGCGGGCGTGGTGGCCTTCTCGCCGCCGCAGATGCTCGACGGGCGCATCGAGCGCGTCGACCCGGCGAGCCTGCGCGTGACGGGGATGAGCGTGTCCGAGACCGCCCTCGGCGGCGACCTCGGCGGCCTGGTGATGCTCGACGAGTCGCGCGGCTGGGCCATCGTGTCGCGGCTCGCCGCGGGCGACGCCAGCGTCGCGGACAACCGCGTGGTGGAGTTCAACCTGGCGACCGGCACCGTGGGCTCGACCATCTTCACCGGCGGGAGCCTCGCGGGCATCGCGCGCGACCCGAGCGGCAACGTCTGGGTCCTCGACCGCACGACCGGGAGCGCGGGCGTGCGGGTGTTCCGCCCCGACGGGACGGCCCTCACGACGATGGCGCTGAGCACCGGCACGCGGGCGCCCTACGGCGTCGCGTTCGTCCCGTGAGAGCCGCGCTCGGCCCGCTCGCGCTGGTCGCGGGCGCGCTCGTCGGCTGCGGAGGAGCGCCGGTCGATCCCCTCACCGGGGACGCGTCCTCGCCCTGCGCTGCGGCCGACGTCGAGGTGCGCCCCGATGGCCGAGGGGTGGGCGGCCCCTACGCCTCGCGCGTGGTGTCCTTCACCGCGGGCGAAGGGGCGACCTTCGGCCAGTCGTCGATGCCCGACATCGTCCTCGGACCACCCCAGGGGGCGGGCGACCTGCGCGGCGGCACGGACGTGGTGTCCCTCGGCCGCGGCGGGGAGATCGTGCTCGGCTTCGACCGCGAGATCGTCGACGGCCCGGGCGATGACCTCGTGGTCTTCGAGAACGCGTTCATGGTCCCCGGCGTCGAGGAGCGCTTCTGGGAGGAGCTCGGCGAGGTGTCCGTGAGCGAGGACGGCGTCACCTGGGCGATCTTCCCCTGCGACCCGCAGGGCGCTCGACCGCACACCGGCTGCGCGGGCTGGACCCCCGTGTACGCCGCGCCCTCCAACGGCCTGTGTCCCCTCGACGTCCGCGTCGCAGGCGGGGACGCCTTCGACCTCGCGACGGTGCGCCTCCCCCGGGCGCGCTTCGTCCGCATCCGCGACCTGTCCACGCAGGGGCTCATGCCCCCGGCGACGGGCTTCGACCTCGACGCGGTCGGAGTGATCCACGGTCGCTGACCTGCTAGTGTCCGCGCGCGGCGCGTTGGGTTGACTGGCCGCAGAAAGCGGTCACCGGTCGCCTTGAACAAGAACGTGATGGTTGGAGTCGTCAGCGTCGTCGTCGTCGGCAGCCTTGCCGCGGTGGGCGGCACCGCCTTCTGGATGTGGCGAAAGAACCGGACCGCCTCCAACGCCCTGAGCCGCCTGCCTCCCAACAGCTTCGTCGTCGGCCGCGTGGAGTTCTCGCAGCTCCGGGCCTTTCCTCCCCTCGCCGATCTGCGCCGCACGATCACGCACCCCGCCCCCGGGGCCAGCGCTCGCGAGACCGCCCTCTCGCGCCAGATGCAGGACGTCGTCACCCGGTGCAGCTTCGACCCGGTCGACCACCTGCGCACGGTCTTCGTCGGAGCCGACCGCGACCTCCTCGCCGGCCGCTCGACCTCCGCGTGGGTCGCCACGGGCCTCTACGACGTCGCTCCGGCGCAGGCCACGCAGTGCTTCAACGCCGTGATGGGCCTCTCGCACGGCACCGTCGCCACCAGCTCGGTCAACGGCCACACCGTGCTCACGCCCGCGTTCCGTGGATCGACCGGGACCGCGCGCGACCCGGCGGTGCACTTCATGTCGGGCGGCATGGTCGTCGCCGAGCAGGGGTACATGCCCAACGCGCTGCGCTTCGCCTACCAGGACGCGCCCGGCCTCTCGCTGAGCTCCCCCATCGCGCACATGATGGATCGCCTCGGAGCGCAGCAGGCCATCGCCGTCGCCGTCGACGTGGCGGCGATCCGCGCGCAGAACCAGCAGACCATCAACGAGTTCGCGGACGACCTCGTGCGCGCCAACCCGGGCAGCGCCGACCTCACGCTCGCGCGGCAGATGGAGACCGGCGGCGCGGCCGTCAGCCTCGTCGGCAACGGCGTCGAGGCGGTGGCGCGCGGGGAGTTCCCCTCGGCGACGGTGGCGCGGCCCTTCACCACGGCGCTCCAGTCGTTCTGGGTCGCGCGCAAGGCCGAGATCCTCTCGACCATCAGCGAGTCGCAGCAGGGCTTCGGCGCGATGCGCGCGATGGCGGGGCTCGCTGGCGGGCGCGAGACCGGCGAGCGCTTCGAGCGCATCGACGCGGGCTTCGCGGTCGCGCGCGCGGCGGTCGACCAGCTGCGCATCACGCAGGACGACCGCAGCGCCGTGGTGACCCTCACGCTCACGCCGCAGCAGGTGACGACGCTGGTCAACGCCGCGCGCGCCGGGCAGGAGCTCGTCTCGGACATGGCCCGGATGACCAACGGCCTGCCGGGGCTGCTGGGGCCCGGACGGCCGGAGCGCGTCGATCCCCAGGCGATGCCGCCCGGGGGTCTGCCGCAGATCAGGTTCTAGGTGGGGTTCAGGCGGTCTGCTGGAGGAGGCGCTTCACCCGCGCCTCGGCGGCCTCGACGATGCGCGTCGACTCGGCCTCGGGGATGCGCAGCAGGTTGGTGAGGTCGCCGACGAAGGCCTTCTCCACGCCCGTCTGCTCGCCGTCGATGTGCGTGAGCACCACCGCGTGGTTGAGCAGCGTGCGCCGGTCGTCGGCGGAGAGGTCCGTCAGCGGGATGTCGGCGAGCGTGCGAGGGGTCGACGCGAACTCGCGCACCGCCTGGGCCTCGGCCTCCGTCGCGCCGAACGCGTTGATCAGGGCGTCGAGGTGCTCGCGCTCCTCCGTCGCGAACTTCCCATCGATCCAGGCCACCGCCACCAGGGACTTCAAGATCGCCATGTCCTGCTCGTGCATCGACTTCGCCTCTGCGCTCGTCGCCGCGGCCCGTCCGCGGCGGAAGGCCCGGGAGGATAGACAAGATCCCCGGGCGCTGGAAGGGACCGATTCACCCGCGGCGGGAGGTCGACGGGGCTGGACAGGATATGTCACGGCCCCGAGCGGCGCTCTCCGCGATGTGGCATGACGGCTCGTCTGGAGGCATCGGAAACCACATGAGCTTTGGAAAGAACCCCCACGTCGCCAAGGCGACGGCCGCAGAGCAGAAGGCGCGCGCCGCGGGTGACGAGAGCGCGCGGGTGACCGCGTGGCGCGAGGCGGCCCGGCAGTGGGAGCGCGCCGCCGAGCGGGAGCCCGTGGCCAAGCGCGCCGCGGAGTACACGACCAACGCCGCCGCCGCGAGGGAGGCGGCCGACAACCCCGAGGCACCCGCGGAGATGGAGGCGCCGCCGCCGGTCGCGGTGCCGCCGAAGATCGACCCCGGCGAGCTCAACTGACCGCCTCCGCCAGCCGCGCCGCCGTCACCTTGTGCAGCTTGAACTGGCGGGCCTCGCCCTTGTCGAGGTCGTCGCAGTTGAGCAGCGTCTCGGTGCGCTCCATCACCACGCTGCGGATGAGCACGGTGCGGTCGGCCTCGCCACGCGAGCCGTCGTAGCGGATGCGCAGCGGGCGCTGCTCGATCCACGCGCTCTCGATCACCTCTCGCACCGCGGGCTCGCAGCTGCGCGCCGGGACCCCCACGAAGGACAGCGACCGGCGCAGCGCCGCGAGGTCGCGCTGCCCGCGCGGCGGCAGGGCCGACTCGACCTTGTCGAGCGCGGTGGAGAGCGTGTCGGTGAAGGGCATCCATCGCTGATCGATGAGCAGCCGCCCCGCGGTCACCAGCAGCGAGGCCTCGCGGGCGGTGAAGTTCACCGGCGGCAGGGCGTACGAGCGGTCGAGCGCGTAGCCCCCGCCGCGGCCGCGCTCGGCGTGCACCGGGAGCGAGGCCGCGCGCAGGCTCTCCAGGTCGCGGTACATGGTGCGCAGGCTCACGTGAAAGCGCTCCGCCAGGGCCTCGGCGGTGATGCCGGTACGGCGGGCACGCAGGGCCTCGGACAGGGCGAAGAGACGCTCGGTGCGGCGCATCGCACAAAGCTGACATCCAGCTGACAACCTGACCAGCTAGGAGATGGCTTCCGTCGCAGCCCCTTCTCCACGTAGAGAGCCCAACACCCCCCGACCGGAGCCCAGGACCCATGAACGCCCCCATCGCCTCGACCCCCGCGCTGACCCTCTGTGAGCTCGCCGACCCCGGCCTCCCCGGCCTCGAGAGCCACTCGCCCTTCTGCCTGAAGGCCCACCGCGCGCTGCGCGCCGCCGGGCTCCCGTACACCCGCCGCCACGGCGATCGGCCGGGGACCTTCCAGCACCTCAACCCCACCGGGCAGGTGCCGGTGCTGCTGGTCGGCGCCGAGCCGGTGGCCGACTCGACCGCGATCCTGGCGCGCCTGGAGTCCCTCGGCGGGCGCTCGCTGCTCCCGACGGACCCGGCGCTCCGGGCCGAGGCGTGGCTATGGGAGGAGCTCGGCGACACCGCGCTCAACGGCTTCCTCGTGGCCGCCCGCTGGGCCGACGAGCGCAACTGGCCGAGGGTGCGCGAGGCCTACTTCGCCGCGATGCCCGGGCTGCTTCGCAAGGTGATCCCGGCGCACCTGCGGCGCTCGGTGGTCGAGACGCTGCGGGCGCGGGACGTCTGGCGCCGGGGCCCTGAGGCCTGCTGGACGCGCTTCACCCTCACGCTCGATCAGCTCGACGCGAGGGCGCCGCGCGAGGGCTTCTGGCTGGGCGAGGCGATCACCGTGGCGGACCTCGGCCTCTTCGCGCAGCTACACAGCCTGCGGAGCGCGCTCACCCCGTGGCAGCGCGAGCAGGTCGAGGCCCGCCCGGCGCTGCTCGCCTGGCTCGACCGTGTGGACGCCGCGACACGCTCGTAGGTCCGGGGCCCCACGCCTCGCCCACCGCCTGGAGTGCGATCGCAGCCCTCCGCCCGCCGGGCACGCGCGCTGCTCTCCATGAGCGCATGCACCTCCTCCTCGCCAGCGTCCCGGGCTTCATCTCCATCGGCCTGCTGATCGCGACGCTCCGCCTCGGGCGCGCCCCGGCGCCGTCGCGCGAGTAAGTCGCACGCTCCCTCGCGGACGGAGCGCACGGCCCTTGGGCGTCGTATGCTCGCGCTCCCGCGGCTCCCCGCCGCGACGAAGCCGACGAGCATCGCCGAAAGGAGTCCGCATCCCCCTATGACCCAGCAACACACCGCGCTCCCGCGCGCCCCGTTCGCGCCCGGTGGGCCGTTCGAGATCGACCACGAGCGCGCCCGCAAGCTGCTGACCGTCGCGCTCTCGCAGGGCGGCGACGCCGCCGACCTCTTCGCCGAGTACGGCCTCGGGGCCTCGATGGTCCTCGAGGAGGGCATCGTGAAGTCCGCCAGCCGCGGCGCCTCCGTGGGCGTGGGCATCCGCGTGCAGCGAGGCTTCGCCGCCGGCTACGCGTACACCGAAGACCTCTCCTGGGAGGCCCTCCTGCGCGCCGCCCGCACCGCCGCGCAGATCGCCCGCGGCGACGCCCGCCAGGTCGCCGAGGTGACCGACCGGGCGCACCCCGAGCGCTACCTCGTCAACGTCCCCTCCATCGTGGTGGCGGGGGCGGGCAAGCGCGACCTGCTCCTCCAGGCCGACCGCACCGCCCGCGCGGCGAACTCGCACGTGCACCGCGTCGAGGCCTCGCTCAACGAGTCCGTGCGCGAGCTGCTCATCGCGACCAGCGAGGGCCGCTTCGTGCGCGACGTGCAGCCGATGCTGCGCTTCGGGGTGCGGGTCATCGTCGAGCGCGAGGGCAAGCGCCAGTCCGGGAGCTCCGGCGGCGGCGGCCGCGTGGGGATGGAGTACTTCGACCAGCCGGGCAAGTCCGTCGACGACCACTCGCGCGAGGCCGTTCGCCTCGCCGTCGCGATGCTCGACGCGCGCGAGGCGCCCGCCGGGGAGATGGAGGTGGTGCTCGGCCCGGGCGACGCGGGCATCCTGCTGCACGAGGCGGTGGGCCACGGCCTCGAGGCGGACTTCAACCGCAAGGGCGTGAGCAACTACTCGGGTCGCGTGGGCACCTCGGTGGCCTCCGAGCTCTGCACCGTCGTCGACCGCGGCGACCTCGACCACGGCCGCGGGTCGATCAACGTCGACGACGAGGGCTACGTCCCGACGAGCACCACGCTCATCGAGAAGGGCCAGCTGCGCGGGTACCTGCACGACACCTTCTCGGCGCGGCACTTCGGCATCACGCCGACGGGCAACGGGCGCCGCGAGAGCTTCCGCGCCACGCCGATGCCGCGCATGACCAACACGCTGCTGCTGGCGGGCCCGCACGACCCCGAGGAGATCATCCGCTCGGTGCAGAACGGCATCTACGCGCGGCGCTTCGGCGGCGGCCAGGTGGACATCGCCTCCGGGGACTTCGTGTTCTCGCTGAGCGAGGCCTACCTCATCGAGAACGGAAAGATCACCGCGCCGGTGAAGGACGTGAACCTCATCGGCAACGGCCCCGACGCGCTCTCGAAGGTCACCATGCTCGGCACCGACCTGCAGGTCTCCGATGGCATCTGGACCTGCGGCAAGGAAGGGCAGAGCGTCCCGGTGGGCGTCGGCTGCCCCACCATCAAGATCTCGTCGATGACCGTCGGCGGCACCGCCGTCCAGGGACGCTGAGGAAGACACATGGGAACCAACCAGGACGACATGCTCCGCGACCGCGCCGACACGGTGCTCCGACGCCTCCTCGACGGCGGCGCCACGGACGCCAAGGTGGTCGCCCGCGCGGGCCAGGACCTCTCGGTGCGAGTGCGCCTCGACGAGGTCGAGCTCGTGGAGGAGGCCGGCACCTGCTCGCTCGCCGTGCGCGCCTTCAAGGGCAAGCGCGTGGCGACGAGCTCGACCAACGACCTCACCGCCGACGGCCTCGACATGCTCGTGCGTGACGCCCTCGAGCTCTGCGACCTCTCGCAGGAGGACCCCTACGCGGGCCTGCCGGACCCGGACGAGCTCGCGAAGGCGTGGGCCGACCTCGGCCTGCATGACCCCGAGTGCGACGGCGTCGACGCCGACGACGCCGTGCGACGCTGCCAGCGCGCGGAGAAGGCCGCCCGCGGCTACGACCCGCGCATCAACAACAGCGAGGGCGCCTCCTTCGGCCGCACCTCCGGCGGCTTCTACATGGCCACGAGCGGCGGCTTCCGCGGGGGCTACCACGGCAGCTACGCGTCGCTCTCCGTCTCCCCCGTCGCCTCCGACGAGGGCGGCAAGAACCGCACGGCCAGCTACTGGTCCGCGCGGCGACAGCTCGCGAAGCTGGAGTCCGAGGAGGCCATCGGCATCGAGGCCGCGCGCCGCACCATCGCCCTGCTCGGATCGAGGCGGGTGCCCACCACCACGGCGCCGGTGGTGTTCGACCCGGACGCGGCGCGCTCGCTCCTCGGGGCCTTCGCGGGCTGCCTCACCGGCGACGCGATCTACCGCCGCAGCAGCTTCCTGCTCGACCACATGGGCGAGCGCGTCGCGAGCCCGCTCGTGACCATGGTCGACGACCCGCTCATCCACGGGGGCCCCGGCTCGCGGCCCTTCGACGGCGACGGGCTGCCCGCGCGCCGCAACGTCGTGGTCGAGGGCGGCGTGCTCAAGACCTGGCTGCTGGACACCTACGGCGCCCGCAAGCTCGGGCTGAAGAGCACCGGCAGCAGCGCGAGCAGCACCGGCTCCGGCGCCGGGGTCTCGAACTTCTTCCTGCAGCCCGGCGCGCAGTCGCACGCGGAGATCCTCCGCTCGACGAAGCGCGGGCTCTACGTCACCGGCATGATGGGCTTCGGCTTCAATGCCGTGACCGGCGACTTCTCCCGCGGCGCCGTCGGGTACTGGATCGAGGACGGCGCGCTCGCGTACCCGGTCTCGGAGGTCACCATCAGCCTGAACTTCCGCGAGCTCTTCAGCTCCATCGACGCCGTCGGCGACGACCTCGACCTGAAGAGCGGGGTCGCGTCGCCGACCATCCGCGTGGCGCAGATGACCATCGCGGGCAGCTGAGAAGGGCTGATAGGCGGCGCGCGATGGCTCTCGGCCTGGTCTGTCATGCCGCCCGGCTGCCTGAGCTGGGCGCCGGGGAGCGGGACGCGTTCCTGCTCTTCGACGTCCGCGGGCGCTGGGCGGGGCCCGCCTACGGACCCGGCGCCGAGGCGCGCGCTCCGCTCTGCCTCGCCATCGCCATCGACGCCTCGAGCTCGATGCGCGGCGGCCGCTTCGCGCTGGCGCTCCAGGCCACCCGCGACGTGCTCGCCTCGCTCGGCCCGCAGGACCGCGTCGCGGTGATCACCTTCGACCGCGACGCCCGCGTGGCGGTCCCGCCCGGGGCCTACGACGCCGCGGCCGCGGAGGCCGCGCGGCATGCGCTCGACCGGCTCACCACGGGCATCGGCACCAACCTCGGCGCCGGCTGGCGAGAGGCCAGCGAGGCGGTGCTGCGCGTGGTGCTCCCCAACGCCGTGCGGCGGGTGCTGCTGCTCACGGACGGCTACCCCTCGCGCGGCGAGACGCAGCGCGACGCCCTGCGCGCCCGGGTGATGGAGGGCCACGCGAGGGGCGTCGAGACCAGCATCGTCGGCCTCGGCGACGGCATCGACGACGCGCTCTGCGTGGCGCTCGCGGAGGCGGGCGAGGGGCGCTTCCACTACCTGCGCGAGGAGAGCGCACTCGCGGAGATCGTGACCGCCGAGGTCGAGGGCGCGCGGGCGCTCGTGGCCACGGACGTCTCGCTCGACGTGCAGCTCACCCCGCGGGTCGAGCGCGCGGAGGTGCTCCACCGCTACCCCTGCAAGCCCGGCGATCGATCGCTCGACGTGCGCATCGGCAGCGTCGCCCGCGACGCCGCCCGCTCGGTGCTGCTCTCGGTCTCGCTCAAGGACGGAACGCCCGACGCGATGCTGGGCTTCGCGACGGCGCGAGGCCGCGCGGTGCGGCCCTCCTCCGCCGCTCGCACGGCCCCGGGCTACGGCCGCGAGTACGGCGCGAAGGCGACGGTCGCCGAGCTCGACGAGCTGGAGGACAGCGTCCGCGTGACGCTGATGCTGCCGCCCGGCGTGGGGCCCGAGGTGTCTCGCCGCCGGGTGGCGCTCGAGCTCCTGGTGCAGCGCACGCTGGCGGAGGTGCGCGCCGCCTGGGACGGCCTCGACCGGGGCGACCGCGACGCCGTCACCCGCCGGCTGGAGCGCGCCCGCGGGCTGCGAAGGCTCTTCATCGAGAGGGGCCTCGTGCGCGACGACGAGCTGCTGCACATGCCCAACGTCGACGCGGTCGAGCGGGCGATGTTCAGCGCGAGCCACGAGTCGAAGGAGGCGCGTAGGCGCTTCAGCTCCTGGGCGCACAACACCCAGCTGAGCTTCATCGGGGTGATCCCCGACCCCCGGAAGCGCTAGGTGATCCGCTTCTGAAGCTTAGCCAGCATGGTCGCGGCGCCGCTGTGGAAGGCCTGCGGAGCGCTCCGCTTCACCCACCAGAGCAGCCGCCCCTCGGCGTGGGGCAGGACGTAGAGCTGCCCCGCGGCGGCGCCGTCGAGCGTCATGCGCGCGACGTCCTCGGCGGACCACTTGCTCTTCGCCATCATCTTCTCGACCATCTTCCGGCCCTTCGGATCGCCGCCGCGCGAGCCCTCCATGATGTTGGTCGGGAAGAACGACGGGCAGAGCACGGTCACGCCGACGCCGGTGTTCGACAGCTCTCCCGCGAGCGTCTCGGAGATGGCGATGACCGCGGCCTTGGTGGCGTTGTACGGGGCCATGGTCGGCGCGCACGCGATGCCCGCGAGGCTCGCCACGTTGATGACGTGGCCGCTCCCCTGCTTGCGCATCGCGGGGATGAACGCCTCGCAGCCGTGGGCCACGCCCAGGAGGTTCACGCCGACGATCCAGCTCCAGTCATCGCCGCTGACGGTGCCCATCTCCCCGGCGACGGCGACGCCCGCGTTGTTGATGACGAGGTCGACGCCGCCCAGCTTCTCCTGCGCGAAGCGCTCGAGGGCGTCGACGGACTCTCGCTTCGAGACGTCGCAGACGAAGGTCTCCATCGGCGCGCCGGACATCAGCGCCGCGGTCTCCTTCAGGCCCTCCTCGCGCACGTCGGCGCCCACCACCCGCGCCCCGCGGCGCGACAGCTCGATGCAGAACGCCCGCCCGAGCCCGCTGCCCGCGCCGGTCACCACCGCCCTCGGATGCACCACCAGTGTCACGACTCACCGCCCTTCTGAGACGCTTCGACCCGCAAACCGCTCGGCGCCCTCGCGGTCCCACCACTCGATGTACCGCTGGTGCGCCCGCTCCCGCTCGCGCCGCGGGAGGTTGTAGTAGTACCCGAAGAACTGGCCCGTGAGCTTCTTCAGCTCCTCGCTGGCCTCGTGGCGGATGGTGCCATCGACGTGCAGGAGCGCGTCGATGAGCCACTGCACCCGGTGCCGCGAGGAGGCCTCGGACCACCAGTCGATCCAGTGCTGCGCGGTGGTCCCGAAGTCCTGCCGGGTGATCAGCACGAGGGCCCGCTGCGCCGCCAGCGCCAGCGGACCGTCGCGGTCCGAGAGCGCCGCGATGAGCAGCGGCACGGCGTCGACGTCGCGCAGCTCGCCCAGCGCCGCCGCCGCGCGACGCCGCACCAGGGCCGAGTCCCGCGGCTCGCGCAGGGCGGTGCGCAGCGTGGCCCCGACGGAGGCGAACTCCGGGAAGCGCCGGTGCGCCCGCAGCACCTCCAGCGCCGCCGGGTGGAGCGTCTCGTCGTCGCCGAGGAGCAGCGTGGTCAGCCGCGGGAGCGCCGAGGGGTGCGCGACCTCGTGCAGGCAGAGCAGCGCGCAGAAGCGCCGGTCGGGGTCGTCGCTGTCGAGCGCCTCGAGCAGCGCCGGCACCGCCGCCTGACGGAACATCAGCGCCAGCCGCAGCAGCGGGCCGCTCTCCTCGATGACGGGCAGCTTCGTGAGCGGGGCCGTGCGGTTGAGCGAGTGCGGACCGGGGAAGTAGCGGAAGAGCGCCGCGAGGGCCCGGTCGCCCATGCCGAGCAGCGTCGCCGCGGTGCGCTCCTGGAGGGCGCCGCTGCGGGCGACCTCCTCGACGAGCCGGTCGACCTCCGCGTCGCCGCGCTGCGAGGCCTTCGTCTTCGGCTTCGGCTCGGTCTTCGCCACGCCCGTGAGCGACGGCCTGCGCCGGGCGACGCCCGCGAGCACCGCCGAGCGTAGCGCCGCCGCCCTCGCCTCCCGATCGGGCCCTGGCGAGCGCGGAGGCCGGGACATCGGCGGCAGCGTCGGGCCGCGAGACACCGCGCCGGTCACCGGGGCGCTCGTCCGCTTGCGCTCGACGATGAGCCTCGCGAAGGCCGAGGCGCAGTCCTCCGCGAAGAGGCCGAGGGCGCGCAGCTGCAGCGGGGTGACCGCGTCGGCCCCGAGGTCGGCCCAGAGCACGAGCGTCACCCGGCCCCGCAGCGTGAGGGGCACCAGCGCGGCCTCGACGGCGGCCTCGCGGCCGAGCCGTTGCGCGAGCTCGGCCTCCGGCGCGCCGGAGAGCTTCACGATGGCCGCCTCGCCGCTGGCCTTCACCCCCGCGACCGCGGGCAGCGACTTCAGCGGCAGCGCCACGCCCCGGAGACCGGCGCCTACGAGGCCCTCGCCGCGGCCCGCGAGGCCCTCCAGCGAGTCGCCCTGCACCACGCAGAGCGCCGCGTACCTCCAGCCCTCCAGCACGTGGGAGAGCAGCGCGTCGATGACCTCCTCACGGTTCTTCGCGGTGGCGAGGCGGCGCTGGGCCTCCGTGAGGTGGTCGAGCGAGGGGAGCACCGAGCCCCGACGCCGGGAGGTGCGCACCGGCTCCCCGGCGCCAGCGTCCGGGAGCGGCCGGGTCGCCGGGGGCGGCGACGAGCGAGGCACCGAGACCGGGACCGTGCGCCGCTCGTGCTGATCCTCCACGAAGAGGGGAGGAGGGATCGAGGGCCGCGTGCCCGGTGGGGTCTGCGCGGAGGGCTCGGAGCGCGAGGCCACCGGGGTCGCCACGGGGGGCGTCACCGCGGTGGGCGTCGGGCTGGAGGACTGCGGCAGGATGGCGGCGCGGGTCGACGTGATGTGGGGGGGCGGCTCCTCGGGGACCTCCTCCTCGTCCTCGTCCTCGTCCTCGTCGAGGAGCGCGGCGAGCGCGGCGAACGCGGAGTTGACGGCCTTCGAGGGGGGCGCGCTGGACGGGGCGACGGCCGGCGCCGAGGGGCGAGCGCTCGGCAGCGTGACGGTCGGAGAGGGCCCCGGGGGAAGGGCGCTCAGGCGCTCGGCCAGCCGCAGGAAGCGCGGCGACAAGGGTTGCTGGTAGTAGCGCCAGAGCGCCCACGCGAGGCGGAACGACGTCACCGCGCGCACCTCGACAGGCCTCCCGGCGGCGGTCTCCAGCGCGCGGCGGGCGCTGGCGTCGAGGTTCTCCGCGGCGATGACCACCAGCCGTCCGTCGGCCAGCGCGAGGGGCACGACCTGGTGGCGCGCGGCCAGCTCACGGGGAAGGCGGGCGACGGCCACCGGGTCGGCCGAGAGCACCTCCTCCCGAGAGGCGGCCGGCAGGCCCAGCAGGGCGGCGCAGTAGCCGGAGAGGGTGTCCTCGCCGAGCGCGTCGACCTCGAGGAGGTTGGTCTCGAAGTCGCCCCCCGAGATGACCTGACGCTGGATGGCCGCGTCGATCTTTCGAGGCGAAACGACCTGATCCTGGGTGAGAATCGCAGAGAGGAGGGACATCGTCGGATGCTCGCGTTCGCCCCTCAGCGACGCGGGGTCTTCGGACGATCGCGTATGCGCGAGAACTCTGTCAACGCATCATCGCTCGGACCCGCCGAGATCGCCGCGCAGCACCGAGAGCGCTGCCAGAAACGCCGCGGCGGTGGTCTCCGCCCGGAGGATCCTCGGGCCCAGCGAGACCGGCGCGAAGCCCGCGGCCGCCGCCGCCTCGACCTCCGCCGCCTCGAAGCCCCCCTCCGGCCCGGCCAGCACCTCGAAGGGCACTCCCTCCGGGCTCCCCGCGATGGCCGCGCGCAGCGACGCGGTCGCCCCCTCCCAGGCCGTCAGCCGCACCACGTGGCCCGCCGGCGCGGCGCAGAGGCCCGCGAGGGACTGCGGCGCCTCGATCGTCGGGACGTCGGCGCGCCCGCACTGGCGGCTGGCCTCCTCGGCGATGCGCTCCCATCGCTGCAGGCGCGGCAGCCAGCGCTCGGGCTGCTCCCGTGGGATCGACCGCGCCGTGAACACCGGAGCGATCGCCGCGACGCCCAGCTCCGTCGCCTGGCGCACGATGAGGTCCATCTTGTCGCCCTTCGGAACCCCCTGGATCCAGCGGACACGCGCCCGGTCGGCGCCCACGCCGGTCACCGCGGGCCCGGTCCACGAGAGCAACACCTCGCCCCGCCCGACGCGCGCGACCTCCGCGGGACGTTCTCGCCCCGCCCCGTCGAAGGCCACGACCCGGTCGCCGACGCGCACCCTCGTGACCCGCACGAGGTGATGGCCGCGGTCGCCGTCCACCGCCAGCCCGGTCGCCGCACCCGCGAGGGCCGACGGCTCGACCCTCACCCGCTCGCTCACGGCCGATGGAACTCCATCGCGATCCAGTCCCCCTCGCCCGCCACCTCGGCGAGCGTGAGGCCCTGCGCGGCGTAGGCGTCGGTGAGCATCTCTCGCTGCGTGGCGAGGATGCCCGAGAGGATCAAGAGCCCCCCCGGCGAGACCTTCGAGGCCACGACGGCGGCGTTGGGGACGAGCACCCCGGCCTCGATGTTGGCGACCACGAAGGAGGAGGTCTCCGGCACCACGTCGAAGCCTCCCACGCGCAGGTCGATGCGGTCGGCGAAGCCGAGCATCGCGGCGTTCTCCACGGCGCTCTCGACGGACTCCGCGTCGATGTCGCACGCGATGGCGGCGGGCAGCCCGTGGAGCACGGCCACGAAGGCCAGGACGCCGGAGCCGCAGCCCAGGTCGAGCAGCAGCCGGTGGCGGCCGGAGAGCGTCGCGCGCTCGACCATCTCCGCGGCCAGGGTGGTCGACGGGTGCTGGCCCGTTCCGAAGGCGCGCCCCGGATCGAAGCGCAGCAGGAGGTCGCCCGGGAGCGGCTCGTACTCGGTCCAGGAGGGGACGACCACGACCCGGGGGGTGATGCGGGTCGGCTTCCAATGCTCCTTCCAGCCATCGCGCCAGGCGTCGCCGACCACGAACTCGAGCCTAGCCTCCACGGTGGGTCCGAGGCCCTCCAGCGCCTCTCGGGCGACGGCCTCGTCGCTGAAGCTCGCCACCAGGGTGACCCCCCGGGGCCCACCCTTCGTGAGGGTGGTGGCGTCGCGCGTCTCAACGCACTCGGCGCCGGACATGCTCAGCCGACCCAGCAGGGCATCGGCCTCGGCGGGGTCGGTCTCGACGATCACCAGCGGGAACTTGGGTTCGCTCATCACCGCGCGACCCTTAGTCGCCGTGGGTCTTGCTCCGCAAGCCCGCCGCCCTGCGGAACGTTCGCGCCCCCGGCGCGCACCCCCATAAGGTGCACCGAGAATAAACGGCGACCCCGCGGGAAAACCCAAACCGGCGCCGCAGCGCACCCCGT
>CBIHPK010000130.1:0-24603 GCA_966211675.1 uncultured Myxococcaceae bacterium
TCCCCCGCTCTGCCCCAACGGGCTCACGGACCGCTGCCCCGCGAGCTTCCCCGGCGACTGCACCAACCTCTCCGACGGCGCTCCGCACACGGTCACCTTCGGCGGCCTCACCACGGGCCTGCCCGCGAGCTGCGAGGGCGCCATGACCGGCGCCGGACCCGACGGCGTGGTGCCCCTCACCATCACGACCCCGAGCGACGTGGTGCTCGTCGGGAGGCCCACCGGGGGCGACACGGTGGTGCTCACGCTCAGCTCCTCCGCCGGGTGCGGACGGCTCTCCGACGAGCTCCGCTGCTCCAACAGCAGCGCCGGTGGCTCCGGCGGCGTGGCCACGCTGCGCGCCAGCACCCTCGGCCCCGGCACCTACGCCGTCGCGGTCTCCACGGTGCGAGGCAGCCCGGTGATCGTCCAGGCCACCATCACCCCGGCCCGGCCGCGCGCCCGCGGCGACGTGTGCCCGGGCGTGGTGATCACCCCCGACGCGACGCCCGTCTCGCTCTCCACCGCGGGCTTCGCGACGGAGGCCGACTACGGCACCAACTGCGGCTCCAACGGCGCCGTCGGGGGATGGGTCGACGCGGTGTTCTCGTACACCCTCACCGCCGCCCGCGACGTGACCATCACGGTGAACGCCACGGGCACCGGCGACGTCGCCCTCGGGGTGCACACCACCTGCGGCATGAGGGCGAGCGCCCTCCCCGGCTGCGTCACCGGCAACCCCGCGCGGAGGATCATCCGCAACCAGCAGCCCGGCACCTACTTCGTCGTGGTCGAGCACCGCAGCGCGGGCGCGGCCGGCCGCACGCTGGTGACGGGGCTGACCACCACGGCCCCGACGCTCCCCGGCCCGGCGGACACCTGCCCCGGCGTCCCGCTCTCCGCGGGGGTCGCCTCTCGGGTCGACGTCGCCGGGCTCACCGCGGGATCGGCCTCGCTGAGCTGCCTGCCCACCTCGCGCGCCGACGCGGTGTTCGGGTTTACCGCACCGGGTATGGGCTCGGACGTGCTGGTCAACGTCTCGGGCAGCGACGGCGCGAGGGTGGGCTACACGCTCCAGTCGCCCTGCGGAGGCGCCACCGTGGGCGGCTGCACGGGGCCCGCGGGGAGCGTGTGGCGGAGGTTCCAGGGGCTCAGCTCGGGTCAGGCGTACAGCCTGGTGGCGGGCACCGACGGCATGGCGGGGAGCGTCACCGCGCAGTACCTCCAGGTGCCCGCGGCCTCCCCGGTGGCCGTGTCGGGCAACGACTCCTGCGGCGCCCGGCGCAGCATCTCGTCCGCGGGAGGAGTCTTCCGCGGCAACTCGTCGAGCGCCCCGCAGGTCATCGCCGCGCCTCCCTGCGGCGGCCTCGGCTGCGCGGGCGGCCGCGCGGTGTACTTCCAGCTCACGCTCACCGAGCGCCGGCGGGTGATCGCCAACACGCTCGGCTCGGGCTTCGACACGATCCTCTCGGTGAACTCGGGCTCGAGCTGCCCCGGCCGCCCGGTGACCAACGGCTGCAACGACGACACCGTCGCGCAGGCCTCGCAGGTGGACGTCACCCTCGACGCCGGGACCTACTTCGTCGTGGTGCAGGGCTGCGGCTTCGGCCGAGGCGGGGACTACACCCTGGACGTCGCGGTGGTCGCTCCCTGAGCCGCGCTACGGGATGATGGGACCCGCGTCGGCCGGCGGCCCCGGCGGTCGCACGGCGGAGGGCGGGAGCGGAGACAAGGCGAAGTCCTGTCGGGCGGTGCCGCCTGCGGTGATGGTGACGGCGGCGTCGACGGGACCGGCGCCCGGAAACCAGGCGTGCATGGTGTGCGTGCCCACGGGAACGCCCTCGATGCGGTAGTGCCCCTCCCGGTTGCTCTGGTCATAGAACCAGTTGGGCGTGACCACGAGCGGGGTCTGCATCCAGTTGGGGAAGAGCACCGAGTGGAGGATGTACCGACCCGGGCGGGTGAGGTGCTTCTCCTGGTCCTCGTTGGTCATGAGCATCTGGGCGATGGTGGCGCCCATGCCGTCGACCTTGGTGAGGTGGTGCGCGTCCGTCGAGGCGTGCATCACCAGCACGTCGTTGAGGCTCATCGCCAGGATGCGAGGCTCGATGGAGCAGTCGTGGAAGGTGGCGTAGCGACGGCGCGGCGCGGGCGGCGAAGGAGAGTGCGCGTCGACGGTGACGAGCGCCTCGGGGAGGAGTCCCGGCGCGGTGATGCCGAAGGGGTTCGCGTAGTAGCCGCGGGCGCTCTCGGCGCAGCCGCGCATGCGGGAGACGTCCGCGTCGATCACCACGGGCTGCGGCGGAGGGAGGGTCCCGGTGAGCCGGATGGTCCCCTCGACGGCGCCGGTCGCTCCGGACGGAGCGGGGCGCGCGGTCGGGGACGCATCGGCGGCGACGGGCGTCGGGCGAGCGGGCTCGGGGGTGGGGCGATGGCACCCGGGCAGCGCCAACCAGGTTGACAGCGCGGCCGCGGCGGCGCGGCGAAAGGGGCGGGAGTCGTGGGCGATCGGGTGCGTCATTGGAGTGGGGTGTTCCATGGAGTGTGCCGGAGGAGGGGGCGGCGGCGCGAGCGGAACGTGGCAGGAGGCGACGCCTTGCCGAGCGGCGGATGAGAACCATAGAGACCGCCGCGTCGCCGTAGCTGCGGCGACCACCGGGAGGTGATCCGTGAACAACCTCGACCCGCTCGCGCGCCTCGATGCCATCGCGCAGGCCGACCTCGTCGCTCGCAAGGAGGTCCGCGCGAGCGAGCTGATCGACGCGTGCGAGCGGCGCATCCGCGCGCTGAACCCGCTCCTCGGGGCGGTCGTGACCACGGACTTCGCGCGGGCTCGGGAGCGCGTCGCGGGCGGCGTGACCGGTCCGCTCGCGGGCGTTCCCTTCCTCGTCAAGGACCTCGTCGCGTACCCGGGCCTTCGCTGCTCGATGGGCTCTCGCCTCTTCGCGGCCAACGTCGCCGCCGAGGGCTCCCCCTTCACCGCGCGCCTGGACGCTGCGGGGCTCGTCACCGTGGGCAAGTCCGCCACCTCCGAGTTCGGCCTCCTCGGCAGCACCGAGACCCTCCTCGAAGGCGTGACGCACAACCCCTGGGACCTCTCGACCTCCGCGTCGGGCTCGTCCGGCGGCGCCGCGGCGGCGGTCGCGGCGGGGCTCGTGCCCTTCGCGCACGCGAGCGACGGCGGCGGCTCGATCCGCATCCCGGCGTCGGTGTGCGGCCTCTTCGGGCTCAAGCCGAGCCTCGGTCGCACGGTGCCCACGACGGCGATGCGCTCCGACTTCGGCGACCTCGTCTCCGAGCTCTGCGTGAGCCGCAGCGTCCGTGACAGCGCCCTCCTCCTCTCGCTCGTCGAGGCCACGGAGGGCACCGACCTCCCCCCCGTGGGCTACGTGCGCGGGCCGAGCTCTCGCCGCCTGCGCATCGGCACATGGACCACCACGCTGATGGGCACCGAGCCCGAGCCCGAGGTGGCGGCCGCCTTGGAGGACGCCTCGCGGCTCTGCCGGGAGCTCGGGCACGAGGTGATCCCGACCGCTCCTCCGTTGATCGACGGCGCCGCGCTGAGCGACGCCTTCTTCACCGCCGCGGGCGGGGCGCTGAGCGGACTCGGGGACATGATGAGCCCGATGCTCGGTCGCCCGCTCGGGGCCGAGGACCTGGAGCCCTTCACCCGTGCGCTCATCGACGCGTTCCGTCAGAGGCCCTCGGCGCTCGAGGCGGCGCGAGGGGTCTTCGCGGCCTCGGCGCGCGCCTACGACGCCGCGGTCGAGCGCTTCGACGTGGTGCTCACGCCCACGCTCGCGACGATGCCCTGGCGCCTCGGCGAGCTCTCTCCCCTGCTGGGGCGCGAGGCGCTCATCGCGCGCACCGAGCGCTCCGTGGGCTACACGCCGATCCACAACATCGCCGGCTGCGCGGGCATGAGCGTGCCCCTCTACTGGAGCGACGGGGGCCTCGCCCTCGGCAGCCACTTCGCCGCGCGCCGCGGGGCCGAGGGCGTGCTGCTCGCGCTCGCCTACGAGCTCGAGGCCGCGCGCCCATGGGCCGACCGCTGGGCGCCGTTCTCCTTCCCGAGGCTCTTCGCCTGAACGCTTCGGGAGCGCTCGCTCGCCCTCAGCTCGGGTGCTGCGCCTCGACGCGCTCCTTGAGGGTGCGGAGCTGCTTTCGCTCCATCACGTCGTGCAGCGCGCCCACCAGCGGTCGCAGGAGGGACGCGGCCAGGCTCGGCTCGTAGCTGGCGCGAACGCGGACCCGGAGACGCGTCGCGGTGGAGCCGAGGGGTTCGAGCACCAGCGCCCACGTCGCGAGCGGCGAGGATGAGCCGGGCTTCGCGCGCCCCGGCAGCAGCGAAGGGTCGCCGAGGACGAGGGCTCGCGGCGGATCGAGGACGAGCACCGCGAAGCCCTCCGAGCCGCTGGCCTTGATGGGGAGGATGTCGCCGACCGCGAGCTGCTGGAGCTCGGGGACGATCCGGTCTGCGCTGGGCACTCCGCCGTTGTCGAGCAGGTCCCAGCTGTACCAGCCGCCGCGCCGTCGCCCCATCTGCACGAGCCACGGCCACACCCGCTCGGGCGGCGCCTGGATGTCGACGTGGTGGGTGACCTCCGCCCTCGCGTCGGGCAGGAGATCGTCGCCGGGCAGGGTCGGCCGCGTCACCGGGCGATGCTCGGGCGAAGGCCCGCAGAGCGGTCGCACCCGATCGAGCATCGCCGTGACGAAGCGGGACGACTCGTCGACGAAGGGCTCGTGCCCGGACTCCTCGAACCACACGAGCTCCTTCGACGGAGCGCGGAGCACGTCGAACCAGGCGACGCTCGTCTCCGGTGGGATCCACGGGTCGCGCCGGCCCAGCATCACCACGACGGGCACCTGGAGCGCCGGCACGGCGTCGAGGAGGTTCAGCCGCGACACCTCGGCCCACATGCTCTCGATGGAGAAGCGGAAGGCCCGGATCGTGGTGCGCAGCTCGAGGAGCGACGCCTCGGGCGCGCCGAGGAGCATGCGCGTCGTGTCCCACAACACCCTGGGCTTCATGCCGCCATGGAGTCGCTGCGCGCAGGTCCGCTCGATGAAGAGCTCGTTCGCGGTGTGCGGCGGGGGACCGATGGCGCGCAGCCTCTTCAGCACCGCGTGCTCGCCCTGGCGCTCCGCTTCGGCGAGCGCCTTCGAGTACGACGCCGCCTCCCCCGCGGCCGACTCTCCGACCTGCGCGACCCCGACGTAGACCGCGACCTTCTCGGGGAAGCGAGCGGTGTAGAGCACGCCCAGCGCCGTGCCCCAGGAGTGCCCGAGGATCGCCACCTTCGACTTGCCGAAGCGCCCCCGCACCATGTCGACGAGCTCGTCGAGATCCTCCATGAACTGAGCGACTGTCATCGACGATCGAGGGATGTCCGGTCGGTAGGACCGACCCGCCCCGCGCTGGTCCCAGTAGACGACGGTGAAGGCCTTCTCGAGCTCCGGCGTGTGGTAGCGGAGGAAGGCCGTGTCGCTGAACCCCGGTCCCCCGTGCAGCACGACCAGCACCGGGTTGGCGAGGTTCTCCCCGCGGATCAACACCCACTGGTCGAGCCCGCCGAGCCGCAGATAGGCCGCCTCGGCGATGCTGTCTCGGACGACCTCGCCGTCGGCGTCGAGGAACGGGGGGGTCTTGTGTTCTCGCTTCATCGCTTCGCTCCTGAGCCTTCGGCCACGGCCGCGCCCGGTGCATTCGCGGGGCCATCCGATGGCGGACGCGCTCTCGGCCACGATGCCCGGCGTCCGGCGTCGCCGGTCGCGCAACTGCTTCGTCCCGGTGCACGGCGTGCGGAGCGTGGAAGGCGCCTCGGCGCTGCTGTTACCAATAGGTCCCTGGAGGTCCGTTGAACCCACCTTCCGCCGCCCCCGAGACCCTCCCCCTCGACCCTCGCTCCGAGGCCTCGATGCGCCGCGAGATCGGCCCCCTCCTCGGCGTCGCGCTGGTCGTCAACGCCACCATCGGGACCGGCATCTTCAAGACCCCCGCCAAGGTCGCCCGCCTCGCCGGCTCGACGGGGGCCTCCCTCGCCGTGTGGGTCGCCGGGGCGGTCATCGCCCTCTGCGGAGCGCTCACGCTGGCCGAGCTCGCGGCCTCGCTCCCTCGCACCGGCGGCATCTACGAGTACCTGCGCCGCGCGTGGGGCGACCGCGTGGCCTTCGTGTTCGGGTGGGCGAAGCTGACGCTGCTGATCCCGAGCGCCGTGGGGAGCTTCGCGAAGCTGGGCGCGGAGGCCGCCACCTCGCTGCTGGGCCTCGCTCCGGACGCCACGCGCGACGCGGGAGTGGCCCTCGGGTTCCTCGCGGTGTGCGCGGCGACCAACCTCCTGGGCGTGCGCGCGTCGGCGAGGCAGCAGGCGGCGGTGACCGCGGCGAAGTACGGCGGCGTGCTGCTGCTGGCCGCCGCGGGACTCTTCGCGTCGGTGCCTGTCGCTGGCGTCGTGGCGCCACCCGGGGCGCCCTCCTTCGCGGCCACGGCGACGCTCGCGGGAGGCTTCGCGGCGCTGGTCCCGGTGATGTGGGCCTACGACGGCTGGGCCGACCTCGCGAGCCTCTCCGGCGAGGTGCGCGACCCGGGCCGCTCGCTGCCCCGCGCCCTCGTCGCCGGAGCCCTCGCCATCGCCGCGGTCTACCTCCTCGCCAACCTCGGGTACGTGCGGGTGCTGGGCCTCGACGGCCTCCGCGCCTCCACGACCGGGAGCAACATGGCCGCGGCCAACCTCGCGTCCCTCACGCTCGGCGCGGCGGGCCGTCGCATCCTGAGCGCGCTCATCCTGGTGTCCTGCCTGGGCGGCTGCATGAGCTCGCTGCTCACCGGGTCGCGGGTCTTCGTCCCGCTCGCGACCGACGGGCTCTTCGTGCGCTGGCTGGGGGCCCTCTCGCCGCGCACCGCGGTGCCGTCCCGGGCGGTGGTCGTGGCGGCGCTGCTGGGCGCGGGCTACGTGCTGGCGCGCTCCTTCGAGCAGCTCACCGAGGCCTTCGTGGTCGGGTACTTCCCGTTCTACGTGCTGGCCGTGCTCGCGGTGTTCCGGCTGCGAGCGAAGGAGCCCGGGCTGGAGCGCCCCTTCCGGGTGCCGCTCTTCCCCCTGGCCCCGATGGTGTTCCTCGCGGGCGCTGGGGTGCTGCTCTGGGGCGCCTCGCGCGACGTCGACCACAACGCCGCGATCGCCTTCGCGGTGGTGCTCGCGGGCGTCCCCGTGGGCTGGCTCTGGCATCGGCGGCGGGGCTGAACCTCGGTCGGGCTCCCTCGCGGTGTATCGTCGCTCCCCTCGTGCGCCCCCTCCACTCCGCCCCTGCCCTCGCGACGCCCGACGAGCGCGCGAAGAAGATCCTCTTCGACACCTTCTGGTCGTCGAAGGGGTGGATCGACCAGGACGCCCGGCGTCTCTCCGAGGACGACCGCGAGTACGCGAAGCGCCACGGGATGATGTTCGACCCGCTGACGATCGCTCACGACGCCCTCGCGACGGAGACCCGCCGTCTCGTGGAGTCCATCGGCCTCGCGACGGCGTCGTCGGCCTTCCTGGCGAGCCTGACCACGCGGCGCCTCGACCTCCGCTCGGGCCTCGCGAGCTACGTGCTGGCGAGCGCGGCGGGGCCGCACGCCTACGTCGGCAACGCCTTCGGCACCTGCGTCACCTGCGGCGCTCGCCGTGAGCACCGCGACGAGGACCTCGACGTGCTCAACTTCGAGCGGCACAAGTGGGGCGGCGTCCGGCACGGCGACCCGCTGTACGTCCTCCTCGACCTCTCGCAGCTGGCCCTGGCGGGACCGGTCACCCCCACCGACGACGACCGGGCGACCTTCGAGAAGATCCTCGAGGTCATCGAGGGCGCCGCCCCGAAGGACACGCCGCCGAAGCTCTCCAAGCGGCTCGCGGACGTGCTCCCCTCGTCCAAGCCCGAGCGCGACGTCCTCCTGGAGATCCTCGCCGCGGCCGGCGTGCTCGCCCCCTCGGACCGCTCGCGAGGGAGCGGCGATTTCGTCCACGCCGGCGCGTGGCGGGGGGCCGACGGCTACTCGCGCGCGGCGGTCGCGAGCCTCTTCGGACCGCGCGGGTGAGCTGGCCCTCGCGCTGTTGCGGGAGTTCGAGGCGTCGCGCCCGGTGGGGGGGAGGCCGGGACCCTTGAAGGACGGGCCGCGCTCCACCCTGCGCCCGGCCAGCAGGCGCCGCGCCCTGCGCGGAAACCCTTGGCGTCGCGCACCGCGCTGCGTGTACCACTGATCGTAGGAAGACCGTCTCGGAGGTCCATGAAGACGATGCGCGGCGCCCTTGTGTTCGGGTTGGTGGTGGCGGGCGCGGGCTGCGCGTTTCCCACCTCGGAGTTCGTCCTCGGAGCCGCCGACGCGCGAGTGACCCCCGACGTCCCGGTGATCGACGCGCCGACGGTGGACGTCCCGGTCGTCGACGCCCCGCGCACCGACGTCCCCACCAAGGACATGCCGCTGTTCGACGTGGTGGCCGACGTGGGGAGCGATGTTCCGCTCGACGCGCCCGATGCGGCTGTCGACGCCGCGAGCGACGTGACGGCGATCGACGCCGGAGACGACGTGCCCGCGGACGTGGGCAGCGACGTGCCCGCGGACGTGGGCAGCGACGTACCCGTAGACACCGGCAGCGACGTCCCCGTGGACATGGGCGTCGATGTGCCCGTGGACGCCGGCAGCGACGTGCCCGTGGACGTGGGCGTCGATGTGCCTCGCGACACCGGGGTCGACACGGGCGTCGATGTGCCTCGCGACACCGGGGTCGACGCGGGCGTCGATGTCCCTCGCGACACCGGGGTCGACACGGGCGCCGACACGGGGGTGGACGTCCCGGTGGACAGCGGTCCGACGCCGTGTCGGACGACGGCTCCGTACTGCCCCTCGTTCACGGTGTGCTCGGCGGGCTTCTGCGTGCCCTCGTGCCCGAGCGGGCAGACCGCGTGCAACGGCGCCTGCGTCGACCTTCGCACCAACGCCAGCAACTGCGGCGCGTGCGGCGTCACCTGCGCGAACCCACGGGTCTGCAGCGCCAGCGCGTGCACCACGCCGCCGGGCACGTACAGCTTCACGCGCACCTCCGCGCCCTTCATCGACGCGTGCGCGATCATGGCCCCGCCGCGCATCCTCGCGGGCCAGGACGACGTGGTCGGCGCGCCCCTCGCGCTGCCCTTCGCCTTCAACTTCTCGGGCCTCGCGTACACGACGCTGCGGCCGAGCAGCAACGGCTACGTCGTCTTCGGCAGCACCTCCGAGAGCCACGACATCAACTACTACCCCCAGATGGGCATGCCCGACGCCAACCGCCCTCGCCCGGCGGTGTTCGTGTTCAACTCCGACCTCTACCAGCGCACCACGGCGGGCATCTGCTTCGCGGTGGTGGGCGCCGCGCCCGCGCGCCGCGCGGTCATCGAGTGGCTGGACACCGCCATGTGCTGCGGCGACGCCAACGCCGCGCACTTCACCTTCGAGCTGGTGCTCAACGAGTCCGACCGGAGCATGGACTTCATCTACGGGGGCCTCACCTACCAGCCGTCGGACACGCGCAACTTCCTCGTCGGCCTGCAGAACGAGACCGCCACCGTGGGCTCGACCTTCACCTACAGCGCCGCGGTCCCGCCCGCGGCCGTCGTCGCGGGCACCGCGCTGCACGTGACGCCCGTGCCGTAGGTCGGCCGTCGCTCCCTCCGCCCGGTGATGGGACGACCGACCCGACGCTGGCGCAAGCTCGCCTCCGCGCTCACCGGGACGCTGCTGTCGCTGCGCCTCGCCACCCTCGCGCAGACCGGCTGTCTCCCGCTGCGCACCGACGCCGCGTGGCGGGCCACCCTCCGCGCCCGCACCGAGACCACCGACCCCGCCGCCGTGGTCGTCCCCGCGGGCGCCCGCTGGGTCCGCCGCTTCGCCCTCCCGGCGCCCTTCCGGCAGGCGTGCGACCTCGCCGCGACGCCGCGCGGCCTCGTGGTGGCGTCGTCCATCGACGCGCTCGCGGTCGACGGCGCCGCGCTCCATCGCTGGGAGGGCGGAGCCGCCCCGCGCGAGCTCCTTCGCTGGGACGGCCAGGGGTTCCTCCGCGTGCACGCGTGGGGCGACACGCTGGTGGTGCCCGACGCCGACGCGCCCTTCCACCTGCTGCCCTTCGTGTTCGACCTCGACGTCGACGGGTACGTCTTCGTCTCGTCGCCCGACGGCGCCCTCACCTCCCGCCAGCGCGAGGTGCTGCCCGCCGCGTACCATGTCTTCGACGCCGCGCGCCTCGCCGACGGTCGCCTCGCGGCCTCGACCGGGGCCTATCCCCCCGCCGCCGTGGCCTACGTGGGCGAGAGCGCGCCCGCGGTGCTCTTCGTCGACGACGGCGCGGGTCGGCCGTGGCGTCGCGCGCTGGAGCACCCGTCGCCCGACGCACGCGGGGTGCATCGCTTCACCTTCCTGCTGGCCCTGCCCGACGGGGCGCTGCTCGCGGGAACCGAGTCCCCCAACGGTCCTGGCGCGGTGCGCATCGAGACCCCGACCGCGACGCCGACGGCGCGCCCCTCGGAGGGCGTGCGAGGGTACGTGCTGCGCTGGGCCCTCTGGCGCGACGCCGTGCTCGCGGTGGTGCAGGTCGGGTCGAGCACGGCGCTGCTGCGCTCGGACGACGGCGGGCGGCGCTTCACCGCGATGCCCTCGCCCCCGGAGCCGGAGAGCGTGGCGGTGGCGGGAGCGGCGCTCTACCTGCTGGCTGACGGGGCGCTCTACCGCACCGACGACGGGGCGACCTTCACCCAGCAGGCGCCGCGAGTGGAGGCGCTGGCGCACCGCCCGTCGAGCCTGGTGAGCGCGCCGCTGGTGGCGCACCGCGGGAGCCTGTGGGCCGCGTCGATGCACACGGGCGAGGTGTTCGAGGCGCGGTGAGGACCCACCGAGAGCCCCCTCATATCCTCGCGCCCGTTGCGCCCTTGCGGTTTCCTCTCCTCCCCTCTCTTCTCCTCACGCCGCTGCGATCCATCGCCCTCACGCTCCTACCGTGGATTCGTCGGGCGCCTGCGGTCTCTCGACGCTGCGCCGCGCCGCCTCGCGCAGCCGATACAGCTGCTCTTCGCTGAGCGTCGCTCCCTCCACGGGCGCGCCCTCCTGCGGTCGTCGCAAGGTGAGCCTCACGCCGAACAGGTCGAGGAGGCCGTCGAGCTTGCCGCGGGTGTCGTCGCGCGAGGCGATGTTGCCGTAGCCGGGCCGCGAGTCCGTCCCGCTCAACCACACCTCGGCCGTCCGGCCGTTGACGCGGAAGTCCACGAGCCACGCGCAGACCCAGTCGGTGCTCGCGTGCTCCGTGCCGAGCTTGCAGAGGACCACCAGCTGCCCCGCGTCGTCGCTCTCGATGGTCTTCCTCACGTAGAGGGAGAGGCCGCTCTGCGCGAGCATGGCGGGGGTCGCGAGCACACAGATCGTGTTCGAGTACGAGAGCCCGAGCACGCCGGCGCAGAACCTCCGGAACCACGCCCCCTGCGAGTGCTCGACCACCACCCACACGCGCTGGAACGACGGCGCCGCCGCCCAGCGCTGGAAGAGGCGGATCCAGCCCTGGTTCCACGGGTGGTCGAGCGCGTGCGCCTCGTCGAGCCGCAGCTCGGTGAACACGGACGCCATCAGGTTGATCTGCCGCGTCACGACCTCGGCGAGCGCGGCGGGGTCCGCCTCGGGGCGCTCTCCGGGCGGCGCGAGCTCGGGGTACAGCTCGGCGAAATAGGCCGCGAGCCCCGGAGCGCGGAGCAGCGTGTCGACCTCCTCGGACTGGTCGCGCAGGTCGGCGAGCAGCTGGCCGTAGCGAGGCGACGGCGCGACGCGCGCCTCGATGGCGTCGAACCACGCGGACACCGGGTCGTCGTTGATGCCGTCGTCGACCCGCTCCCCCGCGAGGCCTCGGGTGATGTGCTCGCCGAGCGCGCGGTAGGCCTCGAACTGCGCCTCGCCGAACTCCTGGTCGGAGGTCGACTCGTGCGGAAACTGCGGGTTCTCGGCGCGGTACTGCCCGATCACGGGGTGCTCGTCGCCGGTGAGCGAGCTCTTGATGTACACGAGCCGCCCCTCCTCCGCGGGCGCGGTCGCCGTCGCCGGGTAGCGGATGCGGCCCAGCGCCGAGTGGCGGCGGCTCATGCGCTGCGCGTCCGGCGCGACGTCCGTCAGGTCGATCTCGACCTCGACGCCCAGGTCGAGGCGCGCGAAGCGGACGAGCGCCGCGAGCCCGCCGAAGCGCATCTCCGGGTCCTCCTCGGCGTCGCACACGACGACGTAGCGGCAGCGGCGGCGAAGGAGCTCATACGCTCCGGTGTTCTCCAGGTGCCCGCCGTCGGACAGGTACACGTGGCGGCCCTCCGCGTGCAGCGCGCTCGCGAGCTCGCGGAAGAAGCACCAGCCGCCCGCGAAGGCCCGGTACCTCGACAGCGCGCCCGTCAGCGGCGGCCGCTTCGGGTTGAGCAGCCAGTACCCGAGGCGGAGGTTGAAGAACGCCATCAGCACGACCATCGCGCGCACCGTGTACGTGCCCATGTTGGGCGCCGCGGCGGCGGCCGAGGTGGTCATCGCCGTCGCGAGGTCGACCTCGGGGCAGAGGCGCTCCAGGCGCTTCGTGTCGTGGTAGCCGGTGCGGGGCCCGCCGACGAAGTGCTTGCTGAACACGAAGAAGTCGCAGTTGCGGCCGCGCAGCGTGGCGTCGCCGCTGCCCTGCAGGTTGAGCGCCGCGTTGAGCAGGTGGTAGGGGGCCGTCGATCCGGGCGCCGAGAGCTCGGAGAGCGCGATGGTCTCCGCGGGTTCGAGCGCGCCGCCGTCGCCGGGCGCGAAGAGGAAGAGCCGCGCGATGTGCTGGCGGTACCACGGGTGGAGCGAGGCCTGGTTGGTGTCCATCAGCACGATGAAGACCAGGCCCAGGAGCACGAGGGAGAGCACCGGGGAGCCCCACCCGAGCGCGACGCCGCGGTCCGGGGCGGCGACGAGCCCCGAGCGCATCACGCTGAAATACAGCACCACCGCGTAGGCCGGCGCCGCGGTGACGAGCGCCGCCGCGCCCAGCAGCGTGAGCCGCAAGAGCGCGCGGGCCTGCGTCGGCAGGCGTCCTCGGAGGGCGACGAGCGCCACGGCGGCGAGGCCGAGCGCCACCGCGACCGGAGGGCTCGGCGCGAGCGCGTGGGCGACCGCGCCCAGGGCGGACCACACCACCGAGCGGTCGGGACGCGGGAGGGCGTCGACCCAGCGAGCGGCGAGCGCGGTGAGGTGGGCGTGCAGCTCGAAGGCGAAGGACGCGGCGGACAGCGCGAAGAGGGCGCCGAAGGTCTTGTCGAGGCGGGCCTCGCGCCAGGGGTGCGGCAGCAGCGAGCGGGCCACCGGGACCATGAGCAGGCAGAGCGTGCCGAAGGCCGCGATGGGCGGCGTGAGGCGGAAGATCGAGGCCGCGCCGGGCGCGCCGAAGCCCGCGACGTGGTCGGCGTAGAGGCGCACCAGGCCCGCGAGCGCGAGCGCCGGGACGAGCAGGACGGCCATGAGCATGGCGACGGTGGTGGCGGCGCCGCGGAGCACCCAGCCGAAGGTTCCGAGGCCGCCGTTGTAGCCGGAGGGGACGAGGCCGGGCGCGCGGTCGCGCAGGTACGCGAGCACCGGGTTGTCGTCGAGGCGCCCCGTCGTGGCGTCCCATCGGCCGCCGCCCTGGAAGGGGAAGGGGGCGCCGGGGGAGCGCATCTGGGCGCTGAGGCAGGAGCCGATCCATCCGCCTCCGGACACGGTCGAGAGGTAGTCGACGTGGCGGAAGACCCCGGCGGACTGCAGCGCCTGCAGCACGCCGAGCGCGAAGGACGCCGCGCGGATGCCGCCGCCGGAGAGCGCGAGCCCGACGAGGCCGTGCCGGACCGAGGGTTCGTCGCCGCGCTCGGGCAGGCGTCGCCCGGCGCCGAAGGGGATCGCCGCGCGTCGCGCCCGGATGTCCTGCAGCTCGGCGCGGAAGACCCTCTCCGCGAACGTCCCGTCACCGCCCTCGCTCATGGGCGCAGGGACTCACGCCGCGCGCCGCGACGCCAGATAGACGCGCACCCGGTCGCTCCTCACCGCCCTCGTCGCGGGCCTTGCGGTCCGGCGTGAACGCGCGGAGAGTCCGCGCCCATGAGCGAGAAGATCGTCACGGTGGTCGACGCGGTCGTCGCGACCGAGCGGGAGTCCGAGCTGATCGATGGGTTTCGCAGGCTCGTCGCGTCGGGCCGCCCGGACGGGCTGCTGCGCACCGAGCTCCTGCGGGGTCAGGAGGGGCGCTGGCGCATCCAGACCACCTGGCGCGACCGCGAGTCGCTGATGGCGTTGCGCGCCGCGGGTCAACCGCCCGCCGCCCTCGAGCTGCTGAAGGGCCTCGGCGCGACGCACACCCACGCGGTCTTCTCGGTGGTCGAGACGCACGACGGCTGAGGCTCGCCGCGCGCCGCGGGTGGCACACGGCGGGAGCCTGCCGGGCGGGGTTACTGCTGGACGTCGCCGGTGTAGACGGCCTCGAAGGCCGTGCCCGGGACGTTGCGGAGCTGCGAGAGGTCGGTGTCGTTCCAGCGCGCGTCCGTGGCGCCGCTGACGAACCAGTTGCTGCCCGTGTCGGCCACGAACATCCCGTAGCGGCGCAGCGCGGTGAGGATCACCCGGGCCTGGCCGGTGTAGCGCGAGATGTCGAAGTCGGCGCGCAGGCGCAGGCGCAGGCCCATGGCGGGCGCGTTGACGTCGCTGCTCCCGCCGGGGTGGCGCGCGGGGGAGATGTAGCCGTTGCGCGTGTGGTTGAAGGTCACGCGCAGCGCGTGGCGGATCTCGCCCGCGGTCACCTCGTCGTAGCGCGCGAGGCCCGGGAAGATGGGCAGGCCCGCCTGGTCGCAGGAGGTCCATCCCTGCGGGCGCAGGGCGTTGGAGGTGAGGTCGAAGACCGCGCCGGAGCCGGCGTTCCAGCCGGAGCCCGAGACGGCCGAGTGGTACATCTCGTAGAGGCGGCAGGTGTCCTGCTCGACGACCAGGACGTGGTGGTCGTTGCCCCCCTCGATGGGCGCCGTCAGCGGAACCGGGTAGGGCCCCGGGTCGCTCTCGTCGCCGTACTCGGTGAAGTTCACCGGCACCAGCGACTGCGTCGAGGGCACGACCATGTACGGGATCCCGTACTGCGTATTGGACCCGAAGTCGGCCTTCATCGTGGTCTCGCCGTTGGCCTGGATGTTGGCGATGATCGCGGCGGAGTTGGGGTGCACCGGCAGCGCGGTGACGTCCTGGTTCCAGGGGTTGTTGGCCGGGAAGACCTGGCAGCCGCCCACCGTCGGACCGGTCGCCGTGGTGGTCGTGGTGCCCGAGTCCGCGGTGGTGGTCGTGGTGCCCGAGTCCGCGGTGGTCGTCGTGGTGCCCGAGTCCGCGGTGGTGGTCGTGGTGCCCGAGTCCGCGGTGGTCGTCGTGGTGCCTGCGTCGGCCGTGGTCCTCTGGCGGTTGAGGCGGCGTTGCGAGATGGGCTCGGTGACGGTCTGCGTGTCGCTGTCCTCAACGCCCGGCGCGCAGCCGGACGAAAGGGCGAGAGCCATCGTGGCGAAGGCGGTGAGGGTGAGTGAACGCATGGGCCGCAGGAAAGCGGCGGCATGCATCATGGGCAAACGGGTTCTCGCCTGCGCAGCGGCAGCGACATCGGCGAGCCCTGTCGTGAACCCGTCGACGCGAGTGCCGACGGGTGACCGCTGTCGGTTCAGACACCTACCGGGAAAAGGTGGCGAGCCTGGAAAGAATCCCCCGATCCGCACGCGAGGCTGAAAACACAGGGGACGCGCCCGACCTGCATGTCGGACCTTCGGCGCCTCCGTCGATTTTCGGGCGATCCAGGGCCCGGGGAGGCCCCTTGGCGGGAGGTGCCGCCGCGGTCTCGACCGGCGCGGGGCCGACTCACCAGTTCAGGGGCACCGCCGCGGTGTGCACCGTCCGGGTGCTGGCCCAGCACTCCAGCGCTCCGCCCGGGCGCACCCCGCACTCGGCGCCGTAGAACAGCGGGCGGTAGCGCGCCGTCCAGTCGAGCAGCGTCGTCCGGTCGGAGTTGGCGACCCCGTAGCGCGTGGCCCAGCTCACCCAGGGCACGTTGAAGCCCTCGCCCGGGACGTTGTTGGGCAGCATGTCCAGGACGCGGCCGTCCCGGCGCAGCAGCGGCAGCCGCGGGCCCGTGAGCAGCGTCTCGGTCATCGGCGGCGCGGGCACGAGGTCGAGCGGCTGGTCGAGGTTCTGCCGGATCCAGCAGGAGATGCCGCCGTCCGCGCGGTTGGTGCAGAAGAGCCCCTGCCCCCAGCGCAGCAGCCGGTCGACCATGGGGACGCGGTCGAAGCGCGCGGGCAGGCTCGCGTAGCCTCCGGCCGCCACGGCGTTGATCTCGCCCCAGCACCACACGCTCCGGTCGCCGCGCACCGCGCAGGTGTTGTTGCCGAGCGAGGCGATGTCGACGACCTGGTCGAGCCCGGCGACCGCCGTGGGCGTGGCCGAGAACGGGGCGACCATGCCGTTGCCGAGCTGCCCGCGCGAGTTGCTCCCCCAGCAGCGCACGGTGCCGTCGACGAGCAGCGCGCAGCTGAAGCCCACGCCCCCGGTGACCGACCGCGCCGGGCCGAGGCCCGTGGGCGTCGTCGGGGCCGCGCCGCCGGGCTCCCCGCAGACGACGACGGTGCCGCGCCGAGCGCAGAGCTGCGACCCGACGCTGATCTGCTCGACCCCACTCCCGAAGGCCGTGAGCGCGACGGCCTGGAGCGAGAGTCCCGGCGCGGCCGGGTCGTTGAGGGGAAAGCGCCAGAACGTTCCGTCCTGCAGCCGCACGACGCGCGCCTCGCTCACGGGGACCACCTCCGCCACGGCCACGCCGGGCGGCAGGCCCGTCACCGACAGCCGGCGGCGGTAGTTGTCGCGGTACGTCGAGCGGGAGAGGCCCCAGGGGGAGCAGTCTCCCCAGCAGACGACGCTTCCGTCGCTCCGAAGCGCGTAGCCGGACTGGTTGCCCGCGACGACGGCCGTGGCGTCCTGCACCCCGACGACCTCGGCCGGGGCTCCGTTCGACCAGCACCGCACGTGACCGCCGACCACGACGGCGCATGCGTAGCCAACACCGGCGCCGACGGCCGTGGCGCCCGCGAGGCCCGCGACGGTGGTCGGGGTGGTGACCCCGTCGCCCCAGCACGCGACGGTGCCGTCGCCGCGCACGGCGCAGGTGCGCTCTCCCGTCGTCGCCACGGCCACCGCGCCGCTGAGGGTCGAGAGGCGGACGGGCGCCCGCCGGAACTCACCGGACAGACCCTCGCCGATGGAGCCGGCGAAGTTGTAGCCCCAGCACCAGACGCCGCCATCGCTGGCGACCGCGCAGGCGTGGTGGCGCCCGACGGCGACGGCGCGCATGGGGGGTAAGCCCGGGGGCGTCACCGGGAGGAGCGCGCCGGCAGAGGTGGTCCCGTCGCCGAGCTGACTCCAGCGGTTGCTGCCCCAGCAGCGCACGCCCCCGTCGCGCAGCACGGCGCAGGCCGTGTACTCGTAGTTCGCGGTCGCGTCGGCGCCGCCCGACGAGACCTGCACGACGTCCGAGAGGCCCGTGATCTGGCGGAGCGTGCCGGTGAACTGGTCGAGGCAGTGCACCGTGCCGTCGCCGCGGAGCATGCAGCGCTGGCGCGCGCTGAGGGACACCTGCGTGGCCCCGGCGAAGGAGGCGACGCCCGGCGCGACGACCTCGCTGGGGACCGCGATCCCATCGGGGCCCTGGCAGCGCAGCGTTCCGTCGGAGAGGACGATGCAGGCGTTGCTGCCGCTCGCAGCCACCGCCCGCGCCGTGACGCAGCGCCCCGCCGAGCAGGCCACCGCGCAGCGCACGCCGCAGGCGCCGCAGTGGTCGGCGGACAGGGTGGCGTCGACGCAGTAGCCGTCGCAGCAGGTGGAGCCCGTCGGGCACGGAGCCGAGCAGCTCACCGGGGGGACGTCCGTCGCGACGTCCGGGGCGGCTGCCACGTCGGGCGCACCCGCGTCGGGAGAGCCCACGTCGGCGCGGGTCACGTCGGGCGTGACCGCGTCGGCGCCGGCCGCGTCGACGCCGCCGAGGTCGGAGGTGGCAGCATCGAAGGGGCCCGCGTCGGGCACGGGCGCGTCGACGGGCGCCGCGTCCGTGGCGGTGGCGTCGGTCGGGGCGTCGAGGTCGGAGGCGTCCGCGGCGTCACGCGAGGCGACGAAGCCGGTGCTGAAGTGTTCGACGTCCGCGCGGAGGGTCGAGCCGATCACCGTGCCGCCTCGCCACTCGTAGCCCGGCCCCGACGCGAGGGACCACGCGAGCGAGGCCCGCTGCCCGCTGCCCTCGAAGGGGAGCGTGACCGCGACGGGGCGCGCGAAGGTCAAGCCCTCCGGGCTGAAGCGCCACACCGTGGAGTAGCCCATGTAGGGCGGCGGCGCGGGACGGCCCGTGTCCTCCGCGCGCAGCGTGACGGTCCGATCGAGCGCGCCGCGCGGGACCGTCAACGTCACCCCCTCGCCTCTCAGCTCGCCGCCCTCGGGCCCGACGGTGCCGCTCACGCCACGGAGCCCGCCAGCCTCCGCGACCGGCGCGTCCACCGCAGGCGCCGCGTCGGTTGGCAGCGACGCGCCCCCTTCGTCGCAGCCCACGAGGCCGAGCGCGGCGGAAGCCATCCAGGCCCATCCCCACCGCCGCACGCTCATCGTCTCGATTGTCATGTCGACCTCTTCCAGGTCGAGGCTGGTTGCCGCGGTCGACCCTGTGATTCATCGCGGGCGTCGAGACGGCCTCGCACCGCGCCCATGGCCACGAGCCTCCGTCGCGCTACCGCCGGGGCGCGAGCAGCGCGTGCGGGTACGGCTCGCGCTCGTGCATCGCCACCTCGTAGCCCGCGGCGGCGGCCATTGCCTCGACCTCCTCCGGCGTGAAGCGCTGGTAGAAGCCCGCTCCCGGGAGGAAGCCCTCTCCGGCCGTGGCGGGCGGGCGTCCCGCGGCCCTCGCGAGCGCCCGCCGGACGGGGGCCCGCAGGCGCTCCACGCGGCCGTTGGCGCGCCCGTCGTCGTCCGGACCGAGGTAGCTGAGCAGCACCGGCGCCGCGGGGGCGAGCGAGCGCAGGGCGGCGAGCAGCGCCGAGCGGGCGGCCGGGTCGGTCAGGTGCGAGAAGCTCGCCCAGCCCAGCACGACGGCGTCGAAGTGCGAGCCCGCGACCGATCCGAGCGGACCGCCCTCTCCTCGCGCGGCGAGTACGAGGTCGGCGTAGGAGCCCTCGAGCGCGGTGGCCCGCGGCAGTCCGGCGGCGACCTCTCGGAGCGCGGAGGCGAGCGCCGGAGCGGGCTCGAAGGCGACGAGCTCGTAGCCCAGCGCGGAGAGCCCGGCGAGCTCGCGTCCTCCGCCTGCGCCGCCCAGCAGCACCCGCCCCGATCGGGGGAACGGCGCCGTCGCGACGGCCGCGCGCTCCCACGCGAAGAGCCCGCTGGAGAAGGTCGGACCGCCCGGGGCATAGGTGTCCTCCGCGGAGAAGACCGCGGCGTTGACGGCCTCGCGCTCGTCCGGCGAGAGGCCCGCGAGGAGGAGCTCGGTGCGGACGAGGGCCGCGAGGCGCACCGTCGAGTGCACCGCGCGGTCGGCGAGGAGGAGAGCGCGCGCCCAGGCGGGGATCGTGGTCATCGGAGGTCGGTCGAGTGTAGGCCAGAGCGCCGACGCCGACGCGCGCCCGCGAGGACGAGCGCCAGCAGCGCGCCCGCGCCCGATCGGCCGTGCGCCTCGCTCGTGCGACAACCGCAGCCACCGCTGAACGGCGCCTCCACGGTCGCCACCTCCGCGTCGCCCGCGTCGTCGCCAACCCCCGCGTCCTCGCTGGCCCCTGCGTCGTCGCCAACCCCCGCGTCGTCACCAACACCCGCGTCGTCGCTGGCCCCCGCGTCGTCGCCGTTGCCCGCGTCGGCGGGTGCGGACGCGTCCTCGACGCCGACGTCTCGCGGGGGCGCCGCGTCGACCGGAGCGCCGGCGTCGCGCACCCCCGCGTCGGGCGGCGGCGGCGCCGGGGTGACCACGAAGATGCCTTCGAGGTTGTTGTCGGCTGGACCCCCCTGGCCCGGGTCGCTGAACCACGCGACGCCCTCTTCGAGCACGCCCCAGTGCTCGTCGTAGCGCCCCGCGGTCGCGGGCGCGTGCATCGTCCAGGTGAAGGTGTGGCTGGCTCCGCTCGCGACGCTCGTCCCCGCCGGGACGCACGCGGGCCGGTTGGACCCGGGCCACTCGGGGCCCGCGAAGGGGCTGGCTCGGTCGCGGGCCTGGGTGGTTCCGAGGCAGGTGCGCGCGTCCCAGGCGCGGGTGCCGCTGTTGCGGAGCGTGATCGAGACCGATGCGGTGCGACTCGCCACGAGGGTGACCGTCCCGGCGGAGGCGTATGGGAAGGACTGCGACACGAAGGTGGCCCCCCAGGTCGGCGACGGGGCCGCGCCGTACGCGGCGAGGGCCTGGTTGGCGTAGGCGATCCGCTGCGTCTGGACGCAGGTGCCGCAGCCCTCGAAGCGCGACTGGAACGCCACCGTCGCGGCGGTCACGGTGGTGCTCGCGCGCAGCTGCGCGAGCCCGTAGCCCGAGAAGGTCGTGAGCTCGTGCCAGATGAAATCGAGCTGGAGCGTGAGCGACCACACCGACGCGCCGCGCGCGGCGGCGAAGGCCGTGACGTTGTCGTTGGCGTCGTGGTCCCAGCGGCCGCCGACGGACCACTGCGCGATGCCGCGCCCGGGCCCGCCCGGCTGCACCGCGGTCGGGCTGCAGTTGGACTCCTGCATCAGGTTGCCGACGATGCCCGCGGCCTGCACCGCAGTGAGGCCCCTGGCCACGAAGTAGTCGAAGACGATGCGCGAGTTGGCGTTGAGCTCCTGCACCACGGTGTCCGTCGAGCCGTCGCCCGAGCCGTAGAGGCAGCCCGACGGGAGCGCGGACGCGACCAGCAGCGCCGCGAGCAGGCGCGCCGCGCGGCCCGGGCGGACCCCGCTGCGACGAGACGCGACGGCTTCGAGGGCGGGAGAGGGCATGCCTGGAATGCTACGTCGTCACGGGCGTCGCGGGCGTCCCCTCGGTGCCCGCGCTCGCTCCGCTGCTGCCGCGGTAGGCGCGGTAGCTGGCCGCCTTCGCCTCGTCCTTCCGGAAGGCGTAGCGCCCTCGCTCGACCACGTCGCGATCGAGCTCCGCGAGGTTCCAGTAGGCGCGGTTGCGGGCGCGGCGGGCGGCGCGCGTGGCCTCGTCCTCGGCCTGCGCGGTGGCGGGGCGCGCGGACCCCTCGCCGGGCGCCGGGGCGGCCGGGCGAGCGCCGCCGCGGGCCGCGGAGAAGGCCGTCAGCGCCGCTCGGATCTGCGCGAGGCGATCGGCGGTGACGTCGGTCCCGTCGAGGTCGGCGTGGTGCTTCCGGGCGAGCGCGAGCAGGCGGGTGGCGTCGCTCACGAGGTCGTCGTCGCCCTCGACCGTGCCGATGCGGTCGAGCGCGGCCTGCGTGTCGGGGTTGCGCCGCGCGAAGGTGCGCAGCGCCGCGAAGAGCTGGTCGCGCCCCTCTCGCAGCGGATCGCGCGTGTCGGCGAAGCCGCCCGGGTCGCGCTGGTCCTTGAGCACGAGCCAGGCCTCCTGCGCGGCGTCGAGCGCGTCGGCCAGGAGGTCCAGCCGGTTGGCGTCGAGCGGGGTCACCCTGGCGCGGGCGAGCTCCGCCGCGTCGACGCGGACCTGCTTCGCCAGGCGGCGCGCATGCGTCGCGACGAGGGTCGGCGAGGCGTCGGGCCGACGCTCGTCGAAGTGCGAGTGCTTCGCCGGAGCAGGAGCCGCGGCCGGGGCGACGTGGGGAGCGGGCGGCGCGGGCGCCTTGGGACGGGGAGCGGACTTCGCGCGAGGAGCGGGCTTCTTGGACTTTGCCATTGGGGGGGCGATGATCCCGGCAGCGGCCCGCGCGGCGCAAGGGTCGTGATCGTCGCGACGCTCGGATTCCGGGGCGAACACGAGCCGGACACCCCCGAACGCGAGCCGGACACCCCCGAACGCGAGCCGGACACCCCCGAACGGGACCCGGACGGCCGCGCACAGGACCCGGACGCCCCCGAACACGGGCCGGACGGCCCCGAACGGGCCCTGCGCCGTGAATGCTGAACCAGGCCGGAGCCGTGGTATCGCGGGGTCCACATCGGGCGGTCTTGAAGGAGTGCACGGGAGGCGAAGGCGATGAAGTCGAGGCGGTTCTACGGACGATGGCTATGCGTGGCGGCCCTCGCGCTGGGAGGGTGCAGTTCGCGCGCGGTCGGCGCGGGCGACCCCGTCTCCGACGACGCCGGCAGCGACCGGCCGCTCCCACCCGTGGACGTCGGCGCGACCTCTGAAGACGTCGGCGCGACCTCCATGGACGTCGGCGCGGACGTCCCTGGGAGGGATGTCTCCGCCGCGGTGGATGCTCCGGTCGCCCAGGACCGCGGTCCCGCCTCCGTCGACCTCGGCCCCGCCTCCGTCGACCTCGGCCCCGCCTCCGTCGACCTCGGCCCCGCCTGCCGCGGCCCCGGTGCGGGCTGCGCCGACGGCGCGGCGTGCTGCTCCGGGCTCGTCTGCGTCGGTGGCGACCATTGCGCCGCTCCGACCTGCGCCGCGCTCGATCGCATCTGCGACGCGACCGTGACCTGTTGCGACGGCCTGACGTGCCAGGCCAACCACTGCCGACCGTCCTGCGCGCCGTCCGGAACGAGCTGCGCCTTCGCCCCGTGCTGCGCCGGGTACACCTGCTCCCGCGGCGCCTGCCTGTCGTGCGGCGGATCGGGCGCGGCGTGCTCCGCCTCGTCGCCCTGCTGCGCGGAGTTCGTCTGCACCGGGGGCTCCTGCCGGACCTGCGGCGCGGCGGGCGCGGCGTGCTCCTCCGCGGACACCTGCTGCGCGGGCTTCACCTGCAGCGGCGGCGCCTGCACCCCGCAGACCTGCCGCTCGATCGGCCTCACGTGCTCGTCGGGCATGCCCTGCTGCGCGGGCCTCAGCTGCGCCTCCGGGCTCTGCGTCAACCCGTGCGGGTCGGTGGGGACGTCGTGCACGACGAACGCCGGCTGCTGCTCGGGCCGCTGCTCGGGCACCTGCCGGTCGGGTGGGTGCGCGGCCATCGGTTCTTCGTGCTCCACCACCACCGATTGCTGCTCGGGCAACTGCAACTCGGGCCGCTGTCGCTGACGCTCGCGCGACCGGCGACTCCCTTCACCCCCCGATGACGCCGAGCTCCCGGTAGAACGCCAGCGCGTGCTCCGCGACCGCCGCGGGCTTCTCCTCGTGCACGAGCAGCGAGGCCCCGCCCACCGCCCGGATGCCGCGGCAGTCCGGGATCTGCCCGAGCATCGGCCGCGCCCGCCCGATGGGGAAGGTCCCGTCGTCCTCGCCCCACACGAAGAGCACCGGAACCCGCAGCTTCGCGTGCTCCGTCGCGAGCCCGTCGACGATGCCCCAGTCGATGCCCGCGAGGTACCGCTGCACCCCCGCGATGCGCTCCGGTGACGCGACCAGCGGGTCGATGATCCGCTCGCGGAAATCGCCGTCGAGCAGCGCGCGGTCGGTGAAGCAGCCGCCGAAGCCCATCGCGCTGTGCGCGAAGGCCCGCGAGCGCAGCAGCAGCCGGAAGGTCGCCACCGCCCCCGGCAGCCGCGTCAGCGCCTGGAACATCTCGATGAACGGCGGCCGGTGCCCCGGGATCTCGGTGTTGGTCAGCAGCAGGCTCGCGATGCGCCCGTCGCCGTGGATCGCCGCGTGCCGCGCGACGGTGGCCCCCGTGTCCTGCGCGATGACGTGCGCCCGCTCGATGCCCTGCGCGGCGAGGAAGGCGTTGAGGCGGCGGGCCTGACCGCGGAAGTTGAAGTCCGTGCCGGCGCGCGTGCGCGTGAGCCCGGCGCCCGCCTGGTCGACGACCACGCAGGTGAAGTGGTCGGCCAGGAGCGGGACGAGCTTCACCCAGGTCGCCGACGAGAGCGGCCACCCGTGCACGAACACCAGCGTCGGCCCGGCGCCTACGCGCCAGAAGGCCATCTCCGCGTCGCCCACGTCCTGGTACCGTGCGGGTTCACCGAACATGCGACGGGAGCCTATACCCGGCCCCGGGCGCGTCGAGGGGGTAGACGGCGCTGCGCGTGACGCTCGCGGGCGTTGGGGATCTCCCTCCCCTCGCCCCGCCTCATACCAACTGCTTGTCAGTCTGACCGCATTGATTGGTGGCGTTCCGCCCGTCGCCGCGTGTTGAAACCCTGATCCTTCCCGGAATCCTTCGGTGAGCCCATGCCAGAGCGTTTCTGGTGTGGGCGCTCTCTCACGAGACTCCCGCTCCAGGACGACCTTGCGTGAGCCGTCGTGAACATTCCGGGAAGGATCAGGGTTTCAACACGCGGGGACGGGCCAGGCGAAGCGGCCAGACTGACATGAAGTCAGTATCACGGGTACGACATCGAGCAGTAGCCGTTGGCGCCGGCGCGCGGGCCGTTGACCCAGTTCCGCTGGATGAGATAGCGCCGCGCGCCGAGGGTGACGTTGTAGAGCGAGCCGTTGGTCGCGGTGGAGGTGGCGCCGAAGGTCCACGCGCACTTGTCGGCGTTCTCGTAGCCGCGGCTGTCGTACCAGGCGTTGAGGTCCG
>CBIHPK010000131.1:0-24432 GCA_966211675.1 uncultured Myxococcaceae bacterium
TGGTCGGGCCGGTGCCGCCGACCTCGCCCACCGCGCCGTCGCCGCCGTCGCGGCCGCGCGTGCCGCTGCAGCCCGTTCCGCCGGAGCCGCCGCCCAGCATCGTGCCGTTGCCGCCGGGGCCCATGCCCGAGGTGCCGCCCACGCCGCCGGGCGATCCGCCGCCGCCGCCACCGGTGATGCTGCCCTCGCCGTTGCCGCCGTTGCCGCCGAGGCCGTTGACGCCGCCGCGCCCTCGCAGCCCCACCGAGCCGCCGCCCCCGCCGCCCCCGCCGCCCCCGCCGTAGCCGCGGCCCGAGGCCGTCACGGTGCCGTTCACGGTGATGGTGTTGGCGTAGAGCGCCAGCCACCCGTCCTGCGGCGACGTGACCCGAGCGTCCGTCGAGGCGACGCCCTCGGGGACCATCGCCACGCGCCCGAAGCCCTGCGTGCGCACGGTCACCCCCGCGGCCACGGTCACCGTCTCGAAGTAGTGCGCTCCGAACCACGCCGTCTGTCCCGAGACGGGCCAGTTGGCGCTCACGCCGCGCGTGATGCCCGTCGTCGAGACGCCGTCCCACGCCGCCGCCTCGGCGACCTGCACCCCGTTCGAGGTCGCCGCGGCGCCCGCCACCGCGCCGTTGTACGGGACCACCGTGACATAGTACGTCACGCCGTCCCAGGCGCCTCGGAGCGTGAGCCCGTCGATCGTCGCGGAGGTCCCGGTGACCGCCCGGGCCGCGGCCGTGTCGGCGCCGCCGGGCGTGGTGCCGACGCTCACCAGGTAGCGCGTGGCCCCCGGCGTGGCGTCCCAGTTGGCGCGCAGGAAGCCCGTCCCCGCGGCCACCGGCGCGTACTGGTAGCGCAGGTCGACGCCCGCGGACTCGGAGCCGTCGCGCGTCGCGGTGGCGCCGCTCAGGCACGCGTTGGAGGCGCAGGCGAAGCAGGCGTTGCCGCAGCGGCCGCAGTGGTTCGCGTCGGTGCGCAGGTCGACCTCGCAGCCGTTGGAGGGGTTGCCGTCGCAGTCGGCGAAGCCCGCGTCGCAGGCGCCCACCCGGCACGCTCCTCCGGAGCACGCGGGCGTGGCGTTGGCGAGAGCGCAGCTCGCTCCGCACGCGCCGCAGTGGCGGACGTCGCTGGTCGTGTCGACCTCGCAGCCGTTGGCCGGGGCGCGGTCGCAGTCCGCTCGGCCCGCCGCGCACGACTCCACCGCGCAGGCCCCGGAGGCGCACACGGCCGTGGCGCCCGGGAGGTTGCAGCGGGCGCCGCACGCCCCGCAGTTGCCCTCGTCGGAGCGGGTGTTCACCTCGCATCCGTCGGCGGGGTTCATGTTGCAGTCGGCGAAGCCCGCGTTGCAGGAGGCCACCGCGCAGCGCCCGCCGCCGCAGGAGGCCGTCGCGTTGGCGAGCACGCACGCCGCTCCGCACGCGCCGCAGTGGGACGTGGCGGTGTTGAGGTTGGTCTCGCAGCCGTTGGAGCGGTCGCCGTCGCAGTCGCCGAGCGCGGCCGCGCACATCGTCAGGGTGCAGACGCCCATGGTGCAGGCCGCGGTGCCCCCGGCGAAGACGCAGGTGTTGCCGCAGCGGCCGCAGTGCGACGCGCTGGTCTCGAGGTTCACCTCGCAGCCGTCGGCGGGGTTCATGTTGCAGTCGGCGAAGCCCGTGTTGCAGGAGGCCACCGCGCAGCGCCCGCCGCCGCAGGAGGCCGTCGCGTTGGGCAGCGCGCACGCCGCGCCGCACGCGCCGCAGTGGGCCACGGTGGTGTCGAGGTCCACCTCGCAGCCGTTGGTGGCGCTCAGGTCGCAGTCGCCGCGCCCCGCGAGGCAGGCGTCGAGTCGGCACGCGCCCGCCGCGCACACGGCCGAGGCGCCCGGCACGGAGCACACGTTGGAGCACGACCCGCAGTGGGTGCGGTCGCTGGCGGTGTTCACCTCGCAGCCGTCCGCCGGGTCCATGTTGCAGTCGGCGAAGCCCGCGTTGCAGCTCCCGACGCGGCAGGCGCCGCCGTCGCAGACGCCCGTGGCGCGCGGCGGGGCGCAGGCGCGGCCGCAGCCGCCGCAGCTCGTGGTGCTGGTGCGCAGGTCGGCCTCGCAGCCGTTGGCGGCGTCGCCGTCGCAGTCGAGGAAGCCCGACACGCAGATGGAGGCGCAGCTCCCGACGACGCACACCGCCGCGGCGTTGGCGCGCGAGGGGCAGCCGTTGCCGCACATCCCGCAGTGGCTCGGCGTGATGCGCAGGTCGGTCTCGCAGCCGTTGGAGGCGTTGCCGTCGCAGTCGCCGTAGCCCGCGTTGCAGCGCGCGATGCCGCAGACGCCCATCGCACAGCTGGCCTCCGCGTTGGGCGGCGTGCAGGCGCGCCCGCAGCCCCCGCAGTGGAGCACGCTCGCGCGGGTGTCGGCCTCGCAGCCGTTGGCCGGGTCCATGTCGCAGTCGGCGAAGCCCGCGTTGCAGCTGATCTCGCAGCGGCCCGCCGCGCAGCGGGCCGTGGCGTTGCCTCGCGTGGAGCACGCCATCCCGCAGCCGCCGCAGTGCTCGACGGCGTTGAGCGTGTCGGCCTCGCAGCCGTTGGCCGCCGCGCCGTCGCAGTCCGCGAAGGGGGCGGTGCACATCCCCACGGCGCAGTTGCCGTTGCGGCACGCGGGCGTGCCGTTGGCGGTGCGGCACGCCATGTCGCAGCCGCCGCAGTGGGCGGTGCTGGCCTGCACGTCGGCGCAGGCGCCCGCGCAGCACGCCTGCCCCGTCGGACAGGCGCGCGTCGCGTTGCAGCCCGCCGCGCAGCTGTTGCCTACGCAGAGCGACCCCGCGGGGCAGTGCTCGTCGGTGATGCACTCGACGCACGCGCGGGTGCTCGGGAGGCAGCGCGTCGTGGGGACGCCGCCGTCGATGGGCCCCGCGCGGCGGCACGCGTCGTCGTCGCGGCAGCCCGCGAGGCAGCGGTTGGAGACGTCGCAGTAGCGCTCCCCGGGGCAGGTGTCGCTCGCGGGGAGGCACTCCACGCAGCGCCCGGAGACGACGTCGCAGACGTTGCCGGTGGGGCTCCCGGCGCAGTCGGCGTTGGCCGCGCAGCGCATGGGGACGTCCGTCGGGGCGGGGGCGTCGACGAGGTCGCCGGGGAGGTCCTGCGAGGGCGCGTCGAGGGCTGGGACCTCCGGCGCGTCGAGGGGCGGGACGTCCATCGAGGCGGCGTCGAAGGCGTCCTCGGCCCCCGCGTCGATCGGGCCTCCGACGACCGAGCGACCCTCGCCACAGCCCGCGAGGGCGGCCGCCACGAACAGGACTGCGAAGACCGGTGACCGTCCCCAACGACTCATTGAAGCCTCCAGGGGGGCGACTATATGCCAGCGGCCCGCTGGCCCGATGCCCTGAAGTTCGCGGAGGGCGTTCGCCCGCGCCCGGGTTGACGAGCCGGTGCCCCCGCGGCGATAGACGCGATCACCATTCGCCCGGGGGACGACGCCTTGAGCCCATCGCAATCATCTCTTCTCTTCGCCCTCTGGGCCTCGCTCGCGCTCGTCGCCTGCGCGCCGCGCCTGCAGCCCCCGGTCGGCCCCGACGACGCGACCACCGTCCCCATGGACGCCGCGAGCGACGCCGCGAGCGACGCCGCGCCCGACGCTCCCCTCGCCGCCGACGCGCCCGACGCCGCCCCGCTGAGCTGTACCTCCACGCGCCAGTGCGCGGCCGCGGGGCAGGTCTGTGACTCCGCGCGCGGCGCCTGCGTCCAGTGCCTCACCCGCGCAGACTGCCCCGGCAGCAACGCCACCTGCGTCGCCCAGCGCTGCGCCGCGGGCGCGGCCTGCACCTCGTCGCGCACCTGCCCCGGCCAGGTGTGCAGCGCCGCCTCGGGCCTCTGCGTCGAGTGCAACGTCGACGCCGACTGTCCCATGTCGCAGCAGTGCCGTGACGACAGCTGCGTCGCGCGCCCGCGGGCCTGCTCCTCGTCGCGGCAGTGCAGCGACCTCGGCATGGTGTGCGACCTCGCCCGCATGACCTGCGTCGAGTGCGCGACCGACGCGGACTGCCTCGGGGGCGGACAGTTCTGCGGACCCGACGGCGTGTGCCTGCCGCAGGCGTGCATGCCGGGCAGCGGGCGCTGCAACGCCGCCGGCGACCACGAGGTGTGCAACCCGCGCGGCTCGGCCTACGCGGCCGCGCCCTGCGGCAACCAGCAGAGCTGCCGCGACGGGGCGTGCCTCGACCGCGTCTGCGCGCCCGGCTCGTCGCGCTGCGCCGACGGGAGCGTGACCGACCGCGAGCTCTGCGGCGCCGACGGCCTCGGCTACGCGCGCTCGGCCTGCGCGAGCAACGAGAGCTGCCGCGCGGGCCTCTGCGTGACGCGAGTGTGCACGCCGGGCGCGCCGAGCTGCGCGGGCTCCAGCGGGACCCGCACCTGCAACGCCGACGGCCTCGGCTACGGCGACACCACCGCGTGCCCGGCGATGAACAGCTGCACCGCGTCCACCGGGCTCTGCGGGGCGTGGGTCTGCGCGCCGGGCTCGCGCGACTGCGACCGCGGCGCGCCCCGCACCTGCAACGCCGACGGCCTCGGCTACACGACCGCCGCGTGCTCGGCCATGCAGTCGTGCTCGGCGGGCGCGTGCGTGCCCTGGGTGTGCACGCCGGGCGCGAGCTCCTGCGTCGACGCCGACACGCGGCGCGTCTGCAACGCCGACGGCCTCGGGTACAGCCCCGCGCCGTGCGCGGCGATGAACGCCTGCACCGGAGCGGGCGCCTGCACGCCGTGGAGGTGCGCGCCCGGCGCGTCGACCTGCGCCTCCGCGTCGGCGCGCGACGTGTGCACCCCCGACGGGCAGGGGACGACGGCGACCCCGTGCGGCACCGCGGAGAGCTGCCTCGACGGCTCGTGCCGCGCTCGCGTCTGCACGCCGGGCGCCGCGCGCTGCGCCGCCGGGAGCACCAGCCGCGCGGAGGTCTGCTCGGCCGACGGCCTGCGCTGGGACGCGACGACCTGCGCGGCGGGGCAGTCGTGCAGCGCCGGGGCGTGCACCCCGTGGGTCTGCACGCCGGGGTCGACGAGCTGCGTGGGCTCCACCGGCACGCACACCTGCAGCGCGGACGGGCTGTCGTTCTCGGCGACCACGAGCTGCGCCGCGGGTTCGAGCTGCACCCCGAGCACGGGGCTCTGCGGCGCGTGGGTGTGCACCCCGGGCAGCGCGCTCTGCGCGGGCAACAGCCGCCAGGTCTGCAACGCCGACGGCCTCGGCTCGACGACGACGGCGTGCGGGTCGACGCAGACCTGCGCGGCGGGCCTCTGCGCGAATTGGGTGTGCACCCCGGGGACGTACTCGTGCGTCGACGTCAACACGCGGCGCGTCTGCAACGCCGACGGCCTCGGCTACACGGCGGCCTCGTGCCCATCGATGAACGCCTGCCTCGGGGCGGGCACGTGCGCTCCGTGGCGCTGCACGCCGGGCCCGACGGCGGTGTGCGCGTCGAGCACCACGAGGCAGGTCTGCGCGCCCGACGGGCAGGGCTACGTGGGCGTCGACTGCCCGGCGCCCGCCAACGGCACCACGATGTGCGCGGCGGGGTCGTGCGCCATCACCTGCAACGCGGGCTATGGCAACTGCGACGGCAACCCCTCCAACGGCTGCGAGGTCAACCTCAACACCAGCGCGACCTCCTGCGGCACCTGCGGCCGCGCGTGCAGCTCCGGCTACGCCTGCCAGGGCGGAAGCTGCGTGAGCTCCGCCCCGACCTGCGGCGCCAGCAACTTCACCGTCTCGTGTGGCTTCCTCGCCGGCAACTGCCCGGCGCACAGCACCTGCGCGGGCTCGGGCCGCTGCACCTGCAACTTCGGCTACACGGCGACCACCTGCTCGGGCACCGTCTGCTCGGGTTCCTGCGTGTACCCCAACTGGTGGTGCATCTGACGCGTGGCCCCGCGGTCACCGGGAGGGTGCGGTAGGTCTCCTCCTCGCGGCCGTGCGAGCATGACCGGCGCCATGACGCGCCTCGCCGAACCGCTCTGCGCCCTCGCCGTCGCCGCCGACGCGGGCATGGGCATGCCGATGGACCACGCCCTCCGATCCGCCGCAGCGGCCGTACGGGTCGGGGAGGTCGTCGGCGCGCCGGACGCCGCGCGGGCCGGGGCATACTACCTCGCGCTCCTCCGCTACGTCGGCTGCACCGCGGACTCGGACGTCGCCGCGGAGGTGTTTGGTGACGAGGTCGCGGTGCGCGGCGCCCTCTACGGCGTCGACTGGGGGGCGCCCGGCCAGGTGATCGGCCGCCTGGCGCGAGCGGTCGGGGCCACGGAGAGCCTGCGCGGCGCGGGTCGCTTCGCCGCCGCGCTCGCGGGGATGCCGCGCCTCTTCGACACGGGGGTGGCGCACTGTGAGGTCGGCGACCGCCTCGCCTCGCGCCTGGGCTTCGACGCGGACCTGCGCGCGGCGCTGTTCCACACCTTCGAGCGCTGGGACGGGTCGGGCTTCCCTCGCAAGCTCAGGGGCGAGGCGATCGCTCTGCCGATGCGGCTCGCGCAGGCCGGCGAGGAGGTCGAGTACGGGCACCGCCTCGGCGGCGTCGACGGGATGCTCGCGCACGTGAGGGGCCGGGCGGGCTCGGCCCTCGACCCGTCGCTGGTCGAGCGGATCGTCGCGTCTCCGTCGACGGTGTGCGCGGAGCTCGAGGCCGCGTCGCCCTGGAGCGCGGCGCTCGACGCCGAGGTCGGGGCGCACCGCACGCTCGACGACGACGGGCTCGACGAGGTGCTCCGCGCGGTGGGGGATTTCGCGGACCTCAAGTCCCGCTTCACGCGCGCGCACTCGAGCGGCGTCGCCGACCTCGCGAGGGCGGCCGCGGGCAGGCTCCGCCTCGACGCCGGTGTCTCGCGGACGCTCTGGCGCGCGGGGCTGTTGCACGACCTCGGCCGCGTCGCCGTGAGCGCCGGGGTGTGGGACAAGCCCGGCCCGCTCAACGACGGCGAGTGGGAGCGCGTCCGGTCGCACACCTACGTCGGCGAGCGGATCCTCGCGCGCGCGTCATCGCTCGCGCCGATCGCGGAGCTCGCGACGCTCGACCACGAGCGGCTCGACGGGAGCGGCTACCACCGGAGGCTCGCGGGCGCGTCGTGCACCGTCCCGGCGCGGGTGCTGGCGGCGGCGGACGTCTACCGGGCGATGACCGAGGCGCGCGCCCACCGCCCCGCGCGCGGCCCCGACGAGGCGGGCGCGGCGCTCACGGAGCTCGGGCGCTCCGGGCTGCTCTGCCCCGAGGCGGTCGAGGCGGTGCTCGCGGTGTCGGGGCACGGACCGCGCCCCCGCGCCCGGCCGACGAGCCTGACGGACCGCGAGGTCGAGGTGCTGCGCCTCGTCGCGCGAGGCATGACCAACAAGGAGGTCGCGGCCGCGCTCGACATCTCGACCAAGACCGCGGGGCACCACCTGCAGCACGTCTTCGAGAAGGTCGGCGTGACGACCCGGGCGGCGGCCACGATGTTCGCGATGCAGCACGGCCTCGTGGCCTGACCCCCCCTCCGACGGAGGCGGAAGACCGTCCCGTATGGGGCATTCGCCCGATGTTCCGGCGCGGCGACGATCGCTACGGTCTCGTTCGACCGACGCACGGGTTCGTCGGCGAAGGAGTGACGTCATGACCGAAGCGAAGCGTTTGACCGATCGAGTCTGGACCCTGGTCGAGGCGGGGCGCCTCGACGAGCTCTCGGAGCTCATCGACGCGGACTGTGACTTCAAGATGCCCGGGATGGCCCTGCGGGGCCGCGCCGCCCTCGTCGAGGTGCTGAGGGCCTACCGCGCGGCGTTCCCCGACCTGCGCCACCGGGTGCTGCACCACGTCGAGGCGGAGGGCACCATCGCCCTCGAGCTCATCGTCGAGGGAACCCACACCGGCCCGATGATGACCCCGCAGGGAGCGGTCCCCGCGACCGGCCGGCAGGTGGTCTGGGAGTCGTGCGACTACATCCGCGTGAAGGGTGGCCGGGTCGCGTCGTGGCACGTCTACCACGACACGGTGCCCTTCCTCACCGCGCTGGGCGTGCTCCCCGCGCAGCCGCCTCGCTGAGCGCTCCGCCCGCACCCATCGCCTCGATGGCGCATCGCCCGCTCTCCTCCTCTCGATCCCTGATGGGGCGACAGGCGGCCCCTGCATCGTGATAGGGGTTGCGGTGGAGGATCGACGAATGACCCAGCCCACCGCGACGTGGAATGAAGATCTCTGGCACCTGCTCTTCGCAGTCGGGCACCCCGATCTGATCGCAAAGCAGAAGCGCTTCCAGATGGAGGGCCTGCCGCCTCGATGCAGGCTCTGCATGGCCCCCTTCGGGAAGGTCCCGGTCGTGGGGTGGACGGAGGAGCACCCGGGGCCCTCCAACCGCAACCCTCGCTTCTGCAGCCTCTGCGACCAGTTTATTCGGGGCAACCCGGGCGGCGCGAAGGTCATGATGACCATGGTGTTCGCCGACGTGCGCGGCTCCACGGCCCTCTCCGAGGAGCTCGCGTTGGAGGAGTACGTCCGGCGAATCAACGCCTTCTATCGCCGCACGACGTCGGTGTTCGTCCAGACCGACGGCTTCATGATGGACGTGATCGGCGACGAGGTCTTCGCCCTCTATCCTCCGGGCTTCTCGGGGGTCTCGAACTCCGACGCCGGGGTGCCGGAGTCCGAGCTCGCGGCGGTCCGCACCGCCACCGCCGCCCGAAAGGCGCTGACCGCGGCGCGGCGCCTCGTGGAGATCGGCAAGAGCAGGGCGCCGGACGAGCTCTCGTTCGGGGTCGCGGTGCACACCGGCGTCGTCTATATCGGGACGATCCAGGGGGCGGAGGAGGGCATCTCCGATGTCCGCATCTGGGGAGTGGAGGTCAACAAGGCCGCCCGGATGTGCGCCCAGGCCAGCCCCGGCGAGGCGCTGGTCAGCCCCGAGCTCTGCGCCGCCGCCGACCTGTCCGCCGCCGACCTGCCGGAGCGCCTGCTGACCTTCAAGGGAATCTCGCACCCGGTGAGCGTGCGCGTCCTGGCCTGACGCCGCGCGCTCGCTCGAAGGTCGTCAGCGCCCCGGGCGGGCCTGCGGCGGGACGAGGTTGAGCGGCGAGGTGTGAAACCACCAGGTGGTGCCGGGTCGGAGCGGGTGCAGGTCCGCAAACCGATATCCGAGGTACTTCCGGAATCCCTGATACTCCACATCGTAGGTGGCCCGCTTCAGCGGGTTGGCGAGGCGCACGGGCCGGCTGCGCAGGGTCGGGAAGCTCACCGTGACGCCCGAGGCGAGCTTGTTCTTCGGCAGCCAGGCGGGCGCTTCGGCCAGGCTCAGGACGTGGTCGTAGTCCGGCTCCTTGGTCTGATAGCTCTGCATGTGGGCTTCATCCCCAGAGCCGAACAGCACATAGGTGAGGCTCCGCGGGTAATCGAAGTTGAAGTCGAAGTGTCGATAGTAGACGACGCGATCGATGGTCACGAGGGCCCTCGCGATCACCGGCGCCTGCCCCGTCCAGGGCCATTCGGTGTAGAGGTCCTTCGGGGGGATTCCCGCGAACACCTCGGCCTCGAAGGAGCCGAGCTCGCCGCTCGCGATCTGCGGGATGTCCAGCGCCGACTCCGTGAGGTTCGCCAGGAAGTAGGTCTGCTCGGGGTTCTGCTCGCGCCACTGGCGGAACCGGGCCATGTCGGCCTCGGGCAGGCGAGCGCGGAGGACGACCTGATAACAGTGCTCCTCCATGTGGAACATCGTCATGTGGACCAGGAACAGGGTCTTCGTTCCGACCATGATGAACGCGTGTCGGCGGTCGGCCGGCGCCATCGGCTTCGGGTCCGGCTGGAGCATGCTCCTCAGCATCTGCTTGTCCGCCGGGGTGAGGCGCCCGTCGGAGGCGGCAGGCGGCGAATCGCCGCTCGCGCCCATTGGCATTCCGGCCATCCCGGGCATCGCCTGCGTCGTGCTCTTGTTCATCTTCATGGGTGTCCTCCGGCCATCCGAGACCATCAACGGCGGTCATGCAGCTTCGCGTCGAGCGCATCCGCGTCCGCCGCCGCGGCAGCACCAATCGTCCCAGGACCCGTGTATCACGCCCGGCCGCGGGTCGTCCCTCCGATTTCGGAGAGGCCCAGATGGTGAACGCTTCCTCGGGAGGCGCGCGGTGCGCGATACTCGCCGCGCCGTAGTCATAGGGGGCCTGAGGGGGCTCCCCGGCGCGCCATCGGGGCGAACGCACCCTACCGGGGCCTTCTGGACAGCAATTGGAGGACGATGATGAACGACCGTCGAAAGAGGCTCGTGAGCTCGCTCGCCGCGATCCGTGACAAGCACGAGATCCGCCTCGATGGCCCGGGTACCGACGCCGTCACGGCGTGGTTTCTCGGCCCCAAGGGAGAGAACGGGGAGCTGCTCCAGAGGCTCGTGGGCAAGGCGCTGAAGAGCCACCTCGGGTTTCGCAAGGACGTCTACCCCAAGGACCCCCGGTTCATCACGCCGGAGATGCAGGAGGGGGACGACTACAAGCGGACCGTCGACCAGATCGAGCGGGAGTTCGATGGCGTGCTGAAGGCCCTGCAGGACTGCGGCGCGTTCTTCAGCATGCGCAGCCAGGGGCACATGCTCTGGGACGTCACGATCCCCGCGGTGGCCGGCTACTTCGCCGCGATGCTCTACAACCAGAACAACGTGGCCGCGGAGGCTTCTCCGGTGACCACGATGATGGAGCTCGCCGTCGGCGACGACCTCTGTCGGATGCTGGGCTTCCCCGTCGCCCCCAACCCGACGGCGGCCGCCGGGGCCGCGACGGGCCCGAGGCCCTGGGGACACATCACCTGCGACGGATCCATTGCCAACATGGAAGGGCTGTGGATGGCGCGCAGCCTCAAGTTCTACGCCCCGGCGCTGGTCGCGGCGGCGCGCGGAGAGAAGGGGGCGGGGGCGATCCTCGAGGTCAGCGTGCGGCGGCTCGACGGCCAGTCGAGGCGGCTCTCGGAGTGCACCGCGTGGGAGCTGCTGAACCTCCCCATCGAGGAGGTGCTCGACCTGCCCGCGCGCGTCACCCGGGAGACGGGTCTCACCTCGGAGAGCCTCGCCGCTTACATGTCCCGGTATACCGTGGCCGCCCTGGGCATGGCCGGGGCCTACCAGGAGTACCTGCTGCGGCACGGGCTCGTGAACCCGCCGATCCTGACGGCGCCGGCGACCAACCACTACTCCTGGCCGAAGGCCGCTGCGCTGCTGGGCATCGGGGCGAATCAGCTCTGGTCCATCGACGTCGACCTCGACGCGCGGCAGGAGGTCGACCTCGCGGGCAAGCTCCCGTGCGGCGGCGGGACGCTGCGCGCCCGTCTGCAGAAGGCGCTCGACACGCGCACCCCGGTGATCTCCGTCGTCGCCGTCATGGGCTCGACGGAGGAGAGCGCCGTCGATCCGCTCCACGAGATCCTCGCGCTCCGTGACGAGTTCCGCGAGAAGGGGATGGAGTTCACCATCCACGCGGACGCCGCCTGGGGCGGGTACTTCGCCTCCGCGCTGCGCCCGGCGGACGTGGCCCCGGAGCCCCGTCGCCTCGGAGTGGCGTTCCGCTCCGCCCCCCTGCCGCACGACGTCGTCCTGGCGAGCATCCCGGAGACGCCGATGAACCACGACATCGTCAAGCGATACGTCGCGCTCCGGGAGGTCGACTCGATCACCGTGGATCCGCACAAGGCGGGCTACGTGCTCTACCCCGCGGGCGCCCTCTGCTATCGCGACAGCAACATGCGCAACCTCGTCTCGCTGAAGTCGCCGGTGGTGTTTCACGGCGAGGCCGATCCGACGGTGGGGGTGTTCGGCATCGAGGGCAGCAAGCCCGGCGCCGCCGCCGCCGCGGTCTACATGAGCCACAAGGCGATCCGCCCGACGAGGGAGGGCTACGGCAAGCTGCTCGAGCAGTGCATCTTCTCGAGCAAGAAGCTGTACTGCCGGCTGCGCACCATGGCGCGCCCCGAGGACCCGTTCTGCATCGCCTTCGTGCAGCGCCTCCCGGCGGAGCGAGAGGGCCTGGGCCCGGCCGCGGTGGAGCAGCAGCTCAAGGACCTCCGCGAATGGTTCGTCGGGAAGTCGAACGGGGAGATCGTCCGCGGGGGCCACTACGACTTCTTCCGGCAGCTCGGGAGCGACCAGAACATCCTGAGCTGGGCCGTGAACTTCAAGGACGAGGACGGCCGCTTCAATCAGGACATCGGGAAGCTCAACGACCTCAACAACGCCCTCTACTCGGCCTTCAGCATGATTCCGGCGCGAGGCACGGATCTGAAGAACCCATCGGACGTGAAGCTGATCGTGACCGCATCGGACTTCGCGGTCCCGGCCTACGGCGTCGGGTTCGTGCAGAGCCTGCTCTCTCGTCTCCAGATCGAGGTGACGCCTGCGCAGCTGAGCGCCCCGGACTTCCCCGCGGTGAGCTTCAACATCAGCACGCAGATGGATCCCTGGTTCACCGAGACCGAGGGCAACCCCCAGGACGGCTTCCTCGGCACCATCGAGGAGATCATCCGGGCCGAGATCCTCGAGCAGATCAAGCAGCTGCCTCGATGAGCCGCTGAGCCCACCGCTGCCCCGGGGCGGGCGCGGCTCAGCCGATGTAGGAGTCGTCCTGCTCGATGCGGCTGAGCACCCAGTCGAACTCGCCGCTCGTCACCTTCGCCTTGCAGAACTCGCAGTGGCCCGCCTGGTTGATCGCCAGCGCGGCGCCGCACCTCGGGCACACGAGCTTCGCGCCGGCCTCGCCGCGGCTCGCCGCGCCGCGGATCAGCGTCCAGTACTCGGTGTACTCGCGGAGCCGCTCGGGGTCGCCGCTCACCACCTCGCCGGACTCGTCGACGGTGGAGTCCTTCCCGGTCGCGCGCACCCGCACGGTCACCGCGTGGAACCACCGGTCGATCGTGACCGCGGCGGCCTCGACGCCGAGCACCCGCGCGCCGTCCGTGAGGTTGCGCAGGCCGGCCTTGCGGTAGGCCTCGATCCAGCGCTGCTGCGACTCGAAGAGCAGGTCGCTGAGGAAGGGCCGCACCCGCTTCCAGTCGCGGCCGGACCAGCCCGCCTGGAGCTCGTCGAAGATCAGCTCCACGCGCGGCCGCAGGGACTCCAGGCCGACCGCGGGGTCGAGGGCCTGGAGCGCCGCGAGGTCGGCGCCGAGCGTCGGGGACACCACCGTGGCGTAGTCGGTGCCGCGCTCCTGGACGCTCGACTCGAGCACCGGCTCTCGCAGCTCTCGCGAGCTCGTCTCGGTGAGGGTGAGGACCCAGTCGAGGTCGCCGCGAGTGAGCGGGGCCTCGCAGTAGCCGCACACCCCGCCGACGGAACGGTCCAGCGGGGCGCCGCACGCCGGGCAGTCGAGCACTCGCGCCCGCTCGGGCGGGCGGGACTTCACGCCCCCGCGGCGCTCCAGCGTCCAGCGCTCGACCGCGTACACGCCCTGGCGGGCGCCGTCCTTCGCCACCTCGGTGAAGTTCACCTCGAACTCCACCCGCACCGTCGTGCGCTCGGCCCCGGCCTCGGTGCCCTGGACGCCCAGCCAGCGCATCCCGCCGATGATCACGTCCTCGACGGCGCGGAGCCCGGCGCCGCCGAGCTTCTCTCGCTCCTCGGCGGAGACGTACGCGACGAGGGTGTCGAGCGTGTCCGTTCCACGCGCGCGCTGCACCTCGGCGTAGAGCGCGTAGAGGAAGTCTTCGAGCACGACGAGCGAGAAGTCCGGGTCGACGTCACGCAGCGCCTGGAGCGAGGCCCGCGGGGAGACGCGCCGTGGCGCAGGAGCCGGAGCGACGGGCGCCGGAGCGACGGGAGCCGCAGCGAGGGGTTCGGGGCGAGCGGGCATCGCCTCGGCGTCCATGGCCGCGACCCAGCCCTCGTCGGCCTTGCGGCGCCAGCGGTGGAGGGCGACGCCACCGGCGACGGACACCGCCGCGATGAAGGCCCACGGGGCGAAGTAGCCGAGCGGCAGCAACCCGATCACCCCGGAGACGAACCACAGGTTCGCGTAGCCATCGTCGTCGCGGTGCGTGAGCAGGAAGGCGATCACCGCCGCGACCACCAGGGGGACGCTCACCTGCGGGTACGCCACCGCCAGCGCGAAGAGGTACCGCACGAGCATCTCGAAGAGGGCGCCCACGAGGCTCCCGAGCAGGTCGCTTCCGCCGTCGCTGCTCGACCCGCCGCCGCTGCTCGACCCGCCGCCGCTGCTCGACCCGCCGCTGCTGCTCGACCCGCCGCCGAAGCTCGACCCGCCGCCGAAGCTCGATCCGCCTCCGCTGCTGCCGGAGCTCGATCCGCCTCCGACGCTGAAGCTCGAACCCCCGCCGGGGCGCGCCAGCGCGACGCCCGCGACCAGCACGACCAGCACCGCGAGGGCGACGGCGACCGCGTACCGCCGGCGCCTCACGAGGCCTCCACGGCGTCGGAGAGCTCATCGACGTCGTCGTCGCGCCGAGGCAGCGCCCGCGCGAGCACCGGTCCCAGCGCGGCGAGCGCGGCGTCGAAGCGGTCGGCGTCGGGGCGCTCCACGGCGGACCGCAGCGCCTCGACGCGGTCGCCCCACTCCGGGCCGAGCGCGGCGGGGTCGAGGCCCAGGTCGGCGACGACCTCGACGGCGCGCTCGAGCAGCGAGACGTAGACGAGCAGCCCGGCGCGCTGGCGGGTGCGCGAGACGCCGCGGTCGACGAAGGCCGCTCTCGCCGCGACGCTCACCAGGCGCGCTCGGGTCTCGCCGGACGTGAGCGCGCGTCGCACCGTGGCCGAGCGCGCGGAGGCGAGCACGCCCAGGCCGTAGGCGAGGAGCACGTCGACGGGCATCGTGGCGACGGCGAAGGCGACGGGGTGGAAGAGCAGCACCAGGAGGCAGGCGAAGGCCGCGAGGGCGCCCGCGAGGCGGTCGGCCGCGAGGTAGTCGCCGGACTGCCGGCGCACGGCGACCACCACCTCGGCGCAGGTCTGCGCCTCGATCGCCGCGACGGTCGCCTCGGCGCGCCGCCGCGCCTCCGGGCGGAGCAGGAATTCGGGTGACATCGGGTGGGCCGTGAGTAACACGCGACCCCGCGGCGGGGCGCTCCGCTATGGAGAGAAGCGAAGGGTGCCCTCGCCATGGACCCTCCGCGAATTCGCGAGAGCCCGGTGATACTGCAGGAACACGCTCTCTTCGTCGTGGCGGTAGTGCGCTCCGAGGATCGGCGCCAGGACCTCCATGGCACGCGGCATCTGGTAGTGCGGCATCATCGGGAAGAGGTGGTGGCAGACGTGGTGTCTCGCCGCGTCGTGCAGGAGGAAGTCGAAGGGCCAGTACGTGCGGTCCACCGTCTGCAGGTCGCCCCGGAGGCGGGTCCACGTGCCCTCCTCGAAGCCGAGGACCCAGTCCTTGTCGTCGCGGTGCTGCATGTACCCGATCAGGAGGTTGACCGCGCCGGCCATGCACATCGGCACGAGGAGAAAGCGGGCGACGAAGCAGGGGCCCTCGGAGACCGCGAGGCAGGCCAGGGCGAGCGCGACCGCCGCCAGGGAGACGAGGTTCCACGCCGCGAGCCTCCGGTTGAACCCGCCTCGGTGGAGCTTCCTGTTGCAGTAGAGGTTGTCGACCCACAGGACGCCGACCTTCGCGCGCGTCCCGAGGAGGTACATCATGTGGGCGAGGAACAGCCCCGCCGGGGGCGCGACGCGCATCAGGGCGAGGACGAGGCGGCCGAGCGGCTTCCTCGACGGCTCCCTGCGCATCCCGAAGTACTCCTCGCGGTCGTAGTGCGCGACGTAGCGGTGGTGCAGCAGGTGGGTCTGCTTCCAGCCCTCGTAGGGCATGAAGGCCACCAGGTAGCAGAGGCTCCCGAGCAGGTCGTTCTGCCAACGCTTCGGCAGGAAGACCCCGTGCGCGCACTCGTGCCCGATCGCCAGGAAGCCGTACAGGCTGAACCCGAGGAAGGTCCAGTAGAGCGGCAGCGTGAACCACGGCGAGTACAGGCTCATGCAGGCGTAGGCCGCCGCGGTGGAGGCGATCGAGGTGAGGAGCTGGCGGGCGATCAGCGAGGCGCGCCGCTCGAAGAGCTCGGGCGGCAGGGCGCGGCGCAGGTCGCGGTGGGTGAACCCGTACTCGGGCGCGGCGCCGGGCGCGGGCGGGCCGTGGGTGGTCTGCATCTCCGGGTCTCTTCTCCTGCGGGACCTCCTGAGGAGGGCTCTCCGCTCCCGACCGAAGGGGACCCCGCGGCGCTCACACTCCGAGCGCGCGCCGGGTGAGCACCAGCAGCGCGCCGGCGACGTTGGCCACGTCGAGCGGCACCCACACCAGCAGCGAGTGGTTCTCCGCGAAGCCCGGGTTGAGCAGGCGGTAGTGCTGCGCGTCGCGGTTGGTACGGAGGGAGGCCGACACGTCGAAGTTCCGCCCGTCGCGGGGTGTGCCGCGGGTGCGGACGACCCACGAGCCGCCCCGGTCGAGGGCGATGCCCCGGGCCCGCGCGGCGGCGCGCATCAGGGCGTCGACGCCCGGCGGCGTCGGCATCCTCCGGTTCGGGTACGCGCGGCCCATCACGCCCAGGATGAACGCGTAGGGCGCCGGTGAGATGAGCGGGGTGAAGTACGAGAGGCGCGTCTGCGGCTCGCGGAGCTTGAAGCGGAGCGCCTCGGCGAGCCCGAAGCGCGCCGCTGCCCGCGCGTCGTAGCCGGGGCGGAAATACACGCCGGCCGCGAACACCGCGTGCCTCGCGCCCTCGTGTTCGAAGCGGACGGTCGACAGCCAGGAGAAGCCCGCGAGCGAGCCGTCGGCGTCGAGGAAGAGCGCGAGCAGGGTGTCGGGATGCGAGAAGTTGGCCTCCACGAAGGCCTCGAGCGTCCAGCCCGACTTGCGCTCGCTGTAGATCTCGAAGAGGCGCTCGAAGAGCTCGTCGCGGCGCGCCCTCGAGAGGTCACCGACGCGGACCTTGACCGTCCGCGCGACCCGCCGCTTGCGGTGCCTGGGGGGCTGCGGTTGGGGTTGGCCCGAGGCCGGGCTCGGCGACGCGCTCGTCACGCGTGGCCGACCGCCACGACGGGCGCAGGGGCCGCTCGGGGCGCGTCCTTCGCGAGGAGCCTCGAGCACTCGGCGAAGTAGGCCATGAACAGGCCAGCGAAGTCCTCGACGTAGCGGTGCATGCGGCGCACGTCGTCCTGCGTGAGCAGCAGGGCCGCGAGGATCTGCCACACGTCGTCGCCGTGGCCGGTGGTCTCGTCGAAGTGCAGGTGGGCGCTCGCGCCCTTGACGGCGTCCCTCCCGAGGGAGCGGGCGACGTTCTCGTTCCACTGCCCCTGCGTCACCCCCGTGGCGTACTCGATCATGTACGACCGGATCACGATGGCCATCGGCCCCTCGTGCTCCAGCGTGTAATACAGGTAGCCCTGCAGGAGCTTCGTCGAGAAGAAGGGCTCGGTGCCGTAGATCGTCTCGCGGGGCACGCCGAGCCGCTCCAGGTCCTTCGCGAAGAGCTCGTCGTGGAGCATCTCGTCGGCCGAGTACTGCGCCCACATCCTGGCCAGGCGGGGGTTGGTGCGCGCGAAGATCTGGATGACCTTCCCGTCGGCCATCCGCGAGAGCCGGATCCTCAGGACGGACTCGATCGTGTGGCGCTTGTAGAGGTCCGCGTCCACGGCCTCCGCGTCGCGCAGGTGCGTGGAGGCGGGCTGGGCCTTGTAGATCCCCGAGATCATCCGATCGAGCTGCGCGTCGAGTTCGCGGTGCACCGCCTCGATCTCCGTCTTGTCCATGTTCGTCTCCTCGCGGGTGTCCTGTGGGAGGGAGCGAGCCGGGCCGCCCGGCCTCGCGCTCCGTGCGACCCTACGAGACGCCGGGGCGCCCGCTGAAGGACCGGGTCGGCCAACGGGGCGGGCATCTTCGGCCAGCGCCTCCGCCGCGCGGCGCCTTCGTCCCGGCGGGCCCTGCGTGCGGCGCGCGCCGTGGTATGCACCGGCCACTCGATGCGAAGGCGCAGCGCGAGCACCCCCCACGAGACTCCTCGGCCGCGACCAGACCCGGCGTCTGACGAAGCCGGCGTGTCCGCCCACGCGCTCCTGTCGCTGTTCGCGTACCTGCGCGGGGAGGGGCACGACGCGGTCGAGTTCCTGCGCGCCGGAGGCATGGAGTTCGGGCGCCTGCTGGACCCGACGGCCCGCATCTCGCGCCGCGAGCTCTTCGACTTCTGGCGCCGCGCCGAGGCGCTCACTCGCGAGCCCGACCTGGGGCTGCGCGTCGCCGGCAGAATCGAGTGGTCGGGCGTGATGTCCTTCACCAGGGAGCACATCCACCTCCAGGCCTTCGCGGCGAGCGCCACGCTCGGCGAGGGCCTCGGAGGGCTCGCGCGGTACGTCTCGCTGACCTACCCGAAGTCGCGGCTCGTGTGCGAGGACGACGGCGGCGACCTGCGCCTGCGCCACGTCATGCTGGGGATGAGCGAGGTGCCGCGGTCCTTCGCGGAGTTCATGCTGGGGTGGATCGTGGGGGCGGCGCGCGCCTTCGCCGCGGCCCCCCTACGCCTGCGGGAGGTGCGCTTCGCGCATGGGCCGCCCGCCTCGACGGCCGAGCACGAGCGCACCTTCGGGCTGCTGCCGGTCTTCGCGGCGGGCGAGAACGCGCTGGTGTTCCGCGGCGACGACCTCGCGACGCCGCTGCGCTCCCACGACCCGGCGAAGCTGGCCGTGTACCTGCGCCGCGGCGACGAGGAGCTCGCCCGGGCGCCGAGCGCCGTGACCTTCGCCGACCGGGTGCGCGACGCCATCGCCGCGGAGCTCGGCGCGTCCTCGCCGAGCTCGGAGCAGGTCGCCAGGGCGCTCGGCGTCTCGGTGCGGACGATGGCGCGGCGCCTCGAGGAGCAGGGCACCTCCTACGGCGCGCTGCTCGACGCGGTGCGGATGGACCTCGCGCGGCGCTACCTCGTCGACGCCGGGCGCTCGTCGACCGAGGCGGCGGAGCTGCTGGGGTTCTCCGAGCCGGGCGCGTTCCGCCGCGCGTTCCGCCGATGGTTCGGCGTCGCGCCGACGGCGTACGTCCGCGCGGAGGCGAAGGCGCGGCCCTCCGGTGGGCGACCGGAGGCTGCGCCCGAGCACGGCCCCGGACGCGAGGTCCCGACGCCACCTCGCAGGGGACGCTGACCGCCCGCGGACCGGATCCGCGGCCATGCTATCGAGGCGACCCGATGAACGTCACGCTCGCCCCGACGACCCCCGCGGACCACGTCGCCCTCGGCAACCTCTGGCAGCTCTACGTCCATGACTTCAGCGAGCAGATGGACCTCCCGCTGCGCGACGACGGCCGCTTCGAGGGGCGCGCCTTCGATGCGTACTGGGTCGACCCGTGGCGTCACGCCTTCCTCCTCCGCGTCGACGGCGCGCTCGCGGGCTTCGCGCTCATCCAGGAGCGCAGCCGCCTCACCGGGGCGAGCGGAGTGCATGACATGGCGGAGTTCTTCGTGGCGCGCGGGCACCGGCGGCGCGGGGTCGGGCGCCACGCGGCGATCGCGGCCTTCGATCGCTTCCGCGGGCCCTGGGAGGTCCGCCAGCAGCCGACCAGCGTGGCCGCGACGGCGTTCTGGCGGCGAGTGATCGGCGAGTACACCGGCGGCGACTTCGAAGACATCGCGTGGAGCGACGGCGCCTGGACGGGCACCGTGCAGCGCTTCACCTCCGCCGGGCGCTGATGCTGCGCGGCGGGTGGATGGGTTGCATCGCGCGCTCCCATCGGGTTCATGATCGCCCGATGGACGCGTTCCCCGTCGACCGCACCCGCCCCCCGAGCCGCCTCGTGTACAGCGACGGCGGGCGTCACCTCGAGCTCCGCCCCTGGGCCTTCGCCGACGTCGACGCGCTGATCGCCGCGATCGACCAGAGCAACCCCGAGCTCCGGCGCTTCATGCCGTGGGCGCACGGCGAGACGACGCGCGAGGGGTACTACACGCTCGTCGCGAAGTTCCAGGCCGACTACTGGGCGGGGCGCGAGTACGTGCTCGGCATGTTCTCCGAGCGGGCCGAGGTGCTGGGCGGCATCGGACTCCACCCCCGCGTGCCCCTCAACCCTGCCGGCCTCGAGGTCGGCTACTGGTGTCACTCCGCGCACTCGGGGCGCGGCTGGACCAGCCTCGCCACCCGCATGCTCGTCACGCTCGCCTTCGACCGCTTCGGCTGCGACCGCTTCCAGGTGATCTACGACGAGGCCAACGTCGGGAGCCGGCGCGTCATCGAGAAGTGCGGCCTCCCCTTCGAGGGCACCATCCGCAACGCCACGGCGGTCGTCTCGCCCGCGGTGCGCTCGGGAGGCTACGCGGGCACCGGCCGCCATCGCATGCACGCGCTCACGCCCGACGACCTCGGGTCGCTGGAGTGGCTCGAAGGGGTGCGCGCCAGCACGACCACCTACGACGCGCTCGGGGGCGTGTCCCCGCGGCCCTGATCGGCGCGGTCGGCCATCGCTCCATAGATCGCCCCGCGCCTTCGCTCGTCCAGAAGGGGACCCACCTTGCGCTCGGCGGCCGACGCCTCCGGGCACTGGGGACGCGCAGCTCGCGCGGGTGACGGCGGCGCTGCAGGGCGGACGTCTCGCGAACCCGACGGCCGTGATATCCGATGGGGTCAGGGCACCAGTGACGGAACCCACGATGCCAGCCGCGGAGGTCTCGACGGCGCTGATCTCGTCGGTCACCGCCAACGTCGACGCGATGGAGCGGGCGTCGCTGCGCGCGGTGGTGCTGGCCACCGTGGCCGCGTGGCTGGGGCTCGCCGACGGGCACGCCGCCAACCTCGTCGTGCTGGCGGTGCGCGTCCCGGTCGACCGCTCGGCGCTGGTGCTGGCGGCGGTGCTCTCCGCGTCGACGCTGGAGATCGCCTTCCGGCTGCGGCGGGTGACGGCCACGCTGGAGTCGCTCGACGCCGCGGCGGTGCCGCGCGGGCTGCTAGCGCTCTGGGCGCACCCGTGGCTCTTCAACCCGCTCTCCTGGAGCGGGCGCGGCTCCGAGGCGCGGCGCACCGGGATCATCGGCGCCGGACTCTCGCTCGGCCTGCTGGCGCTCTGCATGGGCGCGGTGTTCTCCCTCGGGCTGCTGGGTGAGCGCGAGGGCGCGGCCGCGGCGGCGTCGGCGATGGCGGCGTCGGGGCTCGTCTTCGCCCTGGCCGCGTGGCGCGCCGGGCAGGTGGGCGAGCGCCTGGCGAAGGGGATCCCGCGCGACGACGCCGGGCTCGCGGACGCGGCGGCGGTCGTGGCGCGGCGGTCGCTCGGGGTGCTCGCGCTGACGGGCGCTGGGCTCGCGGCGACGCTGGCGCTCTCGGCGTGGTGGGTGCGCTCGGGCTGACGCCCGGCGGGCGCCCTCACATGCACGCGTCGTGGCCTGCGGGGAAGGCCGTGCGCCAGCCCAGCAGCGTCTGCACGCACAGGTGCGCGCCCGTCGAATACGGACCGAGCCCGGTGTCCGCGGTGTCGCCGCCGGACAGGCCGACGATCGTCCCCGCGGCGTACACCGTGCCGACGCCGCGGAGGTAGCGAGCCGACGGGCGCAGGTGCAGGAAGCGGAAGCGGGCCCCGGTCACGGTGTCCGTGAACTCGGGCATCCAACCCCAGGCATAGACGTTCTCGCGATCGAGCCGCGACGCGTGACGGAGCTGCACGGGGCTGCCCGACGACACCGCGAGGTCCGTGTCCCACCACCCGCCGAGCATGTACGGGCCATAGGTGAGCCTCACGTCCCACCACTGCACGTACCGGCAGAGCAGCGAGCCGGAGCCCGCCGCGCCGAGGCAGTAGTCGGCCGTGCCCGGAGGGCTGACGTGGCAGGTGCTCGCGCAGCGCTGCTGCACCGCGAAGGTCCCGCCCGCGCAGCGGTAGAGGGTGTTGGGGTCGAGCCCGACGGGTCCGCCGCAGTAGGCCCCGTCGCCCGATGGGCACTGCCCGCAGTCGTCGGGCGTGCCGGGAGGGTTCACGCGGCACCGTCCGCCGCAGCGCTGCACCTCCGCGAGGCGACCGGCGGTGCAGCGGTAGATCACGTTGGGGTCGGCGCCGACCCCGGCGCCGCAGTAGAGCCCGTCCCCGGACGAGCAGGTGTCGCAGTGGTCGGCCACGCCCGCGGGCTCGCTGTGACACGAGCGCTCGCAGCGGGCGACCGGCGAGGCCACGCCCGCGCGGCAGTCGTAGAGCGTCTGCGCGTCGACGCCGAGCGCGGCGCCGCAGTAGAGGCCGTCGCCCGAGGGACAGGGGCACACGTCCTGTCCGTCGCCGTTCAGCAGGCAGCGCGCGGCGCAGCGGTGGGCGACGGTGTCGAGGTCGTCGTTGCAGTCGTAGACCACGTTGGGGTCGAGGCCGATGCGCCAGCCGCAGAAGCGCCCCATGCGGTTGGAGCACGCGGGCACCGGCGGGACGTCGACGGCCGCCTCGGCGCTCGTGACGACATCGGCCTCGACGCGATCGATCGGCGGGGCGTCGTCGGCCTGCGCATCGACCACGTCGAGGGCGACGGGGCGGTCGAGGGCGACGGGGCGGTCGAGGGCGACGTCGACGCTCGCGGCGTCGGGGATGTCGTCGGGCACCTCGACGGGGGCGAACACCCCCGGCGAGCACGCCGCTGCGGAGGACACCACCACGACCAGCCACGGGTGCCGCGAGCGCAGGAAGCGTCTCATCACCGCGACGATACACTCATGAATGCGTGGCAGCGGGCGCGGGGCGGTCCGAGGGTCGAGGAGGACGTCGCGCCGGTCGGCTGCGGCCGCAGGCCAGGACCGTGGTGTCCACAGCGGCGGAGGAGCGCGCAGGGCTCTCTGGTAGGGACGGTCGCGCCCGCGACGGAGGTGCTGCCCTCCCCCGGCGACTTCACCGGGTACGGCCCGCTCTCCCTGTGGACCGACCCGGCGGCCCGCGCGCCATCGCCGCGGACCCTCCCAACCCGACATCAGAGTCCGTGCGAGGCCCACGACCCGGCGCCGGTCACCATCTCGCCGAGCCAGGGGAGCAGCCCCGTGCCGTCGCCAGCGGTCGCCATCCCCGGGCGCGCGAGCAGCGCGGTGCCCTCCCCCGGGACGACGAAGACCCGCCGCCCGGCCAGCGGGGCGAGGGCCGTGGCGAGCGACCGTAGCGCCACCTCGTAGGATCCGGCCGACTGCCCGAAGAAGGTGCGGGTGACGCGGTCCTGCAGCGAGCCGACGAGGGCGGTGCGGTCGGCGGGGAAGCGGGCCGCGAGCGCGGGGTAGAGCGCCGAGAGGTCGTCGCGGCAGCCCGGGCACGACGGGTCGATCCAGCCGAGGTGCCAGCTCGAGAACCACGCCGCTCGCTGCGCCGCGGGCATGGCGTCGCCCGCGAGCAGCGGCCCCGAGTCGGCGACGACGGAGAGCGCCCCGCCGGGGAAGACCTCGCGCGCGAGGGCGTGGTTGAGCGTCGCCCCGAAGCCGCCGGCGCCGCTGCCGGCGAGCACCAGCGTCGCGGGCGCGGGGATCGCCGCGGCGAGGCGCTGGAACACCGCGCGGAGGTTGCGCCGGCCGACGTGCTGCATCGTTCGGGCGCTCGCTCCCTTCCCATAGGTGGTGGCGCCCTCGCCCGCGTGCAGGTCGCCGGTGCAGTACGGGACCACCACCATGTTGAAGCCCGCGAAGGGGTTGGCGGCGAGGTCGCGGTCGAGCACCGTCGATCCGAGCTGCCCGGAGATCGCTGCGAATTGGGCGCTGCCGAAGGGACCGTGCGCGGAGGTGTTGAGCGTGACGCAGGTCACGTAGTCGAAGCAGTAGCCGCCGCCGTTGAGGTAGACGAGCGTGCCCGTGGCGCCGGCGACGAGGTTCACCCCCATGCCGGTGGGGCTGCCATCGTCGCAGGCGGTCCCGGCGAGGTCGACCCAGGTCCAGGTGCGATCGGGCGCCTCGATGGGCACGCGCACGGGAGCATCGGTGACGGTCGGGACATCGGCGCTCGCGGGCACGTCGACGACCGCGGGCACGTCGGGCACGTCGACGACCGCGGGCACGTCGGGCACGTCGACGACCGCGTCGGTCGGCAGGTCGGCGGGCGCGTCGCTCGCGACCGTGTTCGAGCTCGCGCTGCACCCCAGCGCGCACAGGACCTGAAGCAACACCATCGACCTCGGGGACCGCATCGTCTCGCGACGCTATCACCACGAGTCACCACGCCCTGCGCCGTGGCGCCCGAAGGCTTGACCCGACGCACGGCGCCGGGCTCCACTGCGAACCTCACTTCCGAGGGGATCATGGGGTTGCTTATGGCCAATGAAGATCGCGACCAGAGGTTCTTGAGGTTCGCGCGGGCGATCGCGCTGGTGTCGGGGGTGGCGCTGCCGCTGGGCGCGACGGTGCCCGCGTGCGCGGAGACGACGGCCCCGCCGGTCGTCGACGCGGGCCTCGCCGCCGACGTGTCGCAGCCGGGCATCTTCATCGACGCGGGCATCTTCATCGACGCGGGCATCAGCGTTCAGGACGCGGGCGTGTTCATCGACGCGGGCGTCGACGCGCCGGGGACCCGCGACGCGGGCATCA
>CBIHPK010000132.1:0-24085 GCA_966211675.1 uncultured Myxococcaceae bacterium
CGCTCACCTACCAGCGCGACCCGATGGGCTACCGCATCGCGGCGGGCGAAGGCTCCGTCGGCCGGCTCTTCAGCGAGCTCGGCAGCCGCGAGGTCGGCGGGCGGCTCGACGTGACGGTGCCCATCTCCCGGCTCACGCTGCGCGGCGGCGCGATGGTGCGGCTGTCGGACCGGTCGTTCCAGACGCGGCGCTTCACCTACGAGAACGCGGGGCTCCCCGCGGAGAGCGCCTTCCTGGGCCCGGAGCAGTTCTTCGCGCCGGAGAACCTCCGCGCCGGGGGCTTGGAATTCCAGGAGCGCACCACGCCGACGGACAGCTACGCCTGGGCGAGCCAGTCCTACGCGCCCTACCTGCGCCTCGACCTCTCGACCGCGCGCGACCGGCTGCGCTTCGTCCTGGGCGCTCGCTTCGAGTCCTTCCACCAATCGCTCGACCCCAACTCGCCCTTCCAGCTCGGGGCCAACGCGCCCTCGCGCTACGTCGATCGCACCGACGACGACGTGCTGCCCTCCGCCGCCGTCGTCTGGGCCCTCTCTCCCCGCATGAACCTCCGCGGCGCCTACGGCGGAACCGTCGCCCGCCCGCTCGTTCGCGAGCTCGCCCCCATCAACTACGAAGACTTCATCCGCAACCGCTCGATCGTGGGCAATCCGTCGCTACAGCGCACCTTCATCCACAACGCCGATGTCCGCTGGGAGTGGTTCCCTACTCCCGGCGAGGTGCTGGCGGTCTCGCTGTTCGCCAAGGAGTTCGAGTCGCCCATCGAGCCGCAGGTGCGCGACAACGACGGCAACCTCTCCTTCGTGAACGCCGCGGGCGCGCGCAACCTGGGCGCGGAGATCGAAGGCCGGATCAACCTCGGCCGGATCGCTCCCTCGCTGCGCTCCTTCGTACTGGGGGCCAACCTCGCGCTGATCCACTCCTCGGTGCGGCTCGGCCCCGACCAGCAGGGCAAGGCCACCAACGCGGAGCGCCCGCTCGCGGGTCAGTCGCCCTACCTCGCCAACGTCACACTGGGCTGGCAGCCGCAGGGCGGCCGGGTGTCGGCCTTCGTCTACTACAACCTCTTCGGACCGCGCATCGAGGAGGTCGGCATTCGCGGCTTCCCCGATGTGTACGTCCGACCGGTGCATCAGCTCGACGCGACGGTCTCCTGGGAGCTTCGCCCGGGGCTCACGCTCCGCGTCATCGGCCGCAACCTCGCGTATCAGCCCACGGAGCTGGAGCAGGGGGGCTTCGTGCTCCGCGCCCCGCAGGCCGCCACCAGCGTCACGCTGCGCCTGGCATGGACGTATTGAGCACAACGCCTCCCGACACCATCCCGACACGATCAATGCGCCAACTCGGGACAACGGCTTCGCGAAGACGCCACTCTCGACTGCGACACTCCTCCCCGACGAGCCAATCGACAACGAGGCCTTGTCCTTGGAGGAGTTCCCATGCGCTACACGAAGATCCTGAACCCCGCGCTCATCGCCGCCCTGCTCTCGCCCTCGCTCTCCCTTCTGGGATGTGACTCCGGCTCCGGGGACATCATGGGCAATCCCACACTCGACTCCGGCGTCGACTCGGGCGCTCCCGATACGGGCGCTCCCGACTCGGGCTCTCCCTCCACCGACGCCCCGGCCGCCGACTCGGGCTCTCCCATCACCGATGCGGGCGTCGTGTGTCCCACGAACCCCACGGAGGTCCGCATCACCACCGACACCATCACCGCCAGCACCAGCTGGGACTGCACGCATACCTACGTCCTCGACGGCGCCTCGCCGACCTTCGTGATGGCGCCCGCGGTGCTCACCATCGGACCAGGGACGACCATTCGCGGCAACAACCCACAGTCGGCCATCATCATCACTCGCGGCGCCCGGCTGGAGGCCAGCGGAACCGCCGAGCGGCCCATCGTGTTCACCAGCAATCGCCCCGTCGGCATGCGGCGCTCCGGGGACTGGGGCGGCGTGGTGCTGCTCGGCAACGCCTCCATCAACGACAGCGCCAACATGACCGGCGCCAACGGGACCAACCAGCTCGAAGGCATCGACTCGACGGACATGCGCGGTCGCTACGGCGGCGGCGCGACGCCCGACGACGCCTACAACTGCGGCACGGTCCGCTATGTGCGAATCGAGTTCGCGGGCTACACCCTCTCGGCCAACAACGAGCTCAACGGATTGACCGTCTGCGCCTGCGGGACGGGCACCACGCTCGACTACATCCAGGTTCACCGCGGCGCTGACGACGGCGTCGAGCTCTTCGGCGGCACCGCCAACCTCCGCCACCTGGTGAGCACCCAGTCCGACGACGACGGGCTCGACTGGGATCAGGGCTGGCGCGGCAAGGGCCAGTTCATCGTGGTGCAGGGGCCCGCGATGTCCGGTGAGTCCGACCCTTCGGGCATCGAGGCCGACAACGACCGCGACGTCGCCACCGCCACGCCGGTCTCCGAGCCCACCATCTACAACGCCACCATCCTCGGTCCGGGCAACACGGTGTCCATTGCCAACAACCGCGCCGTGGTGCTGCGCCGCGGGACCGCCGGGCGAATGGCCAACTTCATCATCGGCGGCTTTCCCGTGTCGGGTATCGACGTGCGCGACGCGGCGACCTTCGCACTGGCCACCGGCGCCACGGCCCGACTCCAGTTCACCAGCTCCCTCATCTGGTCCAATGGACCGGATGGGATGCAGCACTTCCTCGACAACGCGGCCGACACCTTCGACGAGGCCGCGTGGTTTACCGACGCCGCTCGCGGCAACCGCGTCGGGGTCGACCCGTTGCTCCCCGCCCCCTTCAACGCCACCGCGCCGGGCCTCACTCCGCCTGCGGGCAGCGCGGCCTCCATGGGCGCCGCGACCCCTCCCGATGACGGCTTCTTCGACGCGTCGGCCACCTGGCTCGGGGCCCTTCCCCCGGGCGCCGCGACCCACTGGATGACCGGCTGGACGGCCTTCCCCGCCAACTGATCAGCGCGCCCGCAGCCACGCCAGCAGCGCGGCCCGATCGTCGTCACTCCAGTCCGTTCCCCACAGGTGGCCGGGCACCGCTCCGACTCCATTGACGCCATGAAATGCCGGTGACAGCCGCGCCGTGGAGAACAGCTCCTCCAGCGTCGCGACCGAGCCGTCATGCAGGTACGGACCGGCCTCGCCCACGGCGATGAGCGCTGGCGGACGATAGCGCCCGGTCCCCCGGCCGTGGCCGGTGGCCAGCGCCGGGTCGGTCCCCGCTCGCGTCGCCGTCACCAGAGGACCTCCCCCGGCGGCGTTGGAGTGGCACTCACTGCAATGTTCATTGAACAATCGCTCGCCTCGAGCCACCAGGGCCGGATCGCCCGCCGGTCGCTCCGGGGCTCGCAGGCTGTAGAGGTACATCGCCAGCGCCCAGGCGAGCTCCCGAGGCGGCCGCACCCGCTCATGATTGGAGTGCAGCAGTTGGGTCTCCTGCCGTATCGCCAGCGCCACCGGACCGATGTGCCGGATGGTCCCGGCCTGCGTCAGGTACTGCTGATCGCGCAGCCCCCAGAGGTCCGGGATGGCCACCGGGTCCTCGTCGCGGTCCTCGGTGACGTCCGCCCGGCCGGGGCCCCAGGTGCGCATCCTCCGAACGAGCTCCGGGTCCACCGGGGCGCCCGTGTCGGCGTGGTAGGCGATGCGCATCCGTCCGTAGTCGAATGAGCGCCGCGCCCGGCCGACCACCAGCGTCCCGGCTCTCATATCGGTATGGCAGAGCGCGCAGGTGAGGCCGACCTTCACGCCTCCATCGATGTCCCGAAAGCGCACCGCGCCGGGGTAGCTCCCGTCGGGCGCGCGGATGATCCCCACGGAGCGGGCGAGCGGGGGAAGGGCGAGGGCGTGTTCGAGGTACGACTCCTCCCTCAACGGATATCGGAAGAACACCTCGCGACCGAGCTGTACCCACCCCGACACGGTGGACGGGCGGCGGCCATCCCAGAGGGGAGCGACGCCGTCGAGCGGGGTCGGGGGTGCGTCGGTGATCGGGACAGAGACGGGGTTCCAGACCGGGAGGAGGTCCCAGCCGGTGGCGCCGAGGGCGTAGTGGTCGAGGCGTTGTCGGGAGTAGCTGTTGTCGTGTCGGGTCAGCGATGATTCGAGGCTGCGCCGTCGGTGCGCCGGGTCATCGAGGTAGCGCCGTCCCTCTTCCGACAACCACGGATCGCTCCAAGCCGCTGCGGGCATGGCCGTGCGCTCGGGCGACGGGGGAGGGGAGGCGGGCGCCGGGTCGCGACAGCCCATCAGGAGCGCGGCGGCCGCGACCGTGATCGACCGCCGGACCATCCGATCAGGTCACGACTTCGGGGGCGCGCATGAGCTCACCCGAGCGCAGCACGAGGGTCTGTCCATTGACGACGACGGTCACTTCGAGCCGGAAGGCCCGGCCGTAGGTGCTCCAGGTGTTGCCGCTGCCGATGCGGGTCCAGTTGGGGGCGGAGAGCTTGTAGCTGGCGCGCGTCTCGCCATATCCGCGGAGGGTGTTGTCCCAGGTGACGTACTGGGCGCCCTCCCAGCGCTGCGGCTCGCGGGGAGTGAGCGTGTCGAGCTCGACGCCGGTGGCCTGATCGATGAGCCGCACGCTGGTGATGCTCACCGGGCGCGTGGGCTCGGTGGAGGAGGCTGTCCCCACCGCGGCGACGGTGAAGGTGATCTGGAGGTTGGTCTGTCGACAGAAGCTCCCGCAGGCGGAGTCGAAGGCCCCACCGGCGTCCGAGGCAGGGCGGCGGGCGCAGTCCTGGGCGATGCCCGAAGAGCCGCCGTCGGGGGATGGGCAGTCGTTGGCGAGGGAGGCCGAGGCGATGGCCGCGGAGACCGTCAACTGGGCCGAGGCGACGTCGGCGGTGGCCGCGTCGGGCTCGCTGAGCGGGGTCGCGCCCGAACAGGCCGAGAGGGCGAGGAGGCACAAGGGAAGGAGTCGACGGATCATGATGGGACCTCGTGGCGATCGGAGGGGGGACGGTAGCCTGTACCCTTCAGCGAGGGGCGTGCCACCAGCGGCAGAGGGGCCCTTTCACGAGATCACCCGGGGATTGTGCCGGCCGGGAGCCATCCATGGGTTGAGACGGGTTGTGCCATGGCGTGGCCTTCGGGGGACAGCGCCACCATCGACCGCTGGGCACCGGGCGAAACCTGAGGCATGGGGAGCCCGCGGCCTCGTCGAAGGGCACGCTTGCTGCTGAAGAGAGGGCGTGAACACCGCCCGCCTACACCGAGGATGACCCGATGAACCTGCTGATGACCCGATGGACCTCTCTCTTCGCGCTCTCCTCGCTGGTGATCGCGTGCAGCGATGCGGTGCAGCCCTCGGTGGACGCCTCGACCGGCGATACCGTCACGACCGATCTCGGCACGACGGACACCGGGACGACGGACACCGGCACTGCCCTCGATCGGCCCACGGTGGATGTCCCCTCGACCGATGTCGGGACGGACGTGCCGGGAGATATCGCCAATGACCGCGGCGGCGACGCAGGCAGCTCCTGCGCGACGGCGGTGGAGGGCGCGGCGTGTTCGATGGAGGGGCAGTCGTGCGGTGGGCCGTGCTCGGACCCCTGTCAGTTCTGCAACATCTTCCGCTGTTCGAGCGGTCGCTGGACTCGATTGGAGATCTTCCCGATGCCGTGCAACGACGGCGGCAGCGCGGACGTGACCAGCGCGTCCGGCGCTCGGATGCTCTGGCAGGCCCCGGGCGGCTTTGCGGGCACCGGGCCCGCGGTGATGGTCGACGCGGACGGCACGGTGCGAGTCTGGGAGAACTCCCACGGGGTGGACCTGGCGAGCCCCTCGACGCCGACCCGCACGCTGCATGTGACCGAGGCCGCGGCGCGCGACCTCTTCGCTCGCTGGTCCATGGTGGACCGCTCGGGGCTGCCCCACAGCGGCAGCGCGGGGGAGTGCTCGGGGATGGCGTCGTACCGGGCCTGCGGGGACGCGAGCTGCCGGGTGGAGCAGGTGCTGTTCACCAACGCGGCGCAGCTCGCCCCGGAGATGGACCGGGTGCGGATGTGGTTCGACGACGCCCTCGCGGGCGAGACCTCGTCGGCGCACCCGGCGAGCTATTGCCGGTTCTGAGCGTCGGTCCTCAGCCCGCCGCCCGCACCAGCCCCGCGACCAGCGCATAGTGGAGTCCGCACGCGAGCACCGTCATCGCGTGAAACACCTCGTGGTATCCGAATACCCCGGGGACGGGGTTGGGCCGCCGCGCGGCGTAGATCACCGCGCCCAGTGAGTAGATGACGCCGCCGCCGATGAGCAGCGCCAGCTGCGACGGGGACAGCGCCGCCCGCACCGCCCCGAAATAGGGCACCACGATCCATCCGACGAGGAGGTAGAGCCCCGCCGTGACGGGCTTCGGGGCGTGAACCCAGAAGATGGACTGCAACACCCCGAGCGCGGCGGCGATCCAGATCCAGAGGAGCAATCGGTCGCCCACGGATTCGGGGAGTCCGAGGCGGCACATGGGGGTGTACGTCCCGGCGATGAGCACGAAGATGGACGCGTGATCGAGCCGGCGCATGAAGGCCCTCGGGCGCGGCTCCCACATCGGCCGGTGGTAGACCGCGCTCACGGTCAGCAGGGTGCACACGCTCAGGGCATAGACGCCCGCCGCGACGGCCGCCCGGGTGGTGGGCGCCATCGCCACCAGGATGATCCCCGCCCCGAATGCCGCGGCGGCGCTCCATTGATGGATCACCCCGCGGAGCGTCGGCTTGACCGGTGGCGCTTGAGGGTCAGTCGAGCGTGGCATCGACCTCACCGAGCACGGTGTTGTCGATCAGTCGCGTCTGTCCGATCTTCACCGCGACCGCCAGCACGGCGCGGGTCTCATGGGACAACGGGGTCTCCGGCAGGGTGAGCTCGGAGGCGTCGCGGAGCTCGATGTAGTCGACGCTGTCGACCGATCCGGCGAGGCCCTGGGAGACGATGTCGAGCAGCGCGATGACGCTGCGCTCGCCACGGGCGTAGAGGGCCCGGGCGGCCCTCAGCGAGGTGGGGATGGCCGTCGCCCGAGCGCGGTCGGCGGGGCTCAGGTAGCGGTTGCGGGAGCTCAGCGCCAGCCCGTCGGGCTCGCGCACCGTGGGGAGCCCGACGACCTCCACCGGGAGGAAGAGGTCGCGCGCCAGCCGGGAGATCACCCGGAACTGCTGGTAGTCCTTGCGGCCGAAGACCCCGACGCACGGGCCGGTCAGGGCGAGGAGCTTGGTGACCACGGTGGCCACGCCCTCGAAGTGCACCGGGCGGCTGACCCCGCACATCGGCGCGGCGAGCTCCGGAACGCGCACCCGGGTCTGATCGCCCGCGGGGTACATCTCCCTGGGCGACGGGGCGAAGACCAGGTCGACGCCGACGGTGGCGCAGCGGGCGACGTCCGCGTCGAGCTCGCGGGGGTAGCGGGAGAAGTCCTCCGCGGGGCCGAACTGCGTGGGGTTGACGAAGACCGACACCGCGACGAGCCCATCGGGGCCGACGCGGCGGCGGGCCTCTTCCATCAACGCGAGGTGCCCGACGTGCAGGGCGCCCATGGTCGGCACCAGCGCCACCCGTCGGCCCCCCGCGCGAGCCTGGTCGCAGGCGGCGCGAAAGGCCTCCGGGGCGTGGACGACCGCGACGGTCGACTCAGTGGGTCGGTCCATAGACGGCGGGCGCGTGGCGGGGGGTGAGGGCGTCGGCGACCGGGTTGCGGGGCTCCACGGGCAGGCCGAAGCTGTGCTCGGGGCCCGGGAAGGTGCCGCCGCGCACCTCGTCGATGTACGCCCGGGTGGCCTCCGTCCCGAGGCGGAAGAACTCCTGGAAGCGCTTCACGAAGCGGGGCTTCATGGTGTCGTTGAGCCCGAGCAGGTCGTAGCTCACCAGGATCTGCCCGTCGCACCCGACGCCCGCGCCGATGCCGATGGTGGGCACGTCGAGGGCTCGGGTGATGCGGTCGGCGAGCGGCGCCGGGACGCCCTCCACCACGACCGCGTAGGCGCCCGCGTCGGCCACGGCGAGGGCGTCCTCGAGGATGGAGTCGGCGCCGTCGTCGCTGCGGCCCTGCACCTTGAAGCCGCCCATGGCGTGCACGCGCTGCGGCATGAGCCCGACGTGGGCCATGACGGGGATGCCCATGCGCACCATGCGGCGGATGACGTCGGCGATCTCCTGGCCGCCTTCGAGCTTCACCGACTCGGCGCCGCCCTCCTTCATCAGCCGGCCGGCGCTCATCAGCGCCGCGTCGGGGGAGGTCTGGTAGCTCATGAACGGCATGTCGCCGATGAGGTGGGCGTGCTGCGTCCCGCGCGCGACCGCGCGGCAGTGGTAGATGACCTCGTCGAGGGTCACCGGCAGGGTGCTGGTGCCGCCCTGGATGACCATCCCGAGCGAGTCGCCCACGAGGATCGCGTCGACCCCCGCGGCATCGAACATCCGCGCGAAGGTCGCATCGTACGCGGTGACCATCGCCAGCTTGTCGCCACGCCCCGCGGAGGACTTCCGCGCGCGCAGCTCCGGAACCGTGATCTTGGACGGCATCGGAGGACCAGTATTTCTGCCGGTCACGGCCGTCGTCATGACGGTCCGCGCCAACACCGGGGGATGTAGCACCCCCGCGGCGGATTGGAAAAGACCCCTTCGTTGGTCTCCCGCTACGCCCGGCCGAGGAGGCGCAGCAGCGCGGCGTCGACGGACTCCAGCCAGCGCTGCACGTCGTCGAAGAGCGAGGTCGTCGCGGCGGCCTCGCGGTCGTGGTCCTGCACGGCGAGGCCGCACACGACGCACACGAGGCCGCGCTCGGTGAAGAGCGCGTCGGCGAAGGCGATCTCCGCGCGGCAGCCCACGCAGCGCGCCCAGTCCTCGGCGCGGATCATCGCTCGCTGCACCCGGGCGCTCCGGTACACCGGGCCCGCGGCCTCTCGCAGGGTGGGCGAGTAGAGGGTCATCGCGTGCATCAGCGCGGCGTACTCCTCGCGGTCGACCCAGAGTCCACGGCAGCGCTCGCAGACGTCGAGGGTGATCCCCGCGAAGACCACCGCCGTCAGCGGCGGATGGGCCTCGCAGCGGGGGCAGTCGATGCGCCGCGCGGGGGCGACGTCCGCGTTGGGGGCCTCGTAGAGCGCCGAGGCCACCTCCTCGTCGGCGAAGCGGGCGTGCAGCGCCGGGAGGCTCGACCCGTCGTACCAGACGCCGCAGGGGCGGGGCTGCTCGCAGCGCTCCAGCCACGCGCTGCCGCCGTCGGGCCGCGGGGTGTCATGGCGGAGCATCGCGTCCCGGCAGCGGGGACAGTGGGCGGGCATGGCGCACATCGGGGGGGAGAGTACCGCAGCCCCGCGCCCGCGAGCGCGCTACGGCCTGCGGCGCGCCGCCTTCAGCGCCGCGAGCGTCGAGCGGCCATCGCCCGCGGCCGCCGCCCGCCGGGGCGCCGGGGGCTCCTTCTCCCGTCGCTTCGGGGCCGCCGCCCGGGCCTCCCTGCGCCTCGCCCTCAGGACCTCCACCGCGCTCGCCGGCTTCGGCCCCGTGACCGATGGTACGCCCTGCGTACGATCTCTCCGCGGCACCGGCTTCATCGCCGCGCTCGCGCCGGAGCGGGCCCTCGTCCCGGCCTCCCAGCCCGAAGGCAGCCCCAGCCGTCGCAGCAGCACCGAGACCACGCCCAGCAGCAGACCCAGCCGCAGCAGCCACGGACCGAGCGGCGTCCAGCCGTAGCGGGGCGCCGCCCTCGCCGCGAAGACCTCCGCCCCCGAGCGGAGCACTCGCCCTCCGGTCATCGCCGCGATGCGCGAGAGCAGCCCCGGGTCGTCCGTCGCGCGAAACTCCTCCGCCGCCGTGCGCAGCGCCCCGGCGGACGCCACCAGCGCGCCGCTCGCCTCGTCCCGCACCGCCACCGCGTAGGCGCCCCGGGCGGTGATGGCCAGGTCGGCGGCGTAGGTCCCCGCGCCCGCCGGGTCGAGCGGGAGCTCCCGGGTGCTCCCGTCGGGCAGCGCCACTCGGGCCGTGAGCCTGCGCAGCGCGTCCCCCCGGCCGTCGGCGTCCACGGCCGTCGCCCGCACCTGGAGCACCCCTCCGGTCGCGTCCGCCTCCGCGCGCACCCGGCCGTCGTCCTGCCGCGCCAGCGAGCGCGCCAGCGACGACCAGAGCCTCGCCCTCCCGGGCCAGCGCAGCCACCCGGCGCCCCAGCGGTCTTTACCGTCCGAGGTAAACACCGCGGCGTGACCGGACCCGACCGACCAGGTCGCCAGCAGGGGGTCGCCGTCGAGTGCGCGCAGCAGCACCGCCCCGCGGGGCTTCGGGAGCGTCACCACGTAGCCTCCCAGCGGGGGGGCCGAGGCGAGGTCGACGCCCGCGGTCACCGCGTCGGGCAGCGAGGGGGCGGCGCGGAAGGGCTCCTCCCGGATGGCCGCCCTGGTGGCGAGGATGGTCTCCTGCGCGAACACCGTCGGCAGCCGGAGGGCGTCCTCGACGAGGTAGAAGCGCCCGTGGCCCTCGCGGGAGAGGTGCTCCAGCTCCGGGGTGTCGGTCCCTCGGCCGAGGGAGACCACGGTGGTGGTGATCCCGTCGCGGAAGGCCGCGGCCACGGTGCGGGCGCAGCCGGTCATCTCCTCGGCGTCGTCGCCGTCGGCGAAGAGCAGCAGGTGGCGCAGGTCCGAGCGGGTCGCCCGGAGCGCCGCGTAGGCGTCCGCGAGGGCCGTGGGGACGATGATCCCGCCGCCTCCCGCTCGCACCGCCCGGATGCGACGGAGCACGGGCTCGAGGTTGTCCACCGGGCCGAGCGGCATCGTCCAGGTGGTGCTGGTGTCGACGTGCGCCACGCCGAGCTGGTCGCCCGATCCCAGCAGGAGCGCGCTGCGGGCGGCGGCCTCGTTGGCGAGGCGGATCTTGGTGTAGCCCCCGACCACCGCCGTCATGGAGCCGGAGTAGTCGATGGAGATCACCTCCGCGAGCGGGGCGCGGCGGCGCCCCGGGCGCCGGGCGAAGCACCCCGGCGACACCCCCCCCCCGGCTGTGGGGGCGTCGCCGCCGGGCCCGCGGGCGCGCTCGCCGCCCATCAGCCAGAGCCCGCCGCCCAGGTCCCGGACGTAGGTGCGGATCCACTCGAGCTGCTCGGTGGAGAGGGCCCTCGCGGGGAGGTCCGAGAGCACCAGGAGGTCGAAGGAGGCGAGCGCGGCGAGGTCCGTGGGGAAGCCGTAGGGTCCCCCCTCGACGACGCGAAAACCCCCCTGGCGAAGGGCCTCGGAGAGCGGAGCGGAGGCGCCCGGGTCGCCCTCCAGCACCAGCACCGAGGCGGGTCCTCGCACCCGCACGAAGCACCCGCCGAGGTTGTCCTCGGGCACCCGGTCGAGCGTCGGGTCGCGGGGGATCACCTCCACCTCGTAGCGGTGCATCCCCGGCGCCGGGGCCGTCTGCGGGAGCGACAGGAGCCCTTCGCCCGCCTCGATGGTCACCCGGCCCCGGTGGGCGACCGCGCCGTCGAGGGAGACCCGCACGTCGGCCTCGCAGCGCTCCGTGGCGAAGGTCACCACCCGCAGATCGAAGGCCTCTCGCTCGTCCAGCCGCGAGGGCGCCCGCACGGAGCTCACCCTCAGCTCGCGCCTCACGCTCGCCGTCATGGGGAGCACGTCGATGGGGACGCCCGCCGCCACGGCGCGCGAGGCCGCCGCGAGGGCGTCGCCGCGGTTGCTCGCCCCGTCGCCGAGGAGGGCGATGCGGGCGGGCGAGTCGTCGGGTCGTTCGGAGAGCGAACGATCGATCGCCGCCGCGAGGTCGGTGCCGTCCCGGTCGACCGGCACCACGGCGGTCGATGGAGCAATGGCCCGCTCGTGGAGGGACTGCTCGGTCGCGGCCCCGGCGCCGTAGACCACCCGCCCGAGGCGGTCGCCGTCGCGCATGTGGGCGGCGGCCTCGCGCTCGAAGCGGGCGGCGAGGGCGTCGGCCTCGGGAAGGCGCTCCATCGAGCGGGAGCGGTCGACGGCCAGGATCACCGTGAGCCGATCGAGGCGGTGTCCCCAGCGAGGTCCGGCGAAGGCCGCGAGGGAGGAGAGGCCCGCGGCGAGGAGCAGCGCGTTGGAGAGACGCCCGGCGCGGCTCACGAGGGCCTCGATGGTTTACGTGGGATGGTAAGCGAGAGGCGGTCGGCGATCCAGGCGAGGGCGGCGAGGAGCGCGAGGTAGCGGGTGAGCTCCACGGGCTCGGGGAGCGGAGCCGCGTCGGGCATCGAAGGGGGGCTGAGGTCGAGGGGGCGCTCCCGCAGGTCGGACTCGGACTCGGAGAGGAGGTTGATGGGGACGAGGGTCTCGCCGAGGCTGGAGCGCACCCGGTAGAAGCCCGCGCGAGAGGTGTCGCCGAGCACCGCGGCGCCGGGGAGCGCGGTGAACGCGACGGGTCCGTCGGGGCCGAGGACGGCGGTGGGGGTCTCTCCCGAGGGGAGCTCGATGCGGGCGGTGTCGCCGGTGCGGAAGCGAGGCGCGGTGGCGGCGGCGCGGTGGGCCCTCGCGAGCTCGACGACGTTGCGGAGGAAGACCACGAAGGAGGCCCTCAGCGGCCAGTCCGAGCGCACCGGGTCGATGCCGACGACGGTGACCGTGCGGTCGGAGAGGCCCGCGTCGGCCGCGCGCACCCGCGATCCCGCGCGGCCGTGGGCCGTGGCGGGGGGGGAGAGCGAGTGGGGGCGGGCGCTCGCGAGGTGCACCCCGTCCATGGTGAGGAAGCGCCAGCGAGGATCGGTGGTGGCGTAGGAGGTGATCGCGGGGTCGTCGGCCTCGGAGAGCACCGTGAGCCCGGCGCAGGGTCCGGTCGGGGGCGCGAGCACCAGGGTCTCGCGGCGGGGAAGCGCGGCGGGGCAGGTCCCTTCGAGCACCACGAGGGCGTCCTCGGGGAGCGCCTCGGGGAGGGTGTTACCGGCCAGGGTAAGCCGGGCCGAGGGGTCGGCGCCGAGGGCGCGGGCGATCCACGGGTCGGGCTCTCGGGCGACCAGCACCACGGGGATGGAGGGCGGCGGAGGGATGCGAGCGTAGGCCACGTTGTCGGCGGCGAGCGAGTCGTCGGGCGAGAGGACGACGCGCACGGCGCGGCCGGTGTCCGAGGGCGACATCGGGAGGGTGACGGCCATCGGGGCGCGGGCGCCGGGGGGGAGGGTGGCGCGGGCCTCGCCGAGCAGGGCGTCGCTGGCGGCGTCTCGCACGGAGAGCGTGGCCTCCACCGGGTGCTCGTCGAAGCTCGCGACGAGGCAGTGCACCCGGGCCACCGGGCGACCCTCGGTGTCGCTCGCGGCGCGCAGGTCGAGGCGCACCAGCGCGAGGTTGGCGGCGGCGTGGCCCACCCTGACCAGCTCGATGGGCAGCGTGTCGTCGGCGGGGACGCCGCCCCTCGCGAGGGCCCCGTCGGTGACCACCAGCAGGCGTCGGCGCCCGGGGAGCGGGCGCAGCCGGTCGGCGGCGAAGCGCACCGCGGAGGCCAGGTCGCCTTCGGAGGCGGTGGGCCGGAGCGAGTCGAGGGCGCGGGCGAGGGCGCTCCGGTCGACGGTGAAGGGAGATCGTACGGTGGGCGAACGATCGGCCGACACGAGCAGCACCTCGGCGTCGGCCGGGAGCGCGCGGAGGCGGGCTCGCGCGGCGTCGAGCGCGAGGCGCCAGCGGGTGGTGCCGCCGTCGAAGGCGGCCATGGAGGCGCTGGTGTCGACGACGAGGGCGACGCGGGCTCGCGAGGCGTCGCCCGAGAGGCGAGCCGGGCGGGCGAGGGCGAGGGCCGTGGCCGCGACGGCGAGCAGCTCGAGGAGCAGGGACAGCTCGCGGGGCGGCGGCTGCCACGGGCGGCGGGCGCGGGACTCGCGGGCGACGTCGCGCCAGAGCTTGAGCGAGCTCACCCGCACCCGCTCCCGGCGGGATCGCAGGAGGTAGGCCGCGAGCACCGGGGCCGCCGCGAGCAGCGCGAGGAGGCCGGCCAGGTGCAGGAGCGTCACGCCGCCCATCGGTGCGGTCTCAGCCTCCCCGGTCGGGGCGCAGCAGGGCGCGCACGGCGTCGATGGCGGGCTCGTCGCAGACGCTCCGCACCAGCCTCGCGCCGCGAGAGCGGGCGGCCTCGTCGATGGAGCGGCACCACTCGGAGAGACGTCCCCGGTAGCGGTCGAGCAGGGCGGCGTCGGCGGTGAGCGGGAGGCGCTCGGAGGTCTCGGCGTCCTCCAGGTCGAGGTCGCCGGAGAGGGCGGGGTCGACGTCGGCGCGGGAGAGCACGTGGGCGACGCGCAGGTCGTGGCGGCGAGGGTCGAGGACGCGGGCGAAGGGCGCGGCCTCGTCGGCGTCGAGCAGGTCGCTGAGGAGCAGCACCACGGCGGGAGGACCGGGGCTGAGCGCGAGGTCGAGGGCGCGCCGGAGCTCGGTGGTCCCGGCGGGGTGGAGGGGGCCGAGGGCGCGAAGGAGCGAGGGGATGGCGGCGCGGCCCCGCTCGGGGCGTCGGCGGCCGTCGGGCGCGTCGGCGAAGGGGATCACCTGCACGCGCTCCCCGCCGAGCAGCCCGAGGTAGCCGACGCCCGCGGCGATGCGGGCGGCGTGGGCGAGCTTGCCGTCGGTCATGGAGGCGCTGGTGTCGATCAGCACCCGGAGCAGCACGTCCTCCTCGGCGCGGAGGTTTCGGGTCACGGGCTCGCCGGTGCGGGCGTAGGCCATCCAGTCGACGCGGCGCAGGTCGTCGCCAGGCACATAGGGGCGATGGTCCTGGAACTCCTGCCCCGACCCCCGATGGCGCGTCCGGTGGTCGCCGGAGGCCCCGGCGGCGACGGAGGGCGAGAGGTGCCGACGGAGCAGGTCGAGGGAGCGCCGATAGCCCGCGTCGAGGAGATCGTCCGTCATCGTACGATCTCCCGCAAACGCTTTGAACGCAGGTACATCGCGACGACGAGGCCGAGGCTCCCGAGGCTGGTGACGAGCGTTCCGGCGGTGGCCATCGCGGCGCGGGTGGGCTCGCGCCACGCGGCGCCCGCGGGCGACTGCGCATCGCGGGCGATGAGCGCGAAGGCCGAGAGGGGCGAGAGCCCCGCGAAGGCGTCGGCGGCGGAGGAGGCCCCGTAGGACCCGGCGAGCTCCCGGACCACGCGAGGAGCGACGCAGAGCGCGGCCACGGAGAGCACGGCGACGAGCCTCGGAGAGCGGCGGCGGGCGAGGGAGGAGACGAGGGCGGCGAAGACGAGCACGCTGGCCGAGACGGCGGCGCTCACCGTGGCGCTGTCGGAGAGCCATGCGGCCGAAGGGATGCCGGTGGCGCCGGAGAGGGCGAGGAGCCCGGTGCCGAGGAGGGCGATCGAGAGGGAGAGCTCGTCGTCGAGGAGCGCGAGCGCGAGGGCGGTCCAGCCGAGGAGGGCGGCGTGGAGCCAGGCGAGGCGGTCGAGGGGGCGGCTCACCGCGTGGACCGCGACGGCCATCGGGGCGGTGATGAGCAGCGTCGAGAGGAGGGCGGAGACCCATGGACGGCGCACCGGCTCGCGGTCGGGAGAGAGACCCGGAGCGGCGGAGGAGAGGAGCCATGGCGCGGTCGCGAGCACGGTCCACCAGGGAGCGAGGAGCCCGGCGCGGCGCATCGCGGTAGAGGCGCGGCCGTCGGCGAGGAGGTCGATGAACCAGAGGGTTCCGCGGGGGGAGGCGTGCAGCGGCGAGAGGGCGGTGGCGGCGGCGCCCTGGCCGAGCGCCCGGTAGCCGACGAGCGAGAGCAGCAGGAGGGCGAGGGCGCCTCGCAGGGGGGCCGATCGGTCGTCACCCGAGGACGCGACGGCCACGCCCACGATGGCGCCGAGCGCCGCGCACGCGAGCGCCGAGGAGAGGGCCGAGGCGAGCACCGCCACGGGGACGCCGCCGTAGAGGAGGCTCAACCCGACCATGGGGCTCGCCAGCGCCGTGAGCGCCGCCGCCTGCGCGGCGCTGCGAAGGGTGAGGGCGAGGGCGAGCGAGAGGCCGGTCGCGCCCGCGAGGTGCAGGTGGTCGAGGAGCCCGTCGCGACGCACCCGCGAGACCGAGGCCGTGGCGAAGAGGATCCCGAGGCCGAGCGCCACCAGGTGGAGCGCGCCGCCGGTGCGATGGAAGAGCCGGGCGCCGAGGGCGTCGGGCGTCGCCCAGGAGGGCATCCGGTGGGCCTCGACGATCGCGTAGCCGGTGACCGCCATGACCACCGCGAGCAGCGGGCGCAGCACCCCCGGCGGGCGATCGAGGGCGGCGAGCGCGCGGGCGAGGGGAGCGATCACGCGTCCTCCGGGTCGAGGAGCCGATGGTCGGCGCCAAGCGTGAGCACGCGGGAGCAGATCGGGCCCAGGCCCTCGGGCTGCGAGGAGGCCAGGAGCACCGCCTTTCCGAGCGAGGCGAGCGTCACGATGAAGTCCGAGAGGTCGTCTTGCGCCGCGGAGTCGAGGCCCGGCGCCGGGTCGTCGAGCAGCAGCAGCGACGGGTCGTGGAGCAGCGCGCGGGAGAGCTCGACGCGCCGCCGCTCGCCGAGGCTGAGCGCTGCGCCGTGGGTGTCGGCGCGGTCGCCGAGGTCCGTGAGATCGAGCGCGCCGTCGACGTCGCCGTCGCCGCGGTCATGGAGCGCGGCCATCGCGGAGAGGTAGGCGCGCACGGTCACGTCGTCGGGGCAGCGGTGCGAGGGAGAGAGGTAGCCGATGGCGGTTCGCGCCCGCGGGGTGGGCTCGAACTCGTCGAGGGTGATGGTCCCTTCGGTGGGGCGGAGCAGGGTGGCGGCCACGCGCAGCAGCACGGATTTGCCCGCGCCCGAAGGGCCCGAGAGGCCCACCACCTCGCCCGGGTGGACCGTGAGCGAGACCTGCCGCAGGCACCACGGGGCGCCTGGCGAGAAGCGATGGGAGACGCGGTCGAGCCGTAGCTTCATGGCGCCGGCTCCGGCGGGTGGACGCGCAGCCAGGTGCTCTCCGAGGCGAGCGGCAGCCCGGCCCGGGTGGCTGCGGCGGGGCGATCGACGCGGGCGACGAGACCGGCGCCGTTGCGCAGGACCCACGGGTCCGGGCGCCCGGGGACCGCCGCGCTGGCGAGCACCGCGTCCCAGGGGTTGGCGTTGGTACGGTGACCGAACCATCTCCCCAGCCGGGCTCCCGCGTCGGGCGGGGCGACGGGGGGCGACGGCGGGCGGAGGGCCATCGCGCGGGCCTCTGGACTCCCCCACGCCGGCAGCGACGGCAGCCGCGCCTGGACGAACCTCGCGACGATCTCCGCGGGCAGCGCCCGACCCTCGCGAGCCTCGCGGGTGCGCCCCGGGGCGATCGCCGCGAAGGACCATCCCGAGGACGTCGCGTGGTCGACGAGCACCACCTCGCGCAGGGTCCAGGCGAGCCCGTTTCGCACCGAGAGAGCGCCATTCGCGTCACGGCGCAGGGTGACGGCGCCGCGCAGGTCCTCGGGGCCGTCCTCGCGGACGAAGGTCGGCGTCCAGGGCAGCACGCCGAGGCCCACGAGGTGGACGGCCTCCGGATCGACGAGGCGGGTGATGGGCCCGCGGCCCGCGGTGGGGTCGACCGCCACGAGGCGCTCGGGGCCGCCCAGGTGGATCGAGGCGCTGCGCCGACGGTCGCCGTAGAGCATGTGGAAGCGCCGCGCCGACGCGATGGAGAAGCCCCACGGGGCGTCGAGGACGGCGAGCGTGCGGGCGTGGACCAGGGCCGCGCGGTGGGCTCCGGCCTCGCGCGCCAGCACCACCCACGCGGCGAGCGCGAGCGCCCCGTACACCGCGGGCCGCAGCGATCGGGCGCCGAGGCGACGGGTGAGCCAGGCGGCGAACAGCACCGCGGCGGCGAAGGCGGCGACGACCGCGCCGGCCCGCAGCAGCCCGAGGCCCGGGCGCCCCGACGGCGCGAGGAAGAACCTTACCGGATCGGGTATGGGCAGGGTCTCCGGCTCCGGGGCGAAGAGCCGAGGCGCGCGGTCGCGGTCGGCGTGCGCCGCGAGCTGGAGCACCGTGCGGGCGGACCATGGATCCTCCAGGGCCGAGGTCTGCGACGGGTCCCAGGAGAGCAGGTGGACCATGCCGTCGCCGTAGCGGGCCGAGGCGCCCAGGGTGCCCGCCGGGACGCTGCGGTCGACGGCGGCGAGCCAGCGGGCGTCGAGGTGACCGCCGCCCCAGGAGCGGGAGCCCACCAGCGTGGCGGCCTGCGGCACCACGCGAGGGGCCATCCAGGGGTCGAGCACCCCGGGGTCGCGGGACCACGGAGGCATCGGGAGCGACGACACCCCCTCGCCGACGAGAGCGCTCAGCGTCGGGTGCCGGAGATCGTTCAGCGACCGTACGATCACCCCGAGCGACCCTCCGCTGGCGACGTAGCCCGCGAGCGCCTGCCGCTCGGCTGGCCCGAGTCCGTTGAGCGAGGGGCTGTCGAGCAGCACCAGGGCCACCGCGCGGTAGCCCGCCATGAGCCGGGGCAGCCGAGGGGTCTCGCTCCCGGCGGGCCGCTCGACCGCGCAGGTCACGCCCGCGTAGGGGAGCGGCGCCGGGTCCGTGCCACCGCTGAGCGCACGAAAGATCCCTGCGCGGCCGAGGTCCCCGTCGGCGCCCGCGTCGCCCGAGAGCAGCCCCCCGGCCCCGGCGCGCTGGGCGTTGGCGAAGCGGTGCCCCGGCGTCGCGTCGAGGATCAGCGACGCTTCGCCCCCGGGCAGCGTGAGCGTGGTGGTGGCGAGCGAGCGGCCGTCCTCGCCCAGCACCCGGAAGGTCATCGCCCCGCCCGCGAGCGGCCTCGGGGTGTCCACGGAGACGGTGGCCTCCGAGCGGGCGCCGACGCGCACCGTCCAGGCGTGGCGGGTCCTCGGGCGGTCGGGCCGCGGGGCGGTCGCGTCGACCATCAGCACCGCGCGCAGGGGGCGAGCGCCGGTGTTCTCCACGCGCACCCGCACCTCGCCGCCGCCCTCGCGAGGGAGGCACGCCTCGCCGAAGAGCGGGCGCACCTCCAGGGTGACCCCTGCGGACGCGGCGCGGGAGAGCGCGAGCACGCACCCCAGCGAGGCCGCGACCGCGCGGAGCCTCAACGGTCCCGCTCCCGGAGCGCGCGCTCCACGGCGTCGGGCCGCGCGCGCACCGCGTCGAGCAGCGCCTGCACCACGGCGTCCGTGCCCACCCCCTCGGACTCGCCCTCGTAGGACCGCAATACCCGGTGACGTAAAGCCGCCGGCGCCACCGCGGCCACGTCGGCGAAGCCCACCTGCGCGCGGCCGTCCATCAGCGCGATCGCCCGCCCGCCCAGCACCAGCGCCTGCGCCCCGCGCACGCCCGCCCCGTAGCGCACCGCGCGCTTCACCAGCGGCGGAGCCTCCGGCGAGGCGGGGTTGCTCGCTCGCACGAGGCGGGCGGCGTAGCGGGCGACCGCGTCGGAGACCGCGACCTCGCGGCAGAGGGTCTGCAGGCCCTGTAGCGTGTCGGCGTCGAGCACCCGGGGGACCGTCGGGGTGAGCGCCCCGGTGGTGCGGGTGAGCACGGCCACGAGCTCGTCCTCCGCGGGCTCGTGCACCAGCACCTTGAGCAGGAAGCGGTCGAGCTGCGCCTCGGGGAGGGGGTAGGTGCCCTCCATCTCGATGGGGTTCTCCGTGGCCAGCACGAAGAAGGGCGGACCCAGCCGGTGGCGCTCCCCCGCCAGCGTCACGGCGTGCTCCTGCATCGCCTCGAGGAGCGCGCTCTGAGTGCGCGGCGACGCCCGGTTGATCTCGTCGGCCAGCAGCACCTGGCAGAAGATCGGACCGCGGTGGAGCGCGAAGCCCCTCTGCCCCTCCGGGGTGGAGGTGAGCACCTGCGCGCCGAGGATGTCCGCGGGCAGCAGGTCGGGCGTGAACTGGATGCGCCCGAAGCTCAGCGCCACGCTGTCCGCCAGCGCCCGCACCAGCGAGGTCTTGCCCACGCCGGGTGCTCCCTCCAGCAGCACGTGGCCGCCCGCGAGGAGCCCGATCAGCACGTGGTCGACCACCTCGCGCTGTCCCACGATCACCTCGCCGATCGCCCCTCGCAGCCGGCCCAGCGCCACCGCCGCGTCGCGGAGCCGCTCACCGATGGGCCCGTGCTTCTCGTCCGTCACTGCTGTGGCTCCGCTCGCGTTGAGGTGGTCATGGCTGGAAGTAGGTCCGGACCTGGGCGCGGTACTCCGCGGGGATGTCCGACCGGTCGACCCCTCGGAGCTCCTCCGCGGCCGCGCCCTCCAGCGCCCCGGTGCGCAGCGTGCGGGCCACGCCCCCGGCGCTCCCTGTCACCCGCTGCACGACGCCGCCCGCCATCCCGGGGCCCCGCACGGGCCCTCGCGCCCGGGCCCGCAGGCCCCCGGCCTGGTCCACCGCGGCCGTCGATCCGCCGTGCTCGCCCGGTCCGCCGCCGCGCCCCGCGCCGCCCTGTCCCTCGTCGGCGCCGCCGGGCCTGCGCAGCTGCGCCACCGCCCGGTCCATCCCAGCGCTCGCGCCGTCGAGGCTCCGCTGCATCGACCGAGCGCCCCCGCCCCCCATCGGGATCGGCACGCCCCCGGGGCCTCCCGCCTGCCCCTGCGCGTCGCCGTCGCCGTCGCCGTCCGACTGCGCGAACTCCCTCAGCCGCCGCGCGAGCTCCTCCGCGCTCATCGGCTCCTCGCCCGCGCCCTGCGCCGCGCCGTCCATCTCGCCCGCGCGCGAGGCCTGCGCCGCGCGGGTCATCGCCTGCCGCATCCTCGCCGCGAGCCGCTCCCGCTCCTCCGGGCTCAGCGAGGCGAGGGCCCGCTCCATGGCCTCCGCGAGGTCTCTCGCGCTCGCATCCGAGGGCAGGCGCTCCAGGTGCTCGGCGGCCCGGCGCACGTCCTCGCTCCGGCCGAGCTGCTCGGCCAGCGCCCGCAGCAGCCGGTTGCGATCGGCCCTGCGCCGCAGCAGCTGCTCCTCCTCCCGCAGCTCCGCCGCCACCTCCTCGGCGCCCGCGCCCGCCGCCGCCTCGGCCGCCGCCTCGAGCGCCTCCTGCGCCCGCTGCCGATCGGCCGCCTCGCGCGCGTTGGCGAGGCGCTCCATCGCCCGATCGAGCGCCTCCACGTCCCTCGCGGCCAGCGCCTCCGCGGCGCCCTCGAAGCCCATCCTCGCGAGCGCCCCGGCGGCCATCCCCACCCCGCGCTCCGCCGCGCCCTCCCAGGCACGCGAGCGCTCCGCCGCCACCGCCGCTCGCAGCCGCTCCGCCGCCGCCAGGGCCTCGCGCTGATCCATCCCGGACATCAGCCGCTCTCGCAGCCGCCTCGCCTCCGCGGACAGCGCTTGCAACCGCTCGGCGCGCTGCTCGTCACGCGTCCGCAGCCGCGAGAGCTGCTCCACCGCCGACCAGCCCTCGGGCGAGTCGATCTGCACCGTCTCCGACTCGGGCATGGCCGCCGTCGTCATCGGGGCCGCGGGGACCGCTCGGGGCACGAAGGACATCGCCAGCGCGCCCACGCAGAGCGCCGCCGCGGCGATGGGCCCCCGCGCCCGCAACCGCACCAGCGAGCGCCCGTCGAGCGAGCGCATCGCGAGCACCGCCTCCCGGCGAAGGTGGTCGCTTACTTCACCCGGTAATCCCTCGGCCGACTGGAGCGCCGTGGTGATCACCTCCGCGCTGCCGCCGCGGGCGTCGAGGTAGAGGGCCACCGCCGTGTCGTCCCAGCGCCTCCGCCGGGCGAGCCCGGCGCCCAGCAGCGCCCCGAGCGGGACCGCCGCGATCGCCGGGAGCGCCGCCCCGGGGTGTCCGCCCGCCCACGCGGCCGTGGCCCCGGCGCCAGCGATCAGCGCGCCCACCGAGGCCCCGCGCAGACCCCACGCGAGGAGCTGCCCTCGATGCACGACCCCCCGCCACCGTGAGAACGCGGCGCGAAAGGCGGTGGCGCTGGGTGGACGTGCCGTGTGGAACATCGGTGGGCTCTGACGTGGGTGGACCCGCGAAGGTTCCCACGCGACGGTCGAAGTGCAGGAGGCGTGCGCGATCAGCGGGAGGGCGTCGCGGCGCCCGGGAGCACGTCGAGGATATGCACCTCCACCCGTCGGTTGGTGGCGCGCCCCTCGGATCGGGCGTTGCTCGCGATCGGGCGGTCGGGCCCGAGCCCGTGGGCCTCGACGCGCTCCGGGGCGACCCCGTGGTCGACCAGGTAGGTCCGCACGGCGCGGGCGCGGCGGGAGGAGAGCTCCAGGTTGGTCGCCCGGTCGCCGCGGTTGTCGGTGTGGCCCTGGATGTCCACCCGGGCGATCTCCGAGTGGGCGCGAAGCACCGCCGCGAGCGCGTCGAGGATGTCGAAGCTGCGCCTCCCGATGATGCGATCGCTCGCGGGCCCGAAGTTCACCGGGTTGCCCTGGAGATGGATCATCCCCGAGCGGATCTCCACCATCGGGGCCTGCGCCTCCGGGCAGCCGTCGTCGTCGGTGAGGTTGTTGAAGGTCTCGGCCTGCGCGGGGCAGCGGTCGCGCGAGTCGGGGTACCCGTCGCCGTCGCGGTCGCCGTCGGGGCAGCCCGGTCGCGCCGGGTCGGGGATCGCCCCGGGCCCGACCTCGGGGCAGGCGTCGGCGTGGTCGCGGACGCCATCGTGGTCCGAGTCCGGGGCGGGGCAGCCCGGTCGCATCGGGTCCGCCTCGGGGCCCTGCACCACGTCGACGCAGAGGTCCCGCTCGTCGGGGACGCCGTCCTCGTCGCGGTCGCGCACGGGGCAGCCCGGGCGAAACCCGTCGGGCCGCTCGCCTCGGGCCGTGGTCGGGCAGAGGTCCTCGGAGTCCGGGACGCCGTCGCCGTCGGGGTCGCGCGAGGCGGCGAGCACGGTCGCGACGGGCGCCGGGCGAGGGACCGCCGGCTCGGCCGATCGGAGCGACAGGGAGAGTCCCCCGACCAGGTATCGGGCGTCGTCGGGGTAGGGCTCGGGCTGGGCCCCAGCGCGCGAGTCGGGCTGCACCGTCTGGCCGTAGCGCAGCACCGGGCCGACGGAGAGCGAAGGGCTCACCACGAACTCGAAGCCCACGCCGACGTCGAGCTGCAGGGCGCGCTCGTCGCCGGTCATCCCGACCCCGAGGTTGCCGTCGACGAAGGCCCGGCCGACGGAGCCCAGCGAGGGCTCGAAGCGAGCGCCCAGCATCGGAGCGAAGACCCATCCCGCCTGGCGCCCGTCGTTCGTGGGGAAGCCCCAGTTGGAGAGCGAGGCCTGCAGCGCGAAGGCGTCGGTGATCGACCAGGCGAGGCGCAGCGCGGCGTGAAGCCCGACGTCGTAGCCCTTCGTGTCTCCGTTGAAGGCCCCGCGGTCCTCGTTGCGCTGGAAGCTCGACAGCATCGAGCCCGCACCGAGCTCCAGGCGCGCGGCCAGGCGGTCTCGCTCCTGCGCCCACGCGGGGTGCGACACGAGCGTGAGGGCCACCACCCAGCGAGCGATGCGGGCCATGGGGGCGTGCCTCGACATGACGGACGTTCCTCCTCGTCGGGCGTTGAGTCGCTCCGGCGATCGGTCGGGGATGATCGCCCAACCGCGGTGCATCGCGCCAACATTCGCCCCCGCCGGACCCGCTGGATCGCCCGCGTCGGTGATCTCACCCGGAGGGAGTCCGCTCGGGGCCCGAAACTACCGGCAACCCTCCACGGGTGCAGTAGGATCCTCGACGCCTCGATCGAATGGCGGGTCCGCGGCTTCGGATGGTGGAGAGAACCCTGGTGATGGTTTCGTCGTTCACGGCGCGTGGCGTCGCCCTCGCAGGGCTCCTGGTGGCGGCGATGTCCAGCGGGTGCGTACGCTTCGGCGGCGCGGTGATCGGCGGTGACGGCGCCGTGGACTCCGCCTCTCCGGAGCCCGATGTCGTCAGCGAGGACACCCCGCCGCCCGTCGACGCCGGCGCCCTCGACGCCGACGCCGACGCCAGCGCCCCCGACGTGCCGACCCCCGACGCGCCGCTCCCCGATGCGCCGGAGGCCTCGGCCCCCGACGTCCCGGCCGTGGACCTTCCTCCGGTCGACGCCCCCGTCGCCTGCGTCCAGAACGACGACTGCGCCGACCCCCTCCGTCCCCTCTGCAACGCGTCGACGGGCCGCTGCGTCGGCTGCCTCAGCTCGCCGGACACCTGTCCCCTCCGCCGCTACTGCGAGGCCACCACCGAGACCTGCCTGGACGGCTGCCTCGACGACCGCGACTGCGCCCCGATCGG
>CBIHPK010000133.1:0-24062 GCA_966211675.1 uncultured Myxococcaceae bacterium
GCGGAGTGGGCGGCACTCCAGCGAGCGCACGCCCTGGTGAGCCCGGCGGTGCAGGCGAAGGCCAGACCCCGGTCCGGGGCGTACGGTCGGCAGAGTGCTCACGAAACTCCTTGGCTTCAGGCCTCGCATCGACTTGTGTGCCGAACGGAGCTGAGCGCGGGGGTCAGGGCGCGCGGCAGCGGGGCAAGGGGGCACGCCGCCCCACGCCGCCAGACGTATGGACCTCGAGCGGCAGCCAGTGGGTGCCGCTGGAACGTCAGACGTCTGTCGGCGCGACTTCCGGCGCCGCCGTTCTGCGGGCACCATCGTCCCCTCCGCCATGAGCTCCTCGGACGACGACACGACGCTGCGCGCCCTGCGGGCGATGATCGACGAGAGCACGAGCGCCAGGGAGTCGCGCCTCTCCGCGCTGCTCGCCGAGATGGACGCGCACCGGCGGGACATGGCCGCGCGCTTCCACGAGCTGGGCGCCGCGCTGCTGGAGATCAAGCGGGCGAAGCTCTACACCGCGCGCGACGCCGGCAGCCTCGCGGAGCTGCTGCGGGCCGAGGGCGGCGTCTCGCCGCGGCAAGCGCGAAAGCTCATGAAGGTCGCCGCGGGGATGACCGCGGCGCAGGCGCTCCCGCTCGGCCTGGAGCGGTCGTACGCGCTGCTGACGCACGTCGAGCAGGCGGGTGGGCGTGGGGGCCTCGGGGCGTGGCTCTCGGGGCGTCGCACCATCGGCGGCGAGCCGGTCGCGCGGGCGAGCCGACGGGCGATCGAGGCGGCCACGCGCGCGCTTCGAGCGGAGCAGGAGGGCCCTCGCGCGCCGGGTGCGGCGGCACGAGAGGCGGCGAGGGCGAACCGGGCGACGGCGCGGCGGGTGCGGCAGGCGATGCGGGCGTCGGACTGGCCGACAGGGGACGTGACGGCGACGGCGAAGAGGGTGGTGATCACCCTCGACCGAGCGGCCGTCGACGCGTGGCTCGGCGAAGAGCCCGCCGGTCGACCGAGGCGGTGAGGCGTCGTCCGTGAGCGTGGTCGGTCGCCCCCTTCGCTTCGCTCCGGGTGAGGCGCGCTGGGATGGCGCGCTCGGACGCGGGGCGCCTCGACCGGACCACATCATCGGCCGCGTGACTCAGTACGACCGCCAGAGGCGATGCCGCAGCGCCCGGCCGATCTCGTGCGAGCGCGGGAAGGCCATCGCGTAGCTCCGCTCCGACCCCCCGAGCGTGACGAACAGCGCCGGGAACCCGTTCACCGGCAGCACGCGCTGCACCGCCGCGAAGCGCTCGGTGGCCTCGATCAGCGCCTGCGCCGCGGCCGGTCGCACCCGCCCCGAGTGGCGCTCGCCCCCCTCCTGGCACTGGAACCACCCGCTGTTCTGGAGCTGGCAGAGCAGGACCGCGTGGACCTGCGCGTCCTCCCCCGACACGGTGGGCTCCGCCCAGGAGAGGGAGCACCACCGACCGCGCTCGCACGCCACCGGGCTCCGCAGCTCCGGGGCGGCGACCACCCCCTCGTCGTAGGAGTCCACGCGCACCGCCGCCAGCGCGGCGACCACCGCGCCCCAGCGGTCCTCGGGCCAGAAGTGCAGCAGCTTCCACGCACCCCAGTGGACCAGCGAGCAGGCCCACAAGAGCGCCACCACGTGCAGCCCCCGGCGCACCCACCACGCGCGCTCGTCTCTCGCGCCCACGCGCGCCACCGGCACCCTCACCCCGGCCGCCCGGTAGTGCTCTCCCTCGCCGCGCAGCCGCAGCATCCTCGGGGCCCCGTCGCCCTCGCTCGCGTGCGTCCACGGCTCGGCCGTCGCCGAGTCGTCCGCGTCCACCATCTCCCAGGTCGGGTCGACGCCCGCCACCACGCGCCGCATCCACGCCCGCCGCCGCGCCTGCGCCCACCACGACCACCCCAGCAGCCCGACGCCCAGCGCCGCGCAGAGGCCCGTCGAGTACGCCGTGCCTCGCGCCGTCGACCAGGCCAGCGCGGGGTTCTGCGCCGTCAGAGCGACCGCCGTCGCGAGCAGCGAGACGCCCGATGGCTCGAGCACCTCCAGCGCCCCGTCCTGCGCGGGGCGGGTGGCCACCCACCAGCGCGACATCGTCAGCGGCGCGTGCAGCGCCCACAGCCAGAACCCCGCCGCCGCGAGGTTGAGCGCCGGGTTCGCCCGCGGGTAGAGGGACTCCGTCCAACCGAAGGAGTACGCCACGGCGATCGCCGCGCCCGCCACCCCGAGGGCGCCCAGCGTCAGCGCGAAGCGCGCCGCGAGGGCCGCAAGCACCTCGCGAGTGCGCAGCGCCGGGAGCGCCGAGACGCCCACTGCCACCGCGAGCGCCACGCACCACGAGGGCTGCAGCCACGGCGACACGAGGGCGAGGGCGAAGGCCTGCGCGGCGACCGCCAGCGCGACCACGACCTGGTGCCCGCGGTGCAGCGGATGGACGTGCGGCGCGACGGGGATCATCGCCCCGACGGTACACCCCTCGCGGGCCGCGGAAGGGCGCCCCACTCCGGGCGCCGGACCGAGGCTCACGATCCGTTCGGCCATCTACGGAGGTGACCGGCGCCACCAGGGGGGACCGAAGTACTCGAAGCCGCCATAGACGTCCCCCGGTCGCCTCGCGCAGACTCGCGCCGGTCCGCTCGTGGGGGCGGCGTGAGGAGACTGCGTTGAGCGCTTCCATCCATCGTCAAGGCATTACCGCGTGGATCCAGGTCTTCGCCCTGCTGGCCCTCGTGGGCTGTACGAGCGCGGCCAACCCGACGAGCGCCGACGCCGGGAGCGACCTTGCACCCGACCTCTCGTCCTCGCCCGACGTCTCCAGCACCGACGGCTCCGCCACCTCCGACGACGCGCCCGACGCGGCGCCCCGCCCCTGCCGGATGGACTCCGACTGCCCCGCCGGTGGCGCCGTCTGCGACCGCGACCGCGGGACCTGCGTGCAGTGCCGCACCCGGCTGGACTGCCCCGGCGCGCCCGCCGCGTGCGTGCAGCAGCGCTGCGTGCCCGCGACGATGTGCGCCTCGACTCGCCAGTGCCCCGGACAGGTCTGCGACCCGGCGCTCGGGTTCTGCGTCGACTGCGCGGCCGACGTCGACTGCGCCGCGAGCGAGCGGTGCCAGCTCGGGAGCTGCGTGGCGCGCCCGCGGCCCTGCGCCTCGTCGCGCCAGTGCAGCGACCTCGGCCTGGTCTGCGAGCCCATCCTCATGGTCTGCGTCGAGTGCGCGGCGGACGTCGACTGCCTCAGCGGGTCGCAGTTCTGCGGCGCCGGCAACCGCTGCGTGGACCGGGTCTGCACCCCCGGCGCCGGGCGCTGCACCGAGGGCGGCGTCCACGAGGTGTGCGACCCCCGGGGCAGCGCCTTCGCCCCGTCGCCCTGCACCGCGAGCCAGAGCTGCCGCGCCGGGGAGTGCGTCGATCGGGTGTGCGTGCCGGGCTCGTCCCGCTGCATGGCCGGGAGCTTCAACCGCCGCGAGGTCTGCGACGCCGACGGCCTCGGGTACACCGCGTCCGCGTGCGCCGAGATGCAGAGCTGCCGCGACGGCGCCTGCATGGCCCAGGTCTGCACCCCGGGCAGCGCGAGCTGCGTCGGGACGGGCTCCGCGCGCCGGTGCAACGACGACGGCCTCGGGTACGGCAAGGCCATGAGCTGCCCGGCGATGAACGCCTGCGACGCCCGCACCGGGATGTGCGCGTCGTGGGTCTGCATGCCCGGCACGCGCAGCTGCGAGGGCAACACCGCGCAGCTCTGCAACGCCGACGGGCTCGGCACCACCCCGACCGCGTGCGGCGCCGCGCAGAGCTGCCGCGCGGGCGTCTGCGTCGACCGGGTGTGCGTCCCCGGGAGCTTCGCCTGCACCGGCCCGGACACCCGCCGCCAGTGCGACACGGACGGCCTCGGGTCGACCCCGGCGCCGTGCCCGGACATGAACGCCTGCCTCGGCGCGGGCGTGTGCACCCCGTGGACCTGCTCGCCTCGCTCGTCGACCTGCGCGTCGCCTTCCGCGCGTCGGGTGTGCAACGCCGACGGCCAGGGGACGGCGGACATCCCCTGCGGGACCACCGAGGGATGCCGCGACGGCGTCTGCCGCCCGCGCGTCTGCACCCCCGGCGCGACGCGCTGCCCGGCGGGCAACGCGGGCGCGGTCGAGACCTGCGACGCCGAGGGGCTCGCGTGGGCCTCGTCGCCCTGCGCCGCGGGGCGGTCGTGCAGCGGCGGCGCCTGCGTCCCGTGGCTCTGCACCCCGGGCACGCCGAGCTGCGTCGGGGCGAGCGGGACGCACGAGTGCAGCGCCGACGGCCTCGGCTACGGGGCGACGGTCGCGTGCGCCTCGGGCACCAGCTGCACCACGGACACGGGCCGCTGCGGCGCCTGGATCTGCACGCCGGGGACGGGCGTGTGCGACGGCTCCTCGCGGCGGGTCTGCAACGCCGACGGCCTGGGGTTCACCACGACCGCGTGCACCGCGGCGCAGACCTGCAGCGCGGGCCTGTGCCTCGACCGGGTCTGCACGGCGGGCGCGTACTCCTGCGCGGACGTGAGCACCCGGCGGCAGTGCAACGCCACCGGCCTCGGCTACGACCCGGCGCCCTGCCCCGCGATGAACGCCTGCCTCGGCGCGGGCCTCTGCACCCCGTGGACGTGCACGCCCGGCGCGACCGGTGTCTGCGCCAGCGCGACGGCGCGGCAGGTGTGCAACGCCGACGGACAGGGCTACAGCTCGTCGCCGTGCGCGGCGGCCGCCAACGCGACCGGCGCCTGCGCCGCGGGCGCCTGCGGCCTCACGTGCAACACGGGCTACGGCAACTGCGACGGCGTGGCCACCAACGGCTGCGAGGTGGACCACAACACCAGCGCGGCCCACTGCGGCCGCTGCGGAGCGCCCTGCGCGACGGGGCAGACCTGCGTGATGGGCGCGTGCCGCTCCGCCGGACCCGCGAACGACACCTGCGCCGGGGCGTTCACGATCTCGATGACGGCGTCGGGCACGACGGTCGTGGGGACCAACATCGGGGCCGACAACACGATGACGGCCCCGTGCTCGGCGCTCGCGGGGGCGGACGTCTTCTACCGCATCGTGATCCCCGGACCTTCGCCGGAGATCGTCTACGCCGACACGGTCGGTAGCGGCTTCGACACGGTGATGTACTTCGCGCGCGACTGCTCCACTGCTCTCACGGCGAGCACCACCGCGGGCGACGTGCTCTGCAACGACGACATCACCGCGGCGGGATGCGCCTCCCGCACGGACTCGGCGGTGGTCGCCCGGCTGACGGCGGGCACCTGGTACCTCGTGGTGGCCGGGTTCCGCGGCCAGACAGGAACGATCAACCTGCGCTTCCAGCACCTGGCCGTCGGCGGCGGCGCGCTGTCGGCGCTCCCCGCAGGCAGCACCACGCAGGCGGGCGCGACCTCCGGGTCGGGCCAGATCGGCGGGGCCTGCGGCGGGGCCTCGGCGGGCGAGGCGACCTGGTGGTGGCGCACCTGCCCGGAGGCCACCGGCGGGCCGTTCTCTGCGTCGCTGTGCAGCCGCGCGGCCTACGACACGGTGATGTACCTGCGCAACGGGACCGGCGTCGGCGACGCGTGCAACGACGACTCGTGCTCGCTGCAGTCGGCCATCAACGGGACGATCCCCTCGGGGGCCGGCATCCACACCCTCACGGTCGACGGCTACGGAACCTACACGGGTACCTTCTCCGTGGCCGTCAGCCGCCCGTAGTCGAGGGCCGCTACCGCCCGTTGATCGCCCGCTCTCCGTGGCCGTTGAGCACCCGCTCGGCGGCGCCGGTGAGCGGCGCGATCCCGCTGATCTCGTGGCCCGACGGGGAGAGCATCGCCGCGTCCACGGCGCGCATCGCCTCGCCCTCGAAGCCGCGGAAGGCGACCGTCCGGTGCGGGCGCAGCAGCGACAGCGCGTACAGCTCCTGGTAGGCCGCGAGCACCTCGGGCTGGTCGCGCAGCGCCGCGAGCGCTCTCCCCACCGCGAGCGGGTACCGGGCCTTGGCCTCGGCCACCAGCGCGGCGACCTTCACCCCCGTGTCGGCCTCGAGCTGCGCGGCGGCCAGCCGGCCGTTCTCGTCGAGGGCCGCCTTGGCGCGCTCCAGCCGGGCGGCGATGGTGCCGAAGATCTGCCGCGACACCTCGGGCAGGAGCTTCACGTTGCGGATGAACACCCGCTCGATCTTGAGGCCCCAGCGCGCGGTCTCGTCGGAGATGTCGTGCTGGAGCCGCTCGCCGAGCTCCGTGCGGTCGCTCAGGATCTGCGAGAACTCGCGGTTGCCGAGGATGGAGGTCGCCGCGTGGGAGACGAGGTTCTGGAGGGAGCGGTCCCAGTCGGCGACGCCGAAGAGCGCGCGCGCCGGGTCCTCGATGCGGAACTCCAGCCAGAGGTCGACCATCAGCGTGGTGCCGCGCGCGTCGTTGACGTGCACGTCGTCGAAGAGCCGGAAGTCGCGCCGCAGCGAGACCGTGCGCAGCGACACCCAGGGGAGCATCCGCGAGGGCAGCCAGCGCAGCCCCGGCTCCCGCAGCGTCTGCACCAGCCGGCCGAAGCTGGTGATGAGCACCGCCTCCTCGTCATCGACCTCCACGGTCATGGTCCGGGCGATGGAGATGAGGAAGGGGATCGCGGCCATGCCCGCCAGCACGCCGAAGAAGAGACGGAAGACCTCGGCGCTGTTCATGAGTGGTCCTTGACGAAGACGGCGCGGGACTCGGAGAGCACCTCCGCGCGTCGGCGCTCGACGTAGTCGCGGAGGGTCCCCTGCTGGTGGAGCGCGGCGAGCGCGGCGCCGAGGGTGCGGACCTCCGTCTCCACGGCCTGGGCGCGGGCGTGGGCGATGGCGATGCCCTGCTCGGAGGCGAGCACCCGCTGCTCGCAGTCGGCCTGCGCTCGGAAGTAGAGCGCCTCCGCCTCGGTCTGCGCCTGGATCATCCCGTTGAGCGCCTCGGCGAGCTCGTCGGGCGGAAGGATGTCCGTGAGGTCGACGGCGTTGAAGTGCACCCCGTAGCGGTCGCCGATCTGCGTGCGGCAGAACTCCGCGATGCGGCGGTTGAGGGCCACGCGCTCTCGGCGGATGAGCGCGTAGGCCCCGCCTCCGGCGCCCAGGTCGGCGCGGGCGAGGTCTCGCGAGGGCGCCGCCTCGGCGCGGAAGTTGGCGATCTCGTTGCGCAGCAGACAGGTGAAGAGCCCGGTGATGTGCTCGATGGGCGCTCGCAGCCCGAAGAGGAACTCCTCCAGCCGCGACTCGATGGGCTGATAGCGGAGGATGGAGTCGAAGCGCAGCACGGTGCCGTCCTCGGCCATGGCCATCTGCCCTCCCTTCTCCCCGGAGAGCTCGACCGACTGCTCCATCGTCGGGACCAACACCACCTTCTGCCATGGGCGCTTGCGGTGCAGCCCGGGGCCCCAGGTGCGGAGCCCTCCGGAGGCGTCGCGCTCGACGGCCCCGAAGGCGGTGAGCACCGCGAGGTGTCCCTCCCCCACCCGGAAGAAGCAGCGCGAGGCCACCATCGCCCCATAGATCAAGACGCCGATCAGCAGTCCCAAGACGATCATCGAAGTTTCATCCTCTTCTCGCGGGCGATTCAGAAGCGGTTGGGGTCGCGCTCGGGCTGCCATCGCTGGTCCCAGCTCGGGCCGCGGCGCTCGACCTCGTGGGCCTTCGGGCGCTCCGGCGCGGGGCCGTCCTCGATCTCGCGGTAGGCCGCCACGAGCCCGCGGTTGACCTCCACCACGTCCTCGTTGAACTCGCGGTGCACCTCGCCCACGAGCGGCAGCCGCTCCACGGCGTCCGCCGAGTCGACGATCGCGCCGTGCGGGACGAAGCGCCCGTCGGGCACCTCCACGCCGACCACCACGGCGCCGATGCCGATGTAGCAGTGCGACCCGACCACCGCGTCGTGCACCACGGCCTTGAAGCCCACGAAGGTGTCGTCGCCGATGTAGCAGGGCCCGTGCACCAGCGCGTTGTGCGCGATGGACACGTTGCGCCCCACGTACACGGCCCAGTCCTCCCCGGCGACGGAGACCCACTTGTTCTTGAGCGCGTGCACCACCACGCCGTCCTGGAGGTTGGTGTTGCTGCCGATGAAGAAGGGCGAGCCCTCGTCCGCGCGCACCGAGCTGCCCGCCGCGATGTGGACGTTCTCTCCCATCACCACCCGGCCGATCACCGAGGCCTGCCGGTGCACGAAGGACGAGGCCGACACCAGGGCGCGGTCCCTGATCTGGTTGAGCCACTTCTGGTGCCCCGGCGCGCTGAGCTCCGTCGAGGGACGGCGCCCCTTGGCCTCGTCGCGGCCCAGCACGGCGCGGATGCCCTTCTCTCGCCGGATGGAGAGCTGCGCCTCGGCGGCGTGCTCGTGGCGGTGCAGCCAGGCGTGCACCGCGTGGAGCACGAGGCCCGCGAGCAGGCCCGACACCAGGTGACCGGTCACGGTGCCCGCGGCGGTCACCACGAAGGCCGCGGCCTCGATGCGCTCCTTGCGGGCGAGCTCGATCAGCGTGCCCACCTCGACGAGCCGGAAGCCCACCACGCAGAGCAGGCCACCGAGCGCCGCCAGCGGGACCTGCGCGATGGTGCGCCCCAGCAGCAGCACCGCCGCGGCCAGCAGGACGCCGTGCACCAGCGCCGCCAGCCTCGTGCGCGCGCCGCTCTGGACGTTGACCCCGGAGCGCACGATCACGCCGCTGACGGGCATCCCCTGGAGGAGCCCGACGCTGAAGTTGGCGAGGCCCTGCCCGAAGAGCTCGAGGTCGGGGTTGTGGGGCTTGACCCCAGGGGTCATGCGGTCGACCGCGCGCGCCGAGAGCAGCGACTCCACCGCGGCCAGCAGGGCGAGCGGGAGGGTGGCGGCGGCGAGGTCGATCCAGCGCTCGTCGGGGATGCTGGGGAAGGTCGGGCGGGGGATGGCCGCGGAGACGGCCCCGACGCGCTCGAGGTCCCAGCGGAGGTAGACCGAGACGGCGGTGATGAGCCCGATGCCGATGATGGCCGCGGGGAAGCGCTTCAGGTGGCGCGTCGAGCTCACCAGGAAGGCCACGAAGAGCCCGGCGACCACGGCGGTCCACGAGACCTGATGCAGCCACGCGGGGCGGTGCATCATCTGGGCGAGCTCGAAGACCCGGTAGTCGAAGCCCAGCACCTCGGGGATCTGGCTGTCGAGGAGCTTGAGCCCGACGCCGGTGGTGAAGCCCGCGAGCACCGACTCGGGCACGCGCCGGCCGAGCCGGCCCGCCATCGAGAGCGACAGCACGACCTGGATGAGCCCGATGAGCATCGCCGCCGCGGCCACGCCCGTCGCGCCGAAGTTCTGGGCCAGCGCGAGCACCATCACGTTGAGCGCCGCCGCGGGCCCGGTGACCTGGAACCTCGCCCCGCCGAAGCTCGCGGCGATGACCCCGCCCACGGCGCCCGCGATGAGCCCGGCCACCGGCGGCAGACCGCTCGCGACGGCCAGCGCCACGTTGAGCGGCAGCGCGACGGCGGCGACCGTGAGGCCCGCGACGAGGTCCGCCGCGAGGCCGCGGGAGCGGGCGACGTCCACCCAGCTCTGCCACCAGTCGACGGCCATCGCCCGCCACCCCGAGCGCAGCGCGTCGCCAAGGGTGTCCCGCCCGCCGGACGTGGACTTCGACGGGGGGAGCCGGGCGCTGTGGTTCATCGGTCCGGTGCCCCTGTGCACGGCGCGAACCAGCTTGGAAAACCAGCGCGACCCCTCGCGAGGCGCTGCCGCAAGACACCGCAGGGTGCGGCGCAATGTCGCTCCCCTCGCGGGTCGGCGCTCGCGCGGTCGGGGGACGCGCGCCGTCGGTGCTATCGTCCGCGCGTGCTGCACCTCCTCGACGCGGTCGTGACCTTCCCGGGGGCCATGTACTCGGTGCTCCTGGGCGTCGTGCTGCTCTACTGGATCTCGATGCTCCTGGGCGCCGTCGACCTCGACGTGCTGGGCGGCGCCGAGCACGGCGGAGCGGACGGAGCGGCCGAGGGCGCGCTCCACGGCGACGGCGCGGTGGGCGCGGACGCCGTGCACGGGGGCCACCACGGCGGGGACATCGACGGCGGGGACGCGGGCGGCGACGGCGACGTGGACGGCGGGGACGTCGACAGCGACGGCGGCGTGCTGAGCGCGCTGGGTGCCCTCGGGCTGCGCAAGCTGCCGGTGACCGTGAGCGTGAGCCTGCTGGTGATCTGGGGCTGGCTCATCAGCGTGCTGGGCACGGTGATGTTCGCCGAGGGGGCGGGGCGCTACCTGCCGTCGGCGGTGTTCCGGGGGCTGCTCTTCGTGGTGGCGCTGGTGTCGTCGCTGAAGCTGGCGAGCCTGTCCGCGCGGCCCATCGCGCCGCTCTTCGTGGCCAACTCGGCCTCGCGCCGGGAGCACCTGGTGGGCAAGGTCGCCGAGGTCTCGACGGGCCGGCTCGACGCGCGCTTCGGCCAGGTGCTGGTGGGCGACGGCGGCGCGGGCCTGCTCATCGATGCGCGCCACGAGGGCGGCGACGCGCTCAAGCGGGGCGACCGGGTGATCGTCACGTCCTGGGATGCGGAGAGGGGCATCGTGCTGGTCGAGCCCATCGACCGCTTCACGGCGCTGCGGGTCGAGGGCGAGGCGAAGGCCGACGCGGCGGCGGAGCCCGTCGCGAAGTCTGGCGACGCCGCGGTCAAGCGGGTGATACGGTAGCGCCGCGTCTGGTGGGTCGCTGGCCCGCTGAGGGCCGTGACAGTTCGACGGAGGAGTGTTTGATGGAGCAGTTGATCCCCATCCTGGTCGCGGTGGTCGCGCTGGTGTTGCTGGCGCTCGGCGTCTTCGCGCTGCTGGCGCGCTTCTACCGGCAGGTCGATCAGGGCAAGGCCCTCATCGTCAACACCCTGAAGAGCGACCCCCTGGTGACCTTCACCGGGGCGATCGTCTACCCGATCATCCACCGCGCGGAGGTGATGGACATCTCCGTGAAGACCATCGAGATCGACCGCCGCGGCAAGGAGGGGTTGATCTGCAAGGACAACATCCGCGGGGACATCAAGGTCACCTTCTTCGTGCGGGTCAACAAGACCCACGAGGACGTGCTGAAGGTCGCGCAGGCCATCGGGTGCGTGCGCGCGAGCGACCAGGGCACCGTGGAGGGCCTCTTCGAGGCGAAGTTCGCCGAGGCGCTCAAGACCGTCGGCAAGCGGATGAACTTCGAGGACCTCTACAAGGAGCGAGACCACTTCAAGGACTCGATCATCGAGATCATCGGCAAGGACCTGAACGGGTTCGTGATGGACGACTGCGCCATCGACTACCTGGAGCAGACGCCGATCGAGTCGCTCGACCAGAACAACATCATGGACGCCGAGGGCATCCGGAAGATCACCGACCTCACGGTGACGCAGAACCTCAAGACCAACGAGCTGCGCCAGAAGGAGCGCATGGAGACCGGCTCGCAGAACCTCGCGGGCGACGAGGCGATCTTCCGCTTCGAGCAGAAGCGCTCCGAGGCCGAGGCCCGGAAGAACAAGGAGGTCGCCATCGCGCAGGCGCGGGAGCAGAACGAGGCCCAGCGCATCGCCAACGAGGAGGCCAAGCGCACGCTGCTCGCTCACGAGAAGAACTCCGAGGAGACCCTGGTGGCGCAGCAGGCCCGCGAGCGCGCGGTGCTCGTCGCCATGAAGAACAAGGAGCGCGAGATCGCCGTGGAGATCGAGCGCGTCGAGCGGGCGCGGCAGATGGAGGCCACCACGCGCGAGAGCGACGTGATCGCCCAGCAGATCACCCGGCAGGCGGAGATCGAGCGGCAGAAGCGGGAGATCGCGGAGGTGGTGCGCGGTCGCATCGCGGTCGACAAGACCGTCGCGGAGGAGGAGGAGCGCATCAAGGACGTGCGCGCCATCGCCGAGGCCAACCGTCACCGCGAGGCGCTGAAGATCGGCGCCGAGGGCGAGGCGGCGCAGCTGACCACGCGGCAGGTGAAGGCGGCGGAGGCGGCGGAGGAGGTCGCCCGGGCGCAGGCGCGGCAGCGGCTGGTGCTGGCGGACGCGGACCTGGAGGTGGCGGACAAGCAGTCGCGCGCCAAGGTGAGGATGGCGGAGGGCCTGCAGGCGGAGGCTTCGGCGGCGGGCCTCGCGGCGGCGCGGGTGCGCGAGGCGGACGCGAAGGCGCTGGAGCTGACCGGCGCGGCGGAGGCGAGCGCGATCCGCGCGAAGATGAGCGCGGAGGCCTCGGGCATCGGCGAGAAGGCCGAGGCCATGAAGGCGCTCGACAGCGTGAGCCGCGAGCACGAGGAGTTCAGGCTGCGGCTCGACCAGCAGAAGGTGATCGCGCTGGAGTCGATCCGCGCCAAGAAGGACGTCGCGGGGGTGCAGGCGGAGGTGCTGCGCGCGGCCTTCGAGCACGCGAAGATCAACATCGTGGGCGGCGACGGGGCCTTCTTCGAGCGCTTCATCCGCGCGGTGACGGTGGGTCAGTCCATCGACGGCGCGGTGGACCAGAGCGAGGTGCTCAAAGGGCTGATGAGCCAGCTCGGCTCGATCTCCGACGACTCGCCCAAGGACTGATCGCACATGGCCGACGCCTCGCCGGACGCTCCCCCCCCGAACGCGCCGACGGGCGCGGCCACGACGACGGATGAACTCGGCGGCAGCTACGAGGTCATCCGCCGGCGGCTGCTCACCACCGCCGAGGCGCTCTCGCAGAAGGCCGAGCGGCTCAACGCCCGACGCAAGGAGGTCTTCGGCGGGAGCGAGCTGGCGCTCGTCGCGACCGAGCGGGTGCGCACGGAGAACAACTGCCTCCCCCGGGACATCGTGGCGATCGGCGCGAGGCTGCTGGTGGGCTTCGACGTCTTCGTCGGGATGAAGGCCGAGGTGACGGTCCCGGACGTGTTCGCCCTCTTCGCCCTCGGGCGGCCCGAAGGGGCGGCGCTCACGCTCGACCCCCTCCCCCTCGACGACGGCGGGATCTTCTCCGACGAGCGCTTCCAGAAGGACTTCACCGACCTCTTCCGCTACGTGCGCGACGCCCGCCTGGGCCAGCTCCGGCGCACCGACCAGCGGCTGCTCGCGGTGTTCAACACCGGCGCCGGCGAGCGCGACAAGCGGGTGCTGCGCTGGGGCATCGACGCGTCGGGCCGGGTTTCATACATGGACGCGCGCGGCGAGGACGACCACGTCCGCCCTCGGGCGCACGACTTCGCCTGGAAGGTCACCACCCGCGACGACCAGGTGCACGGGCGCTTCCCCCACGTGTCGATCCTCGACGAGGTCTTCGTCGAGACCATCGGCGGCGACCTCACCATCAAGGTCGAGAACAACACCTCGACGGGCCAGGGGCTCTACTCGGAGCCCGTGGAGGATGCCAACCAGGCCCTCGACGACGCGCAGATCGCGTACGCGCGCCTCGGGGCGCTGATCCTCATCCGGGTGAAGCCCTACCGCGAGACGGCGTCGCGGTACTTCATCTACAACCCGCGGCGACGGCAGGTGCTGCGCGTCGACTCGCTGGAGCAGGCGTGCCTCGCGCTCCCGGAGGACCAGGGGATCCTCTACCCGGACGGGTATTACCTGCTCACCGGGGAGCACAAGCGCTTCGAGACCGACGGCGGTCCGATGCACTTCGAGCGGGCGGTGAAGGCGCCCAACGGCGAGGACGTGCTCTACGTCTTCTACCGCGACGCCGACGGGAGCTACCTGCTCTTCCCGTACAACCTGATCCGCAAGGAGGTGGCCTCGCCCATCGCCTGCCACGGGTACTCGCTCTTCGAAGACGGCACCCTCATCGTGGTGCGCGCCCCGCCCGGAGCGGAGCCCACGCGCGTCCACCCGGTGCAGGTCTGGCGCACGCCCTTCACCTCCGCGGAGTTCGCGGCGACGGCGCCGGTGACCGGGTCCTTCCTGGCGAAGGTGGGCAACCCCGACCTGGTGCGGGGCATCTCCGAGGCGCTCTCGCTCAAGCGCCTGGCGAACTCCGACGCGCCCACCCGGCAGACCTGGGAGGACCTCATCGGGTCGAGCGGCCGGATGGTGGACGCCTTCCACTGGCTCGGCCACGAGGAGGCCTTCGACCTGCTCTCGACGGTGAAGGAGCTGCGCGGCATCGCCGAGCAGATCATCGACGAGTTCGAGAAGGTGGAGGCCATCCGGAGGCGCGCCACGGAGGCGCTCTCCAAGGCCGAGGAGCAGCAGCGGGAGATCCTCTCCGGCCGCCCGGAGGACCTGCGCTCCGCGGCGGCCTTCATGGACTCGCTCACGGCGCTGCGACGTCAGCGCGGCTCGCTCGGGACGCTGCGAGAGCTGCGCTACATGGACCTCGCGCGGGTCGACGCGCTGGAGGCCGGCGTCGACGCTCGCTTCAAGGAGACCAGCTTCGCCGCGGCGGACTTCCTCTCCAACGCCGACTCGCTCAAGCCCCTGCTCGACGCCATCGCGGCGGCGGTCGAGCGGGCGGGCAAGGCCTCGCGCACGGTGGAGATCGCCCCCGTGGCCAAGGAGGTCGACGCCGTCCACGAGGGGCTCACGGTGCTCTCGGAGACCGTGGCGGGACTCGAGGTCGACGACCCGACGATGCGCACGAAGATCCTCGACGCGGTGAGCGAGGTCTTCGCCCAGCTCAACCGCGCCCGCGCCATCGTGCAGTCGCGCGCGAAGGAGCTGCGAGGCTCCGAGGGGCGCGCCGAGTTCGGCGTGCAGGTGAAGGTCTTCCAGCAGGCGGTGCAGAGCGCGCTCGCGGTCGCCGACTCGCCGGAGAAGTGCGACGCCTCGCTCTCGCGGCTGCTGGTGCAGGTCGAGGAGCTGGAGGGCCGCTTCGGGGAGTTCGACGAGTTCGCCGCCGAGCTCGCGACGCGCCGCGAGGAGCTCCACGACGCCTTCAGCGCCCGCCGCCAGACGCTGCTCGACGAGCGGCAGAAGCGCGCCCAGAACCTCCTCAACGCCGCTGACCGCATCCTCCAGGGGGTGCTGCGCCGGGCGCGGGCCTTCGCGACGCCGGAGGAGCTCAACGCCTTCTTCGCGGGCGACCCGATGGTGTCCAAGGCCCGCGAGCTGGTGGAGCAGCTCCGAGGGCTCAACGACACGGTGAAGGCCGACGAGGTCGACGGGCGCATCCGCTCGGCCAAGCAGGACGGGCTGCGCGCCCTGCGCGACCGGAGCGACCTCTTCGAGGGCGCCGACAACGTCATCAAGCTCGGGCGCCACCGGTTCTTCGTGAACACGCAGGCGCTGGAGCTGACGATCATCCCGAGGGAGGGTCAGCTCGCGGCGCACCTCACGGGCACGGACTACTTCGAGCCCATCGAGGACCCGGTGCTCAACGAGGCCCGCGACCTCTGGGAGCAGGGCCTTCCGAGCGAGTCGCCGGAGGTCTACCGCGGCGAGTACCTCGCCTACACGGTGCTCACCGACGCGCTGCGGGGAGAGCGCGGACTCTCGCTCGACCGGCTGAAGCAGGAGACGCTCACCGAGGGCGCGCTGCTGGCGACGGTGCGCGCCGCGGCGGCCGACCGGCACGACGAGGGCTACGAGCGCGGGGTGCACGACGTGGACGCGTCGCTGATCCTGGCGAAGCTGGTGGCGCTGCTGGGATCGGCCGGGACGCTGCGTCACGAGAGCAGCGCGAGGGCGCTGGGGGTGCTGCACCTCTCGACGCTCGACGACGCCGCGAGGGCGCTGCTCACCCGGCGCTGCCGGAGCGCGGCGAGGCTGAGGGCGATCACCGGGGCGGCGGAGGCGCAGGACGAGATCACCCGAGAGCTCACCGGCGCGATCGTGGCGACGAGCGTCCACTGGAAGCTCCCGGCGAGCGAAGGGGAGCGACGTCGCGCGGGGCGCTACCTGGTGGACGAGCTCGGAGCGGGGAAGACGAAGTGCGTCCTCTCGGGCGAGGCCGTGGCGCTGCGGGACGCGTTCCTGCAGGCGGCGCACGAGGCGGGCGCGAGGCTGCCCTTCGAGGACGACGTTCGGGCGATGGAGAAGTTTCCCGCGGAGGCCCTCGGCCTGGCGCTTCGCTGGGTGGAGGGCTTCGCGGCGCGCACGCCCGGCGGAGCGGCCTTCGCGCGAGAGGTGGCGGTGGCGCTGGTCACCGCGCGGAGGGTGGAGCGAGAGGCCAGCAGCGTGGCGCTGGAGGCCACCGTCGAGGGCCTGCTGGGGCAGCACCCGAAGGTGCGAGAGCGGGCGATGCCGCTGCGGCTGGACGAGTTCCTGTCGCGGCTGGAGGGCTACGTCGAAGACCGGCTGCCGCGCTGGCGCGCGTACCGCAAGGCGCGCACGGAGGTGGCGGCGAGGGAGCGGCACCGGCTGCGGCTCGACGAGTTCGCCGCGAGGGTGCTCTCGAGCTTCGTTCGCAACCAGCTCATCGACGAGGTGTACCTCCCGCTGGTGGGCGCCAACCTGGCCAAGCAGCTCGGGGCCGCGGGCGACGCCAAGCGCACCGACCTCATGGGCCTGCTGCTGCTCGTCTCTCCGCCCGGCTACGGCAAGACGACGCTGATGGAGTACGTCGCCAGCAAGCTGGGGCTGGTGTTCGTCAAGGTGAACGGCCCGTCGCTCGGGCACGGGGTGGTGAGCCTCGACCCGGCGGAGGCCCCCAACGCCACGTCCCGGCAGGAGGTCGAGAAGATCAACCTCGCGCTGGAGATGGGCAACAACGTGATGCTGTACCTGGACGACATCCAGCACACCAACCCCGAGCTGCTCCAGAAGTTCATCTCGCTCTGCGACGGGTCGCGCCGCATCGAAGGCGTCTGGAAGGGCCGTACGCGCACGTACGACCTCCGGGGCAAGCGCTTCTGCGTGGTGATGGCGGGCAACCCGTACACCGAGTCGGGCGCCCGCTTCCGCATCCCGGACATGCTCGCCAACCGCGCGGACACCTACAACCTCGGCGACATCCTCGGCGGGCGCGACGACGCCTTCGCACGCTCCTACCTGGAGAACGCCCTCACCTCCAACGCCACCCTCGCCCCGCTCGCGGGCCGCGACCCGCGCGACCTGGACAAGCTCATCCGCATGGCCTCTGGCGAGCCGATCCCCTCGACGGAGCTGGCTCACCCCTACAGCGCCGCGGAGGTCTCGGAGGTCACCTCGGTGCTGCGCAACCTGCTGCTCGCGCAGCGGGTGCTGCTGGCGGTCAACGCGGAGTACATCCGAAGCGCCTCGCAGGAGGACAGCTACCGCACGGAGCCCGCGTTCAAGCTCCAGGGCAGCTACCGCAACATGAACAAGATCGCCGAGAAGGTGGTCTCCGCGCACACCGCCGACGAGGTCCAGGGCCTCATCGACGACCACTACGCGAGCGAGTCGCAGACCCTCACCACCGGCGCCGAGCAGAACCTCCTCAAGCTCGCCGAGCTGCGCGGACGGATGAGCGACGAGCAGCAGGCCCGCTGGGCGGCGATCAAGAAGGAGTTCGCGCGGCAGAAGCGCGTCGGCGGCAAGGACGACGACCCCGTCGCCCGGGTCACCGGCACCCTCTCCACGCTGGGCGAGGAGCTCGAGCGCATGCGCGTGGAGATCACCCGCGCGTCCGACCGCTCGGTGGACGAGCGATCGAGCGTGGCGGGGGTGCTCGCTCCGCAGCTCGCGGGCCTGGAGGCTGCCCTTCGCGCGGTGTCGCGCCCGACGCTGGAGGTGAAGGTCCCGGGGCCCGAGGCGACCGCGAGCGCCATCGCCGACCGGCTCTCGGGCCTGGCCGCGACGCTCGGTCCGGTGATGCGCGCGACGCAGCACGGGCTCGGGACGCTGCCCGACGTGCTCACCACCATGGTCGCGGTGCTGGAGCGCCTGGAGAAGAAGCTCGCCGAAGGGGGCCTCGCGGTGGCCGTGGCGAGCGCCGCTCCGGCCGCGGAGCTCGTCCACCCGATCGCGCCGGCCCCGGCGCTGGCGGCTCCTGCGGGAGGGGCGGTGGTGCGACGGTCGTCCGTTCCTCCGCCCCCGGCGCGGCGGCCCGAGGCGCCCGCGGCGCCCTATGAGATGCCTCCCCTCGCAGGCGTCGGCGAGTCCGCCCCGACGACCACGAGGGTGCGCTTCGAGACCGAGCTCGGCGCGGTGACCGTGTCGAACTTCTTCGTCCCGCCAGGGTCCGAGCGGGACGTGGTGCGCGACGGCGGGGTCTTCGTGCAGACCTATCGAAAGCTCCCGGCGCTCGGGTCGGTGGTGACCGTGGCCCTGCGCTTCGCGGGCGGCGCCCTCATCGAGACCGAGGCCGAGGTGGTCTACGCGATCGAGGCCTCGCTGAGCGAGCCGCACCCGGGCTTCGGAGCGAGGCTGCTGCGCCTCACTCCCGCGCAGGAGGGCATCCTCCGGCGGTACCTGCTCGACCGCGATCCGCTGGTGCTGAAGGGCTGAGCACCCATCGTGCGGGCCCTCCCCTTCGCCCTCCTCGTGAGCGCTCTCCCCTCCCTCGCGGGCGCTCAGACCCCCGCAACCGCGGCGGCCGATGCGCCCAACGCCACCGTCTCGGTGCGCCCCGGCCAGGGGGTCACCGTGCGCGGCAGCGACGGGCGCTTCGCCCTGACGCTCCGCAGTCGGGTGCAGGTGCGCGAGACCCTCGTGCTGCCGCCGACCGGCGACGCCACCAACGATCTCTCGGTCCGCACCGTGAGGCTGATGCTGGGAGGTCACGTCTTCCGGCCGGAGGTGCAGGTCTATCTCCAGCTGGCCTTCGCCAGCGCGGACTACGAGCCCGGCGGCTCGGCCTCGCCCGTCTACGACGCCTGGGTGCAGTGGACCGGCCTGCGAGACCTCAACCTCCGCGTGGGCCAGTTCTTCGTCCCCTTCGACCGCGCTCGCACCACCTTGGAGTCATCGCTCCAGGGCATCGACCGAGCGGCCTCCGTCGGCGAGTTCAACCTCGACCGCGACGTGGGCGTCGAGCTCTCCTCGCGCGACCTCTTCGGCCTTGGAGGCCGACTCGGGTACGCCCTCGGGGTCTTCTCCGGCGAGGGCCGCAACCGCGCCAGCGCGACGCCCGGCTTCCTCTACGTGGCCCGCCTTCAGGTGATGCCCTTCGGCGGCTTCGACGACAACGTCGAGGCGGACCTCTCTCGCCTCGACCGGCCTCGCCTCGCGGTCGGCCTGGCCGGCGCGTACAACCAGGCCACGGTCCATCAGCGCAGCACCGTCGGGACGCTGCTCACGCTCGGGGCCTTCGACTATCTCCACGCCGCGGTCGATCTGCACTTCAAGTGGCGAGGCCTCTCGGTGCTCGCCGAGGGGATCTACCGCCACGGCACCACCGCCCGCCACGACCCCTCGCAGCCCTCGGGCACGGCCGAGTGGTCGCGCTCGGGCTGGGGCCTCCTGGCGCAGGCGGGCTTCGCGTTCACCCGGCACTTCGAGCTCTCCGCCCGCTACGGCCAGGTGGGCTACGAGTCCGACACGGACCCCGCGCTGATCAACGCGGTCCGCACGGCGGGCCACGAGCTCGGGGGCACCGCGTCCTGGTACTTCGAGGGCCACCCCTTCAAGCTCCAGGCGGACTACCTCGTGTTCTTCGGCGACGACCCGGGCGCTGCGCGGCAGCAGGTGCGGCTGCAGCTCCAGGCCTCGCTCTGAACCCTCGCGGGCGACCGGGAGAGTGTCGATGGAATCCCGTCGCGAAATGGATTAGAGCCCGACGCTCCTGTGAAGGGCCGAGGCTCACGCTCCGGTGGGGTATGCGGTCGCGGCGACGAAAGGAAGAAGGAATCCAATGGCGGTGTTGAGCGTCACGACGGCGACCTTCCAGCGAGAGGTGCTCCAGAGCGAGCTCCCGGTGCTGATCGACCTCTGGGCCCCGGGCTTCCCGGCGTGCCGGCAGCTCTCCCCCCGGGTGGAGGAGGTCGCACGAGAGCTCGAGGGCAAGCTCAAGGCGGTCAAGATCAACGTCGAGGAGAATCCCCAGGTCGCGCAGATGTTCCGCGCCACCGAGGTCCCGATGCTGATCGTGGTCGCCGGCGGAAGGCCCGTGAACGCCGCCAAGGGGGCCATCTCCAAGGCCGAGATCCTGGAGCTGGTCGAGCCGCACCTGCCGGGCGCGGAGGACGAGATCCCGGCCAAGGAGCTGCCCGCGCTCATCAAGGCCGGCAAGGTGCTGATCGTGGACGTGCGCGACACGGGGCCCTTCCAGCGGGCGCACATCCCGGGAGCGCGCAACGTCCCTGGGGAGAGCATCACGCTCGCCGCGCAGACCCTGGCCATGGAGCGAAAGCCGGTCGTGCTCTACGACCGCTCCGGGGGCGAGGACGTGCGCAAGGCCTTCGACGCGCTGCAGCAGGTCGGGCTGCCCGCCGCGATCTTGAAGGGAGGCTTCCTGGCGTGGGAGTCTGAGGGCTATTCCATCGAGCGCTCGTAGATTCTTCGGCTCGAACCCACCCCAATTGACAGACCCGCTGCGCGGCCCAATGGAGCCCATGATGGAGCTGATTCCGACGCCGGTGCCGGAAGGCGACGTCAAGGTCGACATTCTTCTCGTCGACGACCACCCCAACAACCTGCTCGCCCTCGAGGCGATGCTGTCCGACCTGGGTCAGAATCTCGTGCGCGCCAGCTCCGGCGTCGAGGCGCTGCGTCGGCTGCTGGAGCAGGACTTCGCCCTCGCGCTCCTCGACATCCAGATGCCCGAGCTGGACGGCTTCCAGACGGCGGCGCTCATCCGCGCGCGAGAGCGGTCGCGGCACATGCCGATCATCTTCCTCACGGCGCACAACAAGTCCGATGAGCAGATCGCCAAGGCCTACGAGCTCGGCGCGGTCGACTTCCTCTTCAAGCCCATCGTCCCGGCCATCCTGCGAGCGAAGGTGCAGGCCTTCGTCGACCTGTCGCGCAAGACCGAGGAGGTGAAGCGCCAGGCCCGGAAGCTGCGCGAGGTCGAGCTGCGAGAGCACGAGCGCCAGCTGGAGGAGGCCGCGCAGCGCTGGGAGGCCGAGCGGCTGCGGGAGGAGATGATCAAGGAGCGGCGGCTCACGGAGACGCTGGCCCGCACCGTGGCCGAGCGAGAGCGCGCGGAGGTGGCGCTGCAGTCGAGCAACGACCGGCTGCGCTTCCTCTCGGAGATGGCCAACCGGCTGCTCGTCGGAGAGCGCCCCAAGGAGCTGCTGCACTCGCTCTACCGGGACCTCTCGGCGCACCTCAACCTGGAGGTCTACTTCAACCACCTGCTCCAGCACGACGGCCGCACGCTGCGGCTGGAGGACTGCAGCGGCGTCGACGAGGAGACCGCCGACTCGCTGCGGGTCATGCAGCTGGGCGACCCCCTCTCCGGCACCGTGGCCCTCACGCGCCGCCCGCTCATCGCCGAGAACGTGCAGACCTCCGACGACCCGGCGCTCGCCGGGATACGCCGCCTCGGCATCACCGCCCACGCCTTCTTCCCGCTGGTCGCGCAGGACCGTCTGCTGGGCACGCTCTCCTTCGGCACCCGCCAGCGCGCGGCTTTCGTGCCCGACGACATCGCCGTGATGCAGGTGGTCTGCGACCAGGTGGCGGTGTCGCTGGAGCGGGCGCGGCTCATCGAGGAGCTCTCCCTCCGCAACTACGACCTGGCGGACGCGGACCGGCGCAAGGACGAGTTCCTGGCGATGCTGGCGCACGAGCTCCGCAACCCGATGGCGCCCATCGTCAACGCGGTGCACCTGCTCCGGCTGCCGCAGGCCAAGGGGCCGGTGGTGCAGCGCGCTCTCGACGCCATCGACCGGCAGGTGGGCCACATGGTGCGCCTCGTCGACGACCTGCTCGACCTCTCGCGCATCAACACGGGCAAGGTCGAGCTGCGCAAGGAGCGCGTGTCGCTCTCGACCATCATCGAGCACGCGGTGCAGACGAGCGCGCCGCTGGTGCAGAAGCAGCAGCACGAGTTCGTGGTGACGATGCCGCCGGAGGACATCCGGCTGATCGCGGACCGCACGCGGCTCACGCAGGTGGTGGCCAACCTGCTCAACAACGCGGCCAAGTACTCGCCCCCCGGCGGGCGCATCGAGCTCATCGCGGTGCACGAGGGCCCGGAGGTGGTCATCACCGTGCGCGACCAGGGCATCGGCATCCGCCCGGAGATGCTCGACTCGGTCTTCGGGCTCTTCGTGCAGTCCGACCGCACCGCCGATCGCTCGCAGGGCGGCCTCGGCATCGGGCTCACGCTGGTGAAGAGCCTGGTGGAGATGCACGGCGGCACCGTGTCGGCGCACAGCGAGGGCCTCGGACACGGGAGCGAGTTCGTCGTGCGGCTGCCGATCATCGACACCCGGACGATCCCGCCGCCGCCGCCGGAGCCCCGGCTGCCCGCCGCCTCCGCGAAGGGGCGCGGGCTGAGGGTGATGGTGGTCGAGGACAACGCCGACGTGCGCGAGACCATGCAGGACTTCCTGCAGCTCTCGGGGCACCACGTGACCGTCGCGGTGGATGGTCCGTCAGCGGTCGAGGCGCTCATCGAGCAGCGGCCCGACGTGGCGTTGGTGGACATCGGCCTGCCGGGCCTCGACGGCTACCAGGTGCTCACCACGCTGCGCGAGCGCGTGGGCGAGCTGCCGACGGTGTTCATCGCCCTCACCGGGTACGGGCGGCCGCAAGACCGCCAGAAAGCCTTCGAGGCCGGCTTCCACGACCACCTGGTCAAGCCGGTCGATTCCGACGCCCTCCTGCGACTGCTCGAGGACGCCCGCGCGACGATCTCCAAGGAGCCCTAAGGATGCCGACCGCCGACTCCCCCCCCCCGAAGGACACGATCAACCAGCGTGAGCTGCTCAACGTGCTGGTGGCCTTCCGCAAGGGTGATTTCACCGCCCGCATGTCCCCCGAGTACACCGGCGTCGCAGGCCGGATCACCGACGTGCTCAACGAGGTGATCGAGCGCAACGAGCGCCTCGCCCAGGAGTTGGAGCGCATCCACAGCACCGTCGGCAAGGAGGGCAAGCTGGGTCAGCGGGCCTCGCTCGGCGCCGTGAGCGGCGGCTGGGCGACCTCCATCGACTCGGTCAACTCGCTCATCGTGGACCTCGTGCAGCCGACCGCGGAGGTGACGCGGGTGATCGGGGCGGTGGCCAAGGGCGACCTCTCGCAGACCATGGCCATCGAGCTCGACGGGCGGGCGCTGCAGGGGGACTTCCGCCGCACGGCCCGGCTGGTGAACACCATGGTCGACCAGCTGAGCTCCTTCGCCAGCGAGGTGACGCGCGTGGCGCGCGAGGTGGGCACCGAAGGGAAGCTCGGCGGCCAGGCCGAGGTGAAGGGCGTCTCGGGCACGTGGCGCGACCTCACCGAGTCGGTGAACTTCATGGCCGGCAACCTCACCGGGCAGGTGAGAAACATCGCCGAGGTGACGACCGCCGTCGCGAACGGCGACCTCTCCAAGAAGATCACCGCCGATGCGCAGGGCGAGATCCTCGAGCTGAAGAACACGATCAACATCATGGTCGATCAGCTCAACGGGTTTGCCAGCGAGGTGACTCGCGTGGCGCGCGAGGTGGGCACCGAGGGGAAGCTCGGCGGACAGGCCGAGGTGCGCGGCGTCGGCGGCACCTGGAAGGACCTCACGGACAACGTGAACACGCTCGCGGGCAACCTCACGGTGCAGCTGCGGGACGTGTCGAAGGTGTCGGCGGCCATCGCGAGCGGCGACCTCACGCAGAAGATCACCGTCGAGGTGCAGGGCGAGATCCTGCAGATCAAGGACGTGATCAACACCATGGTCGATCAGCTCGGCTCCTTCGCGAGCGAGGTGACGCGCGTGGCGCGCGAGGTGGGCACCGAAGGGAAGCTCGGCGGGCAGGCCGAGGTGCAGGGCGTCTCGGGCACGTGGCGCGACCTCACCGAGTCGGTGAACTCCATGGCCGGCAACCTCACCGGGCAGGTGCGAAACATCGCGGAGGTCACGACGGCGGTCGCGAACGGCGACCTCTCCAAGAAGATCACCGCGCAGGCGCAGGGCGAGATCCTCGAGCTGAAGAACACGATCAACATCATGGTCGACCAGCTCAACGGGTTTGCCAGCGAGGTGACTCGCGTGGCGCGCGAGGTGGGCACCGAAGGAAAGCTCGGCGGACAGGCCGAGGTGAAGGGCGTCGGCGGCACCTGGACGGACCTCACCGACTCGGTGAACTCCATGGCCGGCAACCTCACCGGGCAGGTGCGA
>CBIHPK010000134.1:0-23727 GCA_966211675.1 uncultured Myxococcaceae bacterium
GCGTCGCGGTCGCTCCCCACGATTCACGAAAACGGTCAAACGGACGGCTTGCGCCACCCCTGAACGGTTTCCCGCCGCCGTCGCCTCCCCCATACGATGAGCGCCGCGCCCAGCAGCAGACCCCACGCGCCCGGCCCCCTCGGCTCGCTGCCCACCACGCCGCAGCCGCAGCCGCCCTCCTCCGCCGCGGTCGGGCCCACCGGATCGAGCTCGCCCGGGTCGGGCTCGTCATTGCCCACATCCTCGAACTCCGCCGCGTCCTCCTCGCCCGCGTCCTCGTCCACCCCGGCGTCCTCGCCCGCGTCGTCGCTGCCGAGGTCACTGCCGACATCATTGCCGACATCACGGCCCGTGTCATTGCCGACATCTCTTCCGACATCACTGCCGACATCTCTTCCGACATCACTGCCGACGTCCGTGGTCGCGTCGGGGCGCGGGCCCGCGTCCGTCATGCACACCCCGTCGTCCACCCGGCCGTCGCAGTCGTCGTCGAGCCGGTTGCAGGTCTCCGCCCTCGGGACCACCTGGCCCGAGCACCCGCGCCACGCGCCCGCTCCGCAGGTCTGCGTGCCGTTGCGGCAGATGCCGCGGCCCGCCGTCCCCGATGGGCCCGTGTAGCAGCTACGAGTGAGCCCGTCGTCCACCCGGCCGTCGCAGTCGTCGTCGCGGTTGTTGCACGTCTCCGCGCTCGCCACGCACGCGCACGCCGCGCCGGGGCTGCCGCCATAGGATCCCTGGTCGGTCCACGCTCCGGGGGAGCTGGTGCAGCGGCCCCGGAAGGAGTCGATGGAGGGAGTGCCCCGCCGCCACCCGAAATGCAGGTGCGGCCCGGTGGAGTTGCCCGAGCTCGCCGAGCGGCCGATGGCCTGACCGCAGCGCACCCGCTGCCCCCGCGACACCATCAACGAGCCGAGCTGCATATGGCAGAAGATCGTGTGCGATCCGTCCGAGTGCTGGAGCTGCACGTAGTTGCCGCAGCGCCCGCCGCAGGTGTTGCCCAGCCCCCCGAAGTTGGCGCAGCCGTTGTTGGTCGCCGACACCACCCCGTCGGCGCTCGCCAGCACCGTGGTGCCCACCGGGACCGGGAAGTCCGTTCCGGAGTGGCCGTCGTAGCAGCGGCTGCCGCAGTTGTAGTCGCGACAGCCCGAGCCGCTGCCGTTGTTGTCGAAGCCGTAGCGCACCGAAGGCGCCGACGAGAGCGGGCGACGATGGCGCACCTGGGCCGACGCTCCAATCGACATCAGCCCGAGGCAACAACCCACCACCCAGGTTCGCATCACTCGGCGGGTCATCGCGCCGCCTCCAGGTCGGCCGCGGTCCATCGCAGCAGGGCGCCGTCGCGGTGCGCGAGGACGCTCCGGCCGTCCGCCGACAACACCGGGTGGCGAGCGCCCTCGAAGGAGCGACGCCGCGATCCGTCGAGCCCCAGCGAGTGGACGCCGGACTCGTCCTCGAAGACCAGAGCGTCCCCGAAGACCAGAGGCGCGTTGGGGCCCATGGGCAATGGGCCCTCCGTGGAGAGGACCCAGGGCCTCGGAGCCTCACCCGCCCTCACCCGATAGAGAGCGGGGTGGCCCTCCGGGCTCGCCACCAGCACCACCTCGCTCCCGTCTGGAGAGAGCGCCGGGCACCACGCCGGGACCAGCCCCGGCGCCATCGCCGACGCCACCCCGGAGCGCAGGTCGAGGCGCACCAGCGAGAGCATCGGCGGCTCTCCCCTCGTGTACGCCACGGCCGTCCCTCGCGAGTCCAGGCTCAACGGTCCATAGACCTCCCGGTCGAGCTCCACCGCCGGGGCGTCGGGCGTCTCGCGGCGCGTCAGCGTGTGCGCCGTCGTGAGCGTCAGCACCGCCGTCGTGCCGGGGATCCAGCGCGCCTCCAGCACGTCGCCACCGCGCCACGCCCTCCGTCCCGCGCGCGTCAGCCACGCCGGTCGCAGCACCCGGTCGGCGTCCGACTCGGGCTCCGAGGGGAGCTCGCGGCCCACCAGCGCGTCGCCGTTGGAGGCCACGTCGAGCACCACCTCCGAGGGCGCCCGGTAGGAGAGCGCCTCCGCCGGGCGGCCACCCTCCGTGGTGCGAGCGCAGCCGAGACCCACCACCGCCCAGAAGACCACCGCGGACGCCTTCATCCTCGTCGCCCCTTCTTCGCCTTCAGGGCCAGCTTCGCCTCGCGCTCGGCCCGCAGCACCGCCTGCTGCGCCAGCTCGTCCCGCAGCGTCACCCACGATCGCACCCTCTCCGGAGAGAGAGATCCCGCCCGGACCCCGGCCCGCACCGCGCAGTCGGGGGAGGAGACGTGATCGCAGTCGGTGAAGCGACACCCCGCCGCCGCCTCGCTCACTTCATGGAACATCGTATCGAGCGCGGCCCTCGTGCCCTCGTCCGCCCAGGGCTCCAGGCCCCGCATCCCTGGCGTGTCGACCACCACCCCGGCCCCAGGCACCACGAACATCTCCCGGTGCGTCGTCGTGTGACGGCCCTTGTTGTCGAAGGAGCGCACCGCCCCGGTGGAGGCCTGCTCCGCCCCCATCAGGGCGTTGACCAGGGTGCTCTTGCCCACCCCTGACGATCCCACCAGGGCCACCGTCGAACCCACCGGGATCAAGGCCCTCAGCGAGTCCATCCCCTCGCCCGTTCGAGCGCTGACCACCACCGTGGGCGCGAGCTCCTCGGCCTGGCGACGGTAGCTCGCCACGTCGGAGCACTGGTCGGCCTTGGTGAGCAGCAGCGTGGTCGCCGCCCCGCTCGTGGAGAGCGCCAGGAGGTAGCGCTCCAGCCGGCGGTGGTTGAAGTCCCCGTCGAGCCCGGTGGCCACCAGCACGCGGTCGATGTTGGCCGCGATCACCTGGGCGCGGGTCTCCTGCCCCGAGGCGTGGCGGACGAACTGCGTGCGTCGCGGGAGCAGCCGCTGCACGGCCCAGTCGCCCGAGGAGGAGGGGCGAGCCAGCACCCAGTCGCCCACCGCCGGGGGCTCGGAGAGCGCCTGGGCGAGCGGGCCGTTGCGGACCCCCTCGCGGGTCCAGAGGGTGACCGCGATGCCGTGGGAGGCCGCCACGCGGGCCGGTTGGAGGTCGGACTCCTCGGGGCCGATGCCGCCCGCGAGGTCCGCCGTCCAGCCGATCCCGGCGAGCGGGTCGGTGGTCGAGGAGGGAGTGCTCATGCGAGAGGGTGCGCCGACACTCGCACGGCCTCCGCGTCGGCCGCAACGCGAGCCGAGGCCGCGACGCCCCCGCTCGCGGACGCCGAGGTCGCGGCCGGGAGCGAGATGCAGAAGGTGGTCCCCTGCTCGCCGGAGGCGCGGAGCTCGATGCGGCCGCCGGCGGACTGCACGAGGCGCTGGGAGATCGCGAGGCCGAGGCCCGTGCCCTGGGTCTTGGTGGTCGAGAAGGGGATGAAGAGGTTCTGTCGCATGGAGGGGTCGATGCCCGGCCCGCTGTCGCGCACCAGCACCTCGACGAAGGCCCCGCGCGCCCGGGTGCGCACAGCGATCGAGCCTCGGCCCTTCATCGCCTCCATGGCGTTTCGGATGAGGTTCAGGAGCACCTGACGGAGGTGCTCCGGGTCCATGCGCACCGCGGGAAGGTCGTCGCCGGGCTCGTGGGTGAGCACCAGCTCCGCGGGGATGTCGTTGCGCACCAGCTGCAGCGTGCGCTCGACCACGTTGGTCACGTCCAGCAGCGAGGGGTTTCCCCGGTAGGGCCGGGCGTAGTCGAGGAAGGAGCTCACCACCCGGTCGAGGCGCCCGACCTCCTCGACGATGATCCCGATGAACTCCCGGTGGTCGCTCTCCGCGGGCATGGTGGACTCCATCCACTGCGCCGCGCCCTTGATGGCCCCGAGGGGATTGCGGATCTCGTGAGCGAGCCCGGCGGCCATCTCGCCCAGCGCCGCGAGGCGGTCGCGCTCCTTGATGCGCGCGTAGAGCCGGGTGTTCTCCACCACGATGGCCACCTGCGCCGCGAGGCCCTTCAAGATCGGGAACTCATCCCCCGCGTAGGCCTCCCTCACCCGGTCGTCGCGAAGGGTGAGCAGCCCGAGCAGGTCGTTGCCCTCGCCCTCGAGCGGCAGCATCACCGAGGCCGAGAGCGACTCCATCGCGTGGGCGAGCTCGGCGATGGACTCCCCCTCGCGCGTCTCCCCGAGCTCCCGACGATCGTCGGCGTCGCGGTCGAGCTGCTCCTTCACCGCGATGCCGTGGGCGCGGGCGTGGTCGATGAGCGCCCGCAGCGAGGCCAGGTCGATGCGCCTCGCCGCGCTGTCCCCGAGCTGCGCCAGCAGGTCGAGGCCCTTGCGGTCGGCGTCCACCAGGAAGAGCGAGGCCGCGGTCACCCGGCGCGAACGGGCGAGCCCGTCCATCAGCACCTTGCCCATCTCGTCGGGCTCCAGGGCGTGAGCGAGGCGGCGCCGGAGCTCGTTGATGGAGGTCTCGAAATCGTGGCGCTCGCCGAAGAAGAAGCGGGCGATCTGCGCCTCCATCTTGTCCCGCAGCGGGTCGAAGAGGATGAGGATCACCAGCGACGCCACGATGGCGTTGAGGAAGTACGGACCCTCGTGGCGGTGCGCCCGGTCCGTGAGCACCTGCCAGTCGACGAGGCGGTAGTAGATCCCCGCGAGGACGAGGGCGAGCGCGGTGAGCACCACGAAGCGCCCGGCGAGCTCGTAGAGGTCGATCACCCGGCGCCGCTCGATGACCTCGGAGAACATGTAGAGCACCGCCAGCACCAGGATCGACCCGATGGGCGGGAGGTTGGCGGCCACCACCCGGTTGACCATGAAGGGCACGAGGTCGGCGGTGGTGACCAGCGTGGCGAGCACCCCGAGGCCGACGAGGTAGCGGGCGCGGCGGCGCTCCTGTTGTGAGGCGACGGCGCGGCCCTGGGAGGAGAGGGCGCTCACCGCGGCGATGAGCAGCCCCACCACGTAGGCCAGGAGGACGGCGCGGATGACGGCGCCGGTGATCTTCTGGGTGAACCAGGGCGAGGCCACCAGCGCCAGCATCGGCACCAGGAGCCGGGTGGCCCAGCGGTCGAGCGAGGAGGGCTGGTCCGGCGAGTCGAGGCTGAACCCGCGGAGGAAGCGGACGCCGGTCTGCGGGAGCAGCACCGCCATGAGGCCCGCGAAGCGAGAGAGGAGGCCGCCGCCGTGGCGCGCCTCGAGGAAGGTCGCGAGGTACCAGACCGCGACGTTGGTCGCGAACATGATGAACAGCCAGTGCGGGCGGCGCTTTCGCGAGCGCAGCAGCACCTTGATGGCCATCGCGAAGGCGATGAGGGCAGAGAAGAGCGGGGTCCAGAGGCTTAGACTCATGGCGGCCCGGAGCGTAACGCGAGGACCGCGCCGCGGGCGCCGAGGCGTCGAATCACCGTCCGAGAGGAAACGACCATGTGGAAGAAGCTGCTCGTCCCCCATGATTTCTCCCCCTGCGCCGAGCGCGCGCTGCGCACCGCGGCCGGGCTCGCGAAGGTGCACGGCGCCTCGCTCGCGCTGGTGCACGTCTCCAACCTCCCGGAGAACCTCCCGCCCGGCGCGCTCATCTCCCCGGCGGACTCCGACGGGCCGCAGCGCGTCGACGACTACACCACGCACGGCGCCCGCGAGCGCCTGGAGGAGATCGCCGCGCCGCTGCGGAGGGAGGGGTTCTCCGTGGCCACCTTCGCGGTCACCGGCAAGGTGACCGAGCAGATCGTCACGCTCGCGAGGCATGTGGAGGCGGACGCGCTGGTGGTCGGCACCCACGGCCGCAGGGGGCTGTCGCACCTGCTGCTGGGCAGCGTCGCGGAGAGCCTGGTGCGCGTGGCCACGGTGCCGGTGGTCTGCGTCCGGACGAGCGCCCCGGACGCCGCGCCCACCCGGGAGGAGAGCGCCGCGGAGGACGAGCTCTCGGGCTAGACAGCCGCTACCGGGGGCGCTCCCTGCGCCGCCGATTCGACTGGCTCGCGGTCGCGATGGGACTATTCAATTCCGCCCCGTCACCCCTCAACGCTCCTCCCCCAGGAACATGCACGACTTCACTCCCCTCCCTGCACTGCTCGGCGGCGCGCTCATCGGGCTCGCGGCCTCGCTGGTCCTGCTCACCCACGGCAAGGTCGCGGGCATCAGCGGGATCTACGGCTCGCTGCTCCGCCGGGGGACGAGCGACCGGGCGTTCCGGTTCGCCTTCATGGCGGGGCTGCTCGCCATGGGGGCGCTGGTGCGCTTGACCTTCCCCGCGGCCTTCGCCACCGCCTGGAGCGCCTCGCTGCCGGTCACCCTCGTCGCGGGCCTCCTCGTCGGCTTCGGCACCCAGCTCGGCAACGGCTGCACCAGCGGCCACGGGGTCTGCGGACTGAGCCGGATGTCGGTGCGCTCCCTGGTCGCCACGCTGACCTTCATGGGCGCCGGCTTCGCGACGGTCTTCGTCGTGCGCCACCTGCTGGGAGGCGCGTCGTGAAGCGCAACGCCGCGGCCTTCGGAGCGGGAGCCCTCTTCGCCGTCGGGCTCGCCATCTCGGGCATGACCCGTCCGTCCAAGGTCGTCGGGTTCCTCGACCTCGCGGGCGCCTGGGACGCCAGCCTCGCCTTCGTGATGATGGGCGCCATCGCCGTGCACTTCGTGGCCTACCGGGTCGTGCTGCGCAGGCCCGCGCCGCTCTTCGACGTGCGCTTCCACCTGCCGACGCGCAAGGACATCGACGGGCGCCTCGTCCTCGGGGCCGCCCTCTTCGGCGTGGGCTGGGGCCTCGGCGGCTTCTGCCCCGGACCGGGCCTGGTCTCCGCCGCGGGCGCATCGCTCGGGGCCGTGGTCTTCGTCGTAGGAATGACCCTCGGGATGGTGATCGAACAGGCCGTCGCCCGGGCCACCGCCCGGCCGGGCTGATGGAGCCGTTGAACCCTTCGGGCCGACCGCAGGCTCTGACGGGTCGAGAGAGGCGCAACGAGCCCCCACAGGAGCCATGGACATGAACATCGAGACCTTCTTCGACCCGGCCACCTTCACGCTCACCTACGTCGTCTTCGACCAGAAGACGCGAGACGCCGTCGTGATCGACCCGGTGCTCGACTACGACCTCCTGACCTCGGCCACCTCCACCGCCTCGATCGCCCGCGTCGGGGACTTCGTCCAGCGAGAGCGCCTCTCGCTCCACTACGTGCTCGAGACGCACGCCCACGCCGATCACCTCAGCGGGTCGCAGTACCTGAAGCGCCGCTTCGGCGCGAAGGTGGCCATCGGCGCGGCGATCGTGGAGGTGCAGAAGGTCTTCGCGGGCGTCTTCGACCTCGACCACATCCCCACGGACGGGAGCCAGTTCGACCGGCTGCTCTCGGACGGCGACACCATCGAGGCGGGGGCGCTGAAGGTCGGCGTGCTCGCGACCCCGGGCCACACCCCGGCGTGCCTGAGCTTCACCGTCGGCGACGCGGTCTTCACCGGCGACGCGCTCTTCATCGAGGACTACGGCACCGGCCGCTGCGACTTCCCCAGAGGGAGCGCCGACGCGCTCTACACCTCGGTGCACGAGCGGCTCTACGCGCTGCCCGACGCGACGAGGGTCTTCGTGGGCCACGACTACCAGCCCAACGGCCGGGCGCTGCGCTGGGAGACCACCATCGGCGCCTCCAAGGAGTCGAACCTCCAGCTGAGGGCGAGCACCTCCCGCGCGGACTTCGTGAAGCAGCGCTCGGCGCGAGACGCGATCCTCACGCCCCCGCGGCTGCTCTTCCCGAGCGTCCAGGTGAACATCGACGCGGGCCGGCTGCCGAGGCCCCACGCCAACGGCAGGCGCTACCTGACCATCCCCCTCGACATGAACAAGACCACCGACGACGACGGCACGCCCGTCTGAGAGGATCAAACCCCGACCATGAGCACCCTCGAACAGGCCTCGACCCCGAACCCCCATGGCTTCCGCGAGATCGAGGTCCAGCGCCTCGCCGCCGCGCGAGGCGACGCGCGCCTCGTCGATGTGCGCGAGCCCTCGGAGTACCGAGCCGAGCTCGGCCACATCGCGGGCGCCGAGCTGGTCCCTCTGGCCACCGTCGAGCAGGCCGCCAAGGGCTGGGACCGCGACCAGGAGATCGTCCTGGTGTGCCGCTCCGGCGGGCGCTCGGGGCGCGCGGCGGCCACCCTCGCGGCGATGGGCTTCAAGCACGTCATCAACATGGCCGGCGGCATGCTGGCGTGGAACGCGGCCGGCCTCCCGGTCGAGCGCTGATCCGCCGGCTGGAGCCATTCTCTCCGGACCGAGCCTCCCCGACCTGAACTAGACTCGCGCTCCCGAGGCGGTGGTCTTCACCGTCCGGCGTAGCGGTTCACGGTTGGGAGGTTCGATGATGATCAGGGTTCCAACGGGTCGGTCTTGCATGTCGTGGCTGGCGATCGCCACGACGCTCTTCGTCGCGGCCTGCGATGGCACCGCCGTCGTGGGCGGCACCCCCGACGCCTCGCTCGCGGACGTGGGCTTCGACGCCCCGGCGGACACCCGCCCGACCTGCAGCGGGTCGCAGATGCTCTGCGGCGACCGCTGCGTCGCGGTGGGCGCCGACAACGCCAACTGCGGATCGTGCGGCAACGCCTGTACGGGCGGCCGGCAGTGCGACAACGGCGTCTGTCGGCTCGCGTGCCCGACGGGCCAGGTCGCGTGCTCGGCGGGCGCCAGCGACGGCGGCTCCTCCGGCGCGGAGATCTGCGTGCTCACGGCCACGGACCGCGACCACTGCGGCGCGTGCGACCACCGCTGCGGCCCCGGCGAGGTCTGCTCCGCGGGCGCCTGCGCCACCAACTGCGCCCAGGGCCTGAGCACCTGCATGGCCTCCGACGGCTCTCGCGCCTGCGCCGACCTGCAGCGCGACCCGCGCCACTGCGGCGCCTGCGCGACCTCCTGCGCCTCCGGCGAGACCTGCGAGTCGGGCCGCTGCGTGACCTCCTGCACCATGGGCTTCACCGCCTGCGCGCCCCTCGCCGCGGGGGGGATGGGCTACTGCGCCAACCTCCAGGTCGACCGCAACAACTGCGGCGCCTGCGGCACCGCCTGCCCGGGCGGACAGGTGTGCTCCGCGGGCGCCTGCGTCACCTCCTGCCCCGCGGGCCAGGCCGACTGCTCGGGCTCCTGCCGCGACCTGCAGAGCGACCGCGCCCACTGCGGGATGTGCGGCCACGGGTGCATGCCCGGCGAGGTCTGCGCGGCGGGCGTCTGCGAGACCTCCTGCCCCTCGGGCCAGGTCTCCTGCGGCGGCTCGTGCATCGACCTGCAGAGCGACCGCGCCCACTGCGGGACCTGCTCGACCACCTGCGCCGCGGGCCAGGTGTGCTCCGCGGGCGCCTGCGTGCTGTCCTGCGCGGCGGGCCTCGCCAGCTGCGGCGGGTCGTGCCGCGACCTCGCCAGCGACCGCGCCAACTGCGGCGCCTGCGGCACCGCCTGCGCCGCGGGCCAGGTGTGCTCCGCGACGGCGTGCGTGGTGTCCTGCCCGGCGACGCAGACCAACTGCGGCGGATCGTGCCGCGACCTCCAGAACGACCGCGCCAACTGCAACGCCTGCGGCAACTCGTGCGGCCCGGGGCAGATCTGCGCCGCGGGGGCCTGCGTGGTCTCCTGCGGCGCGGGGCTCACCGACTGCGCCGGAACCTGCCGTGACCTGCAGAACGACCGCACGCACTGCGGCGGCTGCGGCACCGCCTGCGCCGCCGGCCAGGTGTGCTCCGCGGGCGCCTGCGTGGTGTCCTGCCCGTCGGGTCAGACCAACTGCTCGGGCTCGTGCCGAGACGTCACCAGCGACCGCGCCAACTGCGGCGCGTGCGGCACCTCCTGCGCTCCGGGGCAGGTGTGCTCCGCGAGCGCCTGCGTGACCTCCTGCGGGACGGGCCTCACGGACTGCTCGGGCTCGTGCCGAGACCTCACCAGCGACCGCGGCAACTGCGGGATGTGCGGCCGCTCCTGCGGCGCGGGCCAGGTGTGCTCCGCGGGCGCCTGCGTGGTGTCGTGCCCCACGGGGCAGGTCAACTGCTCTGGATCGTGCCGCGACCTCACCAACGACCGCAGCAACTGCGGCGTGTGCGGCACCGCCTGCGCCGCCGGCCAGGTGTGCTCGGCGAGCGCCTGCGTGGTGTCCTGCGGAGCGGGGCTCACGGACTGCTCGGGCTCGTGCCGCGACCTGCAGGGCGACCGCGCCAACTGCGGCGCGTGCGGGCGCTCCTGCGCGGCGGGCGAGGCCTGCACCACGGGCAGCTGCGTGGTGTCCTGCCCTTCGGGTCAGACCAACTGCTCGGGCTCGTGCCGGGACATCACCAGCGACCGCGCCAACTGCGGCGCGTGCGGCACCGCCTGCGCGGCGGGCCAGGTGTGCTCCGCGAGCGCCTGCGTGGTGTCGTGCCCGGCGGGTCAGAGCAACTGCTCGGGCTCGTGCCGCGACCTCACCACCGACCGGGCCAACTGCGGCGCGTGCGGGATGGCCTGCGCGGCGGGGCAGATCTGCGCCGGGAGCGCGTGCGTGGTGTCGTGCCCGGCGGGGCTCGCGTCGTGCGCGGGCTCCTGCGTGGTCACGGCCAACGACCCGAGCAACTGCGGCGGCTGCGGCGTGGTGTGCCCGGCGAGGGCCAACGCCGCGACGGTGTGCGTGGCGGGCGACTGCAACTTCGTTTGCAGCGCGGGCTACGCCGACTGCGACCTCGCGGCGGGCAACGGCTGCGAGGCCTCGCTGCGCACCAGCAACACGAACTGCGGGGCCTGCGGGGTGGCCTGCGCCGCGGGGCGCGCCTGCGTCGCGGGGGCCTGCGTGGCGACCTGCCCGGCGGGCTCGGTGTGCCTCACCGGGACGCCGGATCCGACGATGGTCTTCAACACCCCGGCGGCCTGCTACGCGTACCCCAACAACCTGGTGAACGGCATCTGGCACCGGGCCTCGAACCTGATCATCGCGGGCCACTACTCGTCCAACGGGTACTGGTCGTACACGGCGGGCACCAGCGGCTATCCCACGTCGCCCAACAACGTCACGGGCACGGCCTTCGGTCGGATGGTGATCATCCCCGGGACCAACAGCGTGGTGCACACCGACCAGGCCCAGTACCCGTCGAACTACAACCGGCTCTACATCGGGACCATCAACCCGGTGACCGGCGCCCTCGGGACCTTCTCCCCGGTGGTCTTCAGCGACGGCTTCACCGGGCAGTGCAACCTGATCTCGTCGTCGGCGACGGAGTTCCTGTGCTTCGACGGGACCTCCATCCGGCACTACGCCACCGCGGCGGGCAGCGCAGCGCTGACCTTCGTCCGCACCGTCACCCCGACGGGCCCCGCTCCCTACGCGTGCGGCAGCTACTGCTTCGGCGGCACCTTCGCGTGGGACGGGATGTTCTACTACTTCTCCGCGGACGGGGCCTCGTCGAGCAACCTGCTCTACGACGTCTACAACACCGCCGGGGCGCGCGTGGGCCGCTACACCGCCAACGGCATCGGCTCGCTCGACGGCCTGTACTTCGACTGGTCCATCGGCCGCTACGCCTCGCATGACGGCTACGGCGGCCGCAACGGAGCCGCCAACTTCACCCCGGCGGGCGGAAGCTTCGGCGACGACTCGCAGTGCTACGGCGCCACGTCGCCCTACCACGCTCCCTGATCCCTCCCTCCCTCCCACCCTCCAGCTCCAGCGCGCCGCGGTACGACCTCTGCACAGAGGTCGGCCATGGCACTTCACACCGTGATCTGGATCGACCATTCCCAGGCCCGCATCTTCGACTTCGACGCCGAGGGCGTTCAGGAGATCGACGTCGAGGCCCCGCAGCGGCACGTCCGCAGCCGCGCCGCGGTGAGCGGCCGCAAGGAGGACTCCAGCGGCTACTTCCACGACGTCGCGGAGAAGCTGCACGCCGACCATGAGCTGCTGATCACCGGGCCCTCCGACGCGAAGCTCGGGCTCATCAAGCACATCCACGCGCACCACGCGGCGCTCGTCCCCAACATCGTGGGCGTCGAGACCGTCGACCACCCCACCGACGGGCAGATCGTCGCCTACGCGAAGAAGTACTTCCGCGCCGCCGACCGGCTGCGCTGATCCCACGCAGGCTCTGCGCTCGGGCGCAGAACCTTCGCGGCGTCGACCTCCCTCAGCCCATCAGCCCGGGCAGCGCCCCGGTGCCCGAATCGCCCCAGGTGGGCACATCCGCGCCCATGGCCTGGGCGATGGTGGCCAGCAGGTCGCCGTGACGTCGGCCCTCGAAGCTCATCGCCCGGCCGGTGCTCACGCAGCCGCCGCCGCGGCCCGCGAGCACGAAGGGCATGTCCTGGTGGCTGTGCGTGTTGCCGTCGGAGACCTCCGAGCAGAGCAGCACCAGGGAGTGGTCGAGCATGGTGCCGTCGCCCTCGGGGCGGGACTTCAACTGCTCGACGAGATAGGCGAACTGCGACACCCACCAGCGCACCTGCTTCACGTAGTCGGTGAAGAGTCGGTTGGAGCGGTCCTGCCGGGCGCCGTAGTGCGAGGCCTGGTGGCTGCGCATGTCGAAGCCCGGGTCGTACATCTCCGTGTCGCGGAAGCGGCTCATGATGAGCTCGCTGGTGTGCTGCGAGCCCTGGATCACCCCCACCCGGCTCATCCCGCAGGCCATCGCCAGCACCATGGTGTCGATCTGAGCGCGCAGCACCGCGGGGAAGTTCTCGGGAGCGAAGAGCCCGGCCCCGGTGGGCGCGTCGAAGGCCATGGAGGGTGAGTCGCAACGCAGCGACGGAGGCGGTCTCACGGAGGCGTCGGCGAGGGTCACCATGGGCCCCGCGTCGGCGCTCGGGGACACCATCGGGGTCATGGCCCGGAGGCGGTCCTGCACCTCGTGGAGCGCGTCGAGGTGCACGTCGAGCCGGGTGCGCTCGGCCGTCCCGAGGGAGGATCGCAGGTCCATCAGGTCGGCGATGGAGGTGTCGAGCGCGAGGCCGTCGGCGCCCTCGTCGACGCCCGCCACCGGGGGCGTCGCGCCCGCGTCGGCCGGGGCCACGCCCGCGTCGATGCTCATGGGCGCCGGGCCCGCGGTGGCTCCGGAGAAGATGCGACGGAAGGCGCTGAGCGGATCGTCCTCCGGGGCGATGGTCACGCCCGCGCTCGGGTACGAGATGAACTTGTCCCCCGAGGCGTTGTTCTGCGTCGCCATGGCGCCGAGGTAGATGTGACGGAAGGGCGACGAGCGGCCGATGGTGCGGGCGAGGTACTGATCGACGGACTCGCCGTTGCCGCCGTCGACCCCGGTGAGGAGCTTCTTCGCGCCGCCCGGGTGGCTCCCCTCGTCGGTGCTCCCCATGGAGAGCCCGCTGAGGAAGACGCAGTCGCCGGAGAGGGAGCTGAGCGGGGAGAGAAGCTCGCCGAGCGCGATGGATCCGCCGCGGCCCGAGGCGCTCCAGAGGCTGGGCTCGCCGTTCTGCGAGCGACCCGCGACCCCGTCGGGGAAGTAGAAGAAGATCACCCTTCGAGCGAGGCCACAGGGGGTCGCCCTCGCGAGGCGGCGCGTGGCCATGGCGAGCGGCAGCGCCGAGGCGGCCCCGAGGGCGCCCTGGAGAAAGCGTCGTCGGGAGAGCGCGCTCACGGGGACCTCCGGGTCGCGAAGTCGGGGCTGAGCGTGACGGCCACCATCAGCTCACGAAGGTCGTAGCCGCTCTCGCGGAAGCGCCTGGTCACGTCGAGCACGGCGCAGCGCTGCTCGGCGGTCTCGCGGAACCCGCGGGCGAAGCGGTAGTACTGCCGGGCGTAGCAGGAGCGCGCGGCGTCGCTCTGCGCGACGGCCCCGGCGAGCTGAGGGAGCGTCGTGTAGTCGAAGCGCGTGTCGGCGCCGAAGCGCTCGAGGTCGAACACGGTGCCGGTGGCGTCGATGGGGTGGCCGTTCTCGGTGGAGCGCAGCCGGCCGACGGCGTCGAAGCGCTCGAAGCCGAAGCCCACGCCGTCGATGTAGCGGTGGCAGGTCACGCACGCGGGGTTGGCCGTGTGCTGACGGAAGCGCTCTCGGGTGGTGGCGGTGGGGTCGACGTCGGGGACGCCGCCCGCGTTGGGAGGCGGCGGTGGAAACTCCTCGCAGAGCAGGGCCGAGCGGACGAAGAGGCCGCGGAGGATGGGCGATCCCTGGTCGCTGTGGGCGTAGCGGGTGAGCACCGCTCCGAGGCTGAGCACGCCCCCGTGGCGGGCCTCCGGGAGCTCGACCCGCTGGAAGGCGCCGCCGCTCACTCCGTCGAGGCCGTAGTAGCCGGCGAGGGTGGCGTCGACCCAGGTGGAGCGCGTGGTGAAGAGCTCGTCGAAGCGGTGCGTTCCGTCGAAGGCCACGGAGGTCACGAGGCGGCGGGCCTCTTCGAGCATGGAGGCGCGCACCGCGTCGGTGAAGGCCGGAAACATCGCGGCGCTTCGAGGCGTGGTGGCGACGGTCTCCACGCCCAGCCACTGGAGCGCGAAGACGCCGAGCTGCTCTCGGGCGCGCGGGTCGGCGAGCAGTCGTCGGGCCTCGCGCTCGGTGCCGGCAGCGGTGGAGAGCGATCCGTCGGCGGCGGAGGCGAGGAGCGCCGCGTCGGGGGTGCTCCCCCAGTAGGTGTACGAGAGCGCGGTCGCGACCTCGTAGGGGCTGAGCCGGAAGGTTCCGTCTGGCTGCGCCTCGCCCATCTCCGAGCGGTAGAGGAAGGACGGCGACATCAGCATCGCCCTCACCGCCCGGGACACGCCCTGATCGACGTCGCGCGCCCCGGTCACCAGGGCCCCGTAGCGCTGCATCTCCGAGGCGGTGAGGGGCCTGCGGAAGACGCGGGTTCCGAAGCCGCGCACGAGGGTGTTGGCGCAGGCGGAGCGATCGGCGGAGGCGTCGCATCCGACGAGGGAGCGCAGCCGCGACGCGGTGGCGGCGGTGAGCGAGCGGGCGGCGCGCAGGTACTCGTTGACGTGCACCGAGGTGACCAGCGCGGTGTCGGCGTTGTCGTCGAAGGCGAAGCCCTGGGGGCGAGACTCGACGGGCAGCGAGCGCGTGGCCTCCTCCACGGCGTCGGCCGCGCCGGGCGGCGTCGGCGCGGGGACTCCGGCGTCCGCGTCGGCGCAGCGGAGCGTGAGCACGGAGTTCTGACCGCCGAAGCCATCGGGGATCGAGGCCGGGGCGCGCGGGTCGCTCACCCACTGCGAGCCGTCGACCACGAACTTGTACTGGTAGGTCCCGTCCGTGAGCTCGCGGTCGGTCTGCCACTCCCGGGCGGACTCGACCCAGGTCATGGGCCACGCGGTCGGGGACCATCCATTGAAGCTCCCCGCGACGTGAACGGAGCGCGCGGTGGTGGGAGGCGCGTACGCGAAGCGGTGGCGAGCGCAGGAGGGGTCGGTGACCGGCGGCGTCGACGGGGTCGTCGAGGCGGCGGGGAGGCCGAGGAGGTCGCGCACCGTCGCGCGGTACTCGCGCCGGGTGAGGAGGCGCAGACGGCGCGCCGAGGGCGAGACGGAGGCGCAGGAGAGGGCCTGCGAGGTGAAGCGGGTCTTGATGTACCGGGCGAGCGAGGAGGCGCACTCGCCGCGGCACGCGCCGGGGTTTCCCTGCGGCATGCGCTGGTCGATGATCTGCGTGAGCGCGTCGACCGAGCGGGGCGAGTCGACGAGCCTCGGGCCGAGGCCGCCCTCGCCCGCCTCGCCGTGGCAGGAGGCGCACATGGACGCGTAGCGGAGCGCCGGGTCGATGGCCGCGCCGGCGCCGCGGGTGTCCGAGGGGGGCGTGGCGGGGGCCTCGTCCGCGGAGTCGCAGCCGGGCGAGAGGAGAGCGCAGAGGAGCACCAGGGCGGTCGAGCGCATCGCGAGTGGGGCCGATGCTAGAGGAGTTCGCGGCCCGGGTGTGGGAGGGGACCGGAGCGTCGTGCTCATCGGTGAGCACCTCTCCGAAGGAACGCCGCCCACTCCGCGCTTGCGGACGGCCCGCGAGCGGGCCTGCAACCGCTGAAGTGGGAGCCTGGAGTTGATCGTCCCGCCGTCGCGGGACTCTCTGCAGGAGCATCGAGCGCTGGGGCGCTCGATGAGGAGGACGTAGGTGCTCACGCAGAGCCGCAGGACAAGCCGCGGATCGTCGCATGGAGTTCCATCGCGGCGGTCGATGACGTCCCGACGGTTGCGCCAGCAACCGGCGCTCCTGCAGGAAGCCCCTCGAAGGAGGGGCGCTCCGTTCCAGGCTCCCACTTCAGCGGTTGCAGGCCCGATCGCGGGCCGTCCGCAACCGCGGAGTGGGCGGCGTTTCTGTGGAGAGGAGACCAACGCCCATACACCGGCGTCCAGGCCCCTGGATACGCTCTGTGGCGCTCTGCCAGGCTCCGTCCCCGTGGAACGTGGGGTCCGCAGCCGTGTCGGCCTTCTCTGCGTGCTCGCGCTGCTGGCCGCGTTGCGATTGCCGCATTCCTCGGAAGGCGCGAGCTTCTTCCGGCACGAGCGCCTCGCGTATCACGCCGAGCAGGCCACCGATTGGCTGGCTGCGGGCCGCCCCGCCAGAGCACTGGTCGCGATCGCCAACGGTCTCGGGATCATCGGATCTCGGAGGGCGATCGAGTAGGAGCCGCGAACGGGTGCCGCGGGCACTCCACCGTCGGTCCCTCGCGGTAGCTCGCCAGCGGGTCGGCGGCGGGCGGCGGCAGCGGCGCCGAGGCGCGGCGGGTGAGCAGGTGGCGGAAGGCCACCAGGCCGACGGTGAGGCACGCGAACGCGATGGCGGGTGCAACCAACCACAACGAGGCCTCGGCGCCCTGGATGAGCCACGCCGGCGTCGCCCGGCTACGGCCCTCGACGTGCCGGAACAACAGGCATGAGAAGCAGCAGGGTACGGCCGTGAGGGAGACGGCGGCCGCGGCACCGAGGGTCATCGCCGCCCGCACGCGCTCGGCTCGCTGCTCCGTCACGCATCGAGGGCAGCTCGTGGGGTTCACCGGCGCGAGCGTACGCCCCGGCAGGTTTCAGGGCGTACCGTCGTCGCAGCGGTCGCGCTGACCCCTCGACGCGCTGCGGATCATCGACGAGGGCGCTTCGCCCTGAACGTCCTCATCCGTTGATGCCGACGACCGCACGGATCATCGCGCCCGTCGACGGGGCGGTCGTGATAGGCGTGCGGGCGATGAAATACGTGATCCCTGGCGGGACGGGGCAGGTGGGGGCGCTCTGCGCGAAGCGGTGGCGCGCGGCGGGGCACGAGGTGGTGGTGCTGTCGCGCGGCGGGGCGAGCGAGGCCCGCGTGGTGCGCTGGGACGGCAAGACCCTCGACGACGCGTGGGCGCGCGAGATCGACGGCGCCGACGTGGTGCTCAACCTCGCGGGGCGCTCGGTGAGCTGCCGCTACACCGAGGAGAACCTCGCGCAGATGATGAGCTCCCGCGTCGACTCGACGCGCGTCGTGGGCGAGGCCATCGCGAGGGCGAAATCGCCGCCGAAGGTGTGGCTCCAGATGTCGACGGCGACGATCTACGCGCACCGCTTCGACGCCGCCAACGACGAGGCGACGGGGGTGATGGGCGGCCACGAGCCGGGCGTCCCGGCCTACTGGAAGCGCTCGACGGACATCGCCGCGGCGTGGGAGCGGACGCTCGACGAGGCCCCGACGCCGTCGACGCGCAAGGTGGCGCTGCGCACGGCGATGGTGATGTCCGAGCCGGGGGCGCTCTCGTCGACGGAGAACATCTTCGCGGTGCTGTCGCGCATCACGAGAGCGGGCCTCGGCGGTCCCATCGGCGGAGGGAGGCAGTACGTGTCGTGGATCCACGGGGACGACTTCGTGCGGGCGTGCGACTTCCTGGTGGAGCACGACGAGCTCTCCGGCGCGGTGAACGTGGCGGCCCCGGAGCCGCTGCCGCACGCGGACTTCATGAGGGCGCTGCGGGCGGCGTGGGGCGTGCGGGTGGGCCTGCCCGCGACGGGGTGGATGGCCTCGATCGGATCATGGGCGATGGGCACCGACCCGGAGCTGGTGATGAAGAGCCGGCGGGTGGTCCCGGGGCGGCTGCTGGAGGCGGGGTTCCGCTTCGAGCACCCGACCTGGGCGGAGACCGCGAAGAGCCTCGCCACGCGGGGCTGAGCGACGTCGTTCGCCCGGATTTTCGGGGCGAGCGGGGGCCTCTGTGGCAGAGTCGCCGGCATGACTGAACCGACGCTCCACGGTGGCGGCTGCCACTGCCAGAAGGTCCGCTACGAGGTGACCATCGCGGCCGACGCTGCGATGGGCTGCAACTGCTCGATGTGCTCCAAGAAGGGCACGCTGCTCTCCTTCGTCGAGCCCGCGGCGTTCACCCTGAAGTCCGGCGAGGACAACCTCACGGACTACCAGTTCAACAAGCACAACATCCACCACCTGTTCTGCAAGACCTGCGGCGTGACCTCCTTCGCCCGCGGCACGAAGCGCGACGGCTCGCCGATGATCGCCATCAACGTGCGCTGCCTCGACGGCTTCGACCTCGACGCGGTGACCGTGAAGATGGTCGACGGCCGGAGCTTCTGACCCCCGCGGGGCCTCACCGGGCCCGGTGGTGGTATTCGATCGCTCCATGACCCCCACCGCACCGCCCGACCCGCTCACCGGACCGACCCCAGGCGGCCGATGGACCGCCCTCTACCAGCAGGCCGGCTTCCTCTTCGATCCGTTGGGCGTGGTGGCGGGGCGCTTCGCTCGCTTCGGCGACCTCTACCGGGTGCAGACCCGCGACGGCGCGCTCTTCGTGCTGCGCCACCCCGACCACCTGCGCGACGTGCTGGTCACCCACGCGGCGAAGTACACCAAGACGCACAGCGCGTTTCGCCAGCTCGCCCGGGTGCTCGGCGACGGTCTGCTCACCTCCGACGGCGCGAACTGGCAGCGGCAGCGGCGCATGGTGCAGCCGGCCTTCAGCCGCGCTCGCATGGAGGGCTACGCCGGCGCGATGGTCGCCGAGGCGGCGCGCACCGTGGGCGGGTGGCGCGAGGGCGAGGCGCGCGACGTCTCCACCGACATGATGGAGCTGACCCTGCGCGTGGTGGCGCGCACGCTCTTCGGCCACGACGCGAGCGGCGACGTGGGCGAGGTGGCCGCCGCGATGAAGGACTTCCAGGAGGTCGCCTCGCGGCCCGACCTGCTGCCCTCGTGGGTGCCGTCGCCCTCGCGCCGGAGGCTCGACCGCTCCGTCGCGGCGCTCGACCGGGTCATCCACGCCATGGTCGCGAAGCGGCAGGGCGGTGCGGCGGGCGACGACCTGCTGCAGATGCTCCTCGACGCGACGGACGCCGAGGGCGACGGCGGGCGCATGTCGTCGCAGGAGGTGCGCGACCAGCTGGTGACGCTCTTCCTGGCGGGGCACGAGACGACGTCGCACGCGCTGACGTGGACGCTCTACCTGCTGTCGCAGAACCCGCGCGCCGAGGCGGCCCTGCACGCCGAGCTCGACGCCGTGCTGGGCGAGCGGATGCCCACGCTCGCCGACCTCGACGCGATGCCCTACACCGAGCAGGTCATCAAGGAGTCGATGCGGCTCTATCCGCCGGTCTACATGGTCGCGCGGCAGGCCTCGGAGGACACCGAGATCGGCGGCCACCCGGTGCCGCGAGGCAGCGAGGTCGTCATGTGGATCTACATGACCCACCGCGACCCGCGGTGGTTTCCGGACCACGCGGCGTTTCGTCCCGAGCGCTTCGCGCCGGAGGCGGAGGCGGCCCTCCCGAGGCTCGCGTGGCTGCCCTTCGGGGCCGGTCCTCGCGCGTGCATCGGGCGAGGCTTTGCGATGATGGAGGCGAAGCTGCTGCTGGCCGTGATGGCGCGACGGCACCGGCTGTCGCTGGTTCCGGGACACCGGGTGGAGGTGAACCCGCGCGTGACGCTGATGCCGAAGCACGGCATGCGCATGACGGTACACTCCCGGCCGCGAGCATAGGGTCGGCGCATCGAGCGCGGACACCCGCTCCGTCGTTGCGAGGAGAACGCTGATGCCCACTGTCCCCCTGGCCCTCGCCCGCCGCCCTGCGTGGACGATCGCGCTCGTGGTGCTGCTCGGCGGCCTCGCTCCGCAGCCCGCCTACGCTCAGCTCGCCGACGCCTCCGTCGCGCTCGACGCCCCCGTCGCGCTCGACGCCCCCGTCGCGCTCGATGCCTCTCTCGTCGTCGACGCGCCTCTCGTCGTCGACGCGCCTCTCGCCGTCGATGTGCCTCTCGTCGTCGACGCCCCCACGGTCTCCGCCACCGCTCCCCTTCCCCCGCCCGAGGCCCCGCCGCCCAGCGCCGGAACCATCGCCCGCGTCACCCTCGGCCTCATGGTCATCCTGGCCCTGGCGCTGCTCGCCGGGCACCCCTCGGTGCGCGCCTGGGAGCGGCGCTCGGGCCTCGCGATGGTGACCGGCAGCGGCCTGCCCTTCCTCGCCCTCGGGCTCGTCGCGCGTCGCCCCGAGGTCGGCATCCTGAGCCCCTCGGTGCTCCAGGACCTGCGCCCCCTGCTGGAGTTCGGCCTCGGCTGGATCGGCTTCCGCGTCGGCACCGACTTCGACCTGCGCCACGTGGAGCGATGGCCCGCCGGGACCGTGCGCGCCATGGCCATCGAGAGCGGCAGCACGGCCCTGGTGGTGGGCGTGATCTCCGCCTCGGTGCTGGCGCTGATGCACCCGCCGGGCGAGGCCTTGATCGCCGCCAACGTGGTCCGCAACGCCGTGATCATCGGCGCCTGCGCGGCGGTGAGCGCCCCGACCGGAGCGCGGCTGATGGCGCTCCTCGGACTGCTCGACGGGGGCGCGGCGAGGCAGCTCCGTCGGGTGGCCTCGCTCGACGACGTGATGGCGCTGCTCGCGGTGGCGCTGGTCACGGCGGCCTTCCGTCCCATCGGCGGGAGCGCGTGGCAGCTGCCGCCGCTGGGCTGGGTCTTCCTCCAGGTGGGGATGGGCGTGGGCCTGGGGCTGCTGGTCTGGGTCGTGGTGCGCAACGCCCGCAACCCCAACGAGGACGTCGCGATGACCCTCGGAGCGCTCGCCTTCTCCGCGGGCATGGCCGGCTACGTGGGCTTCTCTCCCCTCGCGGTGTGCTTCGTCGCGGGCATGACCGCGGCCAACGTCCCGGGCAGCGCCGCCGCCGGGTCGTGGCTCTCGCGCCCTCGCTTCCGTGACCTGGAGCGCCCGATCTACATGGCCTTCTTCGTGGTCGTCGGCGCCCTCTGGTCCCCGCACGACCGCCGCGGCTGGATCATGCTCCCGATCTACGTCCTGGCCCGCGCGGCGGGCAAGCTGCTGGGCGTGCGAGCGGCCCGCGCGGCGCTCGCCGAGTCCTCCGACGGGGTCCAGCCGGGCGCGGTGCGCCTCGGCCCCACGGCCTCCACCTGGCTGGCCTTCCTGCCCTCCAGCGCCGTCTCCATCGCGGTCGTGGTCAGCGCCCGCAACTCCTACCCGGAGATGCTCCGCGGCAGCCTGGAGACCGTGGTCATCGGCGGGGCGCTGCTCTCCGAGCTGGTGTTCCGCGTCTCCGCGAGGGCGCTCGCGGGCCACGGCGCGAAGGCCGACGAGGTCGCCCTGGGCGCGCTCTCCATCGACCACGACGACCCCGACGACGAGCGCCCGGCCGTCGCCTCGCTGCCGCCCGGCGAACCCGACCCCAAGGAGCCGCCGCGATGATCCGCTCGCTCATCCTGCTGATCATCGTCGTCGCGCTGATGGGATCAGCCCGCAGCTTCCTCGGCCCCGGCGCGGCCTCCGTGAGCGACGCGGGCACCGCGCTGGCCTTCGGCTTCCTGGTGCTCGCCGCCATCCAGAGCGGCGAGATCGCGGCCAGCCTCCGCCTCCCGCGGCTCACGGGCTACCTCGCGTGCGGGCTCGCCTGCGGACCGAGCGCCGCCGGGCTGCTCACCGCGCCGATGGTCTCCAGCCTCAAGCTGGTGAGCTCCGTCGCGGTCGGGCTCATCGCGCTCTCCGCGGGCTGCGAGCTCGACCTGAAGCACCTGCGCCCGCGGCTTCGCTCCGTGGCCGCCATCGCGGGGGTGTCGCTGGTGCTCGGGCTGGCGGTGGTCGCCGCGCTGGTGATCGCCCTCAGCGGGTGGCTGCCCTTCCTGCGAGAGCTCACGGCCTCGCAGCGCCAGGTGGTGGCCTTCAACCTGGGCGTGCTGATCGCGTCGCTCTCCCCCTCGGTGGTGCTGGCGCTGCTCTCCGAGAGCGGCGCGCAGGGGCCGGTGAGCGAGACCGGCCTCGGCGTGGTGGTGCTCTCGGACATCGCCGTGATCGTGCTCTTCGGCATCGGCAGCAGCGCCGCGCAGCAGGTCTTCGGCGGAGGCCACGACGCGATGTCCCCGGTGGCGAAGCTGGCCATCGAGATCTTCGGCTCCATCGCCGTGGGCGTGCTGGTGGCGCTGGCCATACGGCTCTGGGTAAGGCGGGTGCGCCAGGGGCTGGTGCTGTTCATCCTGGCGGTGTGCGTCGTGGCCGCGGAGGTCGGCTCGCGGCTGCACCTCGACCCGCTGCTCATCAACCTCGCCGCGGGGCTCATCCTGCAGAACGTCCTGCGCGTCTCCGGCGAGGAGATCGCCCACGCGCTGGAGCCCGCCTCGCTGCCCATCTTCGCGGTCTTCTTCGCGCTCGCGGGCGCCGGCCTCGACCTGGCCGTGGTGCGCACCCTCTGGGTCGCCGCGCTGGTCTTCGCCTTCGCTCGCGGCGTGGCGCTCTCGGCCGGGGCGCTGCTGGGCGCCCGCCTCGCCCGCGCCGAGCCCGTGGTGCAGCGCTGGGCGCCCTTCGCGCTGCTGCCCCAGGCGGGCGTCTCCATCGGGCTGGCCGAGCTGCTCGCGCGGCACTTCCCGGCGTGGGGCACCGGGGCGCGCGCGCTGGTGCTCTCCGTGGTCACCGTGAACCTGGTGCTGGGCCCGGTGCTGCTGCGCATGGCCCTGCTGCGCTCGGGCGAGGTCGGGAAGAAGACCGCCGCCGCGGGGAGCGAGGGTTAGCGCCCTCGCCCCGACCCGAGCGCCCACGGCCGCGTGATCGCCGCCAGCGCCCGCTCGGCCCCGCGCGCCGCGGCCCCGATCTCCATCCGCTCCAGCGCCTCGAAGCCGTCCGCGCTCCCGTCGCGCAGCGCCTCGTCCAGCCGGTCGAGCCTCCCGGTCACCGCGGCCTCGTGCGCCGCGCGGGCGGCCGCCACGTCCTTCGTCCAGGGCAGTGGTTCTCCAATGGACATCAGCAGCTCCGGGCGCTCGCTCCCCCGGTGCTCATATCGAAGTCCGATGGGGACCGTCACGCACCTCGCCACCCTCGCCACCTCCGCGCTCCCCGGTCGGAAGCCCAGCGGGCGCTCGGTCACCGGGCGCTCCCTCCCCTGCGGAAAGACCCACACCATCCGCCCAGGGGCGTTGAGCAGCCGCGCGGCGTAGCGCATCGCGCTCGCCCCATCCGATGGGTCGGAGAGGTCGACCCCGAAGGCGCCCACCATCGCGAAGAAGGGCAGCCGGCGGAGGTTGGCCGCGTCCATCATCGCGTGCCCGTCGCAGCGCAGCACCCGCTCGGTGAGATAGAGCACCACCATCGGGTCCCACCACGAGGTGTGATTGGAGACGATGAGCACCGGTCCCGAGGAGAGGGCGGCGCGAAGGTGGTCCATCCCCTCGGCGCGCACCGCGGAGAAGCTCCGCTGGAGTCGAGCGCGAGCGTGACCCGAGAACCACCAGCGGAAGAGCCGGTGCTTGCGCGCGGGGATCACCGAGCCGCCCCTCGTGCGGCGGCCGGAGAGGCGTGGTGCGAAGGCGAGGGTATCGTCGTGTGCCCCCACCCTGCGCTGCCGCGCGCCCCTGCCCCCAAGGCAGAGCCTT
>CBIHPK010000135.1:0-23550 GCA_966211675.1 uncultured Myxococcaceae bacterium
CCCCACGGCCGAGTGGTGCATGTGATCGACCTCGTGCGGCGCGCGGGCGTGACCAAGTTCGCCATCCAGACGCAGGCCGAGGCGAGCACCGAGGTCACGCCGTGAATCACGGCCCGGTGCAGGCTCCGCGAGCGAGGGTCGCCCGGGGGCTCGAAGGCTCGAGGAAGATGCCCGGATCCTTCGCCCAGTCCGTGGTCGTCCACGGGCTCACGGCGCTGCTGCTCGTCGCGCTCAGCCGCTTCGGCAGGCCCGCGGTGCTGCCGACCCCGGTGGTCTCCGAGGTCGACATCGAGGTGCCACCGCCGCCTCCTCCGCCGCCGCCTCCACCCGAGCCTCCGCCGCCGCCTCCACCCGCCGCCGAGCCTCCGCCGCCCCCGGTGGCGAGGACCGCTCCTGCGCCGCGCACGGCCGAGCCACCGCCTCCGCCGCCGCCTCCAGCGCCCACGGCCCCCCCGCCGTTGATGGTCGCGGAGGAGCAGTCCAACGAGCCCTCGACGGACACCGTGGCCACGGGGACCAACACCAACTTCCGCGGCGGCGACATCGCCAACAACGGCGTGGCCAACCAGGGTCCCGTGCGCAACGCCGACCCCAACGGAACTCCCGGCGGCACCGGCGTGGGCCCTGCGCTTCCCTCGACCGTGCGCGACGTCGACCTGAGCGAGCGGCCCCGCATCGAGTGCGACGAGGACTCGCTCCGCAACTTCTTCCCCGAGGAGGCCCAGGAGCGCGGGCTCACGGGGATGCGCGTCCAGGTGCGGGTGAGCGTCGACGCCAGCGGCCACATCACCAGGGCGCAGGCGATGGAGGACCCGGGCTTCGGCCTCGGCCGCGCCGCCGAGCGCGCCGTGATGAACGGCTGCCACGCCTCCACGCCGCGCTCCCGCGACGGAAGAGCGGTCGCGACGGTCACCACCTTCCGGCTCAATTTCGAGCTGGAGTGAGGCGCGCTCCTCGCCGGGTCCGTACCGCTCTTCGCGCTTGAGTCGGGCGGTCGCTCCGGGCGACACTGGACGCGGCGCGCCGACGGCTCAACGGTGGCGGCGCACCCTCTGGAGGACGTCTCATGCCCAAGCGGCGATTGGCGATGGTGTCGGGGCTCGCGGCGCTGTTCATGGCGCTCCCTGCGAGCGCTCAGACCAGTTCGGCTCCCTACGACACCAACATCGACTTCCAGCAGTTTCGCCCCGCGCCCGGGCCGTACAACTTCTTCACGGTGCAGGGTAGCCGCGTGGAGGGGCGCACGGCGCTCTCGCTCGGCGCGTGGGCCAACTACGCCTATCGCCCGCTGACGATCTTCAACGCCAACTGCCCGAGCGCGGTCAACGACAGCGGCTGCACCGTCGGCGATGTCCGGTCGCGCCCCATCGAGCACCTCGCGACGCTCAACCTCCTCGTCGGGGTCACGCTCGCCAACCGCATCCTCCTCTCGCTCGACCTGCCGCTCACCATCGAGACCGGTCAGGCGGTCGAGCGCAGCAGCGGGCGGCCCGTGCTCGACGCCTCCAGCACCGCGCAGTCGCAGACCGCCGGGGGCCTGGGCGATCCTCGCGTCGAGGCGAAGGTGCGCCTCGCGGGCTCCGGCCTCACCGGCGCCGGGCTCGCGGTGAGCGGCTTCGTGACCATCCCGCTGGGCCAGTCCGCGGGCGCGGGCGACCACTTCGTCGCGGACCACAGCTCCACCTTCGGCGGCCGGCTCATCGGCGAGTACCGCCGCGGTCGCTTCGCCGTCGCGCTCAACCTCGGCGCCATCGGCCGCCCGAGCTCGCTCACGCTCTACTCGACCGAAGTGGGCAGCCGGCTCACCTGGGGCGCGGCGCTCGGCGTCGACATCTCGCCCCGACTCTCCGTGATGGCCGAGGGCTTCGGCGCCTCCGACCTCACCAGCCAGCTCCAGAACAACAACGCCGAGGTGCTCGGCGGCGCTCGCTACCGCATGGGCGACCTGACCTTCACCGCGGGCGGCGGGAGCGGCGTGCTGCGCGGGGCGGGCTCGCCGACGGCGCGCGCGTTCCTGGGGGTCGCGTGGGCGCCGTACCGGGTCGACAACGACGGCGACGGCGTCGGGGACAACGTCGACCGCTGCCCCGCGGAGGCCGAAGACCTCGACGGGTACGAAGACGAAGACGGCTGCCCCGAGTTCGACAACGACGGCGACGGGGTCAACGACACCTCCGACCGCTGCCCCGACCAGGCCGAGGACCGGGACAACTTCCAGGACGCGGACGGCTGTCCGGACAACGACAACGACAACGACGGCGTGCCCGATGGCTACGACAGCTGTCCCCGCGAGGCGGAAGACCGCGACGGCGACCACGACGAGGACGGCTGCCCCGACAACGATCGCGACCATGACGGCGTGCAGGACGAGCAGGACCGCTGCCCCGGCGAGCCGGAGGACACCGACGGCTTCCAGGACCAGGACGGCTGCCCCGACCCGGACAACGACGGCGACGGCATCCCGGACACGGAGGACCAGTGCAGCGACCAGGCGGGCCCCGCCTCGGGCCACGGCTGCCCCGCAGCGGCCGTCGATCGCGACCGGGACGGCGTGCCCGATGACCGCGATCGCTGCCCCGATCAGCCGGAGACGGTCAACGGCGTCGACGACGCGGACGGCTGCCCCGAGCAGTCCGGTCCGACGCTGGCGCAGATCGTCGGCGACCAGATCCAGGTGATGGGCTCGGTGAACTTCGAGCACTCGCGCGATCGCATCGAGGGGGCCGGGAGCTTCCAGGTGCTCGAGTCCGTGCTGACCATCCTGCGGACGCACCCGGAGATCGCTCGCGTCGAGGTGCAGGGCCACACGGACAACGTCGGCAACGCCGAGCGCAACACGGCCCTCTCCGAGCGCCGGGCCGAGGCGGTGCGCCGCTGGCTCGTCGAGCACGGCATCGAGGCCGGTCGCGTGACGGCGCACGGCTACGGTCCGGCGCGGCCCATCGAGTCCAACAGCAGCGAGGCCGGTCGCGCTCGCAACCGCCGCGTGGAGTTCTTCATCGTCCCCGCGACCCCCGCCGGGCAGTAGCGCCGCTCTCCTCGCACCCGAAGGTCCACTCGCCAGGAAGTTGCTCTTCGCCCGCCGGGTCGGATACCGCGGGCGCATGCGGCGCGTGCTCGGTCTCCTCCTCTCGACGGTGCTCCTGGGCGGCTGCAACGACGCCGCCGAGGGGGAGCGCCTCGGCGTCTACTCGGTGGTCGCCACGCGCACCACGGACACCTGCGGATCGCAGATGTCCGGCAAGGTCCAGCGGGCGCAGTTCAACGTGGTGCTGTCGCTGCGCCAGGGCGCCCTGCAGTGGAAGCCGGAGGGAGCGATCGCCGCCAGCGGCAGCTACGACGTCTTCCAGGGCACCTTCCGCATCGCGCTCGAGGCCTCCACCCAGATGATCGCCCCCGACCGGCGGCGGCAGATCCCAGGCTGCATCCTGCGCCGCGCCGACGTGATCGAGGGCGCCGTGAGCACCGGGGGAGACGCGGGGGTGACGGCCAACGTGGACGCCGGCACGGTGCTCACCGGCTTCCAGGCCCGCGAGACCATCGCCTACGGCACCGAGAGCGGCGACTGCAGCTCGCTGATCGGCGTCGGCGGGGGCCAGGCCTTCGCGCTGCCCTGCGCGGTGGGCTATCAGCTCGAGGCGACCCGGGTCGGTCCCTGAGGCGAGGCCTCAGTCGTCGCTGGCGCCGTGGTCGCCGTGGTCGCGGAGGTCGATGACCTCGGCGCCGCGCTTCTGCGCGAGGATGATCAGCTCCCTCGACGAGGGCCCGAAGAACGCGCCCGGCGTGCGCACGTGGCCGCTCACCTCGAGGATGCGGAAGCCCGACTGGTGCAGCAGCTGCCCGAGCTCGTGCAGCGAGTAGAGCCGCACGGAGAACTCGATCTCGCGCTGGCGCCCGTCGTCGAAGATCACCGTGCGCTTCACGTTGAGGCGCGAGGTGATGTAGTTCACCGAGCTCTCCTCCATGCAGACGCAGCCGTCGCCCTCGAACCAGGCCATGGCGGGCTGCGACTGGATCGCGTGGTCGCGGTTGATCACCTGCAGGAGGAAGGTGCCGTTGTCCTTGAGCGCGCGGTGGATGCGCGTGGCGACGTCGGCGTTGCGCTGGTCGTCGAAGAAGCCGAAGGACGATCCCACGCAGTACGCCGCGTCGAAGCACTCCTCGTAGTCGAGCGCCAGCATGTCGACGACGGAGAAGCTCGGCTGTCGGGGAGCGCCCAGGCACAGGGACTGCGCGCGCTGCACCATCGTCGGTGAGAGGTCGATGCCGGTGACGTCGTAGCCGCGCTGCGCGAGCGCGAGGGCGTGGCGCCCGACGCCGCAGCCGACGTCCAGCACCGCGGCTCCGCCCTCGACGCCGAGCGCGTGCTCGATCCAGTCGGCCTCCGCGGCGACCTGCGCGGCGTCGAGCGGGGCGACGGTGCGGAGGTAGTCGTCGTTGAAGAGCTCCTCCCACCAGTGACGCCGACGGCGGCGGCTCTGGTCGGGCACGGTCACCGCGAGCGGGCGCACGGCGACCGGCGGCGGAGGCGGATTGACCGATCGCGCGTGGCGGGGCGGCTCCGGCGGCGGCGGCGGGATGCGGCTCGGCGAGACCCGGGGCCCGTGCGCCTCCTGGCCGATGGGCAGGTCGGCGAGGTCGTCGAGCAGCGCCAGCGACGGGTCGCTCGACCGGATGGTCGGCATGTCGTCGTCGGCCTCGATGGTGAACTCGAAGGCCTCCTCGGGCCTCGTCGAGGCCGCGACCGGGATCTCGGGCACCGCGGGAGGCCGAGGGACCGCGATGCTCGTCGGCGGCATCGGGTCGGGCATCGGGGGGATGGTGGGCGCGGTGAAGATCGACGCCGCGTTGGCGGAGATCATCGCCGGGCGCGCGGGCGCTCGGGGCGGGGGCGGCCGGCTCGGCCGGAGCGGCGTCGCGGCCTCCGAGGGCGGCGCGGGCGGCGGGGTCGAGATCGAGCGGGCGGGCGGCGGGGCCGACTGCGCGATCAGGGTGGACTGGAGCTGCGGGTGGTCGTCGTAGGGAGAGGGCGGCGCGTCGGAGCCGACCTTGCGGATGCGGCGGCGCACCACGCGCATGCTCGACTCCGGGGCGGGCGCGGCAGGCGGCGGCGGCATGGTGATCAGGGCCGACTCGGTCTCCGAGACCGAGACCTCGACCTCGTCGCTGGCGGTGATCTCCACGTCGCTGCCCGAGTCGAACACCAGGGGCACGTTGGAGAGCAGCGGCTCGTTCTCCAGGTCCGGCAGGTCGTGCTCGGAAGAGGGCGGCGTCGACGCGAGGGCGCCGTGCGTGCCCGTCGGGATGCGGAGCCCGCGGCGGCTCTTTCGCAGGCGCCGCTCGCCGTCCTCCGAGGGGAGGTCGGAGTCCGGGCCGTTCGGCGGATCGACGCTGCGTTCGTTCATCAGGACGCCTCTCCATCGCGCGCGCGCGCCACCGCCTCACCGACGCGCACCGGCGTCGGATCGAGACCCCGCGTGGCCTCCCAGCGGCCGTGCGCCGCCGGGCCGAGGAGCACCACCACCGTCGACCCGAGCTGGAACGCTCCGAGCTCGTCGCCCTTCGCCAGCGTCGGCCGGGCGTCGCCCTCGAAGCGGCGAACCGCCGCGCGGCCGCCGAGCTCGGGGCGATCGGGGGCCTCGATGGTCAGCGTGATCTTGCCGACCACGAAGGCTCCGACGAAGACCACCGCGGCGGGGCCGAGCGCGGTGTCCACGTGAACCACGACGCGCTCGTTGCGGGCGAAGAGCCCCGGCACCGTGCGCACGCCCATCTCGTTGACCGGGAAGAGGTCGCCCGGGATGTGCCGCACCTCGCGCACCCGGCCCGCCACGGGGCTGTGCACGCGGTGGTAGTCGCGGGGCGACAGATACACGATGAAGTAATGTCCGCCCTCGTAGGCGCGCGCGGCCTCCGCGTCGTCGAGCAGCGTGGCGGCGTCGTACCCCTGGCCCTTCACCGTGAAGCGGCGATCGGCGGTGACCTCGCCGCCGTCGTCGAGGCGGCCGTCGGCGGGGGAGACCACCGTCGCGGGGTCCGGGTCGATGGTGTGGATGCCCGCGCGGAGCTGGCGCGTGAAGAACTCGTTGAAGCTGCGGAAGCCCCCGGCGGGGACCACGGCCTCCTCGAGGGCGACGTCGTAGGCGCGGCTGTAGAGGTCGAGCACCGGGCGCAGCACCGCGGGGGGGATACGCGCCTCGGTAAAGTGCCCGAGCGCGCGGGTGATGCGGCCCCTCGGGAGGAGGTGCAGGAGGGAGGCGGCGGCGCGCGAACGGAGGGGAACCATCAGGATTGGGCTCTGCGCGTCGTCGACGCGTCGCGGAGCCTAGAATGCGGCGCGACGCGGGGTCAACAGATCCCTATCGCGCGCCGCCCCTGGCATCAGACGTCGTAGTACAGGTGGTACTCGTAGGGCACCGGGCGGAGGCGCACCGGGTCGACGTCCTTCTCGCGCTTGGTCGAGATCCAGGTCTCGATGAGCTCCTTCGAGAAGACGTCCCCCTTGAGGAGGAACTCGTTGTCCGCCTCGAGGGAGTCGAGCGCCTCGCTGAGCGAACCGGCGACGTGCGGGACGTTCTGAAGCTCCTCGGGGGAGAGCGAGTAGATGTCCTTGTCGAGCGCGTCGCCCGGATGGATCTTCTTCTCGATGCCGTCCATGCCGGCCATCACCAGCGCCGCGAAGGCGAGGTAGGGGTTGCAGCTCGGGTCGGGGAAGCGCACCTCGACGCGCTTGGCCTTCGGCGACGGCGAGAACATCGGGATGCGGATGGACGCCGAGCGGTTGCGCGAGGAGTACGCGAGGTTGACCGGCGCCTCGTAGCCCGGCACCAGCCGACGGTAGCTGTTGGTCGTCGGGTTGGTGATCGCGTTGAGCGCCTTGGCGTGCTTGAGCACCCCGCCGATGTAGAACATCGCCATCTCGCTCATGCCCGCGTAGCCGTTGCCCGCGAAGAGCGGCTTGCCGTCCTTCCAGAGCGACTGGTGGCAGTGCATGCCCGAGCCGTTGTCGCCGAAGAAGGGCTTCGGCATGAAGGTCGCGGTCTTGCCCGCGCGCTTCGCGACGTTCTTGACGATGTACTTGAACCACATGGTCTTGTCGGCCATGCGCAGCAGCGAGTCGAACTTCATGTCGATCTCGCACTGGCCCGCGCTCGCGACCTCGTGGTGGCTCGTCTCGATCTCGATGCCGGCGGCCTCCATGGCCACGACCATCTCCGTGCGGAGGTCCATCAGGGTGTCGTGCGGGGCGACGGGGAAATAGCCCTCCTTGGAGCGCACGGTGTACCCGAGGTTGCCGCCGGGGATCTCCTTGCCGGAGTTCCAGTGGGCCTCCTTCGAGTCGATCTGGAAGAAGTTGTGGTTGGGCGTGGTGCTGAAGCGGACGTCGTCGAAGACGAAGAACTCCGCCTCGGGGCCCACGTAGATGGTGTCCGCCAGGCCCGTGGAGCGCACGTACTGCTCGACCTTGCGGGCGATGAACCGGGGGTCGCGGTCGTAGGCCTCGCGCGTGATCGGGTCGACCACGTTGGCGATCATGGACATCGTCGGCCGGGCCATGAAGGGGTCCATCACCGCGGTGGACGCGTCCGGCAGGAGCAGCATGTCGGACTCGTTGATGGCGCGCCATCCGCGGATGGAGCTGCCGTCGAAGCCGAAGCCGTCCTCGAAGGCCTCCTCGGTGATGCGGTGCATCGGGACGCTGGTGTGCTGCCACTGACCGAACAGGTCGCAGAACTTGAGGTCGACCATCACCGCGCCGCCGTCCTTGCCGAGGGCGATCGCTTCCTTGTGCTTCTTCGTCGTCATAGCAGTCTCGTCAGCTCCTCTGTTCTCAGATGGCGTCGTGGCCGCGCTCGCCCGTGCGGATGCGAACGGCCTCCTCGATGGGCACCACGAAGATCTTGCCGTCTCCGATGCGCCCCGTTCGCGCGCTGCGCTCGATCGCGTCGATCACGGCGTTGACCTGCTCGTCGAGGACGACGACCTCGACCTTCACCTTGGGGACGAAGTCCACCACGTAGGCGCTGCCCCGGTAGACCTCCTTGCGGCCGCCGGTGCGGCCGAAGCCCTTGACCTCGGTGACGGTCATGCCCTGCACGCCTACTTCCGCAAGCGCGTCCTTCACCTCGTCGAGCTTGAACGGCTTGATGATCGCCTCGACTCGCTTCATCGCGCCGCCCTTGTAGGCCCATTCAACGTAAACGAACAGTAAAGTTCATCGACGGCTCGGGATACGCGGAGGTCGGTATACTCCGCGGCCTGCTGCATCCCTACGAAGGAGCCTCCGCGATGCCTCGCCTCTCGTTGCTTCCGGCCGTGCTGGTCCTGCTCGCCCTGGTCGGCTGCTCGGACGGCGGGGCGCCCACCTTCGCCGACGCCGGCGGCGGCATGGACGCGCCCGAGGCGGAGGTCTTCACCTACCGCAACGACGTCAATGTCCCCGAGGCGAGAGGACGGGTCTGCGACCGCAGCTCGCAGTGCGACGACGGCGTCCCGTGCACCACCGACTACTGCTCCACCGACGGCCGCTGCGCCAACGTGCCGGACACCACCGCCTGCGACGACAACGTCTACTGCAACGGCCAGGAGACCTGCGACCTGCGCCGCGGCTGCGTGCGGGGCGCCCCGCTCGCCTGCGACGACAACGACGGCTGCACCACCGACCGCTGCGACGAGACCACCCGCGCATGCCAGCACAGCCCGCGCGACTTCGACCGCGACGGCGACCCGGACATCGGCTGCCGCTCCTCGCAGTGCCCCGACGGCGGCCTGCCGGGCGACGACGCGGGGCTCTGCTGGGTGGGCACGGACTGCGACGACCGCGACCCGAGGGTGAGCGGGACGCTCCCGGAGATCTGCGCCGACGGCGTCGACAACAACTGCAACGGCCTGATCGACACGCGCGAGACCGGCGGCTGCGTGCGACCGCCGCACGACCGCTGCGACGACCCGCTGGACGTCTCCGCGGGCGGGCGCTTCACCGTCGCGATGGCGGGCACCACCGGGGACTACATGTTCCGCTGCGGGGGCGGGACGCAGGGCCGGGACGCGGTGCTGCGGCTCAACCTGACGAGCCCTCGCGACGTGGCCGTCACGGCCCAGTCGCGCACGGGCTTCAACCTCGTCTACCTGATGATCCAGAACCGCTGCGGCTCCACCATGGCCGCCGACACACGCGACTGCCTCCTCGGCTTTCCCACCGTCTGGCGCACGCACAGCCTCCCGGCGGGCGAGTACTTCTTCCTGCTCGGCACCTCCGCGGGCAGCACCGGCGCCGCGGCGGACGTGCTCGTCGACGTGCAGCTCAGCGACCCGGTCGCGCCCGCGGCCAACGACACCTGCTCCTCTCCGACGGAGATCCCCGCCACCGGCGGCACCTTCCGCGGCGACCTCATCGGCGTCACCGACGACGTGAGCACCCGCTGCGGCTCGACCACCCCCGACGTGCTCTACCGCATCACCCTCACGGAGCCCCGGGACATCATCGCCCGCGCCACCGGCGGGGTCACCGACTCGGTCACCGTCTCCCTGCTGGACCAGTGCGCGCGCTCGCCGATGACCCTTCGCTGCGACAGCGGGACGACGCCGTCGTTCATCGCCCGCTCGCTCCCCGCGGGCACCTATTTCATCGCGATCGAGGGGCGAAACCTCCCCGCCTTCACGCTCACCGTGGAGACCGCCGCGCCCTCCTCGCCCCCGCCGGGGGACAGCTGCGCGAGCCCGCTCCCGCTCACCGCGGGCACCGCCGCGCGCGGCTCCCTCACGCCCTTCGAGAGCGACCTGCCCATCTCCTGCAACTCCGGCACGGCGCGCGACGTGGTCTACAGCTTCGAGCTGACCGAGCGCCTCGACGCGACCATCACCGCGCGCGGCGGCGCGAGCGACTACTTCTACGTCGCCGTGCAGTCGACCTGCGGCGAGCGCACGGGAGAGCGCGGCTGCCGCGCCGGGGCGCCCTCGCGGCTGACCCTTCGCGGCCTCGACCCGGGGAGGTACTTCGTCGTCGTGCGAGGCACCCGACCGGTGGACTACGAGGTGCTGCTCGAGACCCGCCCCGCGCTCGTCCCCACCGCGGTGATGGGCAACGAGACCTGCGAGTCGGCGCAGGTGGTCCCCACCGGCGGCGGGCTCTACTCGGGCGACACCACCATGATGTCCCACGAGTACTCCTACCCCTGCGCGACCGGGTCCATGGCCGGAGACGCGGTCTACCGCTACCGCGTCGAGCGCGCGGGCCGGGTGCTCTTCTCCACCGAGGGCTCGTCCTTCGACACGGTGCTCTGGGTCACCCGCGCCGACGCCTGCCCGGGCTCCGCGCTCCCGGGCCTGTCGACCTTCCAGGTGTGCAACGACGACGGCCCCGGCATCGGGCTCTCGTCCTCGCTGGAGCTCACCCTCAGCCCGGGCGACTACTACGTCCACGTGAGCGGGCTCTACACCACCGCGCGAGGGATGTACTTCCTCGCCGTGACGCCCTCCGCCGCGCCGTAGCTCGCGATGGCTTCGAGCGATGTCCCGGTGACCGATGCGCTCTCCGATGACGCGATCGTCGAGCGCGTGCGCGCGGGAGAGGTCGACCTCTACGAGCTGCTGATGCGGCGACACAACCGGCGGCTGTACCGGGCGGCGCGGGCGATCCTCGGGCGCGTCGATGACGACGAGGTGCTGGACGTGGTGCAGGACGCGTTCGTCCGCGCCTACGTGCACCTGGGCAGCTTCGAGGGGCGTTCGCAGTTCTCGACGTGGCTGACGCGCATCGCCGTCCACGAGGCCCTCGCTCGGAGAAGGCGGCTGCGCGCCGAGCGACCCGGGGCGGCGGCTCCCGAGGAGGACACGGACCTGCGGCGATCGACGGGGGAGGGCAGCGACCCGGAGCGACACGCGGCGAGGCGCGAGATCCGCCACGTCATCGAGGCGGCGGTGGACTCGCTGCCCCAGAACTTTCGCACGGTGTTCATGCTGCGGGCGGTGGAGGAGCTCAGCGTGGCGGAGACCGCCGGGAGCCTGGGACTTCCCGAGGAGACCGTGAAGACGCGGCTCCATCGGGCGCGAGGGCTCCTGCAGCAGGCGCTGCTCCCGCAGGTCGAGGTCGGCGCGCCGGGGGCCTTCCCCTTCGAGGGCGCCCGATGCGACCGCGTCGTCGCCGCCGTGCTCGGCCGCATCCAGACCGCGCGCTCGTAGGAGCGGGAACCTTTTTGGGCGCTTCCACTCTGTGGAGCGCGGCCCCATCGCGAGTCTGCGATCGGAGCGCATCCGAAAGGAGAAGTCCCTCTCTCAATGGGCAATACATCAACGGATCTGACGGGTCCCGACCTGGAGGTCGGCGTCCCCGAAGGGGATCTCATCGAAGGATCGAAGCTGCTCGGCCACGCGAGGGGCAAGGCCGTCCTCCTGGTCCGCTCGGCCCACGGGGTGTTCGCGGTCGGCGCGACCTGCACCCACTACGGCGGCCCCCTGGTCGACGGGATCATCGTTGGCGACACCGTGCGCTGCCCCTGGCACCACGCGTGTTTCAACCTCCGCAGCGGCGCCGCGGAGCGCCCTCCCGCCCGCGACCCGGTGGAGTGCTGGCGCGTGGAGCGTCAGGGCGATCGGCTCCGCGTGACCGCACCGGTCGAAGCGCCGGAGACCGCTCGCCCGGTCGAGGCTCCGTCCTCGGTGGTGCTCGTCGGCGGCGGCGCCGCGGCGAACGCTGCGGCCGAGACCCTGCGGCGCGAAGGCTACGACGGGCCCATCACCATGGTGAGCGCCGACGCGGACGTCCCCGTCGACCGCCCCAACCTCTCCAAGGACTACCTCGCGGGCAACGCGCAGGACGACTGGATCCCGCTGCGCCCGATGGAGTTCTACGACGAGCACCGCATCCGGCTGCTGCTCTCGACCCGGGTGACCGCCATCGACACGTCGAAGCGGCAGGTGACCCTCTCCGACGGCGCGACGCTCGACTACGGGGCGCTCCTGCTGGCGACCGGGGCAGAGCCGCTGCGCCCTTCGATCCCCGGCGCGGACGCTCCGCACGTGCACACGCTGCGGACGCTCGCGGACAGCCGCGCCATCGTCGCGCAGGCGGCGATGGCGAAGACCGCGGTGGTGCTCGGGGCGAGCTTCATCGGCCTGGAGGTGGCGGCCTCGCTTCGCGCCCGAGGCGTCGCGGTGCACGTCGTCGCGCCGGACAAGACGCCCCTCGCGAAGGTGCTCGGAGACGAGGTCGGCGAGCTCGTGCGGAGCCTGCACGCGGAGCATGGAGTGGTGTTCCACCTCGGGGAGACGGCGGCGAGCATCGAGGCCGGTCGCGTCGTGCTGGCGAGCGGCGCGTCGCTCCCGGCGGAGCTCGTGGTGATGGGCGTCGGGGTGCGTCCTGCGACGGCCCTCGCGGAGGCGGCCGGGCTTACGGTCGATCGGGGCGTCGTGGTGGACGGCTACCTCGCGACCAGCGCCCCCTCGGTCTACGCGGCGGGTGACGTGGCGCGCTTCCCCGACGGTCGGAGCGGAGAGCCGGTGCGCATCGAGCACTGGGTGGTGGCGCAGCGTCAGGGCCAGGTGGCCGCGCGCAACCTGCTCGGCGCCCGAGAGCGCTTCGACGCGGTGCCCTTCTTCTGGAGCGCCCACTACGACATGACGATCTCCTACGTCGGCCACGCGCTCTCGTGGGATCGCATCGACCTCGACGGCAGCCTCGCCGCGAGGGACGCCGCGATCGCCTACCGGCGGGGCGGTCGCACGCTGGCGGTCGCCACCATCGGCCGCGACACGGTGGCCCTGGAGGCCGAGGCGGCGATGGAGCGAGGGGACGAGGAGGCGCTGCGACGACTGGTTCCAGAGGCGGTTCCAGCAGGGGCCGAGGCGGCTGCGAAGGGAGGCGCGCGATGATCCCGCTGGCTTCGCCCTGCCGGGGGCTCACTCGCGTCGAGACCCTGGAGCAGCTCGTCGAGCGCGACCGGGACCACGAGTGCGACGGCTTCGGGCTGCACCACATCTGCGTGAAGGTCGATGCGGTGGCCTCGCTCCCCACGCGCTTCGGCGACTTCCGCATCGTCGCCTTCTGGAACAACCGCGACGGCAAGGAGCACCTCGCGCTGGCGCACGGTGACGTGATGGGCGCGGAGGACCTCCCCACGAGGCTCCACTCCGAGTGCCTCACGGGCGACGCGCTGGGCTCGCTGCGCTGCGACTGCCGCGACCAGCTGGAGACCGCCCTCCAGACGCTGGCCTCGATGGAGCGGGGGCTGCTGCTCTACCTCCGTCAGGAGGGACGCGGCATCGGGCTGATCAACAAGGTCCGCGCGTACGCCCTCCAGGAGCAGGGGCTCGACACGGTGGACGCCAACCGCGCGCTCGGGTTTCGCGACGACGAGCGCGACTACTCGATCGCGGCCCACATGCTGGCGAGCCTCAACGTGGGCTCGATCCAGCTGATGACCAACAACCCGGACAAGATCCGGCAGCTGGAGCAGCACGGCGTGAGGGTGAGCGCGAGGGTGCCGCACGTGATGCCCTCCAACGTCCACAACCGACTCTACCTGGAGACCAAGGCCACCCGGTCGGGTCACCTGATCGACCTCGACCAGGACGAGGACCGACCCGCCGACGCCGCGCCTTCCCTGCAGCCCTGACCGCGGGCGCCCGCCGAGGCGGGGTCGTACAGTTAAAGCTCCGATTCCATTGGCCCGACCGATTGGTGGGAGGTGCTGTCATGGACCGTCATTCACTGCGCGCCTGGCTGGAGTCCCGGCGCGACCTGTGGCTCGACCTGCTGCGCATCTATCTGGGCGCGGCGCTCTTCATCAAGGGCATGGTCTTCGTCGGCAATGCCGCGGCCCTGAGCGACACGATGATCGCCGCGCGCATCCCCTTCGGGGACGTGGGCCTGCTGCATTACATCGTCACCGCACACCTGGCCGGCGGCCTGATGCTGATGTTCGGCATCGCCACGCGCGTGGCCGCCGCGGCGAACATCCCCGTGCTGCTCGGGGCGGTGCTCTACGTCCATCGGAGGGAGGGGCTCTTCGCGGCGAACCAGTCGCTCGAGCTCACGCTGCTGGTGTTGTTCCTCCTGGTGCTGTTCACCATCAACGGCTCCGGGCGGCTGTCGGTGGACCACTACCGCCACGCCTCGGGCTACGCCGAGCCGCTGGAGCCGCAGCCGGCCTGAGCGAGCGCGCCCCGGTGGTTCCGCGAGCACGGAGGCCCGCGGGACCATCGAGGCGGAGGGAGTTGTTTCAGAGGAGCGCGTGGGATCAGGGAGCGGCGTCAGTGCGACGGCGACGCGCTGCGACCCTTGGAGGCGGCGTTGGGGTTGGCGCCCGCGGCCTGCTGCTTCTTCGCGTAGCTCACGATCTCCTGCATCTCCCGGCGGAAGACGTCGTAGTCGATCTGCTGCGCGTTGAGGAACGTGCTCGCCATCATCGTGTGGCCCGCCATCATGCTGGCCTCGGCGATCTCCTCGTCGGTGGCGCCGTTCAGCCGCGCCGCCTCGGTGTGGAAGAGCGCGCAGTAGCGACACCGCGTCGCCCCCGCGACCCCGAGCCCGATGAGCTCCTTGTACTTGTTCGGGATCTTCGTCTCGGCGAGGTTGAAGTCGCGCATGATCGACCAGAAGCCCTCGATCGCGGAGTCCGGCATCTGCTTCACCCACGCGGGCACGATGCCGAACATGTTCTCGACTTCCTTGTAGACGTTGGCCTTGGTGCTCTGCGTACCCATGGCGTCCTCCTTCGGCCGCCAGCGCCGCGACACGGCGAGGGCGGCAGTGAAAGAACCGCGGCGCCCCGGTGGACGCTCCGCCATCCCTCCCGGCGAGTGCATCACCGAGAGGGACGGCGGTCGTCCTGGGACGCGACCCGAAGCTCGCACCCGCGCACGCTCCTCTCGCACGGCGAGATGGAGACGGCCCCATCCGAGGGGGACGTCAGCGAAGCGCCAACGTCGCGGGTGCCCTATCGATGGGGAGAACAATCACTGGATGGATTCCCCCTCCTTCCAGCGGCTCCGTCGGAGCTGCGGGAGCAAATGTGCCGCTCGCGACGGGGGCGGTCAATGCGAGATTTCTTACCGGGTCAGGTATGCGCCGCGGCCCGCGTAGGCGCTCCAGTACTGCGGTCCGATGGTGGTGTACGTGAAGCGGTTGAAGTCGAAGCCGTTGAGGCGCAGGCCCACCAGGGAGAGGCTCAGCGGCGAGCCGCTCGGCAGGTCGCTCAGGCCCATCAGCGAGGACAGGTCGGGGTACTGGAAGGAGCGCTCGGCGCCCGGGGCGATGTGCTGCCAGGAGCTGCCGGTCCACTGCATGGTGAAGAGCAGCAGGTCGGGCGAACCGCCCTCGAGGGCGACGCGCACGGTGCGGTCCGAGGGGAGTCGGGCGCCGGTCTCCGGCGTGGTCATCCGGGGGATGCCGAGCCAGCCGCGGACCCGCACGGTCTCGTCGGGCGAGGTGATGCCCGAGAGCACCAGGCCGGTGCAGGGCGCGGGCGTGTCCTGGAAGGCCGTCGGGCCGGTGACGGTGCCCGACGCGAGGCGAGCGTGGACGGTGAGTCTCGCGTCGGCGAGGTTGCGGTTGAAGGCCGGGAGACCGGACAGGCGATAGGCGCCGGAGTCGAGGCCGGTGACCGTCGCGTGGGGCATCGGGATCACGCCCTCTCCGCCGAGGTCGATGAAGGCGCTCGCGTGGAACTGGTCCGGCGCGTCGGGGTCGGTGCCCTCTAGCGGAGCGACCTCGAGAGGGGTCTCGTGGTCGAGCGGGATGTTCATGTCGATGACCACGTTCTCGATCGCCGCGCGGGGCGCGCCGAGGACGCTGCGGGCCACGCCCATCACCCACGGGGTGAAGCGCACCGGGGTCATGGAGCCCGCCGGGACGACGTTCTCCAGGCCCGCGAGCGCGTACACGGCCACCGCGGCGGGGCGCGCCTGGAGCTGGAAGGGATAGCCCCGGCCGCCCGCTCCGGGGACGACGATCTCCAGCACCTGGTCGCGCTGCGCCGTGAGCGCGGCGCCGGTCGGGTCGGCGGTGAAGATGTCCGGACGGGAGACCCAGACGTAGGCCACGCGGCGGAAGCCCGCGCGGGGCTCCGGGATGTTGGACCAGGGGTTGGGCGCGAACTCATTGGAGCCCGCCCAGACGAGCTCGCCCGAGATGGTGGCGGGGTAGACCGGGCGTTGCGGCATGCCCATCGGCATCCCCGGGCTGCCGCAGCCGGGGATCATCAGGGGCTGCAGGTAGATCGTCGCGTTGCGGGCGTCGAAGGACTGGATCGTCGTGGTGGTGTGGCAGCGCTCCGAGGCGGTCACCGTGACCGGCGGGTGGAGCATCGGCGGCGAGAGGGTCACCTGGCCGCGAGCCCCGGTCTGGCCCGCGCTGGGAGGCACGGCGCCGGGCTCGTTGTTGAGGAAGACGAAGGCCGAGGGGACCGGGTCGCCGGTCATGGCATCGAGGACCGTCACGGTGATGCTGCCCGCGAGCGTCCCGCCGGAGAGGCCGCCGCCCACGCTGTCGGCGCTGTCGGCGTAGGTGTAGCCCTCGGTGATGTGCAGGGCCTCGTCCGAGTTGTCGACCGCGACCTCGACGCGCCCGTCGGGGTGCTCCGGCGTGAGGCACGACGCCAGCTCCGGACCGGTCACCATCAGGCCGGTGCACGCGGCGCCGTCGAAGGTCACTCGCATGCCGTCGCGGAAGTGCGTCCCGAGGCCGTGGATGCTCACCCTCGCGCCGCCCGTCGTGGGCCCGAGCGAGGGGTCGACGTAGAAGCTGTCATAGCGATAGCCGCGAGGGAGCGTGGCGGTGCGGCCGGCGATCTCGACCGCGACGTCGACCTCACCGGGGCGCCCGGCGGGCGTGCGCACGGTGATGCGGTTGCGGTCGACGAAGGTGGTGTAGCGGGGCTGCACCAGGTTGCCCCCGAAGCGCACCACGGCGTCCTCGGAGAACCCGGAGCCTCGCAGGGTGACCTCGGTGCCGCCGAGGAAGGAGCCGTGACCCGGCTGCACGCCGACCAGCGTCGGGGCGGGCGTCGGGCGGGCGTCGGTGCCCACGTCGACCCGCGCGTCGGAGCCGGCGTCCACGCGCTCGGCGGGGATGTTCACCGCCTCGTCGGCGCACCCGGCCAGCAGTCCGAAGGCGGCCACGGGGAAAATACACCGACGGGTAAAGGCGACGCGCATGGGCGGACGAGCTCCTCGCCGCGGAGTATCCGGGAGTCGCACCCCGGAGCGCAACGCGTTCACCCCGGCCGAGTGCTCCCGGTCGCCCGTTCATTGGCGATATCGGTGCTTGACCTACATCGGCTCCATGGCCTAGAAGACGGCCGCCTGCGGCGACCGTCCTGGTGGTCTGCCCTGGGGAAGGGTATTGGGTGTTCTCATGCGAACTCGTCTGACGCGATTCGGCTACGGGGTGTCTTGCCTGGCGCTGGTGCTGTCCGGCTGTGCGACGGACGAGGCCCTCCTCGAGGGCGATGACAGCGAGTCGCCGGCCGACCTCACCACCAGCGAGATCACGGGCGCCAACGCCATCGGCCGCAACGCCACCATCCAGAGCTACGTGCTGGTCCGGGTGGGCGCGAGCGACGCGGAGGTGCAGCGCGCGGCGGTGCAGCAGATCCGTCCGCTCTTCGGCGCGCTGAAGGCGATGGACATCGGCCTCGGCAACCGACTCGACACGCCCGCGGCGCCGGGCTTCATCGACGTGCGCACCTTCCAGCGCAGCACCGTCGACGTCATCGACCCGGCGCACCCCGAGACCCGCGTCTCGCAGATGGAGCGGGTGCGCTTCACCTATACCGACCGGGCGATCGTCACGCTCCGGCTGCAGTCGTCGCGCGCGGTGAGCACCACATCGCTCTTCGGCGACTACAACGCGCACTCCAGCGAGATCGTCTCTCAGTGCCAGACCCAGAAGATGGACTGGGGCGCTTCGGGCATCTGGTACAACTACGAGCCGCAGACGGACACCTGCCAGACGCTCATCTCGGCCGAGACCACGCGCCTCGCGGCCGAGCGGCGGATGCTGCGAAACGGCGACCGGGAGATCACGGTCAACGAGAGCACCCGGTGGTTCACCCCCATCTCGGTGAAGCTGACCACCATCTCCCGCACCGAGACGAAGTATCCCGACTACCACCGCGTGTGGGATGACGGGCAGCTGGTGATCGGGTCGTTCTTCGGTGAAGACAAGCACGACGACCCCAACGACTACGGGGCGCGTAACTTCTTCACGTACATCCGCACCGTGCTCCAGGCGCGCCCGGAGCTGCGCGTGGCCTCGACGGGCACCGACCTCACCACGGTCACCTTCGGCAGCACCACCGTCCGCAACGTCACCGCGCTCCAGGTGGCCCAGTGGATCGTCGACAAGACGGCCTACCCCACGCAGGTTCCGGTCGCGATGCGGGACGCCTTCCGCCAGTCGGTGATCCGTCAGTGGCGCGACAAGACCATCACCCTCAGCGCCCCGGTGAGCGTGTCGATCAACGGCACCGCCCGCTCGGGCAGCGCCGAGGTTCGGGTCTACTACGGCAACGAGGAGGGCTTCGGCACCGGCGCCGTGCAGCGCTACCAGGCCGCCTTCCGCGAGGTCGACGTCTTCCAGTACACGGGGCACTCGCACCTGGGCTCCGGGCCCCTCGACGCCCGCAACTACAGCGCCTCCAACTTCCCCAATCGATATCAGGTGTTGATGATCAACTCCTGCGTGTCGTTCAACTACTACAACACCTTCTTCGCGATGCACCCGGGCGGGACGCTCAACCTGGACACCGTCACCAACGGGCTCCCGGTCTTCCTCGAAGGCTCCGGGCTCTCCTCGGCGCGCTTCGCGGTAGCCTTCCTCGATGGGCGCTTCCGCTCCTATGCCGACATCCTCGGCGGGATGCGGGTCGACCTCCCCTGGGAGCGCGGCCACGACGCCAACCGCGTCGCCGACGGCGAGACCGACAACACCTTCACGCCCACCCGCCAGCGCATGACGCTGACCTTCACGCGCTGAGCTCCTAGCGCTGCTCCTCGGGCACCCACCAGGTGTCCCGCCCGCCGATCTTGATCACCTGCACCGCGCGCCCCGCCGGGTCGGTCTCCTTCCGATAGACCCTCATCACATCGGTGTAGTCCAGGTCGCTGGCGATCACCGAGGCCATCAGGTCGACCACCGCGCCGTGCAGCGTCGCGGCCTCCGTGGCGCTCACCGCGTTGGCCGCGCGGTTGGGGGCGACCTTCGCGCGATAGAGCGCCTCGCACGCGTACATGTTGCCGATGCCCGCCTGCTGACCCTGGTCGAGCAGCACCTCCTTCACGGCCTTGCGAGAGCTCGAGAGGGACCTGCGGAGCGAGTCGACGGCCCAGGGTTGCCGGTATGCGGGGTCGCTCTCCGGGGTGATCAGCACGTCGGGGCCGAGGGCTTTCAACTCCTCGCACTGGGCGCTGGTGATCCCTGGGAAGGCGTGCACCTTGCCGCGGCGCTCGGGCTCATTGAACTCCAGTCGACGGCCTCGGGCCACGAGCCAGAAGGAGCTGGCCTTCTTGTCCGGTGGCGACTGGTGGTGTCGATAGTTGGAGACGTAGGGCTCATCGGACATCGTCCAGCGCCCGGCGTGCATCAGGTGCGAGGTGACCGTCCCGGTGGAGAGGGCCATCACGATGTGCTTGCCCCGCTGCGTGACCGAGGAGAGCGAGGCGCCGCGGAAGAAGGCGTCGAGCTTCGTCTTGCGGGCCGGGTCGGTCTTCATCTCCGGGAAGTGACCGCCGAAGTGGCCGTGGTCTTCGATGACCCAGCCGGTGACGCGCTCTCGAAGCCAGACGACCTGACGATGGACCTCGGGGAATTCAGGCATGACTCGGGCTCCTGTGAAGTGGGTTCAGCCGTTCCAGTCGACGCGGAGGGATTGCAGCCACGAGGCGCGCTCGGCGAGCACCTCCTCGGAGTAGAGCCCCGGCGCGTCGTCCAGACGCGCTTCCTGGATGGAGCCCGTGGCGGCGTCGACCACGGACAGCACCAGCACCCCGTTGGCGCGCACGTCGAGGCGCACCTCCGCGCGGGCCCCGTCGGGCATCGGCTGGGGGAAGGTCATCCGGTACTCGCCCACGCGCGTCGCCTCGCGCTCGCTGCGGCCCTCGAAGACCTCCACCGGCAGCACGCTCGACCCGCCGCGGACGCTGAACGTCCGCCTCCCTACGAAGGGGGTCGCGGTGCCCGCGGGCACCAGCGGGATCAACACCGCCCGACGCCCGCCGGGGCTCTGGGGCTCAGGCTCCCAGGCGCGCACGGAGAAGGTGTCGGGCACCACGCCGCGCAGCTCGACCCCCACCCGGGCGCCTCCCTCCGCGAGGGCCGCGCCGTGGATGGCCGCGCCCGCCGCGACGATGGTGAGCGGGTTCAACGGGTGACCGGGATCGTCGTGAATCCGAACCCTTGGGCAGCGTTCGCGCATCCGCTGTTGCAGGGGCCATAGGAGCGAGGAGCCGCCCGTAAGCAACACCTCGTCGAGGGCGCTCCAGTCCAGGGAGGCGCGGCGAAGGGCCTCCTCGGCGCAGGCCATCGCGCGATCGAGCTCGCCGCCGATGGAGCGGGACAGCTCCGCGAGGGAGAGCTCGAGGGTGACCTCCTCGCCTTCGGTGTCCTGATCGAAGACCGGGGTGAACTTCCGGCGACGGACCCGGGAGAGCGGCGACGGGTCGGTGCCCGCGTCGGTGTTGAGCGTGACCTTGAACCACTCGGCCAATTCCAGCAGGCGTTCACGGGTGGATTCGTTCACCGCCGCGAGGCTGAACGCATGATCGGAGGCGCGCTCGGCGTACTGGGTCACGAGCGAGTCCCGGATGCGCTGGTCGATCGCGAGCCCGCCGAGCTGCACCCCGTAGGAGTCGATGGCGTGGAGCTGCGCCACGCCGGGGCCGCCCTCGCGGCGGAGCAGGGTCACGTCGAGGGTTCCGCCCCCGAAGTCGAAGACCATGAAGGTCTGCGATGTCGATTGAGCGCCGACGGTCTTCGAGTGGAGTCCATAGGCCCAACCCGCCGCGTCGGGCTCGGTGATCATTCCCCACAACGGGAGCCCGGCCATCCTCGCGGCCTGCCCCGTGGCGAGCTTCTCGCGGTTGCGGAAGCGCTGCGGGTGCGACACCACCACGCCGTCGAGCGGGGGCAGGGCGGGGCGAGCGCGCACCATCTCCGCGAGCGTGCGGAGGATCACCGCGGCGATGTCCGTCGCGAAGAGCTCGCGCTCCCCGAGGCGCCAGGGAGGACCGGCGTAGACGGAGGTTCCGACGCCCATGTGGTTCTTCGAGCCGCGCACCAGCACCACGTCCGAGGGGGCGCGCTCCGCCTCCCCGACGAGTTCGCGGTAGGCCGCCGGGGCGCGCGATCCGACCACCGCGCGAGGCCCGCCGCGCGAGGTGAGGAGCACCAGCGACGCGAGGGTGGGTCCGCCGTGTTCGAGGGAGACCAGCCGCGGCTGACCCCGATCGACATAGGCGACGGAGCAGAAGGTGGTGCCGAGGTCGATGCCGTAGACCGCCACTGGAGACTACCGACTGCCTATTGCCGGGTGACCCGGAGCGTCACGCGGTCGAGATAGCCCTGTCGGTTGACGCCCGCGGCGATGACCGTCCGCGCGAGGTCCGCGAGCCCGAAGACCTTCTCGGGGCTGTCGTAGGAGGTCTCCGCGCTGCCGGTGGTGAACCACTCGGAAGCCATGGCGGCGGGGTCGACGGTCCACTGTCCGAAGAGGCCGAAGTTGTAATCGCGAGTGCCCGGAGGGAGCTGTCGGCAATCGATGCCGGTGCGCACCGTGAAGGGTCCGGGCAGGGTGCGCATGGCCTCGCGTGGCATGAGGAAGAAGCTGTCGAGGGGAGCGGGCGAGCGCCAGGTGAGCGAGACCGACGCGATGGGCGGCGGGGGCATCGCGCCGAACTGGATGACTCCGTCGAGCCGGATGCGCGCCTGGCCGTGGACGTCGCAGCGGGCGGGGATGACGAAGGTCTCGCCCTGGCGCACCGGACGGTCGACGAGGACGCTGTCCGCCGCGCCTCCGCTCTCGTTGCGCACGGCGCTGAGCACGCGAGCGGTGAGGCCCTCGAAGGGCGACCACTCGCTGAAGGCGATGTCGGCCGGGGACTGCCGGAGGGTGATGCGCTCGACCGCGAGGCGGCGCTGCATCTCGGCCACGAGTTGACGGCCCCGGGGGATGTCCCGGGTGAGCACGAAGAGCAGCAGCGGCCGCGCGCCCTGCCAGCGGAAGGCGCCGGACTCGCCGGTCATGGCGGGGGCGCTGGCGGAGAAGCGCACGCCGTTCCACTCGGGGTCGGTGTTGAGGGCGGCGACGTGCTCGGTGATGCGCGACCACATGGGCGGGTCGAGGCGGCGCTCGGCGAAGTAGCGGCCGTCGAAGGGCAGAATGAGGCGCCCCACCCAGAGCCCGTAGCCCTCCTCGACGCGCTGACGGAGCAGCGCCGCGAGGCAGCTCGGGTCGGCGCCCGCGGTGCACGCCACGTCGCCGCTCGCGCCTGGCTGGAAGGGCGTGCTGGTGCTCTGGAAGCCGTCGGTCACCAGCACCGTCACGTTGTACGGGTCCAAGGGGTCGGGCTGCTGGAGGTCGGGCCTCGGGGCGCGCGGCGGCCGGCGGAGCGCGAGGTGCAGCGCCGAATATCCGCCACGGTAGGTCGCGGGCAGGCGGGCCTGCTGCGCGGTGAGCTGCGGCGCCTCGCAGTGCACGGCCGTGTCGACGGCGCAGCGCTGGAACGGGTTGTTGAGCTGCATCGCCGAGAGCGAGGCCTCGATGACCTGGGCGTGGAGCGTCTGCAGGGCGGTGGAGCGCGTCGAGGTGAAGCCGCGGATGCTCTCGGAGACGTCGACGAAGACCTGGGCGCCGCGACCGGGCGGCGCCGCGGGCGTCGCGGCGGGGGCGACGGGCGAGGGCGCTGGGGGCGTCGGGGCCGGTGCGGGCGAGCGCGAGGGGTTGCACGCGGCCAGGGTGAGCAGGAGCGCGAGGCCCCGGGCTCGCGGCCGGTCAGTGGGTGGTGACGACGGTGGCATCGACGTACTCGCGGTTCTCCACGGCGGCCTCGATGAGGGAGGAGGCGTCGATCTCGAGGCGCTGGTCGCGCGGGCCGCGGACGACGTAGACCGCCCGGCCGTTCTCGACGGTCTCCCGGACGGCGGGTTCGTCCTGGAGCTCGACCGGGGCGAGCAGGGTGCCCTGTCGGACGACGGCCACGTAGGAGTAGAGCCCGCGTGGCTTCGCGCCGACGAGCACCGACCAGAGGATCTGGCCGTGCTGGACGCTCACCTGCCCGACGGGCTCTCGGTGCTGGTCGGAGTAGCAGAGGCAGTAGCGCACGCCCGGGGGGAGCGCGCACAGGTCCTCGGGCTTGGCGTGCGGACAACGGACCGAGACTCGGAGTGGGCGTGCCATGGCGGTGGTGGGGTCTACTCGATGGTCCAGAGGCGGCGGGCGAGGACGTGCTCCATGAAGAGCTCGAGGGGGGAGAATCTCAGCCAGCGCGTGGAGCCCGGAGCGACAAGCGCAAGAGGGCAGATGGCGAGCTATGCGAGATGAGCATCAATACACA
>CBIHPK010000136.1:0-23448 GCA_966211675.1 uncultured Myxococcaceae bacterium
CGTCGGCGCGGGTGAAGAGCACCCGGCCGTCGGCGCCGAGGTCGTCGGTGTGGTCGAAGCGGCCGTCGAAGTCCGCGTCGTAGTCCACGCGGTTGGGGCGGCCGCCCACGTAGACGCTCATCCGGTCGGCGCGGCCGTCGCGGTTCTGGTCCTCGCGCACGAGGGTGATCGCTCCGCGCGCGTCCCGCTCGACCCAGCGGTCGGGCCTGCCGTCGTGGTCGCGATCCTCCGGCGTCACCCCCGTCGCGGGGCCCTGGGCCGCGGGCGCGACGCCCCTCCGAGCGCGGAACCACCAGTGCCCCGACGCCCCGAGGGCGCCGGACAGCACCAGCGCGACCGCCACCGCGAAGGCCTCCGCGCGCCGGGTCATCTCAGTCCTCTTCCATCCCCCCGTTGGGCGAGCGCATGCCGTACTTCTTCTCCAGGAGCTCCATGCCCGCCCCCGCACGGATGAGCCTGGGCTCCGCGGCCGTGAGGTCGATGACGGTGCTGCAGTGCAGGTCGCCGAAGCCGGCGTCGAGCACCATCGCGAGCTGCGGGAAGCGCTCGTCGATGACGTCCGGGTCCTGGATGGGGTCGTCGCCCTCCGCGGGGTGCGACGCCGTGGTCGAGATGATCGGCTCGCCCAGCTCCCTCGCGAGCGCCAGCGGAACAGGGTGCTCCGGCACCCGGATGCCGATGGTCTTGCGCTTCATCATCAGCAGCTTCGGCACCTCCCGCGTCGCCTCCAGGATGAACACGTAGGGCCCGGGCACGAGGTGCTTGATGAAGCGGTAGTGGAAGTCCTGCATCACGGCGAAGCGCGAGATGCCCGAGAGGTCCGGCACCACCAGCGCGAGGGGCTGCTCCCGGCGCATGCGCTTCATCTCGTAGAGCGCGTCGACGGCGCGCTTGTCGGACATCGCGCAGCCGAGGCCGTACACGGTGTCCGTCGGGTAGGCGATGCACTCGCCGCTGCGGAGCGCCTGCACCGCGCGGGCGATCTTCCGGGGCTCCGGATGTCTTGGGTCGAGCTCGATCCTCATCGCGATGTTCTCTAAAGGGGTATTGGGCGGTTGGGTGGGGCGGTCGGCGCGTCGGTCTACCGCGGCTGGCGGCGACGTCGAGGGCGCTCGCCCGGGGAGGGCTCGACCGGGGCGGCGGGCGCCGAGGCCGACTGGCCGAGGATGGTGAACTCCACGCGGCGGTTGAGCGACTGCCCCTCCGGGCTGTCGTTGGCGGCGACGTTGTGCTCGCGGCCGTAGCCCGCGAACTCCAGGCGCCCCCGGTCGACGCCGCGGGTCACGAGGTACTCCACCACCGAGCGAGCGCGGCGGTACGAGAGGTCGAGGTTGTAGTCGGGCGTGCCGCGGTCGTCGGTGTAGCCCTCCACGCGCATGCGGAGGATGTCGGCATTACGCCGCATGGTATTGGCGACCTCGTCGAGGATCGGGAACGACACGCTGCGGATCGTGTCGCTGTCGAAGTCGAAGAAGATGCGCTGGTTGATGAGCAGCCGGCTGTCCGTGCGGGTGACCACGACGGCGTCGGGCCCGGGCTCCGGGCAGCCGTCCTCGTCCTGGTAGCCGTCGCGGTCCTCGGGCTCGTCGGGGCAGGCGTCGCGCACGTCGACGATCTCGTCGCGGTCGTTGTCCGGCTCCGGGCAGCCGTCCTCGTTCTGGAAGCGGTCCTGGTCCTCGGGCTCGATGGGGCAGCGGTCGACGTCGTCGAGCACCCCGTCGCCGTCGTTGTCCGGGTCCGCGCAGCCGTCGTCGTCGAGCACCCCGTCGCGGTCCTCCGGGTCGTTGGGGCAGCGGTCGCTGGCGTCGAGGACGCCGTCGTTGTCGTTGTCCGGGTCCGCGCAGAAATCCCGGTCCTGGAAGCCGTCGTAGTCCTCCGGCCCGTGCGTGCACGGGTTCGCCCTCGCCGCGCTGAACCTCGCCCCGAGCATCACCTCGGGGAGCGCCGTGGCCACCTCCGAGGTGAAGCCAGCCCCCGCGGTCGCCGACAGCGCGAGCCAGGCCGTGGGACGCCACGCCGCGCCGATCCACGCCCCGAAGGGCACCTGGTGGGCCCGGCCGCTCGACGGGTCGAGCGTCACCCGCAGCGCCGAGTCCAGCAGCAGGTCGACGCGAGGGTGCACCGCGTAGCCGACGCCGGCGGTGAGCACGAGGTCGTCGTTCACCTCCACGTCGGCGATGGCGTTGCGCTCCCGCAGCGTCATCCCGAGCTGCCCCGCAAGCGTCCAGCGCCCGGAGGTGTGTCCGGCGATCACCGTCGGAGTGAGCGTCCACGAGGCCGCCCCCGCGAAGCGCCGGTCGTCGCCCGTCGGCAGCGAGACCATCACCCGCACCGCGAGCCCCGTGGCCCCGCGCAGCAGCGGCACCTTCACCATCACCCGGAGGTCCCCCGGGGAGAGGCTGCGGCGAGAGACGTCCGAGAGCAGCGCCCGCCCGTTCTGGAAGACGTCCGGCGCCGACTGCTGCACCACCGGCATCGCGAGCCCGAGCTCGAAGAACTCGAAGAGCCCGAGGGAGAGCTGCGCCTCCGCGCGGAGCGAGTCGGTCACGCGCACGGGCGCGACGCCCGCCGGGTGCGCCTCGAAGAGCGTCCCCCCGGCGAAGCCTGCGAACAGGCTGCCGGTGAAGCTGAGGTGACCCGCGATGGTGGGCAGGTCGGTCACGATGAGGCTGCGCGGCGAAGGAGAGGTCTGCAGCAGTCGGAGATCGAACGCGCCCGGACGCGGGTCCTGTCCATAGGCGGTCGCGCCGAGCAGGCCTAGCGCCACCAGCACGGACGCCGCGGAGCACCGGGACGATCGAAGCACGTTCCGCAGGATACCGGAGAGATCCACCGCGCGAGAGAGAAAGGGCCTATACTGCGCCGCAGCGATGATTCACCTGGGATGTTCAGGCTTCCCGGTGCCCGCGACGCGCTACTTGAAAGAGTTCCGCGCCGTCGAGGTGGCCGACACGATGTTGGGGGTGCCCGGGCCCGCGCTCGTGCGTCGATGGCGCCGTGAGGCACCGGACGGTTTCCTCTTCACTGCGCTCGCGCCCAGGGAGATGTCGGCCGACGGATTCAAGCCGACGGCGGAGGCGCAGAGCGCGTGGGAGGCCTTCATCCCCGTGGTGCGCGACCTCGACGCGAGGGCGATCGTCATCTCGTCCGCGCCCGACATGACCGCGAGCAAGCTGCACCGCGCCGCGGTGCGGGCCTTCTTCGAGGGCATCGTCAAGGAGCGCATCCCCCCGCTGGTCTGGGAGGCCCCCGCCACCTGGGAGCTGCGCGACGCCGAGTCGACGGTGAAGGACCTCGCGGTGGTCGTGGCGCGCGACCCGCTCCGCCACCCGCCCATCGCTCGCGGCTCCCTCGGCTGCTTCCGCCTGCCCGGCCCGGCGGGGTTCAAGTCGCGATACGAAGATCCCGCGCTCGAGGCCGCCGCGGCGACCATCCGCGCCTCGCACTGCGACGAGATGCTCGTGGTGCTCTGCAACGTCGACATGTACGCCGACGCCAAGCGCCTCCGTAAGCTGCTCGAGGAGTAGCACTCCCCCCTCCGCCGGGTTCAGCGCGAGCGCTTCCCCTGCGCCGGCGCGGTCGGCTGAGGGAGCGCTCGGAGCGCCTCGAGGGCCGCGAGGAAGTCCGGCGGGGGAGCCGCGCTGAAGCGGAGCGCCTCGCCCGTGACCGGGTGCGTGAAGCCCAGCACCTCGGCGTGGAGCGCCTGCCGCCCGAGGGCCGCGGCGATGGAGCGCACGGCCGGGTCCTTCGCGGGACGGCCGTAGACCACGTCGCCGAGCAGCGGGTGCCCGGCCTCCGTGAGGTGCACCCTGATCTGGTGCGTGCGGCCGGTCTCCAGGCGGCACCGCACCATCGAGGCGACGCCGCCGCCGAAGAGCTCGACGAGCTCGACGTGGGTGACCGCGCGCTTGCCGCCGCTTACGCGGGAGGTAAAGCGCAGCCGGTCGGACGGGTGCCGCCCGTGCCAGGTGTCGTGGGTCACCGAGGGCGGGGGAGCCCCCTCCACCAGGGCCACATAGCTGCGCTCGATGTCGTGCGCCTTGAAGCGGGCGACCAGACCGTCGCGCGCCGCGGTCGATCGGGCGACGACGAGCAGTCCGGAGGTGTCCCGGTCGATGCGGTGCACGATGCCGGGCCGGAGGGGATCGCCGTCCTCGTCGACCTCGGCATGGTGGAGCACGGCGTTGACGAGCGTGCCGCCGGCGTGGCCGCGCGACGGGTGGACGACCATGCCCGGGGGCTTGTCGATCACCAGGAGGTGCTCGTCCTCGAAGACGATGGTGAGGGGGATGTCCTCCGCGACGGCGACCACCGGCAGCGGGGGCGGCACGTCGACGGTGACCGTGAGCCCGGCGCGCGCGCGCTCGCTGGGCTTGAGGGTGTGCGAGTCGCTGGTGACGCGCCCCGCGGCGAAGCACTGGGTGATCGCCGAGCGGGAGATGTTGTCCCCCACGAGCAGCCGCGCGAGGACCTTGTCCAGCCGCTCGCCCGCGTCCTCGGGGGGAATGACGACGACGCGAGGCGCGCGGGTCACCAGACCTTCGACTTGATGTGCCGCTTCGACTTCACGAGGATGTCGACGAGGGCGCGACCGTAGAAATTCCGCTCGTAGAGGTCGGCCGAGACGCGCGACTTGTAGAGCTGTCGCCCCTCCTCGATCTCGTCCTTCAACGCGTCGAAGAGGTCGTCGTTCTGGAACCCCTTGGTGATCTTCTCCTCGTTGTAGAGGGAGACGTCACTGGCGATGGCGCGCGCAAGGCGGCGAGCGGCCTCTTCCGTTTCGATCAGCGGCATGGGTCGAGACGCTATCACCCCGCGCCGAGGCGCCTCAACCTTCCAGCGTGAACGGCCTCGTGCCTGCGGCGGCGCATGCCGTATCTGTTCAGCGGGGGAAGGTGTCTGCTACGGTCCGCGCGCTTCTCGTCGAGGCATCGGAGGTTTCATGCGGCGCTCGCTCGTTCAACTCGGATTCCTGCTGCTGGGCTGTGCCTGTGGCGGCTCGTCGACCACCATGACCGCCCAGGACTCGGGCACCGACAGCGGCGTCGCCCCGAGCGACGGCGCCACGAGCGACTCCGGCGGCTCCACCGGGCTCCCGGGAGACGAGTACTGCCGCAGCGCGCCCAACCCCGGCTGCCGCGGCACCGCGGTCAACACCTGTGGCGTCTGCGTGACCCCGTCGCCCCGCGGCGACGTCCTCGAGCGCACCAACTGCGACGACACGCAGCGCCGCGAGTACTGCCGCCCGGGCACGCCCGGAGCGCCCAACCTCCAGTGCTTCCAGCCCGGGAGCTACCCCACGGCGGGTACCTCCGAGCGCGTCACCATGTGGGGCTACGTCCGGGTCTTCGGCAACGGCGGAGACTCACAGCACATCCGCATCTCGGTGCACCGAGTGAACGAGGACGGCACCCCCGGCGAGATGCTCGGCACCACCGTGAGCGACACCGCCAGCCCCGCGTCGGGCATGGAGGACGTGTACAGCCCCTCTCGCGACCGCGTGCTCTTCACCCGCCGCACCGGCGGCTACACGCTCCCCAACATCCCGACGGAGACCGAGCTCCTCGTGATCACCGAAGGGGACCCCAGCGACACCGAGGCCTCGGGTCTCTGGTCGCACCGCATCTACGACTACAACTTCGTGATGCTCAACTCCGAGATCGACGCGATGCCCGCGCCGGCCGGGGTCACGGGTCGCTCGGTGCGCTTCCTCCCGCGCGTCATCTCCAACTCCGACTGGACCGCCATCCCCGCCACCTCGACGCTCACCTCGGGCATCACCCGCGGCCGCGGCGCTCTGGCCGGCGAGGTCCACGACTGCGACGACGTGCGGCTCGCGAACGCGACCGTCGAGAGCACGCCCCGCCGCGCCTGGGACGGCCCGGTCGTGTACTTCTCCGAGAACGACACCAACCCCCTCCCCGACCTGAGCCGCGAGCAGCGGGGCACCTCGCTCCTCGGCACCTACGCGCTGCTCGACGTGGAGCCCGGGCCGGTGCGCGTCTCCGCGCTGGGCTACAACGCCGCCCATCAGGTGGTGCACGTCGGCAGCTACCGCGCCCGGATCTACCCCGACTCCGTGTCCCTGGTGACCTTCCGCGGAATGCGCCCGTGGCAGAGGCCCGCGCAGTGAGGCCGTCCGCGAACGTGTGCTACCAACTCGGTCGTGTGGTTCGTGATGGAGGGTTCTGGACGTGAATGACAGCTTGAAGCCCCCGACCTCGGGCGGGGGCAACGCGAAGTACGCCGCGATCGGACTGCTCCTCCTGCTCGGCGGAGGCGCTGGAATCTACGCCCTCACCCGGCCGGCTCCGACGCCTGAGCACGTCCCGACCCCGGTGGCGCACGACGCCGGTCCGCCCATCGTCACCAACCCCTCCGTCGGCGCGGTCATCGAGCTGCCGCCGGAGGTGCCCGACAGCGGGCCCGCGCCGGACTCCGGTCCGCCGCGCATCCGTTACGTGACACGGTATGTGGCCGAGTGCTCGGGCACCCTCTCCGACCCCGGCGGCGTGCAGCGCACCGCGCAGGCCAACTATGGCGCCATGCGCGCCTGCTACGAGCGCGAGCTGCGCGCCAACCCCGCGCTGCGCGGCGGCCTCACGGCGCAGCTCAAGATCAACACCAGCGGCCACCTCGACGCGGTGCAGGTCTCCACCGGCATGAGCAGCCGACCGCTGGTCAACTGCGTCAAGGCCGCGCTGATGCGCGTGTCCTTCCCGCCCTCGCGCGGCGGCTGCGCCCTCGCCGAGGTGCGCTACAACTTCACCCCGCGCGAGTAGCGCGCCCTCCCCCCTCCGGGGCTCCCGGTCCGCTGGCTCAGGTCGGCCAGCGGATGTCCAACCGCTTCATCTTCCGCCAGAGCGTCGTCGGCGACAGCCCCAGCTGATCGGCGGCGCGCTCGCGGTTGCCGTCGCACTCCCGCAACGCCGCCTCGATCGCCTGCCGCTCCGCCGCGTCCACCGAGGCCGCGAGCGAGCGCTCTCCGGGCAGGTCCCGCGGCGCCGTCGGCAGGTCCTGCGGCGCGATGTCCTCGAGCTGCACCACGCCGGTCTGCGAGGCCAGCGCGACGCCCTGCTCGATCATGTTCTCCAGCTCGCGGATGTTGCCCGGAAACTCGTACGCGAGCAGGAAGTCCATCACCCCGTCGCCCATGCGCACGCGGGTGTTCATCTTCCGGCAGACCTTCTCCATGAAGTGCTGAGCCAGCAGGGGGATGTCCTCGCGCCGCTCCCGCAACGGCGGCAGCAGGAAGCGCACGACGTTGAGTCGGTAGTACAGGTCCTGCCGGAAGCGCTTCTCGGCGATGGCGCGGTGCATGTCCTGGTTGGTCGCCGCGATCACCCGGATGTCGACCTTGATGGCCTTGTTGTCGCCGACTCGCCGGATCTCCCCCTCCTGCAGCACGCGCAGCAGCTTGGCCTGGAAGGCCGTCGAGGTCTCCGCGATCTCGTCGAAGAAGAAGGTGCCCCCGGTGGCCTCCTCGATGAGCCCCTTGCGGTGGCTGCTCGCGCCGGTGAAGGCGCCCTTCACGTGGCCGAAGAGCTCGCTCTCCAGCAGGGTCTCGGTCATCGCCGCGCAGTTCACCGGGATGAAGGGCTGCGCCGAGCGCTTGGAGTTGACGTGGACGGCCTTGGCGACGAGCTCCTTGCCCGTGCCGCTCTCGCCCGTGATGAGCACCGTGGCGTCGGAGCCGGCGATCTTGATGATCCGCCCGAGCACCTCGCGGATGGGCGACGAGCGGCCGACGATGTTCTCGAAGTGGTACTTGTCGCGAAACTCCGCGGCGAAGAAGGCCACCCTCGACCCGAGCTGCCGCTTCTCGACCGCGCGCTGCACCTTCACGAGCAGCTCCTGCTCGTTGAAGGGCTTCTGGATGTAGTCGTAGGCGCCCAGGCGCATCGCCTCGACGGCGCTCTCGATGGTGCCGTACGCGGTCATCACGATGACCTCCGTGAGCGGGAACATCTCCTTGGTTCGCCGCAGAACCTCGATGCCGTCCTGCGCGCCCATCTTCAGGTCCGTCAGCACCAGGTCGTAGCTGCTCTGCCGCTGCCTCTCCGCCGCGACGTCCGCGTCCTGTGCCTCGTCGACCTCGTGCCCGCCCGCGCGCAGCATGATCGACAGGGTGATCCGCATGTTTTTCTGGTCGTCTACGACCAGGATCTTCGCCATCTCAGCCTCCGGCGCCCCAGCTAAGGGCCCCCACGACCCCGAACTACTCGAACCGTGGGCGCATGGGAACCACCTGCCCCCGCGACACCCTGAACGGAACGCTCTCCGACTCCGTGATCCCTGTGAACACCCGCTGCATCCCGAACGCCTCGCCGTCGGCCCGGCTCTCGAAGCGCGCCCGCGCCCGGTAGACCCCTGGACCGCGGAACGCCGACGCCGGGCAGTACATCGACGGCAGCAGCGTGTAGCTCCGACGCCCATGCGAGGGCAGCCGGACGAAGAGGTCGCGCAGCGGCGCGGGCTGTCGCAGGAGCGCGTCGCAGACCACCTCGCTCCCCTCCGGCGACGTCACCACGAAGGAGAACTGCGTCGGCCGCAGCAGCGTCCACACCGCCTGCACGCTGGGGTTGCGCAGCGTGACCACCGCCCGGAGGCCCGCCGCCGAGGGCGCGCTCGAGCCGCGCGCGCTCAGCGTCAGCATCGACTGCGCGGCGCCTCCGGACGACGCGTTCGACGCGTCGCGGGCGACCAGCGAGGCCGGCGCGATCGCGGTGACCTCCGCGAAGGTGTCCGCGCGCTCGTCGGTCACGACCGATCGGGCGTGCGAGGCGCGACCCCGCCGCGGCGGAGCGAAGCCGTAGTGGAACTCCAGCGGCTGGACCCCGAGCGCGGGAACGCGCAGGCCGCAGAGGTCGTCCACGTCGACCTCCTCGCTGTAGCGCTGGCCGGGCTCGAGCGTGACGCGCGGCGAGAACTCGTTGAGCGCCGGCCGCTGGTCGTGAGCGCAGCGAGGGAGCCTTGGCCCGCGGCGACGGCGCACCCCCGGCAGCGCGGCCGGCGGCGTCGCCACGAAGGAGAGCAGGCGACGATCGGCGACCACCTCCACGGGCACGCCGGTGACGTTGCGCAGCGCGAAGCGGAGGCGCCCCGCGGAGTCTCCAGCGCCCACCTCCAGCGCCACCGGCGCAGGCACCGTCGGCGGGTCGGCGAGCGCGGCGGAGGGAATACAAAACAGGGTAAACATGAGGCTTCGTGCGAGGTGCGACATCGGACTTCGGCGGCAGTCTAAGGCATCGCCGCCGCCGCGGTAGGCGATCAGCGGCCCGGCCGCTGGGCCTCGAGCATTTCGGTCACCGCCGCCCGCACCGCCGCGGGAAATACCAGTCGGCGTCGGACGAAGGAGGTGTCCGTGATGCGCGCGATGATGAACGAGGCGTGCTCGAGCGGCTGCGCCGGGCGGTGGGCGTGCACCACCCGCAGCCCCTCCTCGGGGACGCGGGGCGCCTCGAAGGGCGTCACGTCGGCCACGTCGAGCGCGGCGAAATACCGCGGGTCGTAGCCGTGCGCCGCGACGATGGACTCCAGCTCCGGCAGGATCGAGGCGTCGAGCTCGGGGTCGATGTCGTCGAGCGACGCGGTCTTGAAGAGGTCCCGCCGGCCGCAGCGCTCGGCCAGGCCCGAGAGGATGTCGTCGCGGTCCTCGCGCCACGCGTCGACCGCCCGCCAGAGCGCGTTGTCGTCGAGCGAGAGGTAGGCCTGCGTGGAGATGCGCTCTCCGCGAGCGAGCATCGCGATCGGCGTCGGCGTGCCCTCGGGAACGCGGCCGTCGGCGACGAGGTCGGCGAGCCGCCGGAACGTCGAGCGCAGCACGCACTCCGCGGCGCGCGTCGCCTTGTGGAAGTAGACCTGCTGATACATGAACAGCCGCGCGAGGAAGAACCCCTCGACCGCGGGGAGCCCCTTGGAGCCCTCGACCGCGAGGCGCGGGCCCGGGCCGTCCTGCTCGAGCGCCAGCGAGCGCAGCAGCCAGTCGAGGTCGAAGAGGCCGTAGCGCGTGCCGGTCATGTGCGAGTCGCGGAGCAGGTAGTCGCACCGGTCGACGTCGAGGGTCCCGGAGACGGCGCGCGCGAGCACCGGCATCGGGTGGACGCCGTGCACGAGGCGCTCGACGCGCGACGGCATCTCGGGCTCCGTCGCGGCGAGCGCGCGGTGCACCTCCGTGTCCGGGTCGAGGATGGCGGCGCTCGTCCACAGCTCGTGCGCGTGCATGCCGGGGAAGACCTCCTCGAAGAGGTGCGAGAGCGGCCCGTGCCCGAGGTCGTGCAGCAGCGCGGCGGCGAGCGCGTCGTCGTGATCGACGGCGCTGAGCGGCGCCCCCAACGCGGCCGCGAGGGGCTCGACGCGCGCGAGGAAGCGCGCCATCACCTGCGCGGCGCCGATCGCGTGAGCGAAGCGCGAGTGCTCCGCCCCCGGGAACGCCATCGACGCCACGCCCAGCGCCCGCACCCGACGCAGGCGCTGCATCTCCGCGGTGTCGATGAGGCGCGGAAGCACCCTCCCGTTCTCGCCCTCGAAGGCCACCACGCCATGCACCGGGTCTCGCAGGATCATCGCGACCTTCGAGGCTGACAGACGCCTCGCCCACGGGCCAGCGCGACGCCGCTTCTTTGGGTCGCGCGGAGCGGGCGTGCTAGCGCGGCTCTCATGGGTCTGCGGGTCGTCCTCTTCACGGTCGCGTTCAACCTCCTGCTCTGGCTCTCGCGCCTCACCCTCGGCGCGCGCCTCATCGCCGCGCGCGGGCCTACGCTGGGCTGGCTGCTCACGCTGCTCGCGCCGACGGCGCTGCTGCTGCTGGCGGCGCGGCTTCAGCCCGCGCGGCGAGACGCGCTGGTCACCACCGCGACGGCCTCGCTCGCGCTCGCCTCCTGCGTGTCGCCCTGAGGCCGCGACGGCGGGGCCCTCAGTGCCGGAAGTGCCGGACCGAGGTGAACACCATCGCGATGCCGGCGCGGTTCGCCGCGGCGATGACCTCCTCGTCGCGCACGCTCCCGCCGGGCTGGGCGACGGCCCGCACTCCGGCCTCCGCCGCACGCTCGAGACCGTCCGGGAAGGGGAAGAACGCATCCGAGGCCAGCACGCTCCCGGCCGCGAGGTCGCCGGCCTTGCGCGCCGCGATGTCGACGGAGATCACCCGCGACATCTGGCCGGCCCCGACGCCCACGGTGCGGAAGACGCCCTCCTCGTAGCGCGCCAGCACGATGGCGTTGCTCTTCACGTGCTTGCACACCGCCCACGCGAAGGTGAGCGCCCTCAGCTCCTCCTCCGTCGGCGCGCGGCTCGTCACGACGCGGCCCTTGCGCACCTCGCCCCGCGCGGTCGCGTCGCGGTCCTGCACGAGCAGGCCGCCGCTCACGAACTTCATCGCCGTCGCGCGGTGATCGGCGGGCAGCCACCGACCGAGCGAGAGCAGGCGCAGGTTCTTGCGCGCCCGCAGGATCGCGAGCGCCTCGTCGCTGAAGCCCGGCGCCGCCACGACCTCGAGGAAGGTCTCCGCGAGCGCCTTCGCGGTCGCCGCGTCGACCGTGTCGTTGAGCGCGACGATGCCCCCGAAGGCGCTCACCGGGTCGGCCTCTCGCGCCGCGCGGTACGACGCCTCGAGCGTCGCGCCCACGGCCACGCCGCAGGGGTTGCAGTGCTTGACCACCACCGCCGCGGGCACGTCGTGCTCGCGCACCGCCTCGAGCGCCGCGTCGACGTCGACGAGGTTGTTGAACGACAGCTCCTTGCCCCCGGACCCGAGGCTCTCCGCGCGGCCGAGCGTCCCCTCGCCGGCGCCGCCCTCCCGGTAGAACGCGCCCTGCTGGTGGGGGTTCTCGCCATAGCGGAGCGAGTAGGCGCGCTCGAAGCGCAGGTGCAGCGAGCGCGAGAACCGGTCGCGCCCGCCGTCCTCGCCGAGGCCCGAGAGGTAGCCCGCGATCGCGCCGTCATAGGCCGCGGTGTGCGAGAAGGCCTTGGCCGCGAGGGCGACCCGGGTGGCGTGCGAGACGACCCCCTCAGCCTCGATCTCCGCCTGCACCTTCGGATAGTCCGACGGGTCGACCACGACCGCGACGCGCGCGTGGTTCTTCGCGGCGGCGCGCACCATCGCCGGCCCGCCGATGTCGATCTTCTCGACGAGGTCTTCGTGCGAGGCCCCGGCGCGACGGAGCGTCTCCTCGAAGGGGTAGAGGTTGACCACGACGAGGTCGATGGGCGCGCCCCCGATGGAGTCGAGCGCCGCGCGGTCTTCATCGAGCTCGCGCATCAGGATGCCGCCGTGGACCCGCGGGTGCAGGGTCTTCACGCGCCCGTCCATGATCTCCGGCGAGCCCGTGTACGCGCTCACGTCCGTGACCGCGAGCCCGGCCTCGCGCAGCACCTTCGCGGTGCCGCCGGTGGAGAGGATCTCGGCGCCCTTCGATGCGAGCACCCGGATGAAGTCGGCAAGCCCGTGCTTGTCGGAGACGGAGACCAGGACGCGACGAATCGTTGTCATGAAGCCTTCGGGGGAGCCGCACCGTCGCGGCGGCGGGGACTATAACCCGAGGCAGGAGATCGGCCGCGCGATCGCTCAGTCGCAGAGGTCCATGAGCTCGGCGGCCTCGGAGACGCTCCGCAGCAGGCCGAGCGCGTGGACCTCCAGCTGACGCACCCGCTCGCGGGTGAGGTTGAGCCAGCCGCCCACCTCCTCGAGGGTGACACCGCCTCGGTCGGCCACGTCGAGAGCACAGGTCTCGCTGAGCTCCCACGGCTCCTTGTCGAGGAAGTTCATCTTGATGCTCCCGGTGCGCGGGTTCACCTCCAGATAGAGATGAAACTTACAGGCCACGTAAGGACAGGGCCGCGTCGCGAAGGCGCCGTGCAGGCACTCCGCGCGATGCGTCGGCCGGCTGTACGCGTAGCCGTCGACCTCCTGTCGCGCGCGGACCATCTCCCGCTTGGACATGCGCTTCATGGAGATGGTGCGCGACCGCCCCCGCGGCACCGGAGCAGGCGGCCTGCGGGTGGGCGTGAGCTCGACGAGCGCTTCACGGAGCAGTTCCAGCGTCACCGCGCCCTCGGGGCCCACCTGGATCGGTTCCTCCATCGACATCTCGGCTCCTCCACTTGCCCCGGCGCCTGACGCGCCAGAAACGACGACCATTGGCGGCGACACCCCCGGAGGCGTCCCACCATCGACCTGCGATTTCGCCGTGGGTTCCGCGGGGTCACTGGAGCCCCGCCGACCACGACCATCCACCGACGCCCGGACGCAGGTCTTCCCGCGACGCCGACCGCGCCCACGAAACAGAGCGAATCCCAACTACCGTCACCGCTCCCGCGCACTCCCCGGACGCCTGCAGGTCTCCCCGTGAAAGGGAACAGTCGTCGGCTCGTGTCTGGGGAGAGATTCAGGGCCTCCCGAAACACCTGGCGACGGGTCCATCCGTCCGCCGCCTGCCGGGCGGTTCGTTCACCCGGCGCAGAACCTTGGTGCGACAGTTTGCGGGCCCCTTCAAGACAGAATCATCCGTTCAGGCCAGCGGGAGCTCCTGGGCAGACCCCGGAGCTCTGCCCCGAATCGCTCGGACCCATCGGCCCATCGCGGCCCGGGGGAGCCGCGGCGGCGCGACGACGTGCCTCGATTCCGGGCTTGCCGCGCGAGGGACAGGCTACGTCCTGCCCCCAACGACCCGAAATGACAGTGAGATCCCCCAGGTGACGGGGAGGTGTCATCCACGAGCCGGAGTACCCCTCGACTGAGCATCCGACCAGTGCCCAAATCACGCTTGACCCTCCGCCACAACTTATGCTCGCGATCGGCACATCCGCCGAATTCAGCGGTGTTCTGCGGGGCTACGGGCTTCGGCGGCGCATCGGCCGCGACGCATCGGCTGGCTCGCGCTGCATCGAACACCCGACCGCGTAAAGTCCAACGCGGCCCGGGTACCGAGAGCGACGCCACGATAATCTGGAAAATCTCCCGCCGCAACGATGGCGTACCCGGCGGCCGGGCCATCCACGAAGCTCACGGATCGCAGCAATTCCGGCGCTTCGACCCCCTGGAGCGTCAGCATCGCCTGGTCGGGGAGAGCGTCCGGGCACCCGCAGGTGGGCAGCACCACCCCCGAAGAGGCCCCGGCGTGCTCGACGCGGGCGAAGGTCAGACGCGAGCGCGCCACGTCGAGCCTCGGGCCCAGCTGGATCCCGACCCAGCGATCCGTCTCCGCTCCGTCGAATACGACGGGATGTAAAGCATCCCCCTCCGCGACGAGCGCTCCGGGGCCACCGAAGCCCACGTCCAGCTCGGCGTCGGCGCCGAAGGAGATCCGCGCTCCGGCCTCGAGCGTGAGCGCCGGCGAGCGCTCGCCCTCCACGAGGAGGTGCATGGCGGGCCGCACCCGATAGCGGGCTCCATCGCCCAGCGACCTCCAGCGCGCGTCGGCGCTCACGATCCGCACGCGGGCCTCCACCCGCACGTCGTTGCTCGCGTTGTCTTGGAGCTGGAGGCGCGGGAGGTCGCCGACGCGGTTGGCGTCCTCGACGGTAACCGCCCCTTCGCCGCGGAGCCCCCGCAGCTCGATGGTCGCGTCCCGATCGGCGAATCGGCCGTCGCCGAGGACCGCCACGCCCCACCCCTCGCCGCCCACGATGGACAGGCCCGCCGCACGCAGGCCCGCCCGCATGGCGAGCCGCAGCGTCGCCGCGGTCACGCCCCGCTCCACCGGCGCCGCGCCGCCGCCTTCGAGGATCACCCCGTCGAGCGAGGCGTCCGCGCGCACGTCCGCCCTCAGCTCGAGCGCCTGCCACGGGTGCGACGGGTCGAGCCTCGCGAAGCGCACCGGCCGCTCCGCCGTGGTCGATGCGCGGAGCGTCGCCCCGCCGTGCACGACGACCTCCATCCCGGGACCGACGAGCAGCAGTGAGCACGGCTCGATGGAGAGCTCGGCGCCCGGGTGGAGGTGCAGTCCGTAGGGCAGGCGGTGCGGGCTCTCGGAAGCCAGCCAGCGCTCGACGCCGGCCACGGTGTCGCCGTGCAGGCTCCCCTCCTCCGAGGACGCCGACGCTGCGCCGGGGCATCCGCCGAGCGCGCGCCTCGCGTGTCGGATGAAGCTGTCCCGGCCCGCATCGACGACGGCGCGCGAGGGTGGTCGCGACCGATCACGGCCCCCGGAGCGACCGCAGCCCGCCAGGACGAGGAGCGCGACGAGCGCCGGAAACCTACGATGCGAGACCGCACTCACGGGGTCGCAGTCTACGCTCCACGCGGAGAAGGCTTGCCCGAGGGGCGGCGGATTGAGAGACTGCGCCGCGATGCCCGCCACCCCCGAGCCGAACAGGATCGGTACGGTCCTCTCCGGCGCCTACCAGGTCGAGCGCCTGATCGGTGAGGGGGGGATGGGACAGGTCTTTGCCGCGATCCATCTGCCCAGCGGGCACCGGGTCGCCATCAAGATCCTTCGGGGCCGCTTCCTCCGCGACCGGGGCATCATCGACCGCTTCCTCCGCGAGGCGCAGGCCGTGACCATGTGCGCGCACCCCCACGTGGTGCAGCTCCTCGACACGGGCTACGCCGAGGACGGGCTGCCGTTCATGGTGCTCACGTACCTGGAGGGCGAGACCCTGGTCGACCTGCTCTACCGCAAGGGTCGTTTCAAGGAGCTCGAGGCGGTGCAGCTGCTCACGCCCATCATCGCGGCGCTCGAGGCGACGCACCGCGCGGGCGTCGTGCACCGGGACCTCAAGCCCGACAACATCTACCTCGCGCGCAACCTCGGCGTGGCCCAGTACCCCGTGCTGATGGACTACGGCATCGCCGGGCTCCTCTCCGACCCCAACGACAGCCTCACCTGGAACAACGGCTCGCTCCTCGTCGGCACGCCCGCGTACATGGCCCCGGAGCAGGCCGCGGGCACCGGCTCCGTCGACCCGCGCGCGGACATCTACTCCATGGGCGTGCTGCTCTACGAGCTCCTCACGGGCTCCTCGCCCTTCCAGCGCGAGAGCGAGCAGGCGACCATCGACGCGATCCTCCAGGAGGCGGTGCGCTCACCGTCGAAGATCGTCCCCTCGATTAGCCCCGCGATGGAGGCCGTCATCCTCTGCGCGATGGGCCGAAGCCCCGAGCACCGCTTCGTGTCGATGAACGTCTTCGGCGCCGCGCTCCACGACGCGCTCCAGCAGCCGATGGGCTCGCCCGCGCTCCGGCAGTACCCGCTCGCCGAGCGAGTGATCGCCTCCCGCATGGCGCCCCCCGCGCCAGCTCCGATGCCCGGCGGTCCGGTCGTGCGCGGGGCGGAGTTCGCCGACAAGCGATCGCGCACGGTGATGATCGTGCTCGACCAGCAGGGCGGCGCCTCGGTGGCGGGCGCGCCGTCGAGCCAGGCGCTGCCGGGCCAGGCGCTACCGGCCGCGCCGGGCGGCGGCTCGCGCGTGGGACTCATCGTCGCGGCGGTGCTCGTCGGCGGCGCCGCGCTGGGCGCGGTGCTGTTCATCGCGATGCAATACCTGCACAGGTAAGATCTACCGCTCGAGCCGCAGCAGGAAGTCGAGCTGCCCGTCCCCCCGCGGGCGCAGACCCCGGTAGGGCCTTCGGAGCGCGTAGACCACGTCCGCGTGCCAGAGCGGGATCACCGGGAGCTGCTCCGCGAGCACCTGCTGGGCGCGCTGGTAGTGCGGTCGCCGCGCGTCCGGGCCGAGCGCGCGCAGGCCCGCGTCGAGGGCCGCGTCGAGAGTCGCGTCCCGGAAGCGCCAGCGGTTGCCGCCCGCGGTCGGGTTCGCCGGCGTCGGGATGGAGCCGGAGCCGAACCAGAACCCGAGGCCGAAGGGGTCGCTCAGGTCCGGCACCGTGAGCAGCGTGAGGTCGAAGCGCCCCGCGCGCAGGTCCGCGAGGAGCGTGGCGAGCTCGGACGGCCGGACATCGACCTCGACGCCGACGTCGTGGAGCATCGCCGTGAGCGCCTGCGCGACGGTGATCGCGAAGCGCTGCGACGAGACCCGCAACGTGAGCCGCAGCGGAGGCGCCCCCTCCCCCCGCGCGGCGACGAGCGCGCGACGTGACGCGGCCGGGTCGAAGCGATACCGCGCGACCTCGCTCGTGTAGGCCCAGTGCGACGGCGGCAGCACCCCGGTGGACGCGACCGCGTGACCGCCCAGCATCGCCTGCCGGAGCGACGGCCGATCGAGCGCCATCGCGAGCGCGCGGCGCACCGCCACGTCGGCGAGCGCGCCGTGCTCGCAGTGGACGCCGAGGTAGGTCATGCCGGAGGTGCGCGCGGAGGCCACCTCGAAGTCGTCCCGGCCTTCGAAGAGGGCGTAGAGCTCCGGCTTCAGCTCGGCGATGTCGCCCTCGCCGTGGAGCAGCCGCAGCGCGAGCGTGTTGGGGTCGTGCAGGGTGACGACATCGAGCGCACGAAAGGCCGCGCCCGCGCCGTCGGCGTCCAGCGAGAGCGCGTCGGGCGCGTAGCGGGTGAGGCGCATCGGACCGCTGCCGACCAGTCGCTCGTTCGCCATCACGTCCGGTCGCCGCTCGAGGGCGAGCGCGTCCCGCCTGGGAAGGATGCCCAGCTGCAGCTGCGTCTCCAGCGAGCCGTCGGGGCGGTGCAGCTCGAAGTCGACGGTGCGGGGATCGACCGCTCGCACGGACCGCAGCAGTCGGCCGTAGGTGGTCCGCAGGCGGCTGTGCTGCGAGGCGTCGAGGACGCTCTCGTAGGTCGCGACCACGTCGTCGGCGGTCACCGGTGTGCCGTCGTGGAAGCGAGCGTCGCGGCGCAGGGTCACCCGGTAGTGGGTCGCGTCGATCCAGGTCGCCTCTGCGGCGAGCGCCGGGCGCGGGAGGAAGGTGACCGGGTCTCCCTCCATCAAGCCACGGTAGAGCAGCCTCCCGATGGAGGCGCCGAGGGCGTCCTCGGGGTGGCGCGGATCGAGGCGCTCGGGACGCGAGAGCACCAGCATCGTGAGCCGGTCGGGCGCGCGGGCAGGGCCGCGGCAGGCCGCCAGGGATAGCGCGAGGAGGACGTGATAGACCCGGCGCGAGGTAGTTCGATGCGTAGAAGAATTGGCGTCGCGCTCGTCTGCGCCGCGCTCGCGTTGACCGGTCATGTGGGCGCGCAGTCTCCCGCGGCGGCGCCTCCGCTCGCAACCACGCTGGCGCCGCTCATCACCCCGGCGGTTCTACCGGGCGCTCGCGTGTCGGTGATCGTGATGGAGGCAGGGAGCGGGCGGGTGCTGTACGAGCGCGATCCGGACGCGGCGCTCAACCCGGCGAGCGACACGAAGCTCCTCACGGCGTCGACCGCGCTCGCGGTGCTGGGGCCCGATCGACGATTCACCACCGGGCTCTACGGCGCCCAGTCGGGGGACGTGGTCACCGGGGCGCTGGTCCTGCGGGGAGACGGCGACCCGTCGCTCGCGACCGGGGACCTCTACGCGCTCGCGAGGGAGCTCGTGGAGAGCGGCGTCCGGCGCGTCGACGGGGACCTCGTGGTGGACGACACCGCGCTCGGGTCGGAGCACCTGCCGCCCGCGTTCGAGCAGCAGCCCGGAGAGAGCGCTCCCTTCCGCGCCTCGGTGGGAGCGGTGTCGATCGACGAGAACGTGCTGACGGTGCGCGTCCGCCCCGGCGCGATCGGCGGCCCGGCGATCGTCTCCGCGGAGCCGCGCGGGTTCGTCGAGGTCGAAGGCGCGCCCCTCACGAGCAGCGGCGCGACGCCGTCGGTGGACATCGAGGTGACGACCCTGCCCGATGGCCGAGCGCGCGCCCGGGTGACCGGGACCTTCCCGGCCAGCACCCGCAGCGCCGCGTATCGGCGTCGGCTGGAGCAGCCATCGCTCGCGGCGGGCTGGGCGATGCGATCGGCGCTCGAGGATCTCGGCGTCCGGGTGACCGGCACGGTGCGCGTCGGCGCCGCTCCTCGTGACCTCGCGGCGCTCGCCACCCACCGCTCCGACGCGCTCTCGGCGCTGCTCTACGAGGTCGGCAAGGAGTCGAACAACTTCTACGCGGAGATGACCCTGCTCGCGATCGGCGCAGCGGGCGCGACCGGACCGGTGACCTTCCAGCGCGGCACCGAGCGGGTGCTCGACTGGTGCCGTCAGGCGGGCGTCAACACGCGCGGGCTGGTGCTCCGCAACGGCTCCGGGCTCTACGACGCCAACCGGGTGAGCGCGCGACAGCTCGCCCAGGTGCTGCGCGCCAACTGGCGCCGACCGGCCGTGCGGGACGAGTTCGTCTCGCAGCTCGCGGTCGGCGGCGGCGACGGGACGCTCCGCCACCGGCTGCACATCGCGGGCGCCGAGCGCATGGTGCGAGCGAAGACCGGAACCCTCGACGACGTCATCGCCCTCTCGGGATACGTGCTGGCGCCCGACCCGGCACGCACGCTGGTGTTCTCGTTCCTGGCCAATGGCGTGAGGGGCAGGGCTCCGGCGACCCGGCAGCTCGCCGACCAGATCGTCACGGCGCTGGTCGGGACCGTGCGCGCCAGCCGCTAACGGCTCACGGATCGCCCTGCACGATCACCGCGTAGAGGTCGAGTCGGACGTGCAGGAGCCAGGTGAGATCGCCTCGAGACCGTGAGACGCCGACCTCGCAGGGCGTCTCACCGAGGCCCTCGGACGCGCACCCGAGCGCGGCGGGAAAGGCCCCGGGATTGAGGAGGAAGCCCACGCCGGCCGCGATGCGTCCACCGAACGAGGATCCGAGGCGCACGTCCTCGGAGGCCTCCACGTTCAGCCAGAGCGGGTTGGCGGATCCCTCGGCCACCCTCGGAGCACCCGGCGGCATGCACCGGGACGCGGTCGGGCCATTGCCGGGAGACTCGCAGTTATCGACATAGCGGAAGTCGGTGAAGTTGGTCGAGACGCCAACGCCGAGGGCGAGAAACGAGCTGTTGCCGGGATTGAAGCCCACGCGACCGAGCGCCGCGACCGCGGGCCCGAAGCTGGTGGCATATCCGCCGCCGACCTCCAGTTGAAGGTGCCGGAGCGGGAAGAACCCGACGAACGCGCCCAGGACTCCGTAGGGAGAGCCGAGCCCCGAGGTGAGGCCGAGCACGGTGCTGTTGCGCCAGCCCGCGGCGTGCGCCGGTACCGCGGCCGTGGAGGCGATGGGCGCGGTCGGCGCGGGCATCGGGAAGGCCGATTCGGACGGTCGGATCTGTGCGTTGGAGCATGGCGCGCCGAGCACGATGGATGTTGCGGTGAGGAGAACAGCGGCGAGGCGGCGCATCGTCGCGCCCACTCATGCGGAGAGCGGCGCGCGATCGCAAGCGGATTACGGCAGGTCGCGTCGGCGGTGCTGGATGAAGCGCTCGAGGGCGAGGTCTGGATGGTCTTCGAAGCGATCGTCTGCGAGGGAGATGGACCGGATGCGGTCGATGCGGAAGGTGCGGAGGTCATGGCGGAGTCGGCACCAGGCCAGCAGGCCGAGCGAGCCCCGGGTCGAGATCACGGCGAGCGGCTCGACCGCCCGGGTGGTCGGAGCGCCTCCGGGCTCGGACGCATATCGGATGACGCACACCCGTCGCTCGTGGATGGCGCGTGAGATGGGACGCAACACCGCCGGATGGCGCGACGCAGGAACCGGGTCGTTGGCAGGAACCGAGGACCTCAACGCCGAGTCCAGCCGGGGCTGCTCGGAAGCGATGTCGGGTGTGGGGATGAGGGCGGTTGCGGTCATGGCGTAGGCACCTCCAGGGACAGGCACTCTAGCATCCGGACCAGCGCTCGCCCGTCGTCCGGTGACATATCCCGTCACAGCCCGCGATGGCGTGATCAGCGGCGGCGGGTGAGCTCCTGGACCGCTTCGGTGAGCCCGTCGACGGTGAGATGGAACATCGGAAACACCGACCGCACGGCCTCGATGGTGTTGCCGGACCATCCGCGAGGCGCCTCCGGGTTGAGCCACACCGAGTGGGGGAAGTGTTCGCGGAGCACGGAGAGCCAGTGCAGCCCGGAGGTGGGGGGATTGCCCGGCTGATCGGAGCTGGTGGCGAGCAGCTCATACGGAGCCATCAGCGCGTCGCCGAGGAAGATGAGCTTGTACTTCTGCGAGGTCAGCCGCAGCAGTTCGTGTACGCCGATGGGATCGGCGAAGTGGTCGGTGCGATAGACGCGGCCGTACACGCAGTTGTGGAAATAGAAGGTACGGAGTTCCTTCCAGTGGGTGGCTCGCTTCGCGGCGGAGAACACCTGGGAGACGGCGTCCGCGTAGGGGTCCATGGAGCCGCCGACGTCCATGATGAGGAGCACTCGGGTGTCGGGACGGCGCTGCGGCCGCACGACGACGTCGAGCTCGCCGGCGTTCCTGGCCGTGGCGTCGATGGTCCCTTCGATGTCGAGCTCATCGGGGTAGCCCTCACGGGTGAAGGCGCGGAGGCGGCGCAGCGCCACCTCGATCTGCCGCAGGTCGAGCACCACGTCGGTGCGATATCCCTTGTACCGTCGGGCATCCGCGCTCTTCACGGCGCCCCCTCCCCCTCCCCCGGCGGGGCCGACGCGCATGCCCGTGGGGTGATATCCGCCGCGGCCGAAGGGGGAGGTCCCGCCGGTGCCGATCCATCGATTGCCGCCGTCGTGTCGGGAGGTCTGCTCCTTCAATCGTTGTTCGAAGAGCCGCTGCAGCTCATCGAGGTCGAGCGCCTCGATGGAGGCCTTCTCCTCCTCCGTGAGCTCCCGCATCTTCTGGACCTCCTCCAGCCATCCGCGGATCTCCTCGGTGATCTTCACCGCGTCGAAGGCGACGCCCCGGAAGTGCTCCGCGAATGCGATGTCGAAGTCGTCGAGGTGTTGCTCCGAGTGGACGAGCAGCGCCCGGGCGACCTCATAGAAGCCCTCGAGCGAGCTCTCGTGGATCCCGAGGGCGAGCGCCTTCGCGAGGTTGACGGCCTCCTGCGCACCGACTGGCAGCTTCCGTCTCCGAAGTGCGTAGAGGAAGGGGACGATCATGGCCTATGACCGGAACTTGCGGCCGCCCGAGAGCTGATCGGCGAAGGCGGCGAGGTCCTGCTCCTTCTTGAGAAGCGCCCCGAGGAATGGCAGCTCTCGGTCGAGCCGGACCGAGGTGATGCCGGCGCGCTGGAGGACGGCGATCCAGTCGACGAGTTCGCTCGTGCTCGGACGCTTGCGCATGCGCTGCATTCCGCGGACCTCATAGAAGACCGCGAGGCACTGCTCGAGCAGCGCGGCGTCGAGCCCCGGGTGGTGCACCGCGACGATGCGACGCATGAGCTCCTGATCGGGGAAGTCGATGAAGTGGAAGACGCAGCGCCGGAGGAACGCGTCCGGGAGGTCCTTCTCGTTGTTGCTGGTGATGATCACGATGGGGCGCTGTCGAGCGACGATGTCGTCGCCCGTCTCGCCCACACGGAATCGCATCCGGTCGAGCTCGTGCAGCAGGTCGTTCGGGAACTCGAGGTCGGCCTTGTCCACCTCGTCGATCAACAGCACCACCCGCCGCTCGGCGCGGAAGGCCTCGCCCACGGGGCCGAACTTGATGTACCGGCGGATGTCGCGCACGTCGCCGTCGCCGAAGCGGGAGTCGTAGAGCCGCGCGACGGTGTCGTAGACGTAGAGTCCGTCCTGCGCGCGGGTCGTGCTCTTGACGTGCCAGGTGATGAGCGGCGCTTCGAAGGCGGCGGAGATGGCCTCCGCCAGGAGGGTCTTGCCCGTACCGGGCTCACCCTTCACCAGCAGGGGCTTCTCGAGCGCGAGCGCGCAGTTGACCGCGGACTCCAGCGCGTCGCTGGTGAGGTAGCCCGGGGTGCCTCGAAACCGACGGAACTCAGTCGTCATGGGAGCGTGACTGTAGTGCCAATGGCGGCCGGGGTCACGGACGCTGCGATGGAAGGGGCTCCGGGCTTCCGCCGCGCGGCGAAGCGCACTAGCATCCGCGCACGATGATCAATGAGTCAGCCTACCTGAAGCTCGTGGATGATGTCTTCAAGCGCATCCAGGACGCGTGTGAGCCCGTCGACCCGGACGCCGTCGAGGCGGTCGCCGCGGGCGACGTCCTGACGCTCACCTTTCGCGACCGATCGCGCTGCGTGATCAACACACAGCGCCCGACCCGACAGATCTGGCTCGCGGCCAACAGCCGGGCCTGGCACTTCAGCCTCGATGAGGCGTCGGGGAAGTGGACCGACGACAAGGGGCGCGGCGACGAGCTGTTCGCGACGATCACCCGGATCGTGGCGGAGAACGCCGGCGAGACCCTGCGCTGGGGGTAGGTCGTCAGGGGCTCGAACCCTGGACCAACGGATTAAAAGTCCGCTGCTCTACCGACTGAGCTAACGACCCTGAGGAGGCAGGAGGCGCGCGCTGAGCTTCCGCCGACTGCCTGTAAGGGTCAACGGATCACCGCGCCAGAAATGACAAAACCCCGCCGATCGCAGTGCTCTTTTGAAGACACTGAGATCGACGGGGTTGTTGCCGTGATAGGACCCCGGCGGCGTTCTACTCTCCCACACAGTCACC
>CBIHPK010000137.1:0-23370 GCA_966211675.1 uncultured Myxococcaceae bacterium
GCATCCCCACGCAGGCCCCGACGACGATCGGCAGCAGCGCCAGCAGCTGCCCCGGAGAGAGCCCCACGAAGTACGCGGCGGGCATGAGGGCGAGCGCGACCGCGACGATCCAGGCGAGCGAGCGGAGGCCCTTGCGGTCGACGAGGGTGCCCTGCGAGAGGCCGTGCAGCGCGGCGACGCCGGCGACGCCCGCGGCGAGCGCGGTGGCGGTCGCGAGCACCCACCAGTTGAAGGGCATCACGCCCGCGTGGATGAGGGCTCCGAGGGCGAGGATCGCGGCGCCTCCGATGAGCCCGCTCTTGCGGGCCGCTCGGGCGCGCAGCGGCGCCACCGCGTGCGGGTCGTGGCGGCGGCCGAGGTCGCTGAGGCGGGTGAGCGCGAGGCGCTCCAGGCTGATGCGCAGGGACTCGGTGGCCACCTCCGACTCGACGGCGGGATCGGGGGCGGGCAGGTCGAGCAGCGTGGATTGCGCGGTGAGCACGTCGCCCTGGGCGAGGGAGTGGCGGATGCGCCAGACGAGCAGGTCGGAGAGAGCCCGCTTCGCGTCGGGGCTCTCGGGCCAGATCTCGAGGCTGCGGCGCATCACGGCAGCGCAGGCCTCGAAGCGCTGGATGACGGACACCTCATCGAGGGAGCCGCCGGCGCTGGTGTCGGCCACGAGCCGGTCGAAGCTGCTGCGGCCCTCCGCGAGCGCCTTCTCCGACTCGCGGTGCTGGAGGTAGAGCTCGATGCGCCGGCGAAACGCCTCCGCGTCAGGAACCCGATCGGAGGAGCGCGCCGCGGTGGCCTCGTTGGCCAGCGCTGCGAGCTCCGCGGGCGTCTCCGGGGGATAGTCCACCGGCTCCGAGAGCCACGCCGAGGACAGCACCGCGCGGAGCGTATGGCCGCCGTGGCGCAGCGACCCGGTCAGCACCTCGTGGAGCACCGCGCCCATCAGGTACACGTCGGTGCGCGGGGAGAGCCACGGGCCCACGCCCTTCAACATCTCCGGGGCCATGTACGCCGGGGTCCCGACGAGGTCGACCTGGTCCACGTCGGCGGTCTCGATCGGCATGCGCAGGGCCAGGCCCCAGTCGATCAGGTAGACCTCGTCCTGCTCGCCGATCATCACGTTCTCAGGCTTGATGTCGCGGTGCAGCCACTGTCGGGCGTGGGCGAAGTGCGCGACGTCGGCGACGCGGCAGAGCACCCGGAGGTTGAACTCCAGCCGGTCGCCCGGGAGGCGCTCCCAGGCGCGGTGCGATGGGTCGCGCAGCAGCGAGCGCCAGGTGGAGCCCTCGACGCGCTTCATCACCAGCACCGGCTGGTCGCTGTCGTCCCGCCCCAGCGCGAAGACCGGAACGACGCCCGGGTGTTCGAGCAGCCCCATGACGCGCCCCTCTTCGAGGAGCGACGCCGCGGCGCTGGGGCTGGCCGCGTCGCGCACCCGCTTGAGCGCCACGTCGCGGTTGACCGAGCGCTGGTGCACCAGCTCGACGACCCCTACGCCGCCCTCGCCGATGGCCTCGATGGGAGAGAAGTCCCCGTCGTCCGCCGTCCCACCCACCACGATGCGAGGCAGCGCGTGGACTCGCGCCACGGCGTCTTCCACGGGCGACCTCGTCGGGTGGGCGCTCCGGGTGATGGTCCGGTCGAAGGCCACCCCTTCGAGGTGACCGATGACGAGGGTTTTCAGAGGGTTTTCGGCGTCGGGGTCGGGCCGGGTCTCGTCGGTCATCACGCGGGGTCTCCGCTGGGCGCTGGGACGGTATGGTATTCCCCCCCGCGACTCGACGTGGATACCCCGCGATCGGCGCGTTCGGGTCGACCCAGGAGGTGGGTCGTCCGACGCCCGCGGTCAAGGCGGCTCAGCCGCCGCGGGCGCGCACGCCGTGCCCGCGATCGTGCGCGGACGACACGTTGTGGCGGCTTTGCGGGGAGTCCACCTCGATGCTCTCGGGGATGTTGATCGCGTGGTCGGGCTTCAGGTGGTTGGAGGCGCCGCGGGTCGACTTGCGGCTCGGGCGCGTGCCCGGAGCGTGGTCCTCGAGCGCGACCGGCGCCTTCGCCCCGGCGTGCTTGTTCTCGTGATGGACGCCCGCCTTCTCCACGCGCGGAGGCTGTGACCCTCGCTGGATGTTCGCGTTCTGGTTCGAGAGCTCGACGGACGCCTTGAATGCTTGAGCCTTGGTCGCCATGGATGATCCTCCGCAGTGTGGTCGTGCAGATCGTGTGCCGCTCACTCCTCCAGCTCGGGGTGGAGCGGCGGCTTCTCGTCGCTGATCTCCGTGAGCGTCGCCTCGGTGAGCAGCAGCACGCTGGCCACCGAGACGGCGTTCTCCAGAGCGGTGCGGACGACCTTGGTGGCGTCGATGATCCCCGACTGCGTGAGGTCGACGTAGGTGCGCCGCGCCGCATCGAAGCCGTAGGCCCCGTTGCCCGCTCGCATCCGGTCGATCACCACGCCGCCGTCGACGCCGGAGTTCTCCGCGAGCTGCCGCGTCGGCGCCTCGAGCGCCCGCCGCAGGATCGCGAGCCCCGTCCGCTCGTCCCCCGTGGCGTCGGCCTCCTGCCGCTCCACCGCGTCGGCCGCCCGCAGCAGCGCGAGGCCCGCCCCCGGCACGATGCCCTCCGCGAGCGCGGCCCTCGTCGCGCTGATGGCGTCGTCGAAGGCCTCCTTGCGCTTCTTCAGCTCCGTCTCCGACAGGGCGCCCACGCGGATCACGGCCACGCCCCCCGCGAGCCTCGCCAGCCGCTCCTTCAGCTTCTCCTTGTCGTAGTCGCTGGTGGCCTTCTCGATCTGCGCCCTGATCTCCGCGATGCGCGCCTTCACCTCCTCGGTGGGACCTCCCCCGGAGATGAGCACCGTGCGGTCCTTGTCGACCTCCGCGCGCCGCACCCTCCCGAGGTCCGAGAGCGTCACGTCCTCAAGCTTCGATCCCAGCTCCTCGGAGATCACCCTCGCGCCGGTGAGCACCGAGAGGTCCTTGAGCATCTCCTTGCGGCGATCGCCGAAGCCCGGGGCCTTCACCGCGCAGCACGACAGGGTGCCTCGGAGCTTGTTGACCACCAGCGTGGCGAGCGCCTCGCCCTCGACGTCGTCGATCACCAGCAGCAGCGGCTTCTGCTGCCTCGCGATGGCCTCCAGCACCGGCAGCAGGTCGTTCATGGCCGTCACCTTGCGCTCCGAGACCAGCACGTAGGCGTCGTCGAGGACCGCCATCATCCTCGCCGGGTCGGTGACGAAATACGGGGACAGGTAACCCCGGTCGAACTGCATCCCCTCCACGACCTCCAGGGTGGTCTCGGTCCCCTTGGCCTCCTCGACGGAGATCACGCCGTCGGCGCCCACGCGCTCGACCGCGTCGGCCACCATCTCCCCGAGCGTCGCGTCGTTGTGCGCCGAGATGGTCGCGACCTGGGCCTTCTCCTTGCGGCTCTCCAGCGGGCGCGACATCGCCCGGATGGCCGCGACCGCGACGGCCATCCCCCGGTCGAGCCCGCGCTTCAGGTCGACCGCGCTGGCGCCCGCCACGACGTTGCGCACGCCCTCGGCGAAGATCGCGTGGGCCAGCAGCGCCGAGGTGGTGGTCCCGTCGCCCACGACGTCGCCGGTGCGCTCGGCCGCCTGGCGGATCATTCGAGCCCCGAGGTTCTCCTCCGGGTCCTTGAGCTCCATGGCCTTGGCGATGGTCACCCCGTCGTCGCACACGAGGGGGTTCGCCCACTTCTGCTCGATGAGCACGCAGCGCGACTTGGGCCCCAGCGTCACCCGCACCGCGTCCGCCAGCGCCGTCGCGCCCCGGAGGATCTTCTCCCTCGCCTCCGACCGGAACAGCAGCCTCTTGTGAGCCATCGGGTGGAGCCCTCCTCGCGCGGCGCCTGTCGAGAGGGCTTCGCACGACGTGTGCCGCGTCGCCTCTCCCCGACGCGCGGCCCGCGAAGCCCTGGCGGTTCGTGCACCGGGTGCGCGAACGCCGTGCGCCTGCGGGCCGACTACCGCTCCGCCCCGCGCAGGGCCGCGAGCTGCGCCCCGAAGCGCCGCAGCCTAGCCAGGGCCCGGCCGTGCACGCTCTCCTCGGGGTACTCCCCCTCGGGCGTGGGCTCGCCCGCGTCGCGCTCGGTCATCAGCGCCAGGGCCTCGTCGACGGTGCGCGCGGTCCACACGTGGAAGCGCCCCTCGCGCACGGCCTCGACCACCTCCTCGTCGAGCACCAGGTGCACCGCGTTGGGCGCCGGGACGACCACCCCCTGGTGACCGTCGAGGCCCGCGGCGCGGCACGCGGCGAAGAAGCCCTCGACCTTGCGGGTGACCTCCCCGACGGGCTCGACCTGCCCCCGCTGGTCGACCGCCCCGGTGACCGCGACGCCCTGGTCGAGCGGAACCTCCGCGAGCGCCGAGAGCAGCGCCAGCACCTCGGCGAGCGAGGCCGAGTCGCCCTCGATGTGGCTGTACGACTGCTCGAAGGAGAGCGTCCCGGCCAGGGTGAGCGGGCTGCCGCGGCCGTAGGTCCGCGCGAGGTAGCCCAGCAGGATGAGCACGGCCTTGTCGTGGAAGGGGCCCGAGAGGTCCGCCGCCCCGTCGACGCTGAGCAGCGTGCCGCGGCCCGGCGACACCGTGGCGGTGATGCGCGAGGGCAGCGCGAAGCGGCTGTCGCCGAGCTCGACCACCGCGAGGCCGTTGACCTGCCCGACCTCCGCGCCGGAGGTCTGCACCAGCACCGTGCGCCGGGTCATCTCCGCGCGGAGCCTCCGCTCGAGGAGCCCGGAGCGGGCGTGCCGCGCGTGCAGGGCCTGCTCGACGTCGGCGCGCGTCACCTGCGGCCGGGCGGCCTTCGTGGCCCAGAAGCTCGACTCGATCGCGAGGTCGGCCAGCTCGCCCAGCCGCACCGAGATGCGCTGGCTGTCCCCGGCGATGCGCGCGGCGTGCTCGATGGTCCGCGCGATGGCCCCGGCGTCCAGCGGGAGCAGCGCCCGGTCGCGCACGCAGCGGCTCAAGAACGCCGCGCAGAGCCTCGTCGCCTCGTCGGACCAGGGCACGTCCGGGGCGAACTCCACCTTGACCTTGAAGAGGTCGCGGAAGTCCGGGTCGAGCTCGAAGAGCAGCTGGTAGACCTCCTCGGTGCCGATGAGGATCACCTTGAGATCCAGCGGAATCGGCTCCGGGCGCAGCGTGGTGGCGGGGAGCGCGGCGCCCCCGTCGCTGGCCTCGATGCGGATCTCCGGTCCCAGCAGCGCGCGCTTCAGCACCGGCCAGGCGGCCTCGGTCTGCTCGAGGTCCGAGGCGCGCAGCACGAGGAAGCCGCCGTTGGCGCGGTGCAGCGAGCCGGGGCGGATCTGCAGGAAGTCCGCGACCAGGCCGTTGGCCGTCATGCGGTAGTCGATGCGCCCCGCGAGGTTCTCGGGCGTGGGGTGGCGCTCCACGACGACCGGCGCTCCGCTCGTCGCGGCGTGGTCGATCAGCACGTTGACCCGGTAGCGGGCGAGGGCGCTCGCGGTGTCCTCGGCCGCCTCCTCGGCCACCTCCTCGGTGGCCGCGGCCTCCTCGTCGTCGCTCGCGACCGGCTCCGGGGTCGCGAAGCTGGTGGCCCGCTCGCTGAGGTCGTCGCCCACGCGGGTGAGGTGCGCGAGCAGCTCCGGGAGCTCGGTGTAGTGCCCTCGCAGCTCGACCAGCAGCGGCTCGAGCACCGCCTTCGCGGCCTCGCGGTCGAACACCCGGCGGCGCTCCTCCTCCTCGATCTCCACCTGCCGAAGCCGTCGGACCGCGGCCCCGAGGGGGAGCTCGAACTGCTCGGTCCGCCGCGCGAGCTCGGCGCGGGCGGCGTCGTCCATGGCGTCGAAGCGCTCCTCGCTGATGGGCTCTCCGTCGACCAGCGGAACCGACGCCACCCTCCCCGGCGCGACGTCGACCCGGAAGCCGTGCTCCCGGGCGGTGGCGCTGAGCTCGTCGAACACCTTCCGACGAACGCTCGCATAGGCGTCGAGCGCCACGCGCCGCCGGCGGTCGTGGTCCTCGCTGTCGAGGGTCCGCCGGATCGCGAGCGCCGTGTCGCGGATGAACGCGTCCATGGCGCGGGCGAGCACCGCGGCCTGCCCGGGGGGGAGCGAGATCGCCAGCGGCTGGTCGGGCGCGCCGAAGTTGTGGACATAGACCCAGTCGCGGGGGACCGGGCAGGCCGCCGCGAGCCGGCCGACGTGGGCGTGCACCGTGGTGGTGCGCCCGGAGGCGTTCTCCCCGGCGACGTAGAGGTTGAAGCCCGGGCCGCGCACCTCGAGGCCGAAGGCGAGCGCGTCGAGCGCGTCCTGCTGCCCGACCAGCGCATCGAGCGCCGGCACGTCCGCCGTCGAGGCGAAGGGCAGCGAGGCGACGTCGACGCGGGGCCTCAACTGCTCTGCCGGGAGCGCCCGGGCCTCACGCGCGGTGGTCTTCATCAGTGTCCCTCTCGCGACATCACCATGGGGCCCCCGCGCCGCGCAACGCGAGAGAATCCCCGCGCGCACGTCATGGCGGTGGGTGCAATCGGTGCGCGCGTCGCGCACGTCGATCGCGGCGTGTCACACCCCTGTTCCTCTGAGCGCGTCGCACGATCGGGCGCGAGCGGCGCGGTGCCTTACCCCCCGGCACGCGGGCTGCTGAACGCCTCCGGAGAGGTAACGCGACGTGGAGATGATGAACCTCGATGCCTTCGTCGGTGAGATCCAGCGGCAGACCGGGCTCCAGCCGGTCGAGCGGGTCCTGCGGCTCGTCCGTCGGGTGCTCGGGTCGCTCGACGAGGTGCTCGTCGGCGACGAGCTCGCGACCCTGCGCACCTCCGTTCCTGCGGCCCTCCAGGGCGCGCTCGAAGGTCGCACGGGGCGTCCCTCGTCGTCCGTCGACCGGCTCTTCGCCAGGGTGCAGAAGCTGGAGGTCGTGCGCCGCCCGGGGGCCATCGAGCGCGCGGAGATCGTCTGCCGCCAGCTGGGCGCGATGCTCCCCGCCGACGTGGCCACCCGCTGGTCGCGCGACCTCCCGGCGCCCGTCGCGGCGCTCTTCCTCACCGCTCCTCCGAGGGGGCTCTCGACCGACGCGCCCGCGCCTCGGCCGTCGATCCCGAGGCCCGTGCCCGCTCCGCCCACGCTGGCCACCGGGCGTCCGGGCAGCTCGCACCCGGTGAGCGAGTCCCGCCCCGAGCGGGCCCATCGACAGTCGGTCGCCCGCGCGGCCGATCCGCACGCCGACACGAAGCTCTCCGCGAGCCGCGGGCTGACGCAGGAGCGCCTCCACGAGACGCTCGCCGAGGGCGACGCCCGCTCCGCGAGGCCGGTCTCCGAGGCGCACCCCGATCGCGCTTCCAAGCTCCGCTGAGGGCACCCGCGTCCCCGCCGTTGCGCCGCGTTCGCGCACACGGTGCGCCGCCTCGCGGGCTCCGATCGCAGCGCTCTCGCGGGCCTTCGGATCAGCCCACCCGGCGCTCATGGCATACGAAGTGAACCTGTTCCCAGGGCTGTGAGTTCCTCCATCCTGCGCGACCATCTCACGCTCCAGGTGGCGGGGGTCCACCTCAAGGGCGACCTCGCGCTGCCCCCGCACGCCCACGCGCTGGTGGTCTTCGCCCACGGCAGCGGCAGCAACCGAAAGAACCCTCGCGCCCGCGACGTCGCCCGGGCGCTGGAGCACGCGGGCTTCGGGACGCTGCTGCTCGACCTCCTCACGGCCGACGAGGAGACCGCGGAGCACGAGGCGATGGCGCGCGGCTTCGAGGTCGAGGCCCTGGCCGCTCGGCTGGCCGGAGCGACCGACTGGCTCTCGGCGCGGCCCTCCATGCGTCGGCTCTCCCTCGGGTACTTCGGCGCGGGCACCGGCGCCGCGGTGGCGCTCACGGCGGCGGCCGAGCGCCCGTCCGCGGTGCGCGCGGTGGTCTCTCAGGCGGGGCGCACCGACCTGGCCGCTTCGGCCCTGGGGCGCATCGAGTCCCCGACGCTGCTCATCGTGGGCAGCGAAGACCCCTTGGGGCTGGAGCACAACCGCCAGGCCCTCTCCACGCTGCGCTGCGAGTGCGGCCTGGCCCGCATCGCGGGCGCGTCGCAGCTCTTCGTCGAGGCGGGCTCGCTCGAGCGAGTGGCGGCGCTCGCGTCGGAGTGGTTCCAGCACCACCTCCCGAAGCACGGGGCCGGGCCGAAGACCTGGGGTCCCGGGGGTCCTGCGCACTGCGAGTCGTTCCACCTGGCGCATCGGGCCCACGGGCCCTGAGGCCCGCTGCGCTCCCGGGGTGGCCCGCTCGCTGCAATGCCACCCTCCCATCATGGAGCGCAGCGAAGTGTTCGAGGCCGTGCCCCGCGGGGCAGTCCCCCGCCGAGCGGCGTGGCTCCTTCTCGCGGGCGTGCTCACGGGTCTCCTCGCCTGCCTGGCCGCGGTGCACGAAGCCTACGGCCCCTATGACACCAACCAGTGCTACTGGACCTGGGTCGAAGACGGCTACGGCGGCTATGAGCAGCTCCGTTGCTGGAACCCCACCCTCAGCGGCTACTACCACTACTCGCAGGGCGGCTCCTTCGTGCGGCGCTATCCTTCCTGGTACCGCGGTCAGCGGGTGATGGTGGCGCCTCCCTCCGTGGGCCTCATCCAGCCGCGCGGCGTCGTGGTGGTGCCTCCGCCCGCCGGGCCGATGCCATTCGCCCGACCGTCCCCGATGGGCCCTGTGCCCCAGGCCGTCCCTTCTCCGATGGGTCCGGTGCCCCAGGCCGTCCCGTCTCCTCGTTGAGAGGCCGAGCACGACAGGAGAGCCACGATGAAACAAGCCTATGTGAGTCTGATGTGTGGAGGGGACGCGTACGAGCCCGGGGCCGAGGCGCTCGGTCGATCGCTTCGGGCCACGGGCACGCAGGTCCCGCTGGTGTTGATGGTGACGCCCGATGTGTCCTCGGCGGCGAGGGCGCGGCTGGCCACCTCGGCGGGCTGGGAGCCGCGGGGCATCGAGGCCGTCGCCAACCCCTCGGCGGACGGCGAGCTGCTCTTCACTCGCTTCCGCAACACGTACACGAAGCTCCGGGCCTTCGGGCTGGAGGGCATCGAGAAGGTGGTCTTCCTCGACGCCGACACGCTGGTGCTACAGAACATCGATGAGCTCTTCGATCGCCCGGCCTTCGCCGCGGCGCCGGACTTCTTCCTCCCCAATTGCTTCAACTCGGGGGTGATGGTGATCGAGCCTTCAGCGGGGCTCTACGAGTCCATGGAGTCGATGCTCCACCGTCGGAAGACCTACGACGGCGGCGACCAGGGCTTCCTCAATGAGTACTACCCCGATTGGTGGTCGATGGACGTCGGGCACCGGCTGGAGGCCCGCTACAACCTCCACCATTTCGTCTTCCAGTTCATGACCGCCCACGCGTCGGTGCGCTCGGTCGTCAATGACGTGAAGATCGTCCACTACACGCTACAGAAGCCGTGGCTCCACCCCACGGTCACGGGCGCCTCGGAGATCTGGTGGAACCGCTACCTGGAGCAACACCCCGAGCTCGACGGTCGCCTGCGCCGTCGGCTGCACGCGCTGCAGGACTGGACCTTCGATAGCCTCGTCGGCGCGCTCGGCGGCTCCTGACCGCGACGCGCCTCTCCCGATTCCCCGATCGAGCCGCTGGAGGATCTAAGCCATGCGAAGGATGCTGTCCCTGTTCGTTCTGGTCCTCTCCATGGCGTCCACGGGCTACAGCCAGCCGCGGGTCGGTCAGCCGATTCCGAGCTTCGCGGTCAACGACCTGGAGGGCACTCGCCACACGCAGGCCGACCTCCTCGGCCGCTACACCGTGATCTGCGCCATGACCGACAAGGACATCGGCGCAGCACTCGAGGCGTGGTGGCGTCCGCTGGAGATCGCGGTCCCCCCGGGCACCCCGATGCTCACCTTCACGGCGCTCGACATCTTCGGCCTCGTTCCGACGGAGACGATCTTGGTTCAAGCCCGCGAGCGCACCCCCCGGGCCCACTGGAACCGGGTGTGGTTCTCCCGCGACGGCTCGCTCGCCGAGCAGCTGGGCCTCGGTGACAGCGAGACCCCGTGGGTCTTCGTGGTCGACCCGAGGGGTCGGGTCCTGGCGAGCGTGCATGCGGCCTTCAGCCCGGCGGGTCTCGCCCGGGTGATCTCGGTGATCCCTCGCTCGCCGACCGCATCGGACGCCGGCGTGGCCCCGTCTCCGTGAGGCTTCAGCCCTGGCAGGCGACGACGCCCTCGTAGGCGCGCAGAGTGAGGCGGGACTCGGAGGGCTCCATCATCCCTCGCAGCGTGGAGAACACGATGCGATCGGGGAGCGCCGGGAGCTCGACCTTCACCTCCCTCGGAGAGAAGTTGAGGAACACCTCGGCGGCCTCGGCCCGCGCTCCCTCGCCGTGTCGGCGTCGAAACACCACGACGGAGAAGGGCAATCCCTTGGGGGACAGGAGCTCGAGCGATCCGGCCTGGAGCGCGACGCTCCGGTTGCGCAGCGCGAGCAGCTGCCGGTAGCAGGAGAGCATCGAGTCGGGGTCGTTCTCCTGGGCGGCGACGTTGACCTCGGCGCTGTTGGGATGGACCGCGAGCCACGGCGTGGAGGCGTGGTGGGTGAAGCCCGCGTGGGGGCCGTGGTGCCACTGCATCGGGAGGCGGCTCTCGTCGCGGTTGAGCAGGATCCCGGAGCGCCGGAGGCGGCGGGCGATCCAGTCGGGCACGAAGCGGAAGTGCGTGGCGATGGGGTCGAGCCCGTGCACGGCGGGGATGTCGTGGTGGTGCATCCCGATCTCCTCGCCGTAGTAGATGAAGGGCACGCCTCGCGCGGTGAGCTGGAGCATCGCGAGGAGCCTGGCCTTGCCGGTGTGGTTGCCGAGCCGGAGGATGCTCCGCGGGCGGTCGTGGTTGCCGAAGACGTAGGTCGGGCAGAGGGGCTCCGGGAACTCCCGCTCGAACTCGGCGATCATGGTGCGCACGCCGGGCCCGGAGAAGGGCGCTCGCATGGACTTGAAGAGGAAGACCAGGTGCAGCCCGTCGGCGTCCTCGCCGCAGTAGCGCCGCAGGGTGTGGGGCGTTCCGAAGACCTCGCCGACGAGGAAGCGCGGCGGGCCGGGCACCGCGTCGACGACGGCGCGCAGCTCGCGGGCGAAGGCGAAGGTGTCCGGGTGGTCGATGGTGTGGCGCGTCTGCTGGAAGAACCCGTCGGGGTTGTCCTCGGAGGGGACGGGCCGGAAGGAGAAGGGGTTGTTGGAGAACGCGGCGTCCTTGAAGAGGGCGTTGAAGATGTCGAGCCGCAGCCCGTCGACGCCCATGGACAGCCAGTGGCGGACCACGTCCAGCATGGCCTCCTTCACGTCCGGGTTGCGGTAGTTCAGGTCGGGCTGAAACGGCAGGAAGCTCGCCCAGTACCACTGGTCCGACGGGCGATCGTAGTGCCAGCCCCTCCGGCCGAGCATGGAGCGCCAGTTGTTGGGGGGCGCGCGTCCGCCCGGCGATCGCCCGTCGCGCCAGAGGTAGTAGTCGCGCTTGGGGCTCTTCCTCGAGCTCTTCGACTCGACGAACCAGGGGTGCTCGTTGGAGGTGTGGTTGAGCACCATGTCGAAGACGACCTTCATCCCCCGCTCGTGAACCTCCTCGATGAGGGCGTGGCAGTCGTCGAGCGAGCCGTACTCCGCGGAGATCCCGAAGTGGTCCCGGATGTCGTATCCGAAGTCCGCCTGCGGGCTGTCGAAGAAGGGCGAGAGCCAGATGGTCTCGACCCCGAGGTCGCGGAGGTAGTCGAGCCGGTCGATGACGCCGCGGAGGTCGCCGATGCCGTCGTTGTTGGTGTCCGCGAAGGAGCGCGGATAGACCTGATAGACGGTGGTGCGCTTCCACCAGGGCAGCTCGCTGGCGTGCGGCGCGGGCTTCGGGCGGGCGACGGGCTCTCTCGGGAGGGTCTGGTTCACGGTGGGGTTCCCCTGCGCGCGACGTCGCAAGTCGCGCGCCGTCGAAGGAGAGCCACCCCCCCCTCCGTGGATACCCGATGGTGTAAAGCGCCGACGCCTCGCCGGACCCCTGCCGGCGCGACGACTTCGGTCGCGGGACGGGGCGCAGCCTCGCGAAGACGCGGTACCCCCAGTAGGAGTCGAACCTACGACCTTCGGCTTAGGAAGCCGCTGCTCTATCCACTGAGCTATGAGGGCGATCGGAGCGGCGAGCGGTCTGACATGACCGCGCGGCCACTGTCAACGATCGATGCCCTCGTCCAACCAGCCGAGGCACACCACCGGGGCCTCAGCCGTGCGACGCCACGGGGGCGGCGGTCTGTGCGGTCGCGGTCGGCGTTTCGGTGGTCCCCCGGACGGCGCCGAGGACCGAGAGCGAGACGGCGACCAGACCCAGAACCAGGCGAACCGTGTGAACCGACCTGCTACGACGCATGACCGACCTCCGTGTGAGCGCTGCCGTTTCGTAACGCTTCAACAAGCGAGCCATTCCCTGCGACCACCCGGACGGCCGGAGGTTCCAGCGAAATGCTCGGGGATTTGGTGGCAGGCCGGGTGGCCGCGGACGGCCTGCCCCCTGACGCCGGTGTCGCACCGTGAACCACGCCAGACACTCCCGGCCGTGGCCCGGAGTGGACGGCGCGCGTGGAGGAAATGGTCAGGTGTGGCGCTAGTGCAGGTCGGCCAGGATCTGCTCGCCGGTGATCTGGTCGGCCGACCGTCCGTGGTAGTACCGCAGCAGCCCGGTGCGCTCGTAGTGCGGCATGATGCGCGGGGACATCAGCCCGATCTCCCGGAGGTTGGGGATGAGCCGGCGGAACATCACGTCCCGGAAGTCCGCCATCCCGGCGGAGGTGCCCACCAGCTCCCGCCACTGCGCCCGGCTGAGCCTCCCCGCGAACCACTCGTCGTAGACCTCGAAGGCCATGAAGCGGTTGCGCATCAGCAGCGCCACCTCGTAGGCCCAGTCCTCGCGCTCCCGGCGCTCGCGCTCGGTGATGTGGTCGCGAAACTGCTCCCGCAGCGCCACCACCCCGTAGTGGACGTGCCGCGCCTCGTCCTGGATCACGTTGCGCAGAAGCTCCTTCAGCAAGGGCTCCTTCGTCTGCTTGTAGATCACGCCGAAGGCGCCCAGCGCCAGGCCCTCCACCATGATCTGCATCCCGAGGAACTTCATGTCCCAACGCCCGTCGGTCATCAATGAATCGATGACCACATAGAGGTTGTCATTGATCTGATAGAGCTTGTTCAGCTTGGTATCGATGTACCGGTGAAACACCTCGACGTGCCGGCCCTCGTCCATCACCTGCGTGCTGCCGTAGAGCTTCCCATCGAAGAACTGCACCGCCTCGGTGACCTGCGCCGCCGCGAAGAGGGCCCCCTGCTCCCCGTGGAGAAACTGGCTGAGCATCCACGCCGCCAGCGAGTAGCTGAGCTTCAGCTCTTCGGTCGCGTCGAGGTGCACGCCGAAGGTGTTGAGCTTCGGGAGGTTGATGAAGTCCCGCGGGATGAGCGGCACCTCCGGGTTGAGCGGGTCGACGTCGATGTGCCAGGGGAGCGAGTCGCCGTTCCACTGGCCCTCCTTGGCGCGGCGGTAGAGGCTCGCCATCTCGGCGTTGTCGTGTGGATATCGCCAGTCGAAGTGCGCCTGGTGCGCCGCCGGCATCTCCGTCGGGACACCCTGCTTCCCCCGTTGGAAGAGCAGCCCCCGCACGCCCGCCGGGCCGATCGCCGCGAGCACCTTGGGGTCGCGCATCTCCCCGAAGATCTCCGCGGCCTCGAACCACTGCGCCACCTGGTTGCGCATCCGACCCGGCAGCAGACTCACCAGTCGTTCATTGAACATCATCGCACTGCCTCCCAGAGACCCATCAGCCCATCGCCGCGAAGAAGTTTCTCGCCTTGGCCAGATGCAGCCGCGACAGCAGCATCCCCACCATCGGAAGCGCCTGCTCCAGCATCCGCGCCGCGTCGTCCGCCGGCATCTGCGCCACCCGCTCCGCCATCAGCCGCGCCTGCCGGTCGAAGAGCGCGGAGATCGCCTCGTCGTAGATCGCCAGGTCCGCGGGGCTGAACCCCCGCTCCCGGGTGAAGCCCACCGACTGGAACTCCCCCCAGAGCTCGATCAGCCACGCGTCGTCGCGCGCGATGAGGGCCCGGCCTCCCTCCTCGGAGACCGCGAGCAGCCCGAGCTCCACGATCTCGTCGAGGTCCCGGCGGCTCACCCCGGCGCGCTTGCAGAGCTCGTCCACCGCCACCGTGTCCGGACGGTCGCCCGAGGGCACCACGCTCCGGCCCCGCAGCCGCGACTTCACCTCTCCCAACAGCATCCGTTGCGCCGGGGAGAACACCTCGTCCCGCTGCTCCAGCATCGCCCGAATGGCCTTCAATGGGAGGAAGCGCTCGTGCTGCAGCTGCCTCACCAGCCGGATGCGCTCGACGTGCGCCTCGCTGTACCAGCCCATGTTGCGGCTGGTCTTGTATCCCTCCGGCACCAATCCCTGTTGGATGTAGAAATGCACCACCTGCCGGGGCACTCCCGTCTTCTCGCAGAGCTCCTTCATCCGATAGGGGAACTTCTCCCGATCGTCTCCCTCGGTGCTCATGTGGGCTCCGCTTCCAGCACGCACGGCGCCGTCGCCCGCCCGATGCACGTGAGCACATATCCCCCCGACCGCTCCTCCGCGGTCAGGCAGTTGGGCTCCTCCAGGGTCATCGCGCCCTCCAGCAGCTTCATGCGACAAGCCCCGCAGCCGCCCATGGTGCATGAAAACGGCACCGGCACCTGCTGCCTCAACGCCGACTCCAGCACCGTCTCGTGAGCGCGGTTGACCAGCGGATACCGCCGCCCTCCCAGCACCGCCGTCACCGCGACGTCGCCCCCCGCGTCCTCCGTCGAGACGCTGTGTACGGGTGAGGAGAAGCGCTCCTCGCGGATGAGCGACTCCTCGACGCCTCTCGCCCTCAGCGCCGATCGCACCGCGTCCATCATGGGCGCCGGGCCGCAGACGAAGTACTCCGCGTCGCCTTCGAGCGAGGCCCGGTCGAGCTCTCTCTCGGTCGTCGGCGCGTCGAGCATCCCTTCGCCCCCGTCCCACCCGGGCGGAGGCGCGCTCAGCACGTTACGCAGCGTGAGCCTCGACGGGTGCCGGGCGGCGAGCTCGGCGAGCTCATCGCGGAAGATGATGTCCTCCATGGAACGATTGCCGACAATGAAGACCACCCGGGTGTCCGGGAGGCGGGAGAGCGCGTCTCGGGCGATGGCCGCGAGGGGCGTCACCCCGGAGCCACCGCCCAGCAGCACCAGCGTCCGGGGAGCGCCCTCCAGCACGAAGCTCCCCGACGGGCCGAAGACGTCCATCACCTCGCCCACCGCGGTGTGCTCGAGGAGGTGCCCGCTCACCCGCCCCCCGGCGACCCGCTTGATGGTCAGTCGCACCGATCCGGGCGGGGACGCCTCCTCCATCGGGAGCGAAGGGGAGTAGGCGCGGCGCAGCACCTCCGCCTTCATCCGGATCGCCAGCGTGAAGAACTGCCCCGGGCGATACGCGATGGCCTCGCCCCGGGGGTCGACCAGCGTGAGCGAGACCGCGTCGGGGGTCTCCCGGGTGACCGCGACCACCTTCAAGGGCCGAGCGCCTGGGAGCGTCGGCTTCGATGGGGACGAGGCCGAGCGGTCGGACGAGCCCCGCGAGGAGAAGGGCGGCGGCGGATGACCCGCCAGACCGTCGAGGACCATCCTCGCGTCTCGACGCCACTGGGCCGGAATCAGCCCCCGCGCTCGCTCGATCCAGGGAGACCGCTTGACCATCGTCGACACCTCCGCACCGCCGCCTCCTCCACCTGTAGAGGCCTTGGGCGTAGAGCGTCAAGTGTCACTTGTCACTTACTGCGGACGCGCAGTCAGGCGGCCCTGTAGCGGACCTCGTCGAGCCGGTGAGTACCGGGTCAGGTAAGGTCGGCGGTGAGCACGCGGTCGAAGCGCGCGTAGTCGAGCGTGACGCCGACGGTGGGGAAGCCCGCGGCCTCGGCCATGGCGCGGGCGGAGGGGCCCTGGTCGTGGCCCAGCTCGACGACCAGCGAGCCGCCGGGGAGGAGATGCTGGGGAGCTCCCGCCACGACGGAGCGCAGCACGAGGGTCCCGTCGGGGCCGCCGTCGAGGGCGAGGCGCGGCTCGAAGTCGGCCACGTCGGGCATGAGGGCGTCGCACTCCTCGCTGGGGATGTACGGCGGATTGCTCACGATCAGGTCGTAGCGAGCGTCGCCGATGGGCTTGTAGAGGCTGCCGTGGTGCAGGGTCACGCGGCCCTCCACGCCGAGCGCGGCGACGTTCTCCCGGGCGAGCGAGAGCGCCGCCTCGCTCAGGTCCACCGCGTCGACGATCGCCGAGGGGACCTCCAGCGCGAGCGTGATGGCGAGCGCTCCGGTGCCGGTGCCCAGGTCGAGCACCCGCAGCGGCCCCTCTCCGCGGGCCTTGAGCCGGGCGACGGCGGCCTCCACGGAGAGCTCGGTCTCCGGCCGGGGCACCAGCGCCCTCGCGTCGCACTTGAAGCGGCGGTTGTAGAAGTCCCGGTAGCCGAGGATGTACGCGACCGGCTCTCGGCGGCGGCGGCGCTCCACCAGGCCCCGGATCGACGCGAGCTCGGCCTCGGTCAGCGGCTGGTCGATGCGGAGGTAGAGGTCGATGCGGCGCAGCCCGAGGGCGTGGGCGATGAGCAGCTCGGCGTCGAGGCGCGCGCCTTCGATGCCGCGGGAGGCGAGGTCACGGGCGGTCCAGGTCGAGACGCGGCCGATGGTCCATGGATCGTTCACGGCGTTGATGCTTACCCCGTCTCTGCGATCGACCGTCGGGCCGTCAACGCTCCCCCGAGGATTCCCTTCCGTTCCCCCGGCGGGCTCTTCTATGATCCCCTCCAACGTCTGTCCGGCGAACCATCGATCGCCCTTACGTCCGCCAAGGAGTTCCGCATGCGCTCGTCACCGCTCCGTCTCGGCCTGGGTCTCGCGTTCGGTCTCGGCCTCTCGTCGAGCCTCGCTGCTGCACAGACCCCACCCAACCTCGGCGCCGCGCACGTGCTCGGGTTGCGAGCGCCCGACGGTGACGACGACATCTCCGCGGCCTTCAGCGCGCAGCTCCGCATCGCCGCCCGCGTGGCCGGCTACGAGGTGCCCGACAACTCCCCCGCCATGGAGCAGGAGATGGCCGTCGCGGGCTGTTCCTCCTCGGGGCCCGAGTGCCTCCACATGATGGCGGACGACATCCACGCCACCAAGATCATCTACGGCTCCATCACCCGCATCGGCCGCGGCCGCAACGCGTCGGTCAACGTCGAGATCAGCCTCTGGGACGAGGGCTCGCGCCGCGAGGTGCACCGCGTCTCCCGCGTGCTCACGCGCGCCCAGGCCACCAGCGCCAACGACCTCCGCGAGGCCGCCACCCGCGCGCTCACGGAGATCGCCGAGCACGACCGGCCCGCGCCCGCCAACCCCGCCAACCCGACGCTCAACCCCAACCCGAGCTTCCCCGCGCTGCAGGTGCAGCAGGTGGTCATCGAGCGCCCGCCGCCCCCGCGCACCCCGGTTCTCCGCTACATCGGCTTCGGCGCCCTCGGCCTCGGCGGCGCGGTCGCCATCGTCGGCATTGTCGAGGCGATCATCTCCTCGGGCCAGGCCAGCAGCGCCACCGAGTCGACCCCGCTCTCCGCGGAGCCCTACGGCTCCTGGGCGCGCTTCCAGGCCAACGAGAACTACGGCCGCACCCGCTCCGCGAGCGAGGTGTGCGACCTCGCGCAGCAGCGCTCCGGCGCCGACGCCGCGCAGGTCCGCGACCTCTGCTCGTCCAACAGCACCACCCGCACGCTCGCCCTCGGGCTCGGCATCGGCGGCGCCGTGATCGCCGCGGTCGGCGCCGTGCTGGTGGTCATCGACCGCCCGCGCACCGAGACCCCGCCCCCGCCGCAGCCGCTCCCGGCCAGCGCCCGCCTGCGCGTCACGCCGGTCTTCGGCGCCACCAACGGCATGTCCCTGTCTTACACGTTCTAGTAAAGACTCCCCCTGTAGCCCTCATCCCATGCGCGTCATCGGCGGAACCTGGGGCGGTCGTCGTCTCCTCGGCCCCCCTCGCGGCGCCGAGACCAGGCCCACCAGCGACCGCGTTCGCGAGGCCATCTTCAACATCACCGCGGCGAGCCTCGAGGGCGCCCGGGTGCTCGACCTCTTCGCGGGCACCGGCGCGCTCGGCGTCGAGGCGCTCTCCCGCGGCGCCGCGCACGCCACCTTCGTCGAGTGCGACCGCGGGCTCTGCCAGACCATCGCCACCAACCTCGAGAACCTCGAGTGCGAGGACTCCCGCTACCTGGTGCTGCTGCGCGACGTGCGCCGCGCCTTCAAGCAGGCCGCGGGGCCCTTCGACCTGGTGTTCATCGACCCGCCCTACGGGCACCAGCTGGAGCTCGAGGCCCTCACCGCCCTGGCCGCCCCCGGGGTGCTCAGCCCCGGAGCGCTCGTCGTGGTCGAGCACGCGTCCCGCGACGCCCTCACGCTGCCGCCCGCCGTCGCCTCCGCCTTCGGCGAGCCCGACCTCCGCGCCTACGGTGACACCTCCGTGACCCTGCTCCGACCGAAGTCCGAGGAGCCCGCGCCGGAGGTCCTCGCCGCCCCCGCGGACCTGAGCGCGAGCGGGCGCGTCGCCGTGTACGCCGGCTCCTTCGACCCGCCGACCAACGGGCACATCGACATCATCCGCCGCGCCGTCTCCATCTGCGACCGGCTCGTCGTCGCCGTCGCGGGCAACCCCCGCAAGAGCGCCCTCTTCACCTCCGACGAGCGCGTCGAGCTGCTGCGGGAGATCCTCTCCGACGAGCCCCGCGTCGAGGTCGACCGCATCGACGGACTGCTCGTGGACTACGCCAAGCAGCGCGGGGCGACGGTCATCATCCGGGGGCTGAGGGCGGTCGCGGACTTCGAGTACGAGTTCCAGATGGCGTGCATGAACCACCACCTCGCGCCGGGCGTCGAGACGGTCTTCCTCATGACCGCGCAGGAGTACTTCTACGTGAGCTCCTCGCTGGTGAAGGAGGTCGCCAGCTTCGGCGGCGACGTCACGCCCTTCCTGCCGCCCACGGTGCGCTCCCGGCTGCTGGAGCGCATCCCGCAGCGCCGCGGCTGACCGACGGAACTTGCTGGCCGCCGTGGCGATGACGTTATAGTCCGCCGGTGATGGGTCGAACGTTTGCCGCAGCCTTCGTCGTCGCCGCGACGCTGTGTCCCGTGACGGCGTTCGCGCAGCCCGCGGACCCGACGCGCGACGCCGAGGCGAGGCAGCACTTCGCCACCGGCCGCGACGCCTTCTCCCGCGGCGACTTCGCCACCGCCGTCACCGAGTTCGAGCGCTCCTACGCGCTCTCGCGCCGCGCGCAGCTGCTCTACAACATCGGCACCACCTACGAGCGGCTGCACCGCTGGGAGGAGGCCCGCAGCGCGCTCCAGCGCTACCTCGACGCCGTCGCCGACGCGCCCGACCGCGCCGAGGTCGAGGGGCGCATCCGCATCATCGACGTCGAGATCCAGCACCAGAACTACCAGCCCCCGCCGACCCCCACCCCGGCGCCGCAGATCGTGATGGTCGACCGGCCGGTGGTGGTCCAGGGCGTTCGCCCCTGGCAGATCACCGCGTGGGTCGCCGGGGGCCTCACGGTCATCTCCGGCGGGCTCGCGCTGGGCATCGGGCTGCTCGCCAACGACCGCAACAACACCCTCATCAACACCTGCGCCCCGCCGCAGCACGCGGGCTGCAGCGAGGCCGACATCAGCGACATGCAGCTGCGCCAGGGGCTGGTCAACGCGTCCATCGCGAGCGCGGGCGTGTTCGCCGCGCTCACGGTCACCGCGGTGATCCTCGACCGGGTGCTCGACCGCCACGACGCCTCGCCGCAAGGCCCGACGGTGACGCCCACCGCGGGCGGCATGGTGCTCGGCTGGGGAGGCGCGCTGTGACGCACCCGCTGCGTCCCGCGCTCGCGCTCGCGCTCCTCGCCGGGGCGTGCAGCTACGACCTCGACCGGCTGCGCGCCCGCGACGGCGGTCCCGTGGTCGACCGCCCTTCGCCGTCGGACACGGGGCCTCGCGCCGACGTCGGGACGCCGGGGGATGTCCCGGTGGAGCGCGACGTCCCCGCGGGCGACGCGGGCGTGACCCGCATGGGGAGCTGCGACATCGACGGCGGCGCTCCGGTCACCCTGCTGCCGCCCATCACCTCCGTGCGCCCGGGCTCCGACGCGGGGGCCACGCTCGCCTACGCGATGGCCACCAACAACCTCCAGGGGGCCCCGATGGTCGCGCTGCCCACGGGCACCATCGACGGCGGCCTGCTCGCGGGCTGCTCCACCGTCGACTCGATGCGCGCGCCCCCGACGCGCATCTACCGCTACCAGGTGGCCGAGGGCGGAACCGTCACGGCCACCACCAACACGCAGCACTGCACCGGCTTCGACACGCGCGTGTACGCCATCTGGTCGTGCAAGACCGAGGACCTCGCGCAGCCGGCGGCCTGCGGCGACGACCTCTCGGACGGCACGGACTCGCTGCGCTGCCCGTCCTGCGGGATGGTGCCGGACGCGGGGGCCAACTGCTCGACGCTGCTCTCGACCATCGAGACCCCGACGTCGCAGCCGATGCGCCGCGGCGAGGTGGTCTTCTTCGCGGTCACCGGCTTCAACATCTCTCCCGGGCTCCATCCCCACCGGCTCTGGGTCGGGGAGAACGCGGCGCGCATCGAGCCCTTCCCCGCGTCGCCGCGGGTGGCGCCGGTCAACCGCTGCGCCTGCCAGGAGAGCACGCAGGGGCCGCGCACGGTGTTCTTCCCGTACCCGGTTCCGCTCGAGAATTTCCCCACGACGGTGAGCACCGCCGGGGGCGGCTCGACGTCCTTCCTGGGCGTGCGCGACGCGCTGCCGGGGGGTAGCTACTCCGGCGTCGCCATGCAGCTGCGCATCGCTCGATGGAACCTCTCCACCGCCGCGGGCTGTCCTCGCGACATGGTGCGCGCGGTGTTCGACCTCATGGTGGGCGGCGCGATGGTGACGACCTTCTCCATCCCCGGCACGCTCGCTCCGCCGGTGACCGTCACGGTGCCCTACACCGCGTTCTCGCCGACGACGCTCAACCGTGTCGGCGCGGGCATGCCCATCGAGCTCCGCCTGCGCGAGGTGCAGCCGCAGCCCGCTTGCCTCTCGCTCGACCTCGACCCGACGCCCGGCGCGAGCGCGATCACCCTCTACGGCGGCTGAAACGCCCCGGCGGGTCGAACGCGCGTCTGGCACCGTGGAGTGAAAAACCCTACGATGATGCCGCTCCCGGTGTGACCTGAGGGGCGTTGAAGGAGAGGGTGCCGCCGCAATGGGTCAGATGATCGAATCGATCGCCGCGCTGCAGGACTACAACCAGTACCGCGACCTCCACTGGGAAGGCAGCTTCGAAGCCTACCTGGAGATCGTCCGGGAGCGGCCGGAGGTGACCCGTAACGCGTTTCAGCGCGTGTACGACATGATCATCGCGGCCGGTCAGGAGGAGTACCTCGACAACAAGAAGCGGCTCACCCGCTACCACTTCTTCCGCGACGACAGCGGCGGCGGCCACGACGCGGTCTTCGGCCTCGACATCCCCCTGATGCGCCTCGTCCACGTGCTGCGCGCCGCCGCCGAGGGCTACGGCCCCGAGCGTCGCGTCATCCTGCTCCACGGCCCGGTGGGGAGCTCGAAGAGCACCATCGCGCGGCTGCTGAAGAAGGGCATCGAGGACTACTCGCGCAGCCCCGAGGGGGCGCTCTACACGTACACATGGTGCAACCTGGAGAGCACCGGCCTGGTGATGGGCTCCGAGGGGGGATTGTTCGCGTCGCCCATGCACGAGGAGCCGCTGCGGCTCATTCCGCCGGAGTGGCGAGAGAAGGCCATCACGAGCCTCGGCCTCGGCAACACGCGCCACAAGGTGGTGGTGGAGGGCGACCTCAACCCGGCCTGCCGCTTCATCTTCAAGAGCCTGATGGAGCGCTACGAGGGCGACTGGTCGAAGCTGGTGGCCAACCACATCAAGGTGCGCCGCCTGCTGCTCTCGGAGAAGGACCGCATCGGCATCGGCACCTTCCAGCCCAAGGACGAGAAGAACCAGGACAGCACCGAGCTCACCGGCGACGTCAACTACCGCAAGATCGCGGAGTACGGCTCGGACAGCGATCCGCGGGCGTTCAACTTCGACGGCGAGTTCAACATCGCCAACCGCGGCATCGTGGAGTTCGTCGAGGTGCTCAAGCTCGACGTGGCCTTCCTCTACGACCTGCTGGGCGCCTCGCAGGAGCACCGCATCAAGCCCAAGAAGTTCGCGCAGACGGACATCGACGAGGTCATCCTCGGGCACACCAACGAGGCCGAGTACAAGAAGCTCCTCGCCAACGAGTTCATGGAGGCGCTGCGCGACCGCACCATCAAGATCGACATCCCGTACATCACTCGGCTGTCGGAGGAGACGCGCATCTACGCCAAGAGCTTCGGCCAGGGGAAGCTCAAGGGGAAGCACGTCGCGCCGCACACGCTGGAGATCGCCGCGATGTGGGCGGTGCTCACGCGCCTCGAAGACCCGAAGAAGCACAACCTCGCGATCATCCAGAAGCTCAAGCTCTACGACGGCCGGATGATCCCCGGGTACACGCAGGACACCGTCAAGGAGCTGCGCAAGGACACGCGCCGCGAGGGCATGGACGGCATCTCGCCGCGCTTCGTGCAGGACATGCTCTCCAACGCGCTGGTGCGTTACGACGAGCCGACGCTCAACCCCTTCATGGTGATGAACGAGATCGAGCGGGGCCTTAAGGCCCACTCGCTGATCACCAACGACGAGCAGCGGAAGAAGTACACCGACCTCATCGCGGTGGTGCGCCGCGAGTACGAGGAGATCATCAAGAACGAGGTGCAGCGGGCGATCAGCGCGGACGAGAGCGAGATCACCAAGCTGGCGGCCAACTACGTCGACAACGTGCGCGCGTACACCCTGAAGGAGAAGGTGAAGAACCGCTTCACGGGCCGCGACGAGGAGCCGGACGAGCGGCTGATGCGCTCCATCGAGGAGAAGATCGACGTGGCCGAGAGCAGGAAGGACGACTTCCGCCGCGAGATCATGAACTTCATCGGGGCGCTCGCGCTGGAGGGGAAGAAGTTCCAGTGGAGCACCAACGACCGGCTGCGCCGCGCGCTGGAGCTGAAGCTCTTCGAGGACAAGAAGGACACCATCAAGTTCACCAGCGTGGTGAGCAACGTGGTGGACCGCGAGACGCAGGAGAAGATCGACGCGGTGAAGACGCGGCTGATGCGCGACTTCGGCTACGACGAGATCTCCGCGCAGAACGTGCTCGAGTACGTGAGCTCGATCTTCGCTCGCGGCGACCTGAAGTA
>CBIHPK010000138.1:0-23307 GCA_966211675.1 uncultured Myxococcaceae bacterium
GGTGCCGGTGTCCGTCGTGGTGCCGGTGTCCGTCGTGGTGCCGGTGTCCGTCGTGGTGCCGGTGTCGGTCGTCGTGCCCGCGTCGGTGCCGGTGTCGACGAGGACGCCCGTGTCCGTACCGGAGTCCGTCGCGGGGGCGGGGTCGTCGCTGCAACCCGCGACCATGCCGGCCATAAGAAGAGCGGATCCAAGAATGAAGTTCGTACGCATCGGTGATCTCTCCGTGAGCGTCGGGTCCCTCCCGGCGCTGCTCGGCGGCCTATCTACCGCAGAACCCTCCGCGGCGGGGACTCCCTGCTGATGGTGGGCATGCGAAGACCGGGGTGGGCGCTCTCTCTCCCCGCAGCGGCCTTCGTGTAGAGTCCCGCGCCCCCGTTGCGCCGTCGTGCAGCGGCCGCGAGAAGGTGCCCTATGAGAGCTGGACTGACGTCGGTGTGGTTGCTCGTGATCGGGGTCGGTTGCTCGTCGAGCGCCAACAACCCCTCGTCGCCGGTCGACGCTGGAGCCGGGAGCGACGTCGTGCTGGGCGGCTCCGACGCCCGCGCCGATGCGTCCCGCGCTGATGCCTCCCGCACCGACGCCAGCGCCGCCGACGCGGGGCCCTCGCGCGCGGGCCTCACCTGCACGATGGACAGCGAGTGCGGCGCCGCGCTCACCTGCGACCTCGACGTGCCCGGCGGCTTCTGCACCGCCGAGTGCACCGACAACGCCAACCAGGCCCGCGAGCGCGAGCAGTGCGGCGGGGCCAACAGCACCTGCCTCTCCTTCGGCGACGGATCCGACGCGTTCACCACCTGCACCCGGGTGTGCTCCCCGACCGCGCGCTCGGGCACGGCCAACGCGTGCCGCGAGGGCCAGGCGTGCACCGGCTGGTGGTACACGCACGAGACCAACGAGCCCGACGCCGTCGGGTGCGACCTGTTCTGCACCGCCAACAGCCAGTGCGGCACCGACCCGTGCAACCTGCGCACGGGCGAGTGCGGCGAGGCGGCGGACATGACCGCGCGCGCCGACGGCGAGCCCTGCGACCCCAGCGTCGAGACCGGCGACCCCCCGCAGAACCGCCAGTGCCGAGGCATCTGCTTCCAGATCGGCGACATGGCCTCGCAGGGTCAGTGCGGCAGCCTCATCAACGTCACCGTGACGCCGCGGTGCCCGGATGACTCGGCGCACATCGCCCCGGAGGCTCCGACCGACGACGCGGGCGAGAACGCCGACAACGTGGGGCTGTGCCTGTTCAAGACCTGCTCGACCGACGCGGACTGCACCTCGCCGCTGCGCTGCATCCCGGGCACCGGCGGCGCCCCGTCGGAGTGCGGCTACCCCTAGCGGGGTTCCAGCGGGACCGTGTCGAGGTAGGCCTTCAGGTCGCGGGCGTTGATGGGCTTCGGCAGCAGGGTCACGCCGGAGAACTCACGGGAGAGCGCGAGGGCCTCCGGGCCGACGCGCCCGGTGGCCAGCAGCACCGGCACCTCCGGGCGGATCGAACGGATGCGGGGCAGGACCCCGCGGCCGCCCATGCCGGGCATGTTCATGTCGAGGATGATCACCTCGGGCGACGCTCCGCGGGCCATGATGTCGAGGGCCTCCTCGCCGCTGCGGGCCAGCACGACCCGGTGGCCCTGCGCCTGGAGCACCGGCCCGATGGCGGCCCGGATCAGCTCGTCGTCGTCCACCAGCAGCACGTCCAGGTGCCGCGGGCACTGCTCCGGCGCCGGCTCCGCGGAGGCCGCGCGCTCGTACTCCTCTCCGTCGCAGGAGGGCAGCCGCACGCTCACCCGGGTGCCCCGGCCGGGCTCGCTCTGCAGCTTCATGGTGCCGCGGTGGGACTTCACGGTGCCGTACACGATGGACAGCCCGAGGCCGGTGCCCTTGCCGTGGGACTTGGTGGTGAAGAAGGGATCCATCGCCCGGTCGAGGACCTCCCTCGGCATCCCGATGCCCGAGTCGACGACGTCCAGCTCGATCCATCCGGGCTCGGCGTTGCGGGTGCGGAGCGTGAGGGTGCCGCCTTGCGGCATGGCGTCGAGGGCGTTGACGCAGAGGTTCATCAGCGCGTGGAGCAGGGCGGCGGCGTCGCCTCGGACGGGCCGCAGGTCGTCCGCGAGGTCGATGGAGAAGCGCACCTGGGCCAGCGTGGTGCGCTCCAGCAGCAGCGCCTCCTCCAGCACCAGGGCGTTGAGGTCGAGCAGCTTCGCCTCGGAGATCTCCTGGCGGGCGAGGCCCAGCAGCCGGCGGACCATGTCGCCCCCGCGCTGGCAGGCCTTGGTGATGGTCGCGAAGGCCTGCTGGGCGGGGCTCCCCGCGGGCTCGATCGCCTCGTGCGCGGAGGCCAGCATCAGGATGGAGCCGAGGACGTTGTTCATGTCGTGGGCGACGCCGCCCGCGAGGTTGCCGAGGCTGTCCATCTTCTGCGACTGGCTGAGCTGCCGCTCGAGCTGGAGGCGCTCCTCCTCGGCCTGCTTGCGGTCGTTGATGACGTCGAACACCGTCGCGAAGTGACCCGGCATCGGGCGGTAGGTCGAGACGGCGAACCAGGTCCCGAGGGCCTTCAGGTAGGACTCGTAGCGCTCCGGGACGCCCGTGCGCACCACCCGCGCGTAGCGCTCGAAGACCTCCGGGTCGCTCTCCCGCACCCCGGGGATGACCTCGCTCACTCGCCTTCCCACGACGTCCTTCAGGCCGGTCTGGTCGATGAAGGACTGGTTGACCTCGACGAAGACGAAGTCGGGGGTGCGGCCCTCCTCGGAGACCAGCCGGCAGAGGGCGAAGCCCTGGGCCATGTTGGTGAACAGGTCCCGGAAATGGCTCTCGCTCTCCCGGACGGCGTTCTCGGCCTCCACCCGATCGGAGATGTCCCTGGAGTTGACCACCACCGCGCTGATGGCGGGGTTGTCGAGCATGTTGACCCCGATGGCCTCCATCCAGATCCACGTCCCGTCCTTGCGGGCATATCGGTAACGGACCCGCACGGGCACGCCCGGCTGCGCGAGGCAGCGCTGGAAGGTCTCGCCCATCTGCGGGGCGTCGTCGGGGTGGATGAAATCAAAGGTGCTGCGCCCGTCGAACTCCTCGGGAGCGAAGCCGTGGAGGCGCTGCGCCGCCGGGGAATTGTAGAGCAGCTTCCCGTCCCCATCGAGGAGGCTGAGGATGTCCCAGGAGTAGTCGAGCAGCGCCTGCATGCGCTCGGCGCTGAGGGCAGCGGGCGGATCGACGGTCGACGCCCGAGGGTGATTGGAGTCCGGCATCATTGCTCCCCTGTGGACACGGAACGGAGCATACCTCCGCGATGCCTGTCATGACCCCCGAAGCCCACTGGTGCCTCCTCGCCGCGCCGCCCGTCGGGCGCGTCGATCTGCCGAGCTGGATCGCCCAGGCACGCTCGCTCCTGCGCGCCGAGCTCACGCTGATCCAGCGCCTCGGCGACCCGGATGGCCTGCTCCCCGACGTGGCCTCGCTCGGCTTCACGCTGCGCCCCCTCGGCGACGAGGTCGAGCCGACGGTGGTGCAGGTGCACACGCTGCCGCTCGCCGAGCTGCCCGCCGTGAAGGAGGCCGCCGACCGCGCGGTGGAGGCCATCGGCGGCGCGGGGATGGACGCCCTGGTGGCGCGGGCCACGCGGGCGTGGATGGTGGAGAAGAGCCCTGCGCGGGGAGGCGACCCGAGGGCCCCGCTGGCGATGGCGGCGCTGCTCGCGGGGGTGCTGCTGGCGCCGGTGGTCCCTCCGGAGGGCGGTGCGATCTTCGGGTTGAAGGGCGCGAGGACGAGGCTCGAAGCGCTGGGCTGGCGGACCTAGCGCGCGCCCGCGTCCGAGCAGCTCCGCAGCACCTCGCCGATCTGCCGCAGCGCGCGAGGGTCGCGCAGCCACGGAGCCAGCACGCGGGTGAGCGCCGCGAGGTCCGCTGAAGAGAGCGCGCACACCGAGTTGCCCGGCGCGGTGTAGCAGCCCGCGTGCGACGCGTAGGCGGCGTCCCCGAGCGCGTCGCAGCTCTGCGCGCTCGCGCCCACGAGCGGAACCAGCGCCCGCTGGAGGCACGTTCGCACGCCCCGCAGCCACGCCTGCCCGGCGGGGCTGAACTCCTCTCGGCGCGCGATGAAGGTGTTGCAGAGCCGCTCGCCGAACGCGAGCGCGTACCCGTCGGCGCCGCAGGGGTGGGCCGCATCGAGGCACGCCCGGTAGAACGCGCAGTCGTCCTCGACGGCCTCCGCGCACGAGGCCCGCTCGGGGTAGGTCGCGCCCGCTCGGCACGCGACGGGGCGCGAGGGCCGGTAGGTGGCGAGGCAGTCGGCGACGGTCGAGCAGGAGATGCCGCGCGCGGCGAGGCGGTCCCGGCACTGCGCCATGAGGGCCGCCGCGTCGTGGGTGCTGCACGCGGTCGAGGTGACCTCGGCGGCGCAGACCTGCGCGACCGCGGGCGTGGCCGGGATCAGCGCGACCGCACCGGCGAGCTCGGGGCCGAGGTCCTCCGTGGGCACACCCGCGTCGGAGGCCGGTGCGTCGGTGCAGCCGAGCGAGAGGATCAGCCACGCGGCGAGCGCCAACGTCAGAGCGGTCCGAAGCACGGCCAGGGTGGGTACCACGGGCGCCTCCATCTCGTCCCGCGCCGCAACCTCCCCCGGGGGCCCTCCCGACAACGCCGCCGCTCCCGGGGACCCACCTCACCGACCTCCCACCTCCCCGGTGGCTCGGAGCCCTCATGCGCTGTCCTCTCGTCGCCCCGTCGCTGCTCCTCGCCGCCCTGCTCCCGCTGACCGGCTGCGCGCCCGTCGACCTCGACCCCATCCCCGCTCCCGCGTCCCCCGTCCCCGCGCCCACGTCCCCGTCCCCTCGCGCGCTGCTCCCTGCGTCCACCCGGAGCCCCAGCGCGCCCTCGGCCTATCTCCGCCGCCCCGATCGCTCCGACCTCTCCGGCGACGGCCTCCCCGACCACGCCGTCGGAGCGCCCCTCCGCAGCCGCGTCACCGTCTATGCCTCCGACGCCCTTCCCATCACGCTCGACAGCCCGCTCGTCCGCTTCGGCGCGTCGCTCGCGTACGTCGGCGACCTCGACGGCGACGGCCTCTCCGACCTCGCCGTCGGCGCCCCCGGCTCGGACTCCGTCGCCCTCTTTGCAGGCGCCCCGGGCGGCGTCGATCCGGTGCCGCGCTCGGTGCTCCGTGGGGAGCCGGGCAGCGGCTTCGGCGCGACGCTCGCGTACGTCGGTGACCTCGACGGCGACGGCCGCGATGACCTCGTGGTCGGCAGCGTCGCGGGCCACCGAGTGTCCCTGGTGCGCGGTCAGCGCGGCGCGATGCCCGCCCGCCTCTCCGCCGAGCTCGATGGTCCCGCCGACGAGGGCTTCGCGGTTGCCATGAGCTCCCTCGGCGATGGTCGGGTCGCCGTCGCGCTGCCCGGCGAAGGGGCGCTGCTGGTGCTCACCGCGAGGGAGGGCGCCTTCCAGCAGCGGGCGCGCCTCGTCGTGGCCGAGACGCGCATCGTCGACATCGGCCTCGCCGCGCTCGACGCCGACGGCGACGGACACACCGACCTCGCCGTCACCGGAGGCTCCCTCGGCGGGGTGGTGTGGATCCATGGCACGGCGGACGGCTTCTCCTCGCCGGTCGCGGGCCCTGGCGGATCGGGCGCGGGCACCGTGCTGGCCAACGCCACGGACCTCGACGGCGACGGCGATGAGGAGCTGCTGCTGGCCTCCGGGGCGGGGCTCTGGATGATCCCCGGCGACCCGACGGGCGGCGCGTCCCAGGTGCCCTGGATGGTCCAGCGCAGCGGCTCGACCGCGGCGCTGCGGGTGCTGCGCGACGGGGCCATGGGAGGGAGGGTGATGGTGCTTCGGGGCATCCCCGGCGAGGACGCGGTCGAGGAGCTCGGGGTCGACCGCGACCTGCGAGGCGCGTCGCTCACGGAGACCCTCCGCGGCGAGGCCGGGTCCGCCTTCGGGGCCGCGCTCTGAAGAAGCCTCCGGCGGCGACGATCGCGAGGGTTGCGCTCAGGGCGTCCGGCGGCCGTAGCGCCAGATGCGCCCGACGTTGCCGACCGCGGTGATGTCCCCCGCGGCGTTTCCGGCGACGTCGTCGAGGTAGTCCGAGAGGATCGAGACCTCGGACCACGCGGTGCCGTTCCAGTGCCAGAGGTAGGTCCCGCTGCCGCTGTAGCGCGTGGCGTACACGTCGTTCTCGGCGTTGCCCCATCCCCGCTGGAAGGACAGGGACGCGCCGGTGCCCCAGCCCGCGGAGGTCCACACGCCCGAGGGCGAGCGCCGCCGGCTGTTTCGCGCGTTGCCGGTGAGGGCGATGAGCACGTTGCCCGGGAGCGCGATGAGGTCCTGCACGAAGTCGGTGACCCCGATGCTCTCCGAGGCCCAGGTCGACCCGTTGAAGCGAAGGACCGCGCCGGTCTGGGCGCTGACGAAGACCTCCGTCGCGCCGAAGCCGGTCACCCGCCGGTTGCCGAAGGCCACGGTGGGGGTGACGTCTCGCCAGGACGTGCCGTTCCACGCGCGGACCCAGTCGCGAGAGGGCATCCCCTCGACGCTGCGCGTGGTGCCCGCCGCGAAGACCGTGGTCGGGTTCGCGGCCCAGAGGCCGTAGGTGTTGTCCGTCGCGGCGCCGAGGCCGTAGGGCTCCAGCGGGCCCACCGTGAAGGCCGTCCCGTTGATGCGACGGATCCCTCCGGTCGCGCCGAACCACACGTGCGTCGCGTCGAGGCCCGCGATGTCGCCGCGGTCTCCGGGGACGCCCATCGCCTTGGTCCACCGGCCGCAGTCGCCGAAGTAGATCGCGTCGGGGCCGTGCGCGAAGACCTCCCCGGTGGGGGCGACCCACACGCGATGGATCTCTTCACGGTAGCCGCTGGAGCGCTCGGTGAAGGTCGTCCCGTCCCAGGTCGCGAAGGCGCCGCCCTGTCCTCCGAAGGCGACCAGCGTCGAGGAGGTGGCGTGCACCGACTGCAGATCTCTCGACGACGCGGGCCACGGGTGAGTGACCGCGGTGCCGTTGTAGCGATGGACGTATCCGTTGCTCGTCGTGCGCCCGACGAACCAGACGTCGGTGGCCGAGGTGCCCGAGACGCCGCTGCATCCGCCGGGGAGGTCGGCCGTCAGGATCTGCTCGAAGGCGCTCCCGTTCCATCGCGTGACGGGGCGCTCGGGGAAGCAGAAGTACACGTCGCTGGGCCCCGACCCCCAGACCGCCGTCGGGGGCGTGATGAAGGTCGCGCCGCTGAAGATCATCGACGGGGTGAACTGCTGCCACGCGGTGCCGTTGTAGTGGAGGAGCGGGATGGACGCGCCCTCGCCGCCGCTGCGAGAGCCCACCCAGACGTCGTTCGGAGCGACCTCGAAGACCAGGGAGAGCTCGGCGGTCACGCCGCTGGTGAGCGTCTCCCAGGTGGTGCCGTTCCAGTGTCGAGCGGCGCCGCCGAGCCCGACCGCGAAGACATCGTTCGCGGCCCTGCCGTGCACCGCGCGGAACGCTCCCCCGAGGCTGGTGGCGGTGAAGGTCGTGCCCGCGCCCCGGCGGACGCCCATCGCGTCGGTGAAGATCACGTCGCTGGCGCTGGCGCCCCACACGCTGGTGCCTCCGCCGACGGGGGCGAAGGTGGTCCCGTTCCATCGCCGCGCGGCGGCGGCGGTGCTGCTCGCGAGGTAGATGTCGTTCGGTCCCGCGGCGAAGATGGAAGTGAAGGGCTGATCGACGGGGAGCGGGTTCTCGATGGCCCAGGACGGCGAGCCCATGGTCCCGCAGCGGGGCACCACCGGGACGTCGGTCGCGGTGACGACATCGGTCGCGGTGACGACGTCGGCCGCGGTGACGACATCGGCCGCAGGGACGTCGGTCGCGGTGACGACGTCGGCCGCGGGGACATCGGTCGCGGGGACATCGGTCGTGACGACGTCGATCGCGGGGACATCGGTCGTGACGACATCGGTCGCGGTGACGACATCGGTCGTGGTGACGACGTCGGTCGCGGTGACGACGTCGGTCGCGGTGACGACGTCGGTCGCGGGGACGTCAGAGCCAGCGTCGACCGGGGCAGGGGTCGAAGAGCACGCTGCGAGCGTGCCGAGCAAGAGCGAAACCGGGTAGCGAAGGATCTTCACGATGGTTCTCCCTGGGACGCCCACCGACGTCCGTCGCGGGGGACCATATGAAAGCGTCCCCGGGCTCGTCATCGCATATTCGTGCGGTCTACAGCGGCCTGCGCGTGACGCTGGTCAAGACCGCGGAGGGGCCAATGGGTGACGCCGCGACCGTGCCAGTATGCGGACTCACCCCTCGTGAACATCGATCGGATGAAGGCGCGGCTCTCGCGATGGAGCACTCCCCGACCGGCACTGCCTGCGGTGGTCGTGCTGCTCGTCAGCGCCCTCGGGCTCGCGCTCAGGGTCGAACACGCCCTCACCTTCGACGGCCCGGCCCGCGGATCGGACTACGACGTGTACCTCCAGGGGGTTCGCTGGATGGCGGCGCACTGGCGACCCTTCGACTTCGATCCGTCGCTCCCGAGCGGCGCCCGCTACCAGCCTCCGCTCTGGTTCGCCGCGGCGGCTGCGGTCTGGAAGCTCACCGGGAGCGAGCGCGCCATCGCCGCCCTGTCGGTCGCGGGGTGGTGCCTGCGCCAGGGCCTGCTGGCGCGGCTCCTGCGGTCGATCGGACCGGAGGGCGCCTGGGCCGCCGTCGCGGCGCTGTCGCTGCACGCCGTGCTGCCGCTGAGCGTGCTCATCGACGGCAAGGTCAACCCCGAGGGTCCGCACGCCGCGCTCTTCACGCTCGCGCTCTTCGCGCTGTGGCGCATGGAGCGTCAGGCCGACGAGCCCGCGGGGATCACCACCCGCTCGGCCTTGCTCTTCGGCCTCGGCGCCGGGCTGGCGCTGCTCACCAAGGCGTCGTCGGCCGTGCTGATGCTCACCGCGGCGGCGGCGCTGCTCCTGCGCGTCGGGTGGTCGGCGCGCGCGGAGGGGCTGAGCTCGACCTGGCGACGGCTGCTCCGCCCGGCGGCGGTGGCCGCGCTCGCGTGGGCCCTCGTCGTGGCGGGCTGGTGCGGCCCCAACCTCGCGCGGCGGGGACACCCCTTCCCGCACGACTGGGACCAGGAGTTTCCCGCGCCGCGCAGCGTCCTCGACACGCCGGTACTCTACCGCCGGCCGCTCGGCTGGGCGCTGCCCTTCGAGCTCACGTACCTGCGCTCGCCGGTGATCCGATCGCCGACCGAGCCTCGCGCCAACTTCTGGTCGCCGCTCGTCGCCGGAACCTGGGCGGACGCCTACAACCGCGGGTTCTGCCGGCTCGCGGGGGGCCCGACGACGGCGCGCGTCTGGGGCGGCGACGAGGGGTGGTTCAGCCTGGGGCCCGCGTGGTCGGTCACCCACCGCTGCCTCCGGGTCTACGTCGCGCTGGTGCGGGTCGGGCTGCTGCTCACGCTGGCCTCCGTGCTCGCGCTCCTCGACACCGCCCGCCGCAGCCTCCGAACGCGCGGCCGCGACGGCTCGCTCGTGCTCCCGATGGCGGTCGCGCTGCTGGTGCTGTTCCTGATGGCCTTCGCGGTGGTCTATCCGCTCGACGACAGCGCGGTGGTCAACCCGCGCTACCTGCTCTCCGCGGCGACGCCCCTGTGCGCCTGCCTGGGCCTCGCCCTCGCGCGCCTACGCGACCGCCACCGAGGCCTCGGCCGCACCGCGATCGGGCTCTGCCTCGGGTCCATCGCCCTCGTCGGCGGGCTCCTCTGCTTCGAGCGCTTCGGTCGCTGACGCCCGATCCGCTCAGGCCCTCGTCGCCTTCTTCGCGGGCGCGGCCTTCGCCTTCTTCTTCGCGGGCGCTGCCTTCGCCTTCTTCTTCGCAGGCGCGGCCTTCGCCTTCTTCTTCGCAGTCGCCTTCTTCTTCGCGGGCGCGGCCGTCGCCTTCTTCTTCGCAGGCGCTGCCTTCACCTTCTTCGCAGGCGCTGCCTTCACCTTCTTCGATGGCGCAGGCGCTTCCTCCTCCTCGTCGCCGCCGCCCTCGTAGGCCCAGTCGGGAACCTCGTAGAGCAGCTTGGTTCCTGCGACGAGCTTGCGATTGAACGACGTGCTCTGGATGAACACGTCGTACCGGTCGAGCGACACCGGCTTCACCGTGTCGCGCTCCCCCGGCCTGAGCCCGATGAGCCCGCGGGCCTTGTCGCCCGAGTAGAAGTCGCCCGACTCCTTGTCCATCAGGACGACCTCCTTGGTCTCCTGCACGAGCTCCGGCTTGGTCAGCTGGTAGAACCCGCGGCCGGGGTTGAACGACGCGCCCTCGCCCTGCACGAAGGTGCGGATGTCCTCCGCCCGGTCGACGTCGAGCACCTGGAACCTCCCCGCAGGCACCGCCTCCAGCTTGCCCTTCACCGCCGGGGCGGCCTTCTTCGCCGCGCGTCCGAGCATCGTGTTGAACACCCGGCGGAGCGAGCCGTTCATGCGCCGCGCCTTGGTCACCTCGGCCTCGTACGCCGTCAGGTACTCGTCGCCGTGCTGCTTGAACGCGATCGCCTGGATCATGTCCGTGATGTGCCCGAACTGGTCGAGCGTCAGGTAGTAGCCCCCGGTGCGACGCCCGACCTCCTCGTAGAACTTCTTCGAGTGCGCCCGGATGCCCGGCATCGCGTGCACGCCGTACACCTTGACGCCCGCCGCGGTGAGCTGGTCGAGCTCGTCCTTCCAGTCGAGGTGGAGCTTGTTGCCGGGGTACTTCGGCCCGTGCGGAACGTCGTCGCCGATGAGCACGAACACCTTCGCCCGGGACGCGCGCCACTTCAGCGAGCGCCCGACGTGGAGCGCGTACTCGTAGGCCTCGGGCGCGTCGCCGCCGAAGGTCGGCTTCACCGTCTTGATGAACTTCAGCACCGCCGCCTGGTCGTCCGTGAGGTCGACCTTCTGCAGCAGGTACTGCGTCCTCGCGTCGGAGTAGTCGCCGTGCGCCATCACGCCGACGCGCAGCCCGGGGATCTCCTTGAAGAGCCTTCGCACCGCGGCGTCGGCGTGGCGCCGGAGCTGCGTGAGGCAGGGGTACATGCTCCCCGTCGTGTCGAAGCTGATCACGACGTCGATCGCGTTGGCGCTCATGGTCCGTGCGTCTCCTCCCGGGCGTTGCGTTGCGGAGCCAGCGATGGGAGCGCGCCCGCCGCGCGGTCGTCAAGCGATCGCTCCCCCGTCGCAGCGACACCCCGGGACACGCCGCGCAGGACCGGCAACACCCGCGGCGCACTTGTCATCGATCCGTCCCGCGTCGCGACAAGCCCGCGACGAGCGCGACAACGGAGTGCGCGGGAGTGCCCTGCGAGGACAGCGCCCGCCCGACCGGCGTCGCAGGATCCCTTCGTCGAGGCGCAGAGGCGGCGCAGGCTCCGGCCGCCGCTCCGAGCGCCGCGGCGCGCGATGGTGCCCGCCACGCGCAGGCGTCGACGTCCGCCGGGGTCCTAACCCGAAGAGGTGTCCGATGAAGATCCACACGTTCGCGGTTCTGCTCTTCGCCCTCGCCTGCAAGCGTGAGGTCGCCCCGGTGGCGCCCTCGCAGCCCGAGCCCGCACCCGCCGTGCTCGCGCCCGCCGAGCCCGCGCCCGCCGTCCCGGCGCCGCCTCCGGCCGTCGCCGTCGCGACCGACGCCGCCGCGCCCGCCACGCCCGACGGCTCGCCCGTGGCCGCGCCTGCCCCCGCGCCTGCGCCCGCCCCCGCCGCGCACTGACGCGTCGCCCCGGCGCCGCCCTCAGAGCTCGATGAGCCCTCGGCCGTTGGCGCAGCGCACCCGCCGAAACCCGTAGCTCCGCAGCCCGTCGGTGTGGTCCGGCCTCACGATGGCGTCGAGCATCCCCTGGTCGCAGTCGGCGTGGTCGAAGCGCAGCGTGGTGCGGGCCTCGTCGGCGACGTGGACGCACCCGAGGCCCCGCGGCGACAGCTCGTCGACGTCGCGGGCGAGCTCGACGCGCATCGCCCGCTGCCGCCCCGCGTCGGCCACCGGGCCGTGCTCGCCCAGGTGCCGGGCGACCCGCACGCGGGCCAGCGCGAAGAGGTTGACCCGACGGCGTCGCACCTCGGCTCGCAGCGACGCCAGCTCCGCGTACTCCGGCGCCCCTTCCGGGATCGCCGCCGCGTGGTGCTCCACCCCCCCGAAGTTGCCGCCCGTGCGCGTGGCCTCGTCGTAGCCCGAGGCGAGCGCGAGCCTCGCCTCCGCGAGGTGCTGCGCGGGGGTCATCGCACGGAAGCGGGCGCGGGCCTGCTCCAGCCGGGCGCGCGCCTCCGCGGGGGACACCAGCGTGCCGACGGCCACGTCGCTCTCCGCGAGCGCCCTCCCGTAGAGCGCCAGCGCCCCGATGCACGCCGAAGGGATCGCCAGCACCACTGCGCCGATCGCGAGCACCCGGCCGACGGTCGCCATGCTCCGAGGCTACACCCATCGGGCGCCACCGGCCCCAGGGGTTACGCTCCGGGGATCCCATGGCACTGCGAACCGCTCCCTGCCTCGTCGTCGCGCTGACGATCGCCTGCTCGTCGACGGTGTCGTCGACCGACGCGGCCACGACCGTCGATGTCGTCGTCGACGCCACGGAGGCCGGCGCGTGCGGTGCGCCGCGGACCTGCTTCGGCGCCACGGTCACGCCGCGGGTGCTCGCCGGGGTGTGCGCGCGACCCGGCGGCGAGCTCCAGGTGGTGGTGCGCTCCGCCGACGTCTCGTTCTGTCGTTGCCTGCACGGGGCCGGACCCGGCGTCGAGGCCGCGATCGAGCTCGACGTCGAGAACGGCAGCCCTCGAACGGCGAACCTCGACCTCCGCGCGGCGCTGTCCATGACCCTGGTCGAGGGCGGCGGCGGGCTGGCGCTCGGTCCCTGCTGCACCCAGAGCCTCGGGCGCTCCTACAGCTGCACCGGTGAGCCGACGCCGTGGCGGGGAGCGGTCCCGGCGGGGCGCGTCGAGGTGCTCACCGCGCAGGTGCACGTCGACGTCCCCGAGGTGCGCGCCGGGCGCTACCGCGTGGCGCTGACGGTCACGATCGACGGCGCGCCTCGCGTCCTCGACCTCGGCGAGCGCACGGTGGACCTGCGCCCCTGAGCGGAAACCCGGTGCTCGGATCGAGCTCCCGGCAGAGCTCAGCGGAGCACGCAGCCGCCGGTCGCGGTGTCGCAGCGCTCGTCGAGGGCGCAGGCCGCGTCGCTCACGCAGCCGCAGGTGCCGAGGCTCGGGAGGCACTCGTGGCCCGGGCCGCAGGCCGTCGAGGAGGTGCACGCGCAGTTGCCCGCGGTGCAGGTGCTGCCGGTCGAGCAGGTCGTCGGCGTGGTGCAGGCGGCGGGCTGGCAGGTGTGCGTGGTCGCGTCGCAGCGCTGCGCCCCGCAGAACCCCACCGTGGCGTCGCAGCGGGGGAAGCAGAAGCCCTCGCCGGTGGGCGTGTGGCGGCAGAAGTACCCGGGGCGGCACGAACTGTCCGAGGTGCACGTCGAGAAGCACACGTTGTTGGTGCCGCCGAGGATGATGCAGATCCCGCCGGGGCCGCACTCGTTGCCCATCGGGCAGCCGCGGATGCAGTAGCCGCTCGGCCAGCCCATCCCGCTCGCGGCGCACTCGCCGCCCGTGCCGCACTCGCTGTTGCGGAGGCAGGCCGCTCCCACGGCGAGGGAGGTCGTCCCGCCGGTGCAGGCGCCGTTGGTGCAGCTCTGCCCGGTCGTGCACGCTCGCCCGCAGGCGCCGCAGTTGCTCGGGTCCGTGAGCGTGTTGGTGCAGCCCGAGGTGCACATGCGCTGCGGCGCAGGGCACAGCACCCCGCACACGCCGCCCTGGCAGGTCTGCCCCGTGGCGCAGCGGTTGTTGCACCGCCCGCAGTGGGCGTTGTCCGTCTGCGGGTCGACGCAGATCTCGCCGCACATCAGCCGCGGCGCATTGCAGGAAGCCAGGGCCATGCACGCCCCGCCCACGCAGGCCTGGCCCGCGCCGCAGCGGTTGTCGCAGCGCCCGCAGTGCTCCGTCGAGCCGCGAGGGTCGACGCACGACCCGCCGCACGACAGCAGCGGCGCGCCGCACGTCGCGGGCGTGTCCGCCGTCGGGACCCCGGTGTCCTCGGTCGGGCCCACCCGGTCCGCCGTGGGGCCACCGGTGTCCATGGGCGTCGGGGTGTCCATCTCCACGGAGGTGTCCCCGCCGCCGGCGTCGGCGGGGGGAGTGACGGAGGTGCCGCCTCCGCGCGCCGAGCACGCCGCCGTGACCAACAGCCCAACCACCCAGGATCGTGTGCTCAGTCGCATGGTCGCTCATTCATCGAAGTAGGAGGGTTGAGGGAGGCTCGGCCGATGCCCCGGCGCGGCGCCCGTCGACCTTGCGTGCCGCCCGTCGCTCCCGTCAACCCTCCGTCGCCTCCGCCCTCGAGCGCTCCGTGCGATGATCGACCGCGCCCCCGCCGGTCGCGGCCGCGTCGAGCGGAGGGGTTGACGCCGGGGCCCCTGCCGAGGGGATCGGAGGTTCCGCATGACGCGATGGAACAACGTGTCGATCGGGAAGAAGCTCTACCTCGTGATCGGCACGATGGCGCTGCTGATCGCCTGCGAGCTCGGCACGCTGCGCTTCGCGATGCGCACCCTCTCCGCGGTGCGCGCCTTCGTGGCGGGCGAGGGCTCGTGGTCGAAGGCGCAGAAGGACGCCGCGCTGAGCCTGCAACGGTACGCGCTGTCCGGCGACGAGCGGGGGTACCGGAGGTTCCTGGAGGAGCTGCGCGTCCCGGAGGGAGACCACGCGGCGCGGATCGAGCTCGCCCGGCCGACCTACGACCCGCGCGTCGTGCGCGCCGGCTTCCTGCAGGGGCGCATCGCCGACGAGGACATCCCCGCCATGATCGACCTGCTGCGCCGCTTTCACTCGGTGAGCTACCTCGCTCGCGCCATCGAGGCGTGGGCGAGGGCGGACGCGCTCCTCGTGGAGTTCAAGGCCGCCGGCGTGCGCTACCACGACCTCCGCAGCGCTGGCTCGCGGGACGAGCGCTCGCTCGACGACGCGCTCGCTCGCGTCCACCGGGTGAACTACGAGCTGTCGGGCATCGAGGCGACCTTCTCCGCCGTGCTCGGCCAGGGGTCGCGCTGGATGGAGCGCGTGGTGATCACCCTGCTCTTCCTCGCCGTGCTCACCGTCGAGGCCGCCGGGCTGACGATGACCTTCCGCATCTCGCGAGCGATCTCGCGCGGACTCGCGGAGGCCGACGACGCCGCCGGGCGCCTCGGGCGGGGCGATTTCTCCGTCACGCTCCCGGTCCGCTCGGGGGACGAGCTCGGGCGCCTCGCCGCGTCCATCAACCGCCTGGGCGGGCTCCTCGACCGCTCCTACTCGGACCTCGACGCGCGCGTCCGTCAGCGCACCGCCGAGCTCGAGGCGATGGCCCGCGAGAACGCCCGGCTCTACGAGGAGGCCAAGGCGGCGGTGCAGATGCGCGACGAGTTCATCTCCATCGCGTCGCATGAGCTACGGACGCCGCTCGCGGCGCTCAGCCTCCAGCTCGACACCCTCTCCCGCGCGGTCCGCCGGGTCGGCGAGGCGGGCCCGCAGCGCGACCGCATCGTCGAGACCATCGACGCCTCGCTGCGCCAGAGCGCCCGCCTGGCCTCGCTCACCTCCGGGCTGATGGACCTGACCGCGATCCGCGTGGGCAAGCTGGAGATCCATCGCGAGCCCTGCGACCTCGCCGCGATCGCCCGCGACGTGGCGGCGCAGCTGACCCCCGGCGCGGCGCGCGTCGGGGTCGCCATCGAGGTCGACGCGGACGCCCCGGCGCTCGGCGAGTTCGACCCCGTCCGCATGGGTCAGGTCGTCACCAACCTCCTCACCAACGCGATCAAGTACGGCGACCGCAAGCCCATCCGCCTCGCCGTCCTCGCCGACGACGAAGCCGTCCGCGTCACGGTCCACGACCAGGGGATGGGGATCGCGAGGGACAGCCTCTCCAAGATCTTCGACCGCTATGAGCGCCTCGGGGGAGGGGCCGCGAGCCCGTCGGGGCTGGGGCTCGGGCTCTACATCGCCCGGCAGATCGTCGAGCACCACGGCGGCCGGCTCTCCGTGCAGAGCGAGCCCGGCGCCGGGAGCACCTTCACCGTCGAGGTCCCCCGGCTCGCCTGAGCGCCGCTCACCGGCCGGTGAGCAGGTCGAGCGTCGCCTGGCCGTCCCTGGGGCGCGCCGCGGGGTCGCGCTCGAGCATCGCCGTGAGCACCGCGTCGAGCGCCGGAGGGACGTCCGGGCGGAGCGTGCGGATGGGAGGGAGCTCGTCGCTGAGGAGCCTCGCCAGGGAGGCCGCGACGGTGGCGCCCAGGTACGGCGACTGGCCGACGAGGCTCGCGTAGACCGTGCACGCCAGGCTGAAGACGTCCGCGCTCGGCGTGGCCGCGTCGCCCCGCTCGAGCTGCTCCGGCGCGAGGTAGCCGGGCGTCCCGAGGACCTCGCCGGGGGCCGTGAGCTCCATGGCGTCGGGCGTGCGCGCGATGCCGAAATCGATCAGCACGAGCCGGTCGATCTCCCCGTCGACCAGGAAGAGGTTGCTCGGCTTGATGTCCCGGTGGACGACCCCCGCGCCGTGCACCACCGCCAGGGCCTCGGCGGCGCACCGCAGCACCCTCGCGCCCTCGTCGAAGCTCAGGTTGCCGCGGGTGAGCCTCGCGGCGAGGTCCTCGCCTGCGAGCCAGTCCATCACCAGGAAGGGGTCGCCGTCCCTGGTCGTGCCCCGCTCCCGGTAGTGCACCACCCGCGGGTGATGCAGCCGCGACAGCACCTCGCACTCGCGCCCGAAGCGCCCCGTCGATCCGCGGTGGGGCACCAGGAACTTCACCGCCACGGGCTCGTCGCACAGCACGTCCACGGCCTCGAACACGGCCCCCATCCCGCCTCGCCCGGAGCGCCGGATCAGCCGGTAGCGCCCGGCGATGAGGTCGGGCATCAGCCTCCCGTCGGGCCTGGACGGCTCGGGCATCGTCGCAGCGGGGCGCGCCGGCTTCTCGGCCAGGGCGTTGCGACGCAGCCTCGCGTGCACCGCCGCCAGGAGGTCCTCACCCGAGAAGGGCTTGATGAGGTAGTCGTCCGCGCCGAGGTTCATCCCCCGCCGCACCTCCTTCATGTCGACGTTCGCGCTCAAGAACACGAACGGAACCCTGGCCGTCTCGGGCGTCTTCCGCAGGCGCGCCAGGGTCTCGCACCCGTCCATCACGGGCATGCGCACGTCGCAGAGCACCAGCGCCGGAGGCGTCTCCACCGCCATCGCCAGGCCCTGGGCGCCGTTCTCCGCGGAGGCCACCGTGAACCCGTCCTCGTCGAGGAGCTGACAGATCGACTCGCGACAGTCGTCGTCGTCGTCGATCACCAGGATGGGTCCGGTCCGCACGCGGAGACAACGATGTGGCCGTGGACCCGGGCGCGTCAACACTCTGGCGCCGCCGGGCCTGACGCCCGCGCCGCCCTCCGTTGCCGTCGTCAGCGAACGATGTACCGGAGCGTGTAGCTCATGCCCGAGCCGCCGGTGCGCTCGTCGACCACCAGGCCGTGCAGCCCGCGGGCGGTGGACGTGTTGTTGAGCCGCGAGCCGTAGCCCGCCGAGTCGGCGCCGGGGCCGGTGCCGCGGCAGTTGCTGCCGCCCATGGTGCCGCCGTCGTCGTTGCAGGCGCTCTCGGAGCCGGTGAGCGCGCTTCGGATGTAGAGCGACGGGTCGAAGTCCGTGCCGCTGAAGCTGGAGCGCGTGTACGTCCCGCCGTCGCTCGCGCACAGGCTGAAGAACTGCTGCGTCCCGCCGCAGGTGACGAACCACCGGACGTCCTCGCCGGAGGCCGTTCCGCCGCAGGTGCCGGCGATGCGGCTGGAGCCCACCAGCACCGTCGACGTGGTGCTGTCGCCCTGCAGCCGGCTGTCATAGAAGAACGACCCCAGCGTGGTCGGCAGGTGCTGCACCCGCAGCGTGAAGGCCCCCGTGCCGCAGCCGCCGACGGCGACGTACCAGGTGCCCGCCGCCAGCACCCCCGCGGTGCGCGAGTTGAGCCCGCTGGTGAAGCCCGACGAGCCCGAGCCGCAGCCGCTGTCGTCGTTGCACAGGCCAAGGTTGTTGTTGCCCGAGGCGGACTGAGACGGCACCGCCGCGCCGCTCGCGTCGGTGATCAGCAGGGACGTGTCGAGCGCCGAGCCCGCCGTGTCCAGGTACACCACCTCGCGCTGCGTCAGCGTGAAGCGGAACCACACGTTCGCCCCCGAGGTGCACCCGCACGGCACCGTCGGGCCGTCGTGCGTCGCGCCCACGGTGGTGCCCGTGACGGTGGTCTCCGCGGGCCCGAGGGTGATCACCCTCGCCGAGGCCCTCGCGTCGTTGCTCGAGCTGCAGCGCCCCGCCGCGCACGTCGTCCCGGCCGCGCAGGCCGTCCCGCAGGCCCCGCAGTTGGTCGCGTCGGTCTGCACGTTGACGCAGCGACCGGAGCACTGGGTCTGCCCCGAGGCGCACACGGTGCTGCACGTCCCGGCGCTGCAGGTCGACCCGCTCGCGCAGGCGCGCCCGCACATCCCGCACTGGGTGGCGTCGGTCTGGAGGTTGACGCAGCGGGTGCCGCACATCGTCTGCCCCGTCGGGCACGCGCAGCGCCCCGCGGTGCACGCCGTGCCGGCCGCGCAGGCCGTCCCGCAGGCCCCGCAGTTGGCCGCGTCGGTGCGCGTGTCGAGGCACCGCCCGCTGCACGCGGTCTGCCCCGTCGGGCACGCGCAGCTCCCGGCGGTGCAGCGCTGGCCCATGGAGCACGCGGTGCCGCACGCGCCGCAGTTGTCGCTGTCGCTGGAGACGTCCACGCAGACCGTCATGGCCCCGCTCGGGCACGAGCGCCGGGGGGCCGCGCACGAGCTCTGGCAGGCGCCCGCGACGCAGCTCTCGCCCGCGGCGCAGGAGTGGCCGCACATGCCGCAGTTGCCGAGGTCGTTGGCGGTGTCGACGCAGGCGGAGCCGCAGCGGGTCTGTCCGTCGGGGCAGGCGGAGGGCGAGCACGCGCCGTCGGTGCAGCGCTCCCCCGTGGCGCACGCGCGGCCGCAGCCGCCGCAGTGGGCGGGGGCGACGCTGGTGTCGACGCAGGCGCCGCCGCAGTCGGTCTGGCCCGCGGCGCAGGAGGCGGCGGCCTGGCAGGAGCCCGCGGCGCAGGTCTGCGCGGCGGAGCACGCGGTCTCGCAGGCGCCGCAGTGGGCGGGGTCGCTGGCGGTGTCGACGCAGGCGCCGCCGCAGCTGGTCTGGCCCGCGGCGCAGGAGGCGCGGCACACGGAGGAGGAGCACGACTCGCCCTCGTTGCAGGCGCGCTCGCAGGAGCCGCAGTGGACCCGGTCGCTGGTGAGGTCGAAGCACGCGTCGCCGCAGCGGGTCTGCCCCTCCGGGCAGGTCATCGGGGCGATGCTGGCGTCGTCCGGGGGCAGTCCCGAATCGAAGAGCGACGGGTCCGGCACGTCCGCCTCGCCGGAGGGGACCATCGTGTTGCCAGCGCACCCCACAAAGGCCACAACCAGAGGGAGCACGAACCACCGGGACGACGCCGATCGCATAGGGGCGCGAAAGCTATCACAACGCCCCTTAGACCCCAGCGGCACCCCATGACCCGGGACGCGACCGCGGTCATGCCCCTCACCCCGGGACAACCCCCCCATTGCCGTACAGAGCCAGCGAGCCCCGTGAACCGAACGATCCCCATCGCCATGCTCCCCACCGCGCTCCGGGTCGAGGACGCCGTCGAGGCCGCCTGCGCCGCGGACATCACCTTCATCGAGGAGCGCCTTCGCCGCGGCACCTCGGTGCTGGTCGAGTGCGACAAGGACCTCTCGCTCTTCCTCTACCTCGCCGTGCGCGCCCGGCTGCGCCGCACCAGGGACGCCCCGAAGCTGGTGGTGATCGACGGCCGCCCGGCGCCCGACACGCCCTCTCGCGGCAACCTCCCGAGGATGCTCGAGCAGCTCACCGAGGCCATCCGGGGGAGCGTCGACCGCACGCTCATCGTGCTGCTGCACCTCGACGTGCTGACCACCACGCACACGGGACTCACGCTCGAGGCGCGCGAGTCGATCCCGCTGCTCTACGAGAACCCGGAGGCGGTGCTGCTGGGCTTCCGCGACCCGAGCTTCGAGATCCCCAAGGTGATCCGCGGGGTGTTTCCGGCGAAGCGGGAGATCACGGGGATCCCTCGCGAGGCGCTGCCGAGGATCATCACCCAGCGCGAGGCGAAGGCCCTGCACGCGACGGAGTTCGACCCCTTCGGGATGTACAAATACGTCTCCGGGTTGAACCCGGTGCGGCTGCGCCGCCTCTTCAGCGAGCTGGAGGCGCGGAGGGAGGCGCCCGCGGGGCGCTCGCTCGCGGCGGAGGTGTACACGGAGATCCGCAAGCAGACGGTCACCGAGGACATCGAGCTCCCGTCGGTGGACCTCGACTCGGACATCGGCGGCTACACCGACGTGAAGACCCGCTTGAAGGAGGAGCTCATCGACCTGATCCGCCGCAAGGAGGCGGTGGGGAGTGAGGGCGACATCGCGGCGATCGAGTCGCTTCTGCCGCGGGGGGTGATCTTCCACGGGCCGCCCGGCACCGGGAAGACGTACTTCGCCAAGGCGATCGCGACGGCCATCAACGCGAGCGTGATCGTCGTGTCGGGGCCGGAGCTGAAGTCCAAGTGGGTTGGCGAGTCGCTGCCGTGGGAGGAGGAGGTCCTGGTCGTCGTGAACGGCGTGGCGCGGCGCATGCCCATCGGCGCGCTGGTGGACGGCCACCGGGACACGGACGTGGTGCAGGCGTGGACCGCCAGCGACGAGGGCAGGAGCCTGCTCGCGCCCGTGAGCGGGTTTCTCAAGCACGCGGGACCGGACTACGTGGACGTGCTGGTCACGGAGACCGGTCGAGAGGTGCGGGTCACCGGCGGCCACAGTCTGTTCGTCGAGCAGGAAGGGCGCCTGGCCGACGTCGTCGCCGACGACATCGAGCCGGGCAGGACGCGCGTCGCCGTGCCGCTCCACCTCGCGGCTCCGGAGACCGTGCGTGAGATCGACCTGACGAAGATCTTCGCGGGCGCGGAGAACGTGCGGGTGCAGGGCTACGACGCGTTGCTCGACGAGTCGGTCGCGCTCCTGGGCGAGGAGCAGGTCGAGCAGGTCATGGGTCTACCGCTCGCGCGGATGCGGGGCACTGCGGGGCGCGTGCCGGTTCCGGTGGCTGCGATCTCCCGGTTGGCGAGCGCGGACGCGCTCCGGGCGCGGTCAGGAGAGCTGTCCCTGTACTGCTGGCACCGCCGGAAGGACATGCCCGCGGTCCTGCCGCTCACCGAGGACCTCGGCGAGTTCTTCGGCAAGTGGGTGGCGGACGGGTGCTACTCGCGTGGCGGCGTCCGACTGGCCAACCATGTGCGCGAGGTCGACCACTACGAGTCGCTCTGCCGACGGCTGTTCGGCCACGTCACGCGCTTCGTGAAGGTCTCGGGCGGCAATGGCGTGGACCTGGTGATCAACTCCACGCTGCTTCAGAGGCTGATGGAGCAGGGTTTGGAGATGGCGCACGACTCGCACCAGAAGCGGGTCCCGCCGGTGATCTTCCTCGCTCCGCGCCCGGTCGTGGCCGCGTTCCTGCGCGGGTACTTCTCGGGCGACGGGACGTTCACCGGCAAGTTCATCGAGGCCTCGATGGTCAGTCGCGGGCTCGCCAATGACGTGATGACCCTGCTGCAGTACTTCGGCATCGCCGCGCGCTGCCGGACGAAGAAGGAGTGGAGCGGCTCGACCAGCTACCGCGTGCGCTTCGTCTGGTCGGAGTTTCTGCGGCGCTTCGTCGAGCAGATCGGCTTCGCGGACGAGACGCGCAACGCCGCGATCCGGGAGTACCTCGCGAACCTCGGACTGCGGCGCAGGCTCCAGACCCCGGAGTCGCACATCACCAACGACGTGCTCTGGGACCTCGTCGTGGAGAAGCGCCGCGAGCCCTACGCCCGCGAGCACGTCTACGACCTGAGCGTTCCCGGGACCGAGCGCTTCGTCGCGGGCTTCGGCAACGTGCTGGTGCACAACTCGGAGGAGAATCTCCGCCGGGTGTTTCGCCAGGCGAGGCAGAGCGCGCCGACGGTGGTGGTCTTCGACGAGATCGACGCCTTCGCGGCGCAGCGCGGGACGTACACCGGGTCGGGCGTAGAGCACTCGATGGTCAACCAGCTGCTCACGGAGATGGACGGCTTCCGCAAGAACGAGATGGTCTTCGTGGTGGCCACGACCAACTTCCTCACCAGCGTGGACGGGGCGCTGATGCGGCCGGGGCGCTTCGAGTTCCTGATCGAGATCCCGGCGCCGACGGCGGAGGACCGCACGGCCATCTCGAAGATCTACAGCGAGCGCTTCGGGCTCAACCTCACCGAGGAGGTGATCGCCCACCTCGTCCGCCGCACCGAGGGCCTCGCCGACCGGGAGAAGAACATCCCCTTCTCCGGCGACCACCTCCAGTCGGTGTGCCGCGCGCTCAAGCGGCAGTCGCTGCGCACCGGGAGCCTGGTGTTCACGACGGACGACATCGACCGCGCGCTGCAGCGGAAGACGCGCCGGGCGATCGTGCTGAGCAAGGAGGAGGAGCGGGTGATCGGCCTGCACGAGGCGGGGCACGCGCTGCTGGCGATGCTGCTGCCGAAGGCCACTCCGCCAGAGCGCATCTGCATCTCGCAGGACCAGGAGGGCGCCCTCGGGTACGTGCTCCGCGCGGCGCGCACGAGGCCCTACGTGACCACGGAGGACGAGATGCGCGCGGACATCTGCGTGGGCCTCGGCGGACAGACCGCGGAGCGCATGGTGCTGGGCGAGGTGAGCGTCGGGGCCTACGCCGACCTGCAGCAGTGCAACCTGATCGCGAGGGCGATGGTGGAGGAGTACGGGATGAGCGGAACGCTCGGCCCGAGGGTGATGCTCGAAGACGAGTCGGGCCGCCGGGGCACCGGGGCGAGCGAGGTGCGGCAGGTGAAGATCGACGAGGCGATCGACGCGATCCTGGCGGCGGAGCAGCGGCGCGCGACGGAGCTGCTGGCGTCGCACCGCGAGCTGCTCAACGCGCTCTGGACGCTGCTCCTGGAGAAGAAGGTGCTGGAGGGCGCGGCGCTCACGGGGTTCAGCGCGAAGGTGACCGGCGCGGCGGGGTGAAGGGGCTTTCCGTTCTACACATCTCGACAGCGTTCGGAACGCACCGGAACCACTTGTTGTGTGGGCGTTTCTGGAGGCGCATTCGACGCCGTTGGGACGTTGTTGGGACGCCGCCCACTTCGCGGTTGCGGACGGCCCGCGAGCGGGCCTGCAACCGCTGAAGTGGGAGCCTGGA
>CBIHPK010000139.1:0-23100 GCA_966211675.1 uncultured Myxococcaceae bacterium
AGTGCGCCTCACCGTCGCGAAGCGACGGGAGCGACCGCGACGCCAGCCCAGTGCGACCTCGTGGAATCGGCGGTTCCACCCGAACGGGTTCAGCCGGTCTCGGACTCGGAGCGTCGGGTCGTTGTGACGCACTGGGCTGGCGTCGCGGTCGCTCCCGTCGCTTCGCGACGGTGAGGCGCACTGGGCTGGCGTCGCGGTCGCGCCCGTCGCTCCGCGACGGTGAGGCGCGTTGGGAGGGCGTGGTTGGTCGCTCTCGTCGCTTCCGCCTGGCGCGCAACCCCGTGAACATTCCGGGAAGGAGCTGGGTTGGAAACCCACGGGCACGGCGGGCACCGCCATCCATCGCACGCAGCGGCCTGAATTAGGGGCGAATCGTGAGAGGTGTGCCGAACGGAGTGCCCCGCCGGACGGGATTTGGACGCAGCGAGTCAGGCTCTTGGGGCAGCGGTCCCCCGGTCCGATTCCCGGGGTCTACGAGTCGATTCCGGGGGTCTGCGGGTCGATTCCAGGGGTCTGTCCGTCCGATTCCGGGGGTCCAGCCCTCTCCAACCGGGGTCCGACCCTCTCTCCGACCCCCGTTGTTCACTTCGCGGGCGGCGTCACCGGCTCGTCGACCGGGTCATCCCCCTCGTCGCCCCCATCCCCGCTGCTCAGCGACGTGTCCACCAGCCCCAGCTCCCGCCGCTGCCGACCGTCCACCTCCGAGTGGAACGTCTCGCGCCAGTCCTTCCACCACAGCCACAGCGCGTCCCAGGCCGCGCGCCGCGCCCGCAGCGCCTCCGTGGGATCAGCCACCGCCACCGCTGGCGCCGCCTTCAGCGCGCGGGCCTCGTCGAGCGTCTTCCGCAGCCGCGCGATGTGCGCCGCGTCCACCCCGCGCGCCGCGAGCACCGAGCGCACCTTCGCCGCGCCGGGGACGTCGCTCTTCTCCAGCGCCTCCACCCGATCGAGGAAGGTGCTCACCGAGCCCACCACGAGCGGGCCGATGGGCTGCTGCTGGAGGTCGCGGAAGAACGCGTCCAGCAGCCCCTGCCGGTGCCCCTCCGGCGTGAAGCGCTCGATGATGCGCCGCGTGCGCGGAAACCACTTGTTCTCGAAGTCGTCGAGCTGCTGGAGCATCCCGACGTGCGCGCCCGTAGCCGACGCCTCGACCGCCGCCGCCTCCAGCGGCTGCCCCTCGCCCGCGGCCACCCGGTAGAGCCGCCATCCCTCCTGGTGATCGCTGGTGGTGTACGCCACCTTGGCGCGCGCCCGTGCCATCGAAGGCTCGGCGATCTTCACCAGGAAGCGGTTGACCCGCAGCAGCCGCATCGACTCCTTCGCCGTGAACGGCTCCGCGCCCACTCCTCCGGCCGACGGCGTCGCGGCCGCCTCCGCGGGCTTCTTCTCGGGCGCCTTCACGGACTTCTCGGTGCTCTTTCCCTTGCTCATCGGTGTTCCCCTTCCGCTCCCTTCCGGGCCCAGGATTTCACCCCTCGCCGACGCCCCGCAAGCCTCGTCCGCAGCGCCTCCGCCGATCGGCGTATACCTCCGCTCCTCCCCTCCCACAGCCCCGACCCACCGATGCCCATCGACCTCTACGCCGCGCCCGGCGTCTACGACCTCCTCTTCGACGACCGCACCGACGACGTGCGCTTCTACGCCGGCCTCGCCCGCGGCCACGCCCGCGCGCTCGAGTACGGCGCCGGGACCGGCCGCATCACCCTCCCCCTCGCCCGCACCGGCTGCTCCGTGCTCGCCGTGGAGCGCGAGCCCGCCATGCTCGACGGCCTCCGAGAGCGCCTCTCCCACGAGCCCGACGAGCTGCGCCGACGCGTGGCCACGGTGCTCGCCGACGCCACCACCCTCACCCTCGACGCCCGCTTCGAGCGCATCTTCTTCCCCTTCAACGGCCTCGCGCACCTGCACACCGCCGAGCAGCAGGAGGCCTTCTTCGCCCGCGTCCGAACGCACCTCGCGCCCGGCGGGCTCTTCGCCTTCGACCTCTGGCTCCCGGAGCCGCGGCTCCTCCAGGGCGACGTGCTGGAGAGCGGGCGCTTCCTCGATCCCACGACGCGTGAGCCCGTCACGCTGCGCGAGGAGTTCTCCTACGACGCGCTCTCGCAGGTGCTCACCACGCGGCTCACGCTGATCCCGGTGCTCGACCCCGAGTCCGCCCAGCGCTGGACCATCTCGCAGCGGCAGTTCTTCCCCGAGGAGACCCGCGCGCTGCTCGCCGCCCACGGCTTCGACCTCCGCTGGCGCACCACCCGATGGAAGCTCCCCAAGGACCTCTCCCAGCGCCACCTCGACGTCGAGGCGCCGGACGAGCGCGGGGCGATGATCGCGTACGTGTGTGCCTTGCGCTAAGACCTCCGCCCACATGATCGACCTCCACTACTGGCCCACCCCCAACGGGTGGAAGATCTCCATCGCCCTGGAAGAGATGGGCCTCCCCTACCGCGTGCTCCCGGTGAACATCGGGCGCGGCGAGCAGTTCGAGCCCGCCTTCCTGGCGATCTCTCCCAACAACCGAATGCCCGCCATCGTCGACGACGACCCGCCGGGCGGCGGAACCCCCGTCTCGGTCTTCGAGAGCGGAGCGATCCTGCTGTACCTCGCGGAGAAGACCCGGAGCTTCCTCCCCGAAGACCTCCGCGGCCGCGTCGCCGTGCACGAGTGGCTGATGTGGCAGATGGGCGGCCTCGGCCCGATGATGGGTCAGGCCAACCACTTCGCGAACTACGCTCCAGAGAAGATCCCGTATGCGATCGAGCGCTATGCGAAGGAGGTCCAGCGCCTCTTCGGGGTGATGGAGCGGCGCCTCGCGGACCGCGACTACCTGGCGGGCGAGTACTCCATCGCCGACATGGCGGCCTTCCCGTGGGCGAAGGGGCACGAGTACCTGAAGATGGACATGGGGCCCTTCCCCAAGGTGAGCGCGTGGCTCGCTCGCATCGGAGAGCGCCCCGCCGTGCAGCGAGGGCTGAAGGTCGGCAAGGAGCTGGGGAAAGCCCTCGACGACGAGGCCCGCAAGGTGCTCTTCGGGCAGGGGGCAGAGAAGAAGTAGCGGTCGCCTACCGCGCGTCGCTCGCGTCCATCACCGAGGCCACGCCGGCGTCGACGGCCCCTTCGCCCACCACGCCGGTGGTCGGCTCCACCGCCGCGCCGGCGTCCGCCCCGGCGTCGCGCGAGCGTCCGCGGTTGGCGTTGTTCAGCAGCGCGTCGGCGGCCTGGATCTGCGGCAGCCGCGCTCGCGCTCCCTCCAGGTAGCGCGCCGGGTCGAGCACCACGTAGGGCGCGCGGCCGGACTGCTCGCGGTCGCTGTTCTCCCGGTCGAGCCAGCGGATGATCTTGGGCATCGCGGCCACGCTCCAGGGGTGCGTGTCGTGCAGCAGCACCGTGCCGCCCGCGTGGTTGCCGAGGTTGGTGATGATCCGCTGCGCGACGCTCTCCGCGTCGTTGACCAGCAGGTAGTCGTGCGGGTCGATGGACCACATCCAGAGCTCGTTGCCCTTGGAGACGAGGTGCCGACGGACGTCCTCGCTGTACGCCCCATAGGGCGGGCGGAAGAGGTGCGGCCGCTCGCCGATGACCTCCTCGATGAGGTCGGCGTTGTGCTCGATCTCGTAGCGAACCCGCTCGGGCGTGAGCGTGGGGAGCTGGTAGTGGTGCACCGTGTGGTTGCCCACGATGTGACCCGCCGCGACGATGTCCCGCAGGATCTGCCGGGCGCGAGAGCGCAGCGGCTCCTCGCTGGACTCCAGGCGCCAGCCGCAGACGAAGAACGCGGCGTGGATGTTGGCCCGGGCGAGCATCGGGAGCAGCCGGTCGGTGGTGCCGGGGTTGGGCCCGTCGTCGAAGGTGAAGAGCACCTCGCGCGAGCCGGGGCGACCGAGGGAGAGGTCCCAGCCCCAGCGGAGGCGGGCCTCGGGGTTGAGCAGCGCCGGGGGCCACGAGGGCGCCCGCGAGGCGTCCGGAGGGAGCACCATCCCCAGCGGTTCGAGGTGCCCGGCGTCGTCGACGGAGGCGATGAGCCGGGGAAAGATCGGGATGCGCAGCGGAGCGCCGTCGAAGCGGGGACGCGGGGCCGTGGAGAGCGCCATGAGCGCGCCGGTGATGACCGCCGCGCCGATCGCCAGGAGGGCCGCGGCGCGGTATGCGAGGGCCTGCGAGCGCTGTCTGGCGTGGTGGCGGCGACGACCCATCGGGTGGCTCAGGGCGACCGCTCTATCCGATCGCGACCAGGGGCGCCACCTCCGGGCGGATCACTGGCAGAGGCTGTGGCAGTTCTCGCGGCCGGTGCGGCCGCAGGCGAGGCCGTCGGTGGTGCCGCGCAGGGAGGTCCAGGTGAGCGAGCGCAGGTCGAGCGACCAGAGGTCGCTGGCGGTGCCGCAGTCGGTCTTGCCGCCGTAGACGAGCACCCGATCGCGGGTGGGGTCTTCCGCCAGCACGAAGGCGCTGCGGCGCTCCGGCGAGGCGTCGTCGATGCGCGCGAAGTCCGCCGGGAAGTCGCAGAACCCGTTGCCCGGCGTCTGCAGCGTGTCGCCGACGCTGGCCTGCGAGACCGCCCCCGAGGGGTCGACGGTGAGCACGTCGTTGCGGTTGCCGAGCGTCCCGTCGTCGTGGCCGCCGACGACCACCACGTCCCCAGCGCGGGCCGCGAGCGCGTGGCTGATGCGCCCGGCGAGCGCGTCGGTGTCGCCGGTGAGGGCGAGGCGCGACCAGCGGGAGGCCGCGAGGTCGAGGCGCCAGGCGTCCGTGAGGAAGGGCCCCGCGAAGGCGTTGGCGTCGCCGCCGCCCAGGACGATCATGGCCCCGTCGCGCACGACCGCGGCGTGGAACTGCCGCGCGGGAGGCGGCGACGCGGCGGTGATGCGGGACCAGTCCAGCGTGGCGAGGTCGAGGCGCCAGGCGTCGTTGCGGGGCACGAAGCGGGCGCCGTCGGTGCTGGTGTTGCCGCCGAAGAGGATCGCGCTGTCGGAGGCCGCGTCGACGACCAGGGTGGCGTTGGCGCGCGCGGAGGGGATCTCGCCCTTCGGTCCGAGGAGCTCCCAGCGCCCGGTGGCGAGGTCGAGGGACCAGAGCTCGCGGTAGAGGGTGTAGGCCCCGGTGGCGGCGGCGCGGTAGCGGCCGCCGAAGACGAGCATCCGGCGGCGCCGGGCGTCGAGGGCGTAGGCGGTGCGAGAGCGGGCGCTGGGGCAGGCGTCGGGGGCGAGGCGCGTCCAGCGGTTGCAGCGCGGGTCGAAGCGCCAGGTCTCGTCGTCGAAGGCGGGGTGCGCCACGCAGCTCACCACCGGGCCCACGTCGCCGCCGAAGAGGTAGAAGACGCCGGTGACGGGGTCGACCGCGCCGGCCGCGTCGCCCCGGGGCCGGGGCTGCTCGGAGGAGGGCTCGCAGGCGGGGACGTCCGCGGAGGGAGCGTCCACGGCGGCGGACACGTCCGCGGCGGGCGAGGCGTCGGCCGCGGGGGCGTCGACGGAGCTGTTGCCGCAGGCGGCGAGGGAGAGCCCGAGGAGGAGCGCAGGGAGGGTACGCATCGCTGGAGGGGATCGTTCGTACCACCGTTGTGCGGAAATTTCCGGGTGCGCGGCCGGTGGGGCTTAGCATCCCGCGCCATGTTCACGATCCGTTCGCGCCGCGACCTCTCGCTGCTGTTGGAGCGGCAGATGACCGCCGCGTCGACTCGCGCCGGTGGCCCCGCGATCGACGAAGACATCGAGGCGCGCACCGCGCTCAAGACCTTCCTGCTCGAAGCGCACGGCCGCATGCGCTCGGAGCCCTACGAGGCGCTGCGCGACCTCTGCGCGCCGCTGGGCATCACGGTGGAGCGCACCGACGACCCGCACCTCATCGCCCTCTGGCTGGGCGAGGAGGTGCAGCTCTGGATGGACACCGCGGGAGGGCGCATCCACCGGCTGTTCACCGTGGGCACCGCGAGGGACGCGGACCGGGTGCACGAGATGCTGGTCTCGGGCTCGGGGTTGCTGGAGTGCGTGTGGCTGCCGCCGCGCGCGCTGGAGACGCTCGCCAAGGATCCGGCCTCGCGGATGGTGCTCTTCTCGCTGCGCCATGATCGTCGCCCGCTGCGGCGGATGCCCGACCCGGAGGGCATCGACTCGGTGACGCTGCGCTTCTGGGGGCCGCGCGCCAAGGAGACGCTGGAGAAGCTGCGGCACAGCGACGTGCTGCCGATGGCGACCAGCGTGTACAGCGTGCGGGTGCGCGTCGGGGACGACGAGCGGTACTGCCTGGCGGAGGTGTTCCACACGGGGAAGATCACGGCGATCGGGACGTCCTTCGCGGAGCACGAGCGCATCGTGCAGGCGCTGCTGGACGAGCACGACACGCTGGTGACGGCGCTGGAGACGGCGCAGAAGACTCCGCGGCGGGTGATGATCCCGGTGAAGTGGACCCTCGACGACCTGGCCTACGGCGTGGGTCGGATGTTCTCCGGGACGGACCCGTTTCGCCTGTGGGGCATCCCCGAGCAGACCGGCCCGGAGAGCTTCCAGATGCGCGCGGTGGACCTCGACGTGGGGCGCGTCGCCCTCTTCACCGTCGACCGCGACGGGCTCTCGCTGGAGCTCGGCGCTCGCACGCCCGCGTCGACGGCCATCCGGGTGGTGTCGGCCCTCCAGTACCACGTCAACGCCGACGTTCGGGACGACCTCATCTCGCCCGAACCGCTGCTGCAGCTCGCCCTCCCGGTGGCCGCCGAGCGAGGGACCTTCAAGGAGACCTCCAAGCTCCACGACGTGGCGAGGGTGGTGCTCACGGAGGCGTGCGCGTGCCTCACCCGCGGGGCGCAGTCGCTCACCACGGGGATGCTGCTGGAGAACACCCACGGCAACGAGCTGGCGACCCCGGCGCTGCACGACCTGACGCGGCGGGTGATGTCCGAGGCGGCGGCGCACGAGTGGCGGCAGTGGGTGAGGATCGTGGCGCTGCCGGAGGGGAAGACCGCGTGGCGCTTCGCCGACGCGCTGCCCACGGAGCGCAACCTGCGGCTGCGCGAGCTCCAGAAGATGAACCGCGCGGCGCAGCAGCTGGTGGCGAGGATGGAGGGCAAGGGGCTGGCGAAGTGGCTGCAGCTCTCGCTCTTCGGCCCCGAGGAGATGGTCACGGCCATCGCCGACGAGTAGCGCGCCGTGGCGGACGAGACCGTGACGGACACGCGGCCGCGGCTGGCGCGCGCGGTGGTGGCGCTGTCGGCGGTGAGCTTCCTCACGGACGTCGCCGCGGACATGGTGGTGCCGTATCTGCCGTTGTTCCTGACGGTGACCCTGGGGGCGTCGACGCAGTGGGTGGGGCTGGTCGAGGGCGTCGCGGAGGCCACCGCGGCGGTGGTGAAATACATCTCCGGCCGGGTGTCCGACCGGATGCCGCGGAAGAAGCCCCTGGTGCTCCTCGGGTACGGCGTGGCCAACCTCGTGCGGCCGCTGCTCTCCATGGCCGGAGCGCCCTGGCAGGTGCTCGCGGTGCGCTTCGTCGATCGCATCGGCAAGGGCATCCGCACGGCGCCGAGGGACGTGCTCATCGCGCGCGCCACGCCGGAGCGGCACCGGGCGTATGCGTTCGGGTTCCATCGGGGGATGGACAACCTGGGCGCGGTGTTCGGGCCGGTGGCGGCGATGGCGGTGCTCGCGGCGACGCACGACGACCTGCGCATGGTCTTCGCGGCGACGATCGTCCCGGGGATGCTGTCGCTGGCGGCGGTGGTGTTCTTCGTGCGCGAGGCCCCTCCGGTGGAGACCGAGGCCACGAAGGCCGCCGCCGCGGAGGAGGCGAAGGCGCCGCTGCCGGTGGAGCTCAAGCGCTACCTGGCGCTGGTGGCGGTCTTCACCATGGGCAACGCGAGCGACGGCTTCCTGGTGCTGCGGGCGCACCAGCTCGGGGTGGCGACGCGGTGGCTGCCGCTGCTCTGGGGGGCGCTCTCGCTGCTGCGCGCGCTGGCGGTGACGCCGGGGGGTTGGGTGGCCGATCGCATCGGTCGAGCGAAGGCGCTGACCGCGGGCTGGTGGCTCTACGCGCTGGCGTGGATGGGCTTCGGCCTGGCCACGCGACCGTGGATGGCGGCCATCGCGCTGGTGGGCTACGGCGCGTACTACGGGCTCACGGAGGGGACCGAGCGAGCCCTGGTGGCGACGCTCGCGGAGCAGCGGGCGCTGGGTCGGGCCTACGGGGCCTTCAACCTGGTGGCGGGCCTGGTGGCGCTGCCGGCGTCGCTGCTGTTCGGCGCGCTGTGGGCCTACGGGCCGAGGGTGGCCTTCGGGGTGGGCGCCGGCTTCGCGGCGATGGCCGCGCTGGGGATGACGCTGCGGATGGGGCGACCGGCGCAGGCTGGTTGACTACTCCTTCGCGAACTTCGCGTGCTCCTCCGCCGGGGGCTCGTACCCGCGCAGGTGATCCATCGCCTCGACGAGCCCGCTGCCGAAATGGATGAACCCTCGCAGCGCCGGCCTCATGAAGCCCGCGGCCACGGCCCGGTCGATCTGCGCCCGCATCGGGTCGTAGTAGCCGTCGTGGTTGATCGCCACCAGGGGCTTGCGGTGCAGCCCGATCTGCCGCCACGTCGCGATCTCCAGCAGCTCCTCCCAGGTCCCGTAGCCGCCGGGGAGGGCGATGAACCCATCGGCGAGCGTGGCCATCTTCAGCTTGCGGGCGTGCATGTCGTCGGTGATGTGCAGCTCGCTCAGGCCGCCGTGGGCGAGCTCGCGCGCTCGCAGGCTCTCGGGCAGCACGCCCACCACGCGACCGCCCGCCAGCAGCGCGGCGTCGGCGACCGCGCCCATCAGCCCCACGGACGCGCCGCCGTACACCACCGTCGCGCCTTCGAGCGCGAGCGCCTGGCCGAGCTCGGCCGCGAGCGCCAGGTAGGCCGGGTCGTGGCCCGGCGAGGAGCCGCAGTACACGGCGAGCGAACATCCACGCAGCTTCATCGCCGCGCAGCCTATACCGACGGGGCGCGCTCGCTCACCTGCGGCGCGATCGCCGCCAGCACCGCCGCGGTCTCCCTCGCCCCGCAGCCCAGCCATTGCGCGAAGGGAGAGCGCCGCCCGTCCTCCGTCGCGCACGCCGCCGCGATGCGCTCGACCACGTCCGCGCGCACCGCCCGTCCGCCCATCACGGGATAGCCCATCGCCAGGTACGCTCTCGGCGACACGCCGCCCTCCACCGCCATCGACGCCGCGCCCGCCTCCGGCGCCCTCACGCCCGCTCCGTAGCGCACGCGCACCAGCACCACCCGGCGCGCCACCGCCTGCGGAGCCAGCAGCGCCCTCGCGAACACCACCCTCGCGCCCAGCACCAGACCCCGCGCGGCCAGCGCCTCGCGGTCCACCGCCGCGGGGTCGGACAGCACCCCGTCGACCTCCGCCGTCAGCGCGCATCCGAGGCCCTGGGCGAGCTGGTGGTGCAGCCCCCGCCACCACGCGGCGTCCACCGCGCTGCCCGCGGCGGCGGTCACGGGCTCCAGCAGGGCGCTCACCTCGTCGCGCGACCACGCCACCAGCCGTCGCAGCAGCCGCGCCCTCGCGCCGCCTCCCAGCGCCGCCAGCGAGGCGGAGGTCTCCAGGTGCACGTCCGGCAGGGTCACCGACGAGCCTGCCACGAGGCGCGCCAGCACGTCCCCCTCCGGAACCAGCACCACCTGCGCCCTCTCGTTGAGCGCGAAGCGCGAGTGGGGGGCGTCGACCAGCGACTCCATCCACGCCGTCGGGGAGGTGGTGGTGTCGGGCTCCTTCGGGGCGAGCGCGGCGCGCAGGCCCTTCAGCGCCGCGAAGGGGTGCCGCGGATCGATGGGCTTCGTCTCCGCCTCGGTGAGCCTGCGACGGGGGCGGGGCGCGGCGTTGGCCTTCGGGGCGGGCTCGTCGACGAAGCGCTGCACGAGGCGGGCGTGCAGGGCGTCGCTGAGCTGGTCCTCGAGGGCGCGGGTGTGCTCCTGCCAGCGGGAGGCCGCGTCGAGCCAGGAGGGGCGGTTGGCGAGGTAGGTCCAGGTTCGCACCGAGGCGATGCGGGCGACGAGGGTGTCGACGTCGCCGGTGAGGTCTTCCAGGGGGGCGACGCCCGCGCGGACGAAGTCGGTGCGAAGCCGTCCGTGGTCGCAGAGCTCGACGAAGACCGAGGCGAGCTGACCCACGTGGTCCTCGAAGAGCAGGCGGCGGAAGTCGGGGACGGTGCACACCTCCCAGAGCAGGGCCACGCGCGCCTCGGTGGTGGCCCGATCGCGCACGTCGGAGCGCTGCAGGAGCGCCGCGAGGGCGGCCTCGTCCTCGGCCTGGTGGACGCGCGTGAGGATGCGCCGGGGCGCCGGGGATTTGAGCGACGCGGTGAGCGAGGCGACGGAGCCGAAGTCGAGGGCGCTCGATCGCCACACGACCTTGCGCAGCGGGGCGAAGCGCTGGCTCTCGATCTGCGCTCGCACCTCCGAGGGGATGACGTGGGGGCTGAGGGCGCTGAAGGTCCCGTCCTGGAGGTGGCGCCCGGCGCGGCCGGCGATCTGGCCGAGCTCGGCGGCGTCGAGCTCACGAGCGACGCGCCCGTCGAACTTGCGCAGCGACGCGAAGGCCACGTGGCGCACGTCGAGGTTGAGCCCCATCCCGATGGCGTCCGTCGCCACCAGGTAGTCGACCTCGCCCGACTGGAACATCGCCACCTGCGCGTTGCGCGCCCGCGGGGAGAGGGCGCCGAGGACGACCGCGGTCCCGCCTCGCAGCACCCGGAGGCGCTCGGCGAGCTCGTAGACCTGCTCCATGGAGAAGGCCACCACGGCGCTGCGCCGGGGGACGCGGGCGAGGGGGACCGTCTCCGCCGCGCTCAGCTTCGAGAAGCGCGGGGCGCCGGACACCTTCGCCGTGGGCACCAGCTCGGAGAGTACGGCGGTGGCCGTGTCCGACCCGAGGAACCACGTCTCCTTCTCGCCTCGCGCATGGAGCAGCCGGTCGGTGAAGACGTGGCCTCGCTGCGGGTGCGCCGCGAGCTGGATCTCATCCACCGCGAGGAAGTCCACGGGCAGGTCGAGCGGCATCGCCTCGACGGTGCAGACCCAGTAGTCGGGCCTCGGAGGGATGCGCTTCTCCTCGCCGGTCATGAGGGCCACGCGCCCTTCGCCGACGCGGGTGCTCACGCGGTCGTAGACCTCGCGGGCCAGCAGCCGGAGCGGCAGCCCGATCATGCCGGTGGCGTGCTCGAGCATGCGCTCGACGGCGCGGTGGGTCTTGCCGGTGTTGGTGGGCCCGAGGAGGGCGTTGATGAGCGTGGGCTCGCGCATGAGGGAGAGGGGGAGCCTTTAGCGCAACGAGCGCCGACCCGCAGCGTAGGCCCTACGAGGGCAGACCCACCACGCTGGTCATGAACACCGGCCGCCACGGGATGCGCCGCCGCACGACGCGGAAGCGATAGTCCGCGCGCTGGAGCGGGGCGACCAGGGCCTCCAGCTCGGCCACGGAGTAGGCGCGCAGGCACGAGGCGAAGCCGTCCCAGGTGATGGCCGCCGGGAGCACGGGCAGCGCGTAGGTGAGCGCGAGGGTCGAGGCGCGACGCGGGCGCACGAAGGGCATGAGCGCGCCGATGGCGAGGGGGAGGCCCGCCACGATGGCGGCGCCCTGGAGGCTGCGCTCGACGAGCTCGAAGGTGACGATGGGCTGGCGCTTCGCGGCCGCGTCGGCGAAGACCGCGCGCGCCACCGCGGGAGGGAGGTGATGGAGCGCGTTGAAGAGGGTCCGCACCCCGGTGAGCTCGTCGGGAACCCTCGCGGCGTCGGTGCTCTCCCGCCGCCCCGTCGCGTGCCCGGGGAGCTCGGCCTCGGCGCGCTCGAAGGCGTCGCGGTTGGGGTAGAGGTCCGTGAGCACCGCCGAGGCGTCGCGGTGGTGGCGCTCTCTCAGCCGACGCACCAGCGAGACCACCGGGCCGCCGCCGCCCGAGCAGAGGTCGACGATGCGGTCGGTCCTTGCGGCGTCCATGGCCTCCAGCACCAGCGGCGCGGCGGCCTCGGAGGCGCCGATCACCTCGGAGGCGACCCGAAGGAAGCCGGTCATCGCGTCGCGCAGCGGGGCTGGAAACCAGGGATAGTCTTCGAGCTCGGGCGCTGCGACGCGGGGCATGCGCGGAGGCTATCACCCCCTCCGGGCGGTCACTCTCTGTGTGCCTCCCGCCGGTTCAGGTCATACTGGGCCCTATCGGTCCGAGAAGGAGATTTCATCATCGAGCTCTACGGCAACACCACGGGTCTCTCTCCCAGTGACAAGAGCGCTCTCGAGCGCATCTACCGCAGGCGCGTCCCCGCCGATCGCATCGTCTCCCCCGAGCTCGCGAAATCACTCGCCGAGGCCTCCGCCGCCACCGGGCGGCAGGTCGGCGCGATGGTCAATCGCACGGGCGCGGTCGAGCACGTGATCGTGGGAGACGCCCACAAGCTGATGCTCCCCGACGTCGGTCGCCTCCGCGCGGCCGACGGGCGCTTCCGGGCGCTGCGCCTCGTGCACACCCACCTCCGCGGCGAGGCCCTCACGCGCGACGACCTCGTCGACCTGAGCCGGCTGCGCCTCGACCTCATCGCCGCCATCCACGCGAAGCCCGACGGGGCCATCGGTGACGTCTTCTGGGCGCACCTGCTCCCGGAGAACCCCGCGGGGAAGCTCTGGCGCGAGGAGGGCCCGATCTCCCTGCACGCGATGATGGACACCGATTTCCTCGCGATGATCCGCGCGGTGGAGGAGGAGTTCACGCGCATCTCGCGCTCTCGCAAGACCGTCGGCCGCGACGGGCGGGCGGTGCTGGTGCACGTCACCGACAAGCGCCGGGCGCACTTCATCGAGGACTCGCTCCGTGAGCTGCGCGAGCTCGCCCGCACCGCCGGGGTGCTGGTGGTCGACGAGGTGGCGCAGGTGCGCGATCAGGTCGATCCGCGCTTCGTGCTCGGCAAGGGCAAGCTCGACGAGGTGATGCTCCGCGCGCTGCAGCGCGACGCCGACGTGCTGATCTTCGACCGCGACCTGGCGCCCGCGCAGGTGTCGTCCATCTCCGCGGCGACGGACATGAAGGTCATCGACCGCACGCAGCTGATCCTGGACATCTTCGCGCAGCGCGCGGAGACCCGCGACGGCAAGCTGCAGGTCGAGCTCGCGCAGCTGAAGTACATGCTCCCGAGGCTGGGGCAGAAGGACGACGCGCTCTCTCGGCTCACCGGCGGCATCGGGGGTCGGGGCCCTGGCGAGACCAAGCTGGAGATCGCCGGTCGCCGGGCGCGCGACCGCATCACGCACCTGGAGTCGCAGCTGAAGGAGCTGTCGGGCCAGCGCCGCCAGCGCCGCCAGCGGAGGGTGAAGTCCGGGCTGCGGGTGGCCGCGCTGGTGGGCTACACCAACGCGGGCAAGAGCACGATGCTCAACACCCTCACCGGGGCGGGGGTCATCGCGGAGGACAAGCTCTTCGCGACGCTCGACCCGCGCTCCCGGCGGCTCACCTTCGGCCCCGAGCACGGGGTGCGGGAGGGCGACGGGCTGCCTGGGGAGATGATCCTCACGGACACCGTGGGCTTCATCCGCGACCTGCCGAAGGACCTCGTGGCGGCCTTCCGCGCGACCTTCGAGGAGACCGCGGAGGCCGACGTGCTGCTGCACGTCATCGACGCCTCCGACGCCCGCTACGAGGACCAGATCGAGACCACCGAGTCGCTGCTCGAGGCGCTCGACCTGCATCGCCTGCCGCGGATCATGGTGTTCAACAAGAGCGACCTCGCGCTCCCCGGCGTGGCCGCGGCGCTCGCCCGCGCGGAGCACGGCGTGGCGGTCGACGCGCGCGACATCAAGAGCCTCGGCGCGCTGCTCATCCGGCTGCGACACACGCTGGGCCAGCCCGCCACGCCCGACCCGCCGCCCTCGCGCGCGTGGACGCCGGACCCCGAGAGCCTCTGATCACACCTTCTCGCGGGTGACCTTCCCGAGCAGCCCCTGCGGCCGCACGAGCAGCACCACCACGAGGATGGAGAACACGATCGCCGGCGCGAAGGAGCTCGACAGGTAGGCCGAGGAGAGCTGCTCGATGAGGCCGATGAGGAGGCCGCCGAGCATGGCGCCGGGGATGTTGCCGATGCCGCCGAGGACGGCGGCCACGAAGGCCTTGAGCCCCGGCTGCACGCCCGTGAGGGGCGTGATGGCGGGCTGGTCGATGCCGAAGAGGACGCCGCCCGCGCCGGCGAGGGCGGAGCCGAGGCCGAAGGTGACGGCGATGATGCGGTTGGTGGGGACGCCCATGAGGCGCGCGGCGTCGAGGTTGGCGCTGAGCGCTCGCATGGCGCGGCCCACGCGGGTGTGACGCACGAGCACCGTGAGCCCGACCATGAGCAGCACGGCGGCGGCGAGGTCGATGAGCTTCACGTTGGTGACGGTGACCGGACCGAGCGCGACGGGCACCGCGCGCACCACCGGGGGAAAGCCGCGGGGGGTGGCGGTGAAGAGCAGGATGGCGACGTTCTGCAGGAGCATCGAGACGCCGATGGCGGTGACGAGCGGCGTGAGCTTCGGGGCGTTGCGGAGGGGGCGGTAGGCGAAGCGCTCGATGACCATCCCGAGCACGGCGGAGGTGACCATGGAGGCGATGAGCACGGCGGCGGCGACGCCCGCGGAGGCGCCGTGGGTGGAGGTCGCGAGCAGGCCGAAGGCGGAGGCGGTGAAGATGCCGACGTAGGCGCCGATCATGAAGACGTCGCTGTGGGCGAAGTTGATGAGCCCGAGGACGCCGTAGACCATGGTGTAGCCGAGGGCGATGAGGGCGTAGACGCCGCCGAGGGAGACGCCCTCGACGAGGTTGCGCAGGAAGGCCGTCGGGCGCTCCGCGGCGCCCTTGAGGATGAGCAGCGTGGGGTACGCGGCGAGCACGGCGAGGCCGAGCGGGAGCGCGCGCTTCGCGAGGGCGTTGGAGGGCGGCGCGGCGGCGGCGGCGGTCATGGGTTCACCGTGGTGCGGTAGTCCGCGGAGTTTTCGTGGACCTCGAGGATGACCGCGCTCTTCACGGCGTCGCGGTGTTCGTTGAGGGAGATGAGGCCGGTGGCGCCGTCGAGGTTGCGGGTGCGGGCGAGCTCGGCGCGGATGCGCTCGGGCACCGCGGCGCCCGCGCGGGTGACGGCCTGGGACATGGCGAGCGTGGCGTCGTAGGCGAGCGCCGCGAGGTCGTTGGGCGCGTAGTGAAACTTCGCCTCGAAGTTTCTCGCGAACCTGCGCGCGACCTCGGTGGTGGCGCCGTCGGGGGCGAAGCCGACGGAGTAGAAGTCGCCGACGAGCTGGTTGTCGTCGTTCTGCACGAGGGAGGGCGAGCTCCACCCGTCGCCGCCCATGAAGCGACCGCGGAACCCCTGGCCGCGGGCCTCGCGGGCGATGAGCGCGGCCTCGGTGTAGTAGCCGGGGCAGAAGATGCCTTCGGGGTTCTGCGCGAGGATGGTGCCGAGCTGCGCGGAGAAGTGCGTGTCGCCGGAGCGGTAGGCCTGCTCCGTGGGGATGGTCCCGCCGAGGCGGAGGAAGGCGCGGCGGAAGGCGTCGGCGAGGCCGACGGCGTAGGCGGAGCCCTGCTCCTTGAAGATGGCGACGCGGGAGAAGCCGAGGGTGTTGCGCGCGAAGCGGGCCATCACGTCGCCCTGGAAGGGGTCGATGAAGCACACGCGAAACACGCAGTCGCCGAGGGCGGTGACCGCGGGGTTGGTGCTCGACGGCGACACCATGGGGACCCGGTAGCGCTGGCAGATGCGGCCGCCCGCGAGGGAGAGCGAGCTGGCGACCTCGCCGAGGATGCCCACGGCGCCTTCGATGTGGATCAGCCGGGTGACGGCGCTGGCGGCCTCGGCGCTGTCGCCGCGGGTGTCTTCGATGGCGATGTAGAGGGGCTTGCCGAGCAGGCCGCCGGCGGCGTTGATCTCCTCGGCGGCGAGGGTGACGCCGTTGCGGGAGGCGGTGCCGAAGTCGGCCATGGAGCCGGTGAGGGCGGCGTAGAGGCCGAAGGTGACGGCGTCGCGGTGCTTGCGACAGCCGCTCGCGAGGGCGGTCGAGGCGAGGGCTCCGGCGGCGCCGGCGAGGAAGGATCGACGTGTGGAAGGCGGTGCCCCGTTCGCCATGGCGATGCGACGGGTTGTATCAGGGAACTCAGCGCGAGGGCAGCGCGCCGAAGTGGTAGCCGAGGCCTTCCATGCGGGTGAGGATGGTGTCGAGGTTGGAGGCGGTGATGCCCTGGATGTCGTGGAAGAGCATCACGCCGCCGCCGGTGCGCCGGGCCTCGGAGACGACCCAGCCCACGTAGTCGCGGCGGTACGCGGAGGGGACCTTGTCGCAATAGGCGTCGGGGCCGAAGCACCAGTCGAGGGTGTCGACGTCCCAGCCGATGCCGCCGTCGGGGTAGCCGCTGGCGCGCACGACGGTCTCCTTGGAGGTGCTGCCGGCGCCGTAGGGGTAGCGGAAGAGGCGAGGGTGCGGAGCGCCGAGGACGCGGTCGAGGGCGTCGCGCTCGCGGGTGAGGAAGGTGGTGAACTGAGCGCTGGTCGCGACCACGTGGCTCCACTGGTGGTTGGCGACGTGGTAGCCCGCGGTGTTCTCCTCGCGGAGGATGGCCTCGTTGCCGGCGATGTTGGCGCCGGTGACGAAGAAGGTCGCGGGCGCGTGGTGGCGACCGAGCACCTCCATGATGCGCCGGGTGTAACGCGCCGAGGGACCGTCATCGAAGGTGAGGTAGAAGGTCCCGCGGCGCTCGAGGGCGAGGGAGGTCGGCACGCGCACGCCGGGCGCGGCGGCGGCCTCGGAGACGCCGTACTGGCTGTCGCCTTCCTCGGCGTCGTCCTCGTGGGCGAAGTCCTCGGGGTCGGCGGTGCAGCCGAGGGCGAGGGTGAGTCCGAGGCCGAGCATGCGAAACAGACGGGCGGTAGGGCGCATGGGATTCCGATGGGTAATGGGGAGCGGGGAGGGGGATCAGCCGCCGGAGAGGCGGGCGATCTCTTCGTCGGAGAGGTCGAAGTTCGACCAGATGTTCTGCACGTCGTCGTGATCGTCGAGGGTCTCGACGAGGCGGGTGACCTGGTCGGCGTCGCGGCCGGTGACGGGAAGGAGGTTCTTCGGGATCATCGCCAGCGAGGCGCTCTTGACCTCGATCCTGGCTTCTTCGAGGGCCTTTCGGACGATGTCGACCTCGACGCCGGGGGTGGTGACGAGCCACTCGTCGCCTTCGTCGGAGATGTCCTCGGCGCCGGCGCCGAGGGCGACGTCGAAGAGCTGCTCCTCGGAGGCGGCCTTCTTGGCGAGCTTGATCTGCCCCTTGCGGTCGAAGGCCCAGGAGGCGGTTCCGGCGGCGCCCATGGTGGCGCCGGCCTTCTCGAAGATCTTGCGCAGCTCGGCGACCGAGCGGTTGCGGTTGTCGGTGAGGACGTCGACGAGGAAGAGGGTTCCGCCGGGGCCTGCGCCTTCGTAGGTGATCTCCTCGTAGCTCACGCCCTCCATCTCCCCGGTGCCACGCTTGATGGCCTTGGTGATGTTGTCGGCGGGCATGTTCTCGGCGCGGGCCGAGTCGACGGCCGTGCGCAGCCGGGGGTTGGCGTTGACGTCGCCGCCGCCCATGCGAGCGGCGACGGTGACCTCCTTGATGAGCTTGGTCCAGACCCTCCCGCGCCTGGCGTCAGCGGCGCCCTTCTTGTGCTTGATCGTGGCCCAACGTGAATGCCCGCTCATGTCAGTCGTCTCCCAGCGCCGCGTCGGGGGTCCCGAGAGGGAGGTCGTTGCGTGCGCCCGCGCGAAGGCGGCGGAGACTACCCGAAGGCGCGGTGGACTCACAAGCCGCGCAGGCGAGGGAGGAGAAAGGGAGGGCGGCCGAAAAGAAATAGTTGACGGGACGAAGGGGCGCGGGCATAAAGCGCCTCCCGTCGCGAGGATGGCGGAATTGGCAGACGCACTAGCTTGAGGTGCTAGCGAGTAACATCGTGGGGGTTCAAGTCCCCCTCCTCGCACAACAAAACGGCTGGAATCCTAGTGGTTCCAGCCGTTTTCCATTGGGCCGTGACGAAACCCGTGACGGAACTCCGTGACAGAACCCGTCGCGAGGTGCCCGGGAACGGTCGCGGGAGGGCTGGCTCGGCGTCGAGCATCGAGCGGGCGGGAGCCCCCCGACCTTCCGCGGGGCGTACCCAGGGATTTGCCAAGATCAGGCCGTCGACGGTCCGTCCTCGCCCGGGACGTTGCCTGCGAGCTCCTCTTCGAGCGCCTCGATGCTCGGCAGCGTGCCCTCGAACTCCGCGGGGAGCGCCGCGACGACGCGGGTCTCCCACTCCGCGATGCCGATGGGCTTCTGCACGTCGCGGAGCGCGTACTCGACGACGACGCGGTCGCGCCCGCGGCAGAGGATGAGCCCGATGCTCGGGCGGTCGTCGGGGTGGCGCATCTGCGCGTCGACGGCCGACAGGTAGAAGTTCATCTTGCCCGCGAACTCGGGCTCGAACGCCACGGCCTTGAGCTCGACCACCACGAAGCAGCGGAGCTTGAGGTGGTAGAAGAGCAGGTCGAGGTAGAAGTCCTGCGCCCCGACGGCGAGGTGCACCTGACGACCGACGAACGCGAAGCCCACGCCGGGTTCGAGCAGGAACTGCCGCACGTGCGCGACGAGCCCCTGCTCAATGTCGCGCTCCTGCGCCTCGCGCCCCAGGGTGAGGAAGTCGAAGACGTACGGGTCTTTGAGCGACTGCTGGGCGAGGTCAGACTGCGCGGGCGGCAGCGTCTGCGGGAAGTTGGTGACGGCCCTGCCCGTGCGCTCGTAGAGGTGGGTGTCGATCTGCGTGGTGAGAACCGCTCGGCTCCAACCACGGGCGGACGCTTCCCGCGCGTACCACGCGCGGGTGACGGGCTCCTTCACCTTCTCGAGCAGGACCACGTGGTGCCCCCACGGGAGGTCGACGACCGTGGGGGGCAGGGCCTCCGCCAGTTGTCCCACAGCTTGTGGGACAACTTCGGAACTCCCGTCCCGTAAGAGGCTGTGGAATCGGACCTTCGTGCATGCGGCGCCATGACTTCATGCGGCCGCCGCGAAGCCCGTCGTCTCTCGCCACGTCTCTCGGTCGGGATGGGCGATGCGTCGCAGCATGAGGCCGATCATCGCGACATGGACCATGGCCTCGTCCGTCTCGGCGAGCCGCTCGAAGCACCGGCTCAGGCGGCGGAATCGCCCCAACCACGCGTGGGTTCGCTCCACGATCCAGCGCCACTTCTGGACCACAAACCCGCTCGCCTCCTCGGACCGCTTGACGATCTCCAAGGTCACGCCCGACAGCTCGAAGACCCACTCGACCAGCGGACCCTGGTAGGCCATGTCCGCCAGGATCTTCGCCCGTCGCGGGGCCGATCCGACGCGCCGGGCCAACACCACGGCGGCCCCGACGGCGTCAGGCACGTCGGCGCCGTGAACCACCACGCTCTGCACCAGTCCCTGGGTGTCCACCAGCAGGTGCCGCTTGCGGCCCTTGACCTTCTTTCCCGCGTCGTACCCCACCCGATCGCGCTGTTGGGAACGGCCGCGCCGGCGCCTCCCCGACGCCCATGATCGCGGCCGGCACCACGGCCGGTACCTGCTCGTCGGGTACCCCGTGGTGGGGCCCGAGCACCGCCTCGGCGATCTGCTCGACGGTGACGTCGGCCGCCTTGGGCGCGTCGGGCGTGGCGACGACGGCCGCGGCGTCCACGACGGCGGGCGCGCGCTGCAGCGTGGAGTACTCGGTGGCCTTGACGCTCTGGCTGTCGATCAGCCCCAGGCTGGGCTCGGCCTGCCGCCCTTCGGCCACCTGGGTCTGCTCGCGCAGTGGATCATGCACGCGGGCCTAGGTGCCATCGCGGCGCCAGCGGCGGAACCACTTCCACACAGTGTTCCAGGGCGGGAAGTCGCCGGGCAGATCGCGCCAGGAGCACCCCGTCTTGAGCACGTAGAAGATCGCGTCGACGACGTCGCGGCGGTGCCAGCGACACGCCGCGCCCCACCCATCTCGATCAGCGGCGGGATCAGTGGCTCGATCAACGCCCACTCGGCGTCGTCCAGGTCGCTGGAGTAGCGCTTCCGTTTCAAGAGTTCCGGCATGTCGTCGGATGACTCGGAACGCTCATGCGGTCAACCGATTCCACAGCCTCTCACATCATTTTGTGTGACCGCGAACGAGCCGTACGCGATGTCCGGGCCACCGGTTGACTCATAACGACCTTCCGAAACCGTCTGGCCCCCCTGGACTTGTCAGCGTCAGCGCTGGCAAGGCCGCGGTGCCACTAACGCCTCCGACGTAAATGTGCACCACCGCCAACTCGCTACTCGACGCGACAGCGAGGTCGGGGAAGCCGTCGCGATTCACATCGCCCACACCAAACACCACTCGACCAAACTGGCTACCAGCACCGTCCGGCCCATTCAGGGTGGCAACCGGCGCCGTCGAAAGTCCGCTCGCACTTCCAAGGTAAATGTATGCATGGCCCGGGCTACCGCGAACATACTGCTCTACGGCCCCCACCACGACGTCGGCGAATCCGTCCCGATTGACATCGCCCGCACTCGCCACAGAACCGCCGAACTCGCCTTGTAAGCCAGCTGGTCCGATCAGAGTCGTCACTGGTGTCGCGGAGAATCCATCCGGACCTCCCTGATAGACGTATGCCCGACCAGTGCCTAAATTTATCGAAGCAGAGCCGCTGACGCGTGTCACGATCGCATGATGGGCACCTACGGCGAGGTCGGCGTAGCCATCCCCGTTGACGTCGCCCGCATTGGCTACAGCGATACCAAAATAGCCATTTGCGCCGTCGGGGCCTCTAATAGCGATTGCAGGTGTCGTTGCGAGCCCACTCGCGCTTCCAAGGTAAAGGTACACTTGACCGGGGCCGCATGTGGTGAACTCAATCGGCGCACAGTCAGCTCCGGCCACGATGTCGCCGAATCCGTCTCCGTTGACGTCTCCCACACTCACAACCCGGAGGCCGTGACTTACGGTGTAGTAGTGTTCGTCCGGAAGCGTGGCTGCCGGCGTCCTGGAAAGGCCGATCGCACTCCCCAGAAACAAGTAGTAAGCGTGACGACCGAAATCCGTCAGATCCGTTCCGACGTAGGCTCCGACAACGACGTCGGAATAGCCGTCACCATTGACGTCGCCAGCGCCCGCCACGGTTGCACCGAAGCTGTGAGTTCCAGTCGGAGCATTCAGGTCAGTCGCAGGCGTCGTCGCGAGGCCCGTCGCGCTCCCCAAGTACAAATGGGTCCTACCAGCTCCGGACAGCGCTTCCTGAGCTCCGACAATTGCGTCGGGATAACCGTCGCCATTCACGTCGCCCGCGTTTGCCGCGGAAGAACCGAAGAAACTGCCGGGGCCATCCGGCCCGTTGATCGTAGCCGTAGGTGTTGTCGCAAGGCCGCTCGCACCGCCCAAGTATAGGTATATTCGACCGGCGGACGACGTCGTCGCACCCGGAGCCCCAATAACGAGGTCCGCGATGCCGTCGCCATTGAAATCCGCGAAAGTGCCCCAACTCGCGTCAACCGCGGCGCTTCGCTGGCCAATCATCACCTCCCAAACCGGACCCACGACGGAGGCAGCGGCGCTACCAGAACGGCCGCGCAGACGCCAGTAGTGAAGTCCCGGTGCGAGAGAACTGGTTGGTACGGCCGAAGAGCCGATCGCGTCGATCGATTGCTCAATGGTCGCGCACGCACGGGTCGAGCAGATCTCAAGTCGAGCACCGTCAACGCCCGCTCCGAGAGACCAGCGGAACGTGGGCCGCTGCGAGGTCGTCGTCGCGGTCGACAGCGGCGCGATCTGTCGAGGCGGTGCCGCGACACACGCGCCAGCGAAGCACCTCGTATCTCCCACACAAGCGTGACCGCAGGCGCCACAATGCACGGGATCGGTCGCGAGATCGCGGCAGGCGCCCGAACAGACCATGGGCATAGCGCCCGAGCATACACATACGCCCGACAAACAGGATGCATCGGTCGGGCACTGATGCCCGCACGATCCACAGTTCACTGCGGTGGTGGTGGCAGTCTCACAGCCGTTGACCCCATTGGAGTCGCAGTTCCCGAATCCGGTAGCGCAAACCGGCGTGCAATGGCCAGCGGTGCAGGCCGTCGAACTTGTACCCATGCTCCCACAGGGTTGGGCGCATGCTCCGCAATTCTGCACACTGGCCATCAAGTCGAAGCAACCACGACCGGCGGTTGTCGGACAGGATGCCGGCGTTGATGGAGGGCAAGTGCAAACCGCTTCTCGGCAGAGGAAGCCAGCCCCACACTCGGTTCCCGCAGGCGCGTCGTCCACGTTGCCGTCGCAGTCGTCGTCCATGCCATTGCACGTCTCGGTTCTTCCGGGATAGACGGAAGCCCGGCTATCGTCGCAATCGTCGCCACCGCACACCAGAGGCGGATGGCCGTCCATGTCACCGTCAAGTGGGGCGTACTGGCAAATTCGCGAAACCGGATCACAGTGCTCGTGGGTGGTGCATGGGTCGGTATCAAGACAGTCGCCGTCGGCCCCGCAGATTCGCCCGCCTTGACAGCCACGCATCATGTCGCACATCTGGCCTGGTCGACAGCGTGCGGGAACGGCTGTGTGCTGGCACATGCCGGCAACGCACCGGTCATCAGTACACTCGATCGAATCGTCGCATCGAGCGCTCACCGGCGTGTGAACGCAAGCACCTGATACGCACATGTCGTCCGTGCAGGCCGCACGATCGTCGCAATCGCCAGCGCCCGTGCATTCGAGCCGAAACGCGTCGGACGCAACGTCGTTTCCGATGGAACCGAGATCGCCCGTCGCCCCCCTATCTCCGCCGACAATCGCTCCAATATCCGAGGCGTCTTCACCACCGGCTTCAGCACCCCCTGCGTCAGCGCTAGGTGGCTCAGCGGGTGGTGACGAGCAGCCCACAAGCGCGTTCGCAAGAAGTGCGACCTGAAACCGCCTCATGCGTTGTCTGAACCTCATGCTCGCCCCTCGCTCCGTTCGTCCGATCCGGCCACGAATCCATCACGACCTCGCGCTTCACGCAACCGCAGCCGGTCTTGGCGAGCGTCTTCTTGAACTTGACACGTTTCGTTGGGTGTGGGCTTCCCCCTCGTTGGCTTGGCTTG
>CBIHPK010000140.1:0-23042 GCA_966211675.1 uncultured Myxococcaceae bacterium
CGAGTCGCGCGTCTCGCAGCTCCACACCCGCGCCATCCAGCATCTCCGCGCCCGCCTCGCCGCCTGAGCCCCCGCTCGGCGCCGCGAGCCCGCGGCCGCCCTCTCCCCTCCGATATCGATAGAGGATGGCGTGTAACCCTCTTCGGCCTATGTCGACCATTACGAGGTCGATGGATCGAAGGGCACCGCGACACGGTGTCAGGAATCCAACTCCCCTGCGGCGCCGACGCCGATACCGGCCGATCCACTGCGCACTTTCATCCGCATCCCGACGCGAGATGATTGAGCGATGCGGAACAGATTCGGCCTTGCAGGCCTGACTCCCGTGGGCGATGATACCGGCCTTGACAGAGCCCTTCCCGGCAACGGCTCAATCGGGTGGTGCTCCTGCGCGGTCTGATCGCGCTCGACCGGATCGCGACCGTGTATCGGGTATTCGAAGAGTGCGGCATCGGGAGTCCGTTGGTGGACCGGGTCGCGGCGCAGTGCGAGGGCTCCATCGATACGACGGAGTCCGCGGGAGACGTGTTGGGATGGGCAAGCCGCTGAGGGTCCTCCTCGTTGAAGACAGTGAAGACGACGCGCGGCTCCTGATTCGGGAGCTGCGGCGCGGGGGCTTCGACGTCGAGTGGGAGCGCGTCGACACGGAGGGCGACCTGCGCGTCGCGCTGGCGAGGGCGCCCTGGGACATCGTCTTCTCCGACTTCCACATGCCTCGCTTCAGCGCGCAGGCGGCCTTCGCCGTGGTGCAGGGCCTCGTGCTCGATGTGCCCTTCATCATCATCTCGGGCACCGTCGGCGAGGAGGCCGCCGTCGCCGCCATCCGCGAGGGCGTGAACGACTATCTCATCAAGGGGTCGCTCGCCCGGCTCGTGCCCGCGGTCGAGCGCGAGCTCAAGAAGGCCGCCGACCGGCGCGAGCAGCGCGCGCTGGAGGGCCGCCTGCGCGAGACGCGGGCGCAGCTCGAGCAGATCATCGCGGCGATCCCCGACGTGTTCTGGTCGGCGCGGGTCGTCGATGGGTGGCCGGTCATGGTGTTCGTCACGCCCTCGTGCCGCGGCGTGCTGGGGGAGGAGCCGGCGACGCTGCTCGAGCGCCCCAGCCTCTGGCTCGACATGGTCGAGGAGGTCGATCAGCCCGAGCTCCGCGTCGCCCTGCGGCGCGTCATCGACGCGGCGACCCCGGCCACCCTCGCGTACCGGGTGCGCGTGAACGACGAGGTGCGCTGGATCGAGAACGCGGTGGTGCCCATCGTGGAGGGCTCCGCCGTGACCGCGCTGCGGGGCGTCGCGCGCGACGTCTCCGCGCGCCGGGCGCTGGAGGGGCAGCTCATGTTCGCCGACCGCATGGTGTCCATGGGGACGCTCGCCGCCGGCGTGGCCCACGAGATCAACAACCCGCTCGCGGTGGTGCTCGCGGGGATCGAGTTCGCGCGCGAGGCCTTCGACGGCCCGGACTCCGGCGGGGCGCTGTCGCACTCCGAGGCCCGCGAGGCGCTGAGCGACGCGAGCGAGGGCGCCGGGCGGGTGCGGACCATCGTGCGAGACCTCAAGCTCTTCTCCCGGGTCGACGACGAGCGATGCGGCCCCGTCGACGTGCGCGCCGTCTTCGAGTCGTCGATCAGGATGGCGTGGAACGAGATCCGCCACCGGGCGCAGCTGGTGCGGGTCTACTCCGACGTCCCGCTCGTGGAGGCCAACAGCGCCCGACTGGGGCAGGTGTTTCTCAACCTCCTCATCAACGCCGTGCACGCCATGGACGAGGGGCGCGCCAGCGACAACGAGATCCGCGTGACCATCTCGCTCGACCCGGGGGGCCGCGTCGCCGTCGAGGTGAGCGACACCGGCTGCGGGATACCGCCCGAGGTGGCCCCGAGGATCTTCGAGCCCTTCTTCTCGACGAAGCCCATCGGCGTCGGCACGGGCCTCGGCCTGTCGATCTGCCAGCGCATCCTGGAGCGCTTCAACGGCAGCATCGACGTCGAGAGCGAGCCGGGCTGCGGCGCGACCTTTCGCGTGCTGCTGCCGCAGGCGACCGGGCTCGAGGTCTCTGCGCCGCCGGCGCCGGTGGTGCACGAGACGGCCGCCCGTCGCACGAAGGTCCTCGTGATCGACGACGAGCCCGCCATCGGCGTCATGATGCGCCGCACGCTGGCCGACCTGTGCGACGTCCGCTCGACCACCCGCGCCGCCGAGGCGCTCGCGTGGATCTCCGATGGGGACGACTTCGACGTGGTCTTCTGCGACCTCATGATGCCGGAGTTCACCGGCATGGACCTCCACGCCGAGCTGCAGCGCGTCGCGCCAGCGATGACCGACCGGATGATCTTCATGACCGGCGAGGCCTTCACCCGGCGCGCTCGGCTCTTCCTCGACACGGTGCCCAACGCGAGGCTCGAGAAGCCCTTCGACCTGCGCACCCTCCGGACCCTCGTCGAGCGGCGCGCCTGATCCCCGGCGACGCTCAGATCTCGTACTCGGGCGCCATCGGGGCGCCGAGCTGCTCGCGGTAGATGGTGCTCAGCCGCAGGTCGCGCTCCCAGCGCTTGCCCAGCGCTCGCATCGCCCAGTACGCCACCGCGTAGATGCCCGCGAGGCCGATCGTGCACGCGGCGGCCCACACCCGGCGCTCGCCTCGAAAGAGCATGTTGCCCGCGATGTAGAGCAGGAAGGTCACGAAGACGTAGCGAAGCGCCCGCTCGGAGATCCAGCCGCGGGTGACGATCCAGGCGCCGAGCGCGGCGCCGACGGCGAAGGCGCTGGCGATCACCATGGCGGCGACCCAGTCGACCTGGCCCGCGCGGGCGTAGCGCATCACGGCGAAGATCCCGATGGGCGGGAGCAGCATCGCGAGGCTGGTGCCGACGGCCCGCTGCTGGGTGTACCCGAAGACCAGCACCAGCATCGGGATCACCAGCACGCCGCCGCCGATGCCGAGGAGCCCGCTGGTCACGCCGATGAGGGCACCCGTCAGGAGGAGCTTGAGAATCGTCGCCAGTGCCATGTCGTGTGGACCCTTCCGTGATGAACGGTGGGCGCATGGTAGTCGCGTCGGCGCCGCCCACGCGACCCCTGCGATCAGCGCAGGGTGCGGGCTGGTGTCATCGAGCGCGGGTCGGGCGGAGCCTGCTGCCTGCGGTCGCTGCGTAAGTTCCCGGCGCCGACGGCGTTCTTCGTCGCGTCGCGCCCGGATGGGGGTGCCCGCTGCAAAGGTGGCCCGTCATGTCCCTCTCTCGTCTTCGCGCCCTCGTGCTCCCGGCGCTGCTCTCTCTCTGCGGCTGCGGGGTGACCGTGCACCAGCCCGGGACCGCGACCCTCTTCGCGGCCCAGGCGGGCCCGGAGATCACCGACGACGACATCCGCGTCGCCTTCAGCGTGCGGCCGCAGCTCGCGGAGCACGTGCGCGTGGCGTACTTCTCCCTCGACCCGTCGGTCGAGGGCGAGCTCGAGAGCACCCTCGCCTCGCTGCCGCAGGTCACCGGCGTCTATCCCATCCCCGCCGCCATGGTGACGGGCCAGCGGCGCTACGACGAGCCGCGCCCCTGGGCGCCGCCGCGCGAGGTCGACGTGCACCGGCTGCGACTGCTCGCGGCCCGCGCGCACTGCGACGTGCTGGTGGTCTTCGACCACGGACATCGCATCGTCCACAGCGCCAACGGCTACGCGGCCTTCAACGCGCTGGTGCTCACCACGCTCTTCGTCCCCTTCCTCGACGCCCGGGTGGAGAGCTACCTCGACGCCTTCGTGATCGACGTGCGCAACGGCTACCTCTACCGCCACCTGACGACCGCTCGCAGCGGCGAGATCGCGCGGGTCACGGTCTGGTCGTCCGCGGAGCAGCGGCTGCTCGGAGCGCAGTGGGCCACGCTGCTCTCCGGCGCCCGTAGCGAGCTCGCCGCGGCGCTCGCCGAGGGACGCGCGCCGCCCTCGCCCGAGGTGGCGAGCGCCGACGCGCCGCGTCCCTGATCTCCCGCGGTCCCCCGTAACGGGCTCTCAGTTCGTCGCCCCGCTCGACCCCGCCGTGCCGGGACGGCTCGAGGCCCCGCCCGCGCCACCGGCGCCGTGCGCGAGCGTGTTGCCGGCGGGGTCGAGGGTCGTGCCCAGCCGGTAGATCGCGAACGATGGGCCGCCTGCGCCGCCGCTCACGACCAGCGCAGCGATGGGGCTGACCCCGGGCGACGACGACGCGAGCGCAGGGATCGTGACGTGGCTCACGACGGTGCGCGTCGCGACGTTGCGAGCGATGAACGCCGTCACGCTCCCGCCCGAGGCGAGCGACTGCTGGATGGTGGACTCGGCCGAGAAGGTGCGCGCCCAGCTCGCGGGGTCATAGCCGCCGTAGAGCGACACGCCGGAGGAGAGGGTGACGGTCTCGCCGTAGGTTCCGGCGGCGACGAAGACCGCGGCGCGCCCCGAAGAGCTCGCTCGCGCGACGGCCGCCCCGATGGTGAGGGAGGGGTGCGCCTGCGTGCCGTCGTTGGTGTCCGCCCCGGACGGAGCGACGAACACCCCGGACGAGAGGTCCCGTTCAGCGTGAGCGGGGCGACCAACTTCACCCTCACCGTCGCGCGGGCCGGCGTCGAGGGCGCACCGATCCGCGGCAGCCGCTCGGCCTCGACGGGCAACGTCCCGTGCTCCCGCACCTCGCCGCACTTCGTGACCGAGGTGCAGTTCTGATCGAAGGAGCCATCGTCGGTCGCGGGCCCTCTGCGCGACCGCGCCTGTGTTACCGTCGCGGGTAATCCGATGGGACGATCGCTCGCTCACCTCCCGTGGGTTCTGGCGTTGGGGACGCTCGCGTCGGCGTGCGCGCCGGAGTGGGGCGACGAGGTCACCGTGCTCCCCGACGCGGGCACGACCGTCGACGCCCCTCGGATGGCGATCGACCTGCCCGCCGTCCGCGACGTCGCGAGCTTCGACTCGCCCGCCCCGCCCGATGTCCCGCGCGTCGATGGGCCCCTCCCTCGGGACGTCGCGACCGTGATCGATGTCCCCACCGTGATCGATGTCCCCACTGCGATCGACGCGGGTCCGCCCGACACCGGCTGCTCCCTTCCTCCGCCCGCGGCGCGTCCGCCGTCCGCCGGGCCCGACGGCTCGGGGATCATCCGCACGCTCGCCGCCGAGCACCCCGACTGGCTCCGCGACTCGTGCGTGGCGACGGGCGGGTCGTACCGCTTCCTCTTCGAGGCGCTGCGGCGCGCGCGCGCCATGGACCCTCGCTGGGGCCTCGACCGGCGCACCGGGCCCCTCACCGGCGACATCCTCACGTACTTCTACGGCGACGGCTGCCCGGAGGGGCGGCGCGAGGCGTACATGTTCGACGTGATCCTCCGCCTCTGCTCGCGGGCGGGCATCGACGAGCCCGCGGCGCCCGGCTGGATCGACCGCTCCTCCGAGGGGCCCGTCTGGACGCTCATGGGCTACGACGCCACGCCGCCGCCCGACGCGGGTCCCGCTCCCCCGGCGGACGTCCCGCCCGCCCGGCCGCCGCTGCCCAACGGGCGGCCCACGCTGGAGGCCACGGCCGCCGAGCACCCCGACTGGCTCCGCAACTCGTGCGTCACCATGGGGGGCAACAACGACTTCCTCTTCGAGGTGGTGCGCCGCCTCCGTCGGATGGACCCGCGCTGGGGACTCAACTGGAAGCGCGGCCGCGTCGGCGACCTGTCCCAGGACGTCGTCAGCTACTACTTCGGCCCGGCCGGAGCCCCGATGGAGGGCAGCCTCGAGGTGTACATCGTCGACGTCATCGCGGGTCACTGCGGCCCGACGCCCGGCACCACCTGGATCGACCAGACCGGCGTCGGCGGCGTCGACGCCCGCTGGACCCTCGCCGGCCGCACCGACCTGTAGCTCCCTCCTCCGTCGACGCGTTGGGGGGCAAGGCCGACGCGCCCCGCGGTACCATCGCGGCGCATGCCGTCGCGCCGGTCGCTGCTCCCCTTGCTGGTCCTGCTGATGGTCTCCTGCGCGCCCGCGCGGCAACGCCCTCCGACCTTCTTCGCGCGCTCGCCCTGGGCCGCGCCTCCCGAGGTCGTGGCGACGCCCCGGACCACGGCCCCCTCGCCCGTGCCCTCGCCGCCGAGCTCGGCCTTCGACGCGCTCCCCGGGTGGCGCGACGACAACCTGGCCGAGGCCCTACCCCCGCTGCGGCGCACCTGCGAGCGGCTGCTGCGGGTGCCCGACGACCGCCCCGTCGGCCCCGGTGGCCTCGCCGGTGTGGCGTCGGAGTGGAAGGCCGCGTGTCGCGCGCTCCCACCGCCGGAGGCCGACGCGGCCGCGGCGCGCGCCTACTTCGAGCGCAGCTTCGTGCCCGTGTCCGTCGCCTCGGGGGGCAGCGACCGGGGGCTGTTCACCGGGTACTACGAGCCCGAGCTCCGAGGCTCGCGCAGGCGCAGCAGGCGCTTCCGGGTGCCGCTCTACGCGCGCCCCTCGGACCTCGTCTCGACGCCGCAGCGTGGCGCCCGGCGCCGCGTCCGAGGCGGCCTGCGCCCCTACTGGACCCGCGCGCAGATCGCGGCAGGTGCGCTGCGCCGCACGGCGCGTCCGCTGGTCTGGGTCGACGACGCGATCGACGCGTTCTTCCTCGAGATCCAGGGGTCGGGCCGCGTGGCGCTCGACGACGGCTCGGTGCTGCAGGTCAACTACGACGCCAGCAACGGCCACGCGTACGTCCCGCTCGGCCGGGTGTTGATCGAGCGGGGCGCGCTGGAGCGGAGCGCGGTGTCGCTCCAGTCGATCCGCGCGTGGCTGGCCGCGCACCCGGCCGAGGCGCAGGCCGTGATGAACCGCAACCCCTCGTACGTCTTCTTCCACGAGAGCGCGCAGGGGGCGACGGGCTCCGAGGGCGTGGTGCTCACGGCGGGCCGCAGCATGGCCGTCGACACGCACTTCATCCCGCTCGGCGCGCCGATGTTCCTCGACCTCGCGCCGCTGGAGGGCGTCGGCCCCATCCGTCGGCTCGTCGTGGCGCAGGACACGGGCGGCGCGATCCGAGGCGCGGTGCGAGGCGACCTCTTCTGGGGCGCCGGTCCCGACGCCTACGACCGCGCGGGTCGGATGCGTCAGCAGGGGCGGTACTGGCTGCTCGTCCCGCCGTCCGTCGGGGCGCGGCTGCACTGGTGACGCGCCGCGAGGACGCCCTCCGGAGCATCGGGGCCCCACTGTCGGTCCGGCCGCGCTTTCGATATCGTCCCAGCGCTCGATCGGACCTTCGGGTGGTCTCGTCTCGGTGCCCCTACGGAGTCGCTGCATGCTCGTCCGGCGCGCTATCCATCCGATCGGCCTCGCGCTCATCGCCCTCGGGGTCGGCTGCTCCTCGGACGGCGCCCGCGTCTTCGCGCCGCGCGACGGCGGAGCCACCCCCTGCGACGGCGGCTCGTGCGCCCCGCCGGGCCCCTGCACCGACCAGGACCGTGACGGCCTCTCGGACTTCATCGAGGGCGCGCCCGCCACGGACACGGACGGCGACGGCACGCCGGACTTCCGCGACACCGACTCGGACGACGACGGCTTCTCCGACGCCGTCGAGGCCACGCGCGCATACCCCGGCTTCGCGGCGCAGGCCCGCTCGCTCTCCTGCGGCGGCTCGTCGGACAACTGCGACGGCGCGCCCGACGGCCGGGCCAACTTCCGCGACACCGACTCGGACGACGACGGGCTCACGGACCGCGAGGAGGCCGCCGCGCACACCGACCCGTGCGCCGCGGACACGGACGGCGACGGCGCCTCCGACCTCGTCGAGACGGCCGCCCGCTCCGACGGCGCCGACGCGTCGTCGCGCCCTCCGGCGAACGGGCTCTACGTGATCCTGCCGTACTACCCGGCGCCCGCGAGCGGGCCGCACGAGCGCCGGGAGTTCACCTTCGCGACGCGCATCCGGCTGGCCGACGTGTTCTTCCTCGTCGACAACTCGGCGAGCATGGAGCCCGTCATCGACGTGCTCAACCGCTCGTTCCAGACCGACATCGTGCCTCGCATCCGAGCCGCGATCCCGGACATCCGCGTGGGCGTCGGCTCCTTCGACTCCATGCCCTTCTTCGACGTCGCGCTCGGCAGCAGCGGCCAGCCCGGCAACCCCGGCGACTACACCCTCTGGGTGCGCCAGCGCGTCCACGCCGACACCACGCTCTCGCAGCGGGCCTTCAGCGTGATGCACACCATCAGCGCCGACACCGGCGGCCGCTTCGTCGGCGGCGACCACGCCGAGGACCAGACCGAGGCCGCGTACGAGGTCATCGCGGGCACGGGCACGCGCTTCCCCGCGCCCAACATCCCCAGCGCCGCCCGCCGCAGCGTCCACAACGCCCTCGACCCGAGCGGCAACGGGTGGGTGCCTCCCTTCGACCCCGCGATGGACTGCGACGCCGGCCCCGACGACCACGTCTACGGCTTCGGCTGCTTCGCCGAGGGTCGGGTCCCCATCGTGGTGCTGGCCTCCGACTCCACCTGGTACGACGGCTGCGATGACGAGTCCCCGGTGAGCGGCGGCCGCGGGCATCGCTGCGCCGAGCTCGTCGAGGCCCTCAACCGCCGCGAGGCCTTCTTCATCGGCATCGACGTCGGGCCCGGCCAGGAGACCTACGCCAACGCCGTCGCCGTCGCGACGCGCACGAACTCCGTCGACGAGCGGGGCCGCCCCCTGGCCTTCAACCCGGGGCCCTCGGGCATCCCGGTGACGGCGGCGCAGGTCGTCAACGCCATCACCACCATCGCGGGCCAGACCCGGCAGGACATCACCACGCGCACCGCCCCCGACGCCGCCGAGCGGCGCCTCCCGCCCGGCCGCAGCACGGCGGATTTCGTCCACGCGGTGACCCCTGCGCGGGGCATCCCCGACGCGCCGGAGGGCTTCGCCCGCAGCGACGCGACGACCTTCTACGACGTCGCCCCGAGCACCTCGGTGGTCTTCGACGCCGACTTCTACAACGACTTCCAGCCGGCAGGCCCCGCGGCGCAGCTCTTCCAGGCGACCATCGAGGTCGTCGGCCGGGCGCGCAGCGTGGTCGACTCGCGGCCGGTGTTCATCGTCGTCCCTGCGCTCGGGGCGGGGATGCCGCCGGGGTAGGCCCGCGCTCCCTTGCGGTCAGGGCATGCTGCCTCATGTTGCCGTTCGGCTCGTCGGGAGGGTCGACGAGCTACCGAAAGGAAGAGCGGTCATGCCTCAATTCATGGACGTGCACACTGGAATGACGGGCCTCACGGCGCAGCAGCTCAAGGAGGCCCACGAACACGACCTGGCCATCGAGGGACAGGCCGGGGTCCACTTCATCAAGGCCTGGGCCGATCCCGTATCGGGCAAGGTCTTCTGCCTCTCGGAGGGCCCGAACAAGCAGGCCGTCCTCGACGTCCACCGAAGGGCCGGGCACCCGACGGACGAGATCTACGAGGTCCCCCTCTCGGTGGACTGATCGGAGCGCCGTCCATCCCAATCCTTCGAGTCCCCGGAGGATGAAGCTCCCCATGGGGCTTCGGCCTGGGTCGCAGGTGGGGCACCTTGTGACCCATGCCTGGCCCTACCAAGCCCTCCGTCGCCTTCCTCACGCTCGACGACCGCAGCGCGTACGTCATCGACGACGAGCTCGCCATCGCCGAGCTCCGCGCCCGCGACTGGCGCGTCGAGGAGATCCCCTGGCGCCGCCGGGGCGTCGACTGGGGCGCCTTCGACCTCGTGCTCATCCGCACCACCTGGGACTACCAGCACGACCTCGACGCCTTCCTCGACGCGCTCTCCGCCATCGAGTCCGCGGGCGTCCCCCTCGCCAACCCGAGCGCCCTCGTCCGATGGAACGCCCGCAAGACCTACCTCCGGGACCTCGACGCGCGCGGCGTGCGGGTGGTCCCGACCCGCTGGGGCGTGGGGCTCTCCGCCGACGGGCTCGTCGCGCTCTGCGACGCGCTGGGCGAGTGCGTGCTCAAGCCCACGGTGAGCGCCAACGCGCACGACACCTTCCGCCTCCCTCGCGAGGTCGCGCCCGCGGTCGCCGAGGAGCTCGCCTCTCGCTTCGCCGACCGCGAGTGGATGGCCCAGCCCTTCGTGGCCTCGGTGCTCGACGAGGGCGAGTACTCGGTCTTCTACTTCGACGGCGAGTACAGCCACGCCATCGTGAAGCGCCCGAAGACCGGGGATTTCCGCGTGCAGGAGGAGCACGGCGGGCTCATCGCCTCCATCGACCCGGACGCCGCGCTCCGCCTCGCCGCCGACCGGGTGATGGCCGCGCTCGACGAGGTCCCGCTCCAGGCGCGCGTCGACCTCGTGCGCCTCGACGACGGATCGCTCGCCCTGATGGAGCTCGAGGCCATCGAGCCGTCGCTCTACTTCCGCACTCACCCTCGGGCCGCGGAGCACTTCGCCGACGCCCTCGCCCGCCACCTCGCTCGCCGCTGAGCCGCCGCTCAGAACACCACGGTCGTCGGCGTCCGCCGGTTGGTGGTGGTCCCGTCTCCGAGCTGACCGGACTCGTTGTTGCCCCAGCAGCGAAGCTCGCCGCTGTTGAGCCGGGCGCAGGTGTGGCCCTCCCCGAGGGTCACCTCGGCGACGTCCGCCAGGCCAGGAACAACCGTCGGAGAGCGTCGTCCGCCGTTGGTCCCGTCGCCCAGCTGGCCGGAGCTGTTGCGGCCCCAGCAGCGCAGCGTGGCGTCGCTCATCCGCGCGCAGAAGTGCCCACCGCCGCCCGCGACCGAGGCCACGCCCGAGAGCCCTTCGACCCGCACCGGCGTCGATCGGCTGGTGATGGTCCCGTCTCCGAGCTGGCCGTACTCGTTGCGACCCCAGCACCAGACGGTGCCGTCGCTGCGCGCCGCGCAGGCGCTCGACAGGGACACCGCGAGCGAGGTCACGCCGGTGAGGCCCATCACCGCGACGGGGGCGTTGCGCTGCGTGAGGCTGCCGTCGCCGAGCTGGCCGTAGTCGTTGTCGCCCCAGCAGGCCACCGAGCCGGACGCTCGCCGCGCGCACGAGGAGAAGTTGCCGAGGCCCGCCTGCGCCGCGTCCATGAGGCCCGAGACCAGGGTCGGCGTGGGCCTCGCGTCGATGGTCCCGTCGCCGACGGCCCCGACGGTGTTGTAGCCCCAGCAGCGCAGGCTCCCGTCGCCGCCGCGGGCGCAGCCGTGGTAAGCCCCCGCGTCGACCTCGACCGCGCCGGAGAGCCCCTGCACCGTCGTGGGCGTGAGGCTCTCGGTGGTGCTGCCGTCGCCGAGCTGACCGTACTGGTTGCGCCCCCAGCAGCGAGCCCCGCCGCTCGCGAGCCGAGCGCAGGAGAACTCCCTCCCTCCGCTGACCTCCGCGGCGCCCGCGAGTCCCATCACCGGCGTCGGCCGGGAGCGGGCGGCGGTGGTTCCGTCGCCGAGCGCGCCGTGGTCGTTGGCGCCCCAGCACCGGACCTCCCCCGACGGCAGCCGGGCGCAGGTGTGCGTGTAGCCCGCGCTGACCTGCGCGACGGGCGTGATGACCACCGGGACATCGACCACGACGGGGACGTCGATCGCGATGGGGACGTCGACCACGACGGGGACATCGACCGCGACGGGGACGTCAGTGGTAGGGACGTCGGTCGAGGGTGGGGCGTCGAGGACGGCGGGGACGTCACTGGAGGGGACATCGCTCGTCGGTGGGACGTCGTTCGCGACGGGGACGTCGGTCGCGACGGGCCCATCGACGGCGGCATCGCCTCCGGTCGCGGCGTCTGGGAAGAGCCCGTTGACCGGGACCGGGGCGCAGGCGGCGAAGAGCGAGGCGAGCAGCGCGAGGCGAGCGGCGCGGGCCATCCGTCACCCCCGAGCGGGTAGCACGCTCTCGAAGCGCTTGGACGAGGCCTCGCTCACGGCCAGGCACACCACGGTCTGATCGTCGGCCTGGGGCGCGTCCTCGACGAACTTGTCCAGGTCGCCCAGCACCGCTTCGAGCACCTGGCGCGCCGAGCCGCCGCTGCGCTCCAGCACCGCGTGCAGCCGCTCGACCCCGTAGAACTCGCCCGCCATGGAGCGCGCCTCGATGATGCCGTCGGTGTAGAGCACCAGCACGTCGCCCGGCAGCAGCTTCACCTGCGCCTCGGCCACCTCGACGCGCGCCTCGACGCCCACCGGGAGGCACCGCGCCTCGGCGTACTCCAGCGGGGTGACCCGGCCCCCGCGCAGCAGCAGCGGCGTGGTGTGCCCGGCGTTCGAGAAGCGCAGGATCTGCTGCGTCAGGTCGAGCGACAGGAACACCATCGTCACGAACATCCCGTCCTCGGCGACCTCCGAGAGCGCGCGGTTGACGCGCTGGATGATCCGCCGTGGGTGCGACTCCACCGGCGCCGCGAAGCGGATCTCGCTGGTGACGCGCGCCATGAAGAGGGCGCCGGAGATGGCCTTGCCGGACACGTCGCCGACCACCATCGCGAGGCGAGTGGGGTCGAGCCAGAGGAAGTCGTAGAAGTCCCCGCCCACGTGGAAGGCGGGCTCGTAGTGCACGGCGAAATCGAGCCCGGCCACCTTCGGCGGCTCGCGCGGCAGCAGGTTGCGCTGGATCTGCCGGGCGAGGCGCAGGTCGTAGTCGAGGCGCTCGCGGGCGAGCAGGCGGTGGTGCAGCCCGATGAGGTGCAGCGCGATGCCGGCCTGGCTCGCGAGCCCCTGGAGCAGGTCGAGGTCGTCCTGGGTGAAGTACCCGAGGGCCGTCTCCGCGTCGACGTGCAGGATGCCCAGGTGCTCGCCTCGGAAGGACAGCGGCGCCCCCATGCGCCACCCCACGGCCCCCTCCTCCACCGGCGGCACCGTGCCGTCGGGCATCGGGAGGAGCAGCGGGTTCTTGATGACCAGCGTGTCCATCGGGCCGATGGGCGTGTCGGTGTTGGCGCGCAGCAGCACCGAGTGCCCCTGGCGCAGCACGCGGTCGACCACCTGCTGCGAGATGTCCATGGTGGGCTGAGCGCCCGGTGTCTCGCGCCCCTTGCGGCGCCGAGCGGCCTGCGTGCGGAGCTGGCGCGAGCGCTGGTCGAAGGTCACCGCGGCCACCGCCGAGGACTGCGGGAATACCTCCAGGAGTATTCCGCACACCTTCTCCAGCAGCGCGTTGGCGTCGAGGGTGCTCGCGACGGTCTCCGAGATCCGGTACATCGCCTGGAGCTTGCGTTCGAGCCTCGCCGGGTCGATGGGGCGCCCGGAGGGGCTCTTGCCCGAGACCGTCGCGAGGCCCTGCTTCAGGTTGAGGCCGAGGTGCGCGACCTCGATCATGTTGAGCGTGTGCTCGGCCGTGTCCTGGGTGATGCGCACCGAGGTGCTCTCGGCCTGCGCCACCATGTCGTCGCTCAGGTCGATGCGGAAGCGCGACGCGCCGATCTCCACCTCGTCGCCGTGCCGCAGCCGCGAGCTCCCCTGGATGCGCCGCCCGTTGACGAAGGAGCCGTTGCAGCTCCCGAGGTCTTCGAGGGCGTAGCCGTCGCCCTCGCGGCGGATGCGCGCGTGGCGTCGCGAGATGCGCTGGTCGGGGATGCAGATGTGGCAATCGAGCCGCCGACCGAGCAGGCACTCGCCCGCGTCGAGGCGGTACACCTTTCCGACATCCTGCGGGCCGAGGGTGACGATGCTGGCCACGGCGCGGTCAGAACCCCTTGAGCGCCTCTTCGGCCGTGGGGAAGATGGGCAGCGCCTGGTCGAGCCGGAGCATCGCGAAGATGTCCTTCGGCTGGCCGAGGACGCCCGCGACCCGCACCGCGCCGCCGAGCGCGCGCAGCCGCTTGAAGAGCGACACGATGATGGCCACGCCGGAGCTGTCGATGACCTTCACCGCGGTCATCTCGAAGACCACCTTGATGCCGCCGCGCTCGACCAGCTGCTCCACGAGGAGGCGGGCCTCGGGGACGGTGAGTGCGTCGAGGTTCTCTTCCTGCACCCGCAGGATGACCACGCCAGCCTGCTCGGTGAGTTCATGCTTCAGCATCGGGGATCCCCATGGGAGGTCGCGGACGAGACCGCCGCGCATTCGGAGAGAGTCTTGGTCATGGTGAGGAGATTCTTGTCCTGACGGCGCTCGTACGTAACGGAAGACATGGCATTGCGGATGATGAAGAGCCCCATGCCCCCTTCGGAGAGGCTGTCGAGCGCGGGCACCTGATCACTGGCGCCCGCGTCGTCGAAATCGAAGCCCGCGCCGTGGTCGATCATGCGCAGGACGACCTCGTCGTCGTCGACCAGGAGCACCACCTCGACGTCGCCCGGGGAGACCGCGTAGGCGTGCTCGACGATGTTGTTGAAGGCTTCGTTGTAGGCACTCATGAGACGCCACTCCAGGCCCGCGCAGCCCGCGTCGCGCTCGACGCGCAGGCACACCGCGCGGACCATCGACCCGACCAGGTCGCGGAACCGCAGCTCGCCTGGGACGCTGGCTGTGAACTTCAGCGGCAACGACTCACCGTATCTCTGCCCGGAGCCTACCACCGATGCGCGAAGGGTTGGAACGCCCAATCTACGGGCGCACGGTGCAGACGCGCTGCCCCATCGAGTCGGCGGTCACGAGGCAGGCGCCGTTGGTGAAGGGGCAGTCGGCGTCCGTGGTGCAGCGCTGGAGGCACACCGGGTCGCCGTTGTTGAGCCGGATGCAGGCGCTGTTGGCCGGGCACTCCGCCGAGGCCGCCCCGGTGGGGGTGGTGCAGCGCGCCGTGCAGAAGAGCGCGGTGCGCCCCGACGGGGCGGTGGTCGACAGGCAGAGCGGCGTGTCACCGCTGCAGAGCACGGTGCGCGAGCAGTTCTGGTAGGGCGGGTCGTTGGCGCATCCGAGGGCCGCGGACAGGCAGAGGGCGGTGAGCAGCAGGCGCATGGCGGCGCGCACCCTAACACCATCCCGCGACGGTTCGCGATGGCCTCCGGAAGGGGGGCGCGATCAACCCGCGGCGACGGCCGGAGGCACGGCGGCCGCGACCCCCTGGAGCACGTCGCGAAGGGCGTCGAGCAGCGCGTGGTCGAGCACCGTGGCGGAGGCGCCGAGGTCCACCCGCAGCCCGCCGGCGTCGGCCCAGGCGAAGGCCGCGGGGATCGCCAGCATCGCCGCGCGCACCTCGCGCCCCAGCCTGGAGCGGGCGGCCTCCGGGTCGTCGCAGCGCACCTCGAAGACCGCGTCGAAGTCCTCGTCGCCGGTGGTCATCCCGGAGGGCAGCGACGGCACCGGCACGTCGCCCTCGCCCTTGCGCACGACGGCGAGGGGGATGGCGCTGGAGAGCGACGGCGCGTGCGCGAGGGGCCGGTGCCCCCACGGGCCGTCGTCGGCGCTCAGCTGGATGGTGTACGCGACGGACCCGACCCGGCCGTGCAGCGTGGGGACCCCGAGGACGTCGACCGCGAGTCGCAGGTCGCGGCGCTGCATCACCAGCGACTCCCAGTGCGCCGTCACGACGTTGCGGTCGGAGGTCCGCCGCTGGAGCGCCGCCCGGTCGAGGATCGCCCTCGCTCCGAGGGCGATCAGGGCGAGGAGGAGGAGCGCCGCGGCGATGATGAGGGGGTCCATGGCCAGCGATAGGGGTAGCACGACCCGGGAGCGTCGGACGCCCCGCCAGGGCCCGAGCGATGTTTGCCCGTGGCGAGGGCGACATGGTACGCGGCGACTCCCATGACCCGCTCGGCCACGGTCACCCGCACCACCCGGGAGACGTCCATCTCGGTGACCCTCGACCTCGATGGCCAGGGGGTCGGGGACATCCAGACGCCGATCCCCTTCCTCAGCCACATGGTCGACCAGCTCGCGAGGCACGGCGGCCTCGACCTCACGGTGCGCGCGACCGGCGACGTGGAGATCGACGGCCACCACACCACCGAAGACCTCGCCATCGTCCTCGGCCGCGCGGTGGAGCAGGCGCTCGGCGACCGCCGCGGCATCCGTCGCTACGGCGAGGCCACGCTGCCCATGGACGAGGCGCTCTGCCAGGTGGCGCTCGACCTCTCCGGGCGCACCTACTACGTCGACCGGCTCGGGCTCCCGAAGGCCCGGCTCGGCACCTTCGACACGGAGCTCGCGGGGGTCTTCTTCGAGGGCTTCGCGCGCGGCGCGATGTGCAACCTCCACGTGCGGCGCATCGAGGGCGACAACCTGCACCACATCATCGAGTGCTCCTTCAAGGCCCTGGCCCGGGCGCTGCGCGACGCGGTGCGGGTCGAGGGGACGCTGCTGCCCTCCACCAAGGGGACGCTGACCGAGTGAGCGACCGGGCGGCGATCGTGGTGGTGGACGTGGGCCTCGGCAACCTCCGCTCGGTCGAGCGGGCCCTGCGCGCGGCGCTGGTGGCCGAGGGCGGAGACCCGGAGCGGGTGCGGTGCACGAACGATCCGGGCGAGCTGCGCGAGGCGGCGGCGCTGGTGATGCCGGGCCAGGGGGCCTTCGGGGACTGCGCGACGGCGCTGCACCGGCACGGCGGGGCGCTGGCGAAGGCCGTGGGCGAGCACCTCGCGGACGACCGGCCGTACCTGGGGATCTGCCTGGGGCTTCAGGTGCTCTTCGAGTCCAGCGAGGAGGCGTGCGGGGCGCATGGGCTCGGGGTGTTTCCGGGCACGGTGCGGCGCTTCCGCGAGGGGATGATCGACGCGAAGGGCGCGCGGCTCAAGGTGCCGCACATGGGCTGGAACCAGGTGCTCCCCAGGGACGACGCGGCCGCCGCGTGGCTGGGTCGATCGCACTGGTACTACTTCGTCCACAGCTACTACGTGGTGCCCGATGGCTCGGCGAGGGAGTGCATCGCGGGGGAGACCGAGCACGGCGACCGCTTCGTGAGCGCGGTGTCCCGGGGGCGACTGTGGGCGGTGCAGTTCCACCCGGAGAAGTCGCAGTCGGCGGGCATCGGTCTGCTGCGGGCCTTCGTGCGGAGGGCGCCGTGATCGTCATCCCCGCGATGGACCTCCTCGGCGGCCGGGTGGTGCGGCTTCACCGCGGCGACTACGAGAAGGTCACCGTCTACGGCGACGACCCCGCGGCGGTGATCGAGCGCTACCTCGACGCGGGCGCGACCTGGGTGCACCTGGTCGACCTCGACGGCGCGCGCGACGGCCGCGCCACGCAGGCGGCGCTGGTGGGCTCGCTCCTCGCTCGCTTCGGCGAGGCGCTGCGGGTGCAGGTGGGCGGCGGCATCCGCACCCTGGAGCAGGTGCGCGCCTACCGAGAGGCGGGCGCGTCGAGGGTGGTGATCGGAACCCGCGCGGCGGAGGACCCGGGCTTCGTGAGCGAGGCCAGCGCGGTGGTCGACGTCACCGTGGCGGTCGACGCGCGCGACGGCAGGGTCGCCACCAAGGGCTGGACCGAGGCCACGTCCCTCGACGCCGTCGCCCTCGCGAAGGACTGTGTTTCCCGCGGCGCGCGCGCGGTGCTCTACACGGACATCGCGCGCGACGGCACCGGCGAGGGGCCCAACGTGGAGGCCACCGAGCGGCTGGCGAGGGAGGTCCCCGCGGCCCTGGTGATCGCGAGCGGAGGCATCGGCTCGCTCGACCACCTGAGGGCGCTCGCGGCGAGGGAGGTCATCGGCGCGGCGGTGGTGGGCCGAGCGCTCTACGAGGGCGCGTTCACGGCGCGCGAGGCCCTGGCGATCGGGAGCGGTGCTTGAGATGACGGTCGCGCGGCGGTTGATCCCCTGCCTCGATGTGAAGAACGGCCGCGTGGTGAAGGGCGTGCGCTTCGTCGGGCTGCGCGACGCGGGCGACCCGGTGGACTGCGCTCGCGCGTACGACCGCGCCGGGGCCGACGAGATCACCTTCCTGGACATCACGGCCTCGCACGAGGCGAGGGACATCCTGCTGGACGTGGTCGAGCGCACGGCGCGCGAGGTCTTCGTGCCGCTCACCGTGGGCGGCGGGATACGCACCCGCGAGGACGTGGACGCGATCCTGCGGGCGGGCGCGGACAAGGTCTCGGTGAACAGCTCGGCGGTGACCCACCCCGCGCTCATCGAGGCGGTGGCCGGGGCCTACGGGCGGCAGGCGCTGGTGGTGGCCATCGACGCCAGGCGCAGGGACCCCGACGACGCGAGCGCGGGCTGGGGGGTCTTCACCCACGGCGGCCGGGTGGACACCGGGCTCGACGCGCTCGACTGGGCGCGCGAGGTGGATGCGCGCGGCGCCGGGGAGATCCTGCTGACCAGCATGGACCGCGACGGCACCGGGCTCGGCTACGACCTGGAGCTGGTGCGAGCGGTGGTGGAGGCGGTCGGGTGCCCGGTGATCGCGAGCGGCGGCGTCGGGACGCTGGAGCACCTCGCGATGGGGGTGCTGCCCATCTCGGAGGGCGGCGGCGGGGCGGACGCGGCGCTGGCGGCGACGATCTTCCATGACGGTCACTTCACCCTCGGGCAGGCGCGGGACTACCTTCGCTCCCGCGGGGTCGTCGTTCGCGACGACGCCGCCCCGGAGGACCGATGAGCGACGCGGTGGCGATGGACGATCTGGTGGAGGCGATGTCCCGTCGCGGCACCCCCATGACGCCCGAGAGCGCGCTGTTCATCGTGCTCCAGGCGGTGGAGTCGATGAAGGACCGGCGCATGGTGCTCGACGCCGGGGGCATCGAGGTCGACGAGAACGGGCTCGTGAAGCTCAACGAGCTGTGCTCCCCCGCGGTGGACGACCGCGAGGCGCAGGAGGGCGTCGCGACGCTGCTGGAGACGGCCCTCGCGCCGACGCCGCCGACGGTGCAGGAGCTCACCGCGAAGCTGCGCTCGGAGACGGTGTTCACCCACTCGGCGCTGGCGGCGGAGCTCGGGGCGGCGCTGGTCCCGCTCAACCGCGGCGCGGCGCAGCGGATGCTGGGGAGGCTGGTGCGAGAGCACCACCGGCCCGCGCGCCCGGAGGAGAGCGACGACGCCGCGGCGGACGCGGACGAGAAGCTCACCCGCGGGCTCGACGAGAAGGGCGGAGCGCCCTCGGCGAGCGCCGACGCGACGGAGCCCGACGCGGCGGTGCGCGACGACTGGGACCGCCCGGTGAAGAAGGGTCCGAGCACGGTGCAGGCGCTGGTGATGCTGGGGCTCTCGACGGCGCTGCTGGGCGCCGCCGCGGTGTTCCTGTGGAGCCGGCTGCGGGGCTGAAGGGGTCTCAGAGCGGGAGCAGGAAGACCACCGAGTCGTCGTTGGCGGTGGTCGCGCCCGCGGACACCCCGACGGCGCGCGCCCCGACGACCGCGGCGTGCGTGTGCGCCGGGTTGACCGCCACGGCCCAGAAGAAGTCCGACACCCCGCCGAAGTCGTAGGTGCGAATCCCCCGGGCGCCGAAGCTGGTGTCCGGCTGACCCGTGGCGGTGAGCATCGCGATCATCCCGTCGACGTTGGTCTCCGTCGGCCGTCCGCCGCCCACCATCAGGATGCGGTTGTCGGGCAGCGCCACGAGGGCGCGCGCGTTGTCGTTGAAGCGAGCGAGGTCGAGCCTCGCCACGCCCGCCGTCCCCCAGGTGGAGTCGAGCGCGCCGGTGGCGGAGACGCGCAGCGAGACCCAGTCGAGGCTCTCGTTGGTGTTGCTCCGGCCGTAGCCCGCGGTGACGAAGGACGAGCCCTGGAGCACCGCGCCGTAGGCCTCGGTGGTGGCCGCGAGCACCGTCGGAGAGAACACCCCGGCGGTGCCGAAGCTCGGGTCGAGCACGCCCGCCGCGGTGAGCTTGAAGAGCACCGGCTTCACCACGCCGCCGTCGTCCATGTAGCCCGACACCACCACGCCGCCGTCCGCGAGCACCGTCGCGGTGCGGGGGCTGGCGCTGCGGTTGTTGATGTCCACCGAGGTGACGCCGTTGGTGCCGAAGGCCGGGTCGCGCACCCCGTCGGCGCTCAGGCGCACCGCGACGAAGTCCGTGTCGGTGCCGCCCGCGCGCTTCTGCGCTCCGGTGACCAGCAGCCGGCCGTCGGGGTACACGCTCAGGCCCCAGGCCGAGTCGGCGACGTAGGCGGTGCCGTCGACCTGGCCGTCGCTCAGGTCGAGCGTCACCACGCCGTCGACGCCGAAGCCGGTGTCGCGCGTCCCGTCGGCGTTGAAGCGCACGAGCGCGATGTCGCGGTCGCGGGGATCGGCCCCGGCGGCGACGTGCTCGACGGTGGCCGCCACGACGACCTTGCCGTCGGACTGCAGCGCGACGCCTCGCGCCACCTCGCCGCCGAGGCCCACCGCCACGTTGCGGCGAGCGTAGCCGCCCTGGCCGAAGCTCGTGTCGAGCTCGCCCGCGGCGGTGAAGCGCGCGACCACGGTCTCGAAGTCGGCGGTCGCGGCGACGTTGCCCTCGGAGACCACGCCCACGGCGTAGAAGCGCCCGGTGGGGTCGAAGGTCACGCCGTAGAAGCGGTCGTGCCCGGTGGCCGAGACGGCGATCACCCTCGGCGCCGAGGCGCCGCCGTCGGTCACGCTGGCGTCGCTGGCGCCCGCGTCGGTGACCGTGTCGGCGTAGTTGCAGCCCGAGGCCAGCAGCAGGGCCATCGAGGCGGATCGGAGAAAAAGGCCTGTATTGGAGCGCAAGGTCTTCATGGGCCCCAGTGACTATCACAAGGGAATCATAACTGTGAATACCAGAATCAATTTGCTTCGAGGACCAGGCGGGGCCTCGTCAGGGTGCGGGCCGACGGGGCCGTGACCGCCATCCGGGGGGAGAGCGAGAGGGAGGGAAGGAGTCGGAGCGGAGGGAGGGAGGGAGGGAGGGGGTTCAGTCCTCGTCGGTGGCGCGCAGGGCGGCGAGCACCGAGAGGTCTTCGAGCGTGGTCGTGTCGCCCTTGGCCTCGCCTCCTCCGGCGATCTCCTTGAGCAGCCGGCGCATGATCTTGCCGCTGCGGGTCTTCGGGAGCGCGTCGGCGAAGCGCACCATGTCGGGCCTTGCGAAGCGCCCGATCTCCGAGGCCACGTGCTCGGCGAGCACCTGCTTCAGCTCGTTGGTGGCCGCGAAGCCGGGGCGCAGCGTCACGAAGCACACGAGCCCCTGGCCCTTGAGCTCGTCCGGGCGGCCCACCACCGCGGCCTCGGCCACGGCGCGGTGGCCGACGAGGGCGCTCTCGATCTCCGCGGTGCCGAGGCGGTGGCCGGCGATGTTGAGCACGTCGTCGACGCGGCCCATCAGCCAGAAGTAGCCGTCCTCGTCGCGGCGCGCCCCGTCGCCGGTGAAGTACACCCCGGGGATCTCCGTGAAGTACTGCTTCTGGTACCGCTCGTCGTCGCCGTAGATGGTGCGCAGCATCGAGGGCCACGGGCGCTTGATCACCAGGAAGCCGCCCTCGTTGGGGGCGCAGCGCGTGCCGTCCTTGCGCACCACGTCGGCGTCGATGCCGAAGAAGGGGAGCGTCGCGCTCCCGGGCTTGGTGGGCGTCGCCCCCGGCAGCGGCGAGATCATGATGGCCCCGGTCTCGGTCTGCCACCAGGTGTCCACCACCGGGCAGCGCGCGTTGCCGATGACGCGCTGGTACCACATCCACGCCTCCGGGTTGATGGGCTCGCCGACGCTGCCGAGCAGCCTGAGGCACGAGAGGTCGGCCTTCATGGGCCACTGCTCGCCCCAGCGCATGAAGGCCCGGATGGCCGTCGGAGCGGTGTAGAAGATGGTGACGCCGTAGCGCTCGCAGAGCTGCCAGAGCCGGCCCTGGTCGGGGAAGTTGGGGGCGCCCTCGTACATCAGGATGGTCGCGCCGTTGAGCAGCGGACCGTAGACGACGTAGGAGTGGCCGGTGATCCAGCCGACGTCGGCGGTGCAGAAGTACGTGTCGTTCTCGCGCAGGTCGAAGACGTACTTGGTCGTGACGTGCGTGCCCACCATGTACCCGCCGGTGGTGTGCACGATGCCCTTGGGCTTGCCCGTGGTGCCCGATGTGTAGAGGATGAACAGCGGGTGCTCGCTCTCCACGGGCACCGGGGTCGAGCTGGCGTTGACCGCCTCGATGACCTCCTGCCAGAAGTGGTCGCGGCCGGGCTCCATGTTGACCCGCTCGCCGGTGCGCTTGAACACCACCGTGTGCCGCACGCTGGGGCACTCCGCGATGGCCTTGTCGACGATGGCCTTCAGCGGCACCACCTGCCCTCGGCGCCACGACCCGTCGCAGGTCACCACCAGCGAGGCCTTGGAGTCGTTGATGCGGTCGCGCACCGCGTCCGCCGCGAAGCCGCCGAAGATCACCATGTGCGGCGCGCCGATGCGGGCGCACGCGAGCATCGCCACGGCGATCTCGGGCACCATGCCCATGTAGATCGCCACGCGGTCGCCGGTGCGGACGCCCAGCTTGCGCAGCACGTTGGCGAAGCGGCACACCTCGCGGTGCAGTTGCTGGTAGGTGAGCGTGCGGCTCTCGCCGGGCTCGCCCTCCCAGAGGATCGCGGCCTTGTTGCGGCGCAGCGAGGTCAGGTGCCGATCGAGGCAGTTGTAGGCGATGTTGGTCGTGCCCCCGACGAACCATCGGGAGTGCGGCGCCTCGTCCACCAGGATCTCCCTCGGCGGCGCGAACCAGTGGAGCGCGTCGGCCATCTCGCCCCAGAAGGCCTCCGGGTCGTTGAGGGATTTCTCGTAGAGAGCGCGGTACTGCTCGAGCGAGCGGATGTGCGCGTGCTTCGAGAACTCCTCGTCCGGCGGAAAGACCCTGGTCTCTTTCATCGTGCTCTCGATCGAGTTGGGGTTCATGGCCGGGGATGATAGGCCCATCCCCAGGGTCGTTGTCACACCACCCACGACCCCCGGCGATCTCGCTTCGGGAGGGGGCGCCCGGCGCGATACAACCCGGGGCCCGTGACCCCATCCCCCGGCGGCGTCCTCCTCGTCCTGCACGCGCACCTCCCCTACGTGCGCCACCCCGAGCACGACGACCACCTGGAGGAGCGCTGGCTCTTCGAGGCCATGCTGGAGAGCTACCTCCCGCTCGTGGCCGTGCTCGACGGGCTCTCTCCGTACAACCCCGCGCGGATCACCCTCTCGCTCTCGCCCACGCTCGTCGCCATGCTCGACGACGCCCTGCTGCGCGCCCGCTTCGAGCGCCACCTCGACCGACTCCACGCCCTCTGCGTCGCGCTCCGCGACGACGAGCTCCCTCGCGCCGCCCTCGACGCCCACGCGGCCGCCCTGCGCCACGCCCGGCTTACCTGGGC
>CBIHPK010000141.1:0-22505 GCA_966211675.1 uncultured Myxococcaceae bacterium
CAGCGCGATGGCGGCCCTCAGGTCGCTGTCCGCGAGGTCGAGCCCGCTCGATCCGCCGACCTCGATCCACACGCGGGCCCTCGCGAGGAGCGGCGTCGGAGAGGAGCCCCACGCGTCCACCGCGGCGCTGGCGTACGCGAGCGCCCGGTCCCTCGGGCCGCGGCTGGTGGCGAGCTCCAGGGCCGACTGCGCGGCGATGGCGCCGGCGAGCGAGGCGCTGTCGAGCGAGCGATGCGCGACGCTGCCCTGCGCGGTGAGCGCCCCGTCGGCGACCTCGACGACGTGGTCGCCCGCGCGCACCACGAAGCTCCCGAGCATCCCCGTGGGGTCGACGGGCTCGTCGCTGCGCGCGGGGGCGGTGCGCTCGGCCACGGTGACCGAGGCGTCGCCCGCGGAGCGCAGCAGCGTCGCCACCAGCCGCGCGAGGTCGAGCGAGCTCACCCGCTCCTGCGCCGAGGGCAGCACCCGCCACACCAGGTCCGGAGAGCGAGGGGGCGGCACGGCCTCGCCCTCGCCCACCACCGCGGCCTGACGCCGCTGGTGCACCAGCTCCGCGGCGCGGCGCGCCCGGGCCACCGGGTCGTGCTCGGCGCGCACGCGGGCCACCACCTCCTGAAGCTCCGCCCCGGCCACCAGCGGGTCGTTGGCCTGCGGCGGGACCTCCGTCGGGATCGGCCGCAGCCGGTCGAGCGCCCGCCGAGAGCGGAGGGTGTGCCACGCGCCACCGCCGCCCACGACCAGCAGCAGCGCCACGACCGCGAAGGCCACCCGGGCCCGGTTGGACCTCGGCGGCGGGGCCTCGGTCACGGGCATCAGGTGCGTGGAGCGGAGGCACTTCGGACAACGAGGGGAGCCATCGGGACAGCGGGTTCCACAGTGGGCGCACTCGAGGGACATGGCTGGGCGATACCACGTCCCGAGGCGCGGGCTCCACCGAGTGCAACGGCAGTCCGTGAGGTCACCATCACCCGTCCCTCGACCCATCGTCGCGTATAACCCTCCGCCGTGATCCGCCCCTCGCTCGCCTCGGCCCTCGCCCTCCTCCTCGGGTGCAGCGCGCCCTCGCCTGGCGCCTCCGACGTCCCCCTCGTCGACGCCTCCTCCGACATCCCTCCTCCCGACCTTCCCTCTCCCGATCTCCCCTCTCCCGATCTCCCCTCTCCCGATGTCCCTCCTGAGCTCCCGCCGCGCCGCTCGCTCCCTCCCTCTCCGCGCGCCCTCTCGGACCTCGTCGGCTTCTCCCTCCCCGGCCGCGACCTCCCCGTGGGCGCCTCTCCGTCAGCCCGAGGCCGCCGCGCGTGGGCCCTTCGCACGCTGCGCGCTCTGGGCCTCCACCGCGTTCGCCGCGAGATCTTCTGGCGCGACGTCGAGCCCTCCCCCGGAGCCTTCTCCTGGGACAGCTACGACGCCCTCCTCGACGAGTGCCGCGCGGCCGGCGTCGACGTGCTCGCGGTGCTCGCCTACGGCAACCGCTGGGCCTCCGCCGCCCCGGGCGCCACGGACTACTACGCCCCCGACGACCCGAGCACCTTCGCCCGCTACGCCGCCGCCACCGTGACCCGCTACCACGACCGGGTGCGCGACTGGGAGGTCTGGAACGAGCCCAACGCCGGCTTCCGCTTCTGGCTCCCGACGGTGCGCGGCGACCCTTCCGCCTTCGGTCGCCTGGTGTCGCTCACGCGCGAGTCCGCCGTCGCCGCCGACCCGATGGCCCGCGTCGCCTTCGGCGGGACCGTCTTCCTCCCGCAGCTCATCACCGGCGGGGTGGAGTTCGCCCGCCGCGCCTTCGAGGCGACGCCCTCGCTGGCCCCCTCGCTGGGCGCCTACGCGATGCACGCCTACACGCTCTACCCCCCGAGGGTCTCGCCCGAGAGCGAGGGCCACGGCGAGGTCTCGCACGTCCACAAGATCGAGGAGACGGCCGCCATGCTGGAGGCCAGCGGCTACGACCTCGCTCGCCCGCTCTGGATCACCGAGACCGGCTGGCCTGTCACCGCCGACGTGCCCGAGGAGAGGCAGGCGCGCTACCTCGTTCGCGCGGTGCTGCTGTCCGCGCTCGCGGGCGTCGACGGCGTCTGGCTCTACGAGCTCGGCGACGGCAACGGCCGCGGCGAGCTCGTCCCCGAGGACCTCTTCGGCATCTATCGCTACGACCCCGACACCGCCGACGAGGTCGACCCCGCGCCCAAGCGCTCCGCCGACGCGCTGCGCGCTCTCTTCTCCGCCCTCGGGGCCTTCCATGTGACCGGGCGCGAGCCCGTCGACGGAGCGCCCGCGGACGCCCATGTGATCGCGCTCCGCGACGCGAGCGGACGCCGAGCCTGGGCCGCCTGGCGCGCCGACGACGGGGCGGAGCCGTGGCGCTGGACCCCTCCCCCCGCCGCGACGGAGCTCGTGGACATGACGGGCCACGCGATCGAGCGGGGCGCCGATGGGGTGCCGGTCGGAGGAGCGCCCGTCTACGCGCGCGAACGCTGATCACACCGGCCGAAGGAAGCGCTTGACCCCAGCGGGCGCCATGGCGTGGAAATCGGAGGTCCGCGCTCCTCCCCTCCCAGACAGGATCTCCCGACATGATGAACCGCTCCGCACTCCGATCGATCTGGCTCGTCGTCGCGGCGGTCTCGTGCACGGAGACCCCACCGGTGCGGCCGGGCGTGACGATCGACGATGCGTCCCTCTCGCTGCTCGACGTGAGCGAGGATGACCGCAGCGCCGCGACCACCGACCGGGGACCGGCGAGCGACCGCGGGGTGGCGAGCGACCGGGGCGCGGCCACGGACACCGCGACGACGACGGACGCCGGAGCCGTGACGGACACCGCGACGACGACCGACACCGCGACGACGACCGACACGGGCACGATCGTGGACACGGGCACGATCGTGGACACCGGGACGATCGCGGACACTACGACGACGACCGACACCGGCACGATCACCGACACCGGGACGATCACGGACCGGGGCGCCGCGGTGGACTCCGGTCCGGCGGACACGGGCGCCGCGGTGGACTCCGGCCCGGTGGACGCGGGCGTCTGCGCGGCGGGGCTGGCGTCGTGCGGCCCGCCTGGAGGTCCGCCGGAGTGCGTGAATCTCCAGGTGAGCACGCTGCACTGCGGCGCCTGCGGGGCTCATTGCTGCGGCACCGCCGATCGGTGCACGGCGGGCGTGTGCACGTCGCGCTGCCCGACGCTCCAGGTGTCGTGCCCGACGGTGTCGCCGGTGGACGCGGGCTGCGTGGCGACCCGATGCGTCGACGTCTCCGTCGACGACCTCAACTGCGGCGCGTGCGGAAACGCCTGCCCGGAGGGCACCGGCTGCGTCAGCGGCCGCTGCCTCTGATCGGCTCCGCGCGCGAAGGCAGCGCGAGCACCACCAGGGCGCCGATCATCAGGGCGGCGCCGACGAGCTCACCCCTCGCGGGCATCCGCATCGTGGGCAGGAGCGCGGCGAGCAGCGCGGAGGCCACCACGCCGGCCAGCACGCTGGAGGCCCGGTTCACTGGGATGCAGAAGGTGTTCTCCCGCTTGTCGAGGAGCACCAGCGAGCCGAAGATGCCCGTCCCCTGCGACCCTAGGCCCGCGGCGAGCGCGAAGCCCCCGAGCGGCCCCAGCAGGAACTCCCCGAAGCCCTGCCGCAGCGAGAGGCCCTGGCTCCCCGCGCCGAGGAGCGCCCATCCGCAGAGCACCGCGAGCACCGCGGGCGCGCTCACCAGCTGCTCCTCGACGAAGAAGCGCCGGTTGTCGCCGCCGTCGGGGGTCTTGGCGGCGCGGCTCATCACGCGCAGCCGCAGGAAGTACGCGCCGCCGTAGAGCGCGAGGCACACGAGGGCGGGCGCCGTGAGCGAGAGCGAGCCCCTCGCTCGAAAGGCCACCGCGAGCGCGGCGAAGCTCAGCCCCAGCGCCACCCACGCCCGCGGTCGCACCGGGCGGCGGGAGATCAGGTCGACCACCGGCGCGAGCGCCAGCACGATGCCGCGCATCAGCAGCATCATCAGCACGATGGACGCGCCCTCGAAGGTGTACGCGAGCGTCGTGGTCACCATGATGGTGGCGGCGCAGAGCCCGGAGAGCGCCGACCAGCGCGTCGGCACAGGGAGGCTCAGCCCGAGCACCGTCGCCCGGCTCGCCGCCTGCCACCAGCCGGTCGCGAGCAGGAAGGAGAGCGACCCGACGAGGCACGCGATGGCCGTCGCGGGCAGGAGCACGAAGCCGTCGACGCGGGCGGACATCCCCGGCATCGCGCCCTCGGACAGCGCCTTGGTCAGCGCGCTGTAGGGCACGTAGGTCGCGAAGTACCCGAAGGCCCACCACCAGATCGACATGTCGCGCGCGGCCCACATGCCTCCGTGCGTATCACGCGCCCCGCCGGAGCGCGCCTCGCGCCTACGCTCGCCTCGACACCGTGACGGCCCATGGGCAAACTCCGACCCACATGGCGGTCATGTCCGACTCCCAACCCCCGCGCGTCGATCGCACGCTTCGCTTCCTCCTCGTCGACGACGACGCCGTCGACCGCGCCGCCGTGCGCCGGGCCCTGCAGCACGCCGGGCTCACGGTGGAGATCACCGAGGCCGCCGACCAGGACGCCGCCCAGGCCGCGCTCACCGACGCGGCCTACGACTGCCTCATCGTCGACTACCTCATCCCCGGGAGCGGGGCGCAGCAGGTGATCGACCTCGCGACCTCGCTCGGCTCCACGGCGCCGGCGATCGTGCTGACGGGCCACGGCGACGAGATGGTCGCCGTCGAGCTGCTGAAGCGCGGCGCGGCGGACTACCTCCCGAAGAGCCAGGTGGCCAACGGGCAGCTCGTGCGGAGCGTGCTGCAGGCGCTGCGCGCGCACGACCTGCGGCGCCGCGAGACGGAGGCCCGCGAGCTGTTGATGAAGCACGCCGAGCGGCTGCACGCGCTGGTGGAGTGCAGCGAGCGCATCCACGCGGGCCGCACCCTGGAGGAGATGGTCGCGGCCATCGCGGTCGAGGCGCTGCGGCTCTTCGAGGCGCGGGCGGTGACCGTGGAGGTCGAGGCGCGGGGCGAGCTGCCGGCCATCACCCGCGTGGCGACGGCCGTCGACGCGGAGGGCCCCGTGCCGGGCGGTCCCGACGACATCGTGCAGGCGCTGCGCGACGCCTCTGGCCAGCGGGTCGGTCGGATGACGCTGCAGGGCGGGGTGTTCCTCGAGCCGCTGCTGGGCTCGGCGATGCTGGGGAAGTTCGCGCGCATGGCGGTGGTCGCGCTGGAGAACGGCGCGCTGCTCCGCGCGGCGAAGGTGGCCTCGGAGGCGCGCGACGAGGTGCTCGCGGTGGTCTCGCACGACCTGCGCAGCCCCCTCGGGACGGTCTCCATGGGGGCCGCGATGCTGCGCCGTAGCATCACCTCCCCGGGCGGCCGCCTCGCGGACGACCTGGAGATCGTCAACCGCATCTCTCGCAGCTGCAAGCGCATGGAGCGGCTCATCGAAGACCTCCTCGACGCCTCGCGGCTCGACTCCGGCAACGTGGCCGTGACGCCCCGCCCGATGCCCGCGGCCGACCTGGTGCAGGACGCCCTCGACGCCGCGACGCTGGAGGCCGCGGCGGGCAAGGTGAAGGTGATCGCGGGCGAGGTCGCCCCGCTGCGGGTGATGGCCGACCGCGACCGGGTGCTGCAGGTGTTCTCCAACCTGGTGGGCAACGCGCTGAAGTTCACGCCCGCCGAGGGGACCGTCTCGCTCGCGGTCGAGCAGGCCGGCGACTTCGCCCGCTTCACGGTGACCGACAGCGGCGCGGGCTTCCCCGCCGAGTACCTGCCTCGGCTCTTCGACCGGTTCTGGAAGGGCGACCGCTCCGGGCGGCACAGCGCGGGGCTCGGGCTCTATATCGCCCGCGGCATCGTGCTCGCGCACGGCGGCCAGATCGGCGCGGAGAGCGAGCCCGGCCGAGGGACCACCTTCGCGTTCACGCTCCCGCTCAGCCCGTAGGCGTCGGGGCCTCGGCGCCGGGCTCGCGCTCCAGCATCCGGTAGAGCGTGCGCCGGTCGAGGCCCAGCACGCGCGCGGCGCGGGACTTGTTGCCGCCGACCAGCACCATCACCCGCTGGACATAGCGGCGCTCCAGCTCCGAGAGGGTGACCAGCTCGGTCTCCGTCTCCGGGGCCATGGAGCGCTGCTTCATCTCGTACGCGCGGATCTTCTCCGGCAGGTCTTCGACGGTGACGTGGTCGTAGCGGGTGAGCGCGACGGAGCGCTCGATGCAGTTCTCCAGCTCCCGCACGTTGCCCGGCCACGCGTAGCTCACCAGCCTCGCCAGCGACGCCGGGTGGAACCCGACGACCTTCTTCCCGAAGCGCTCGGCGAAGCGCACGAGGAAGTGCTGGGCGAGCACCGGGATGTCCACCGAGCGCTCTCGCAGCGTGGGCACCTCCACGCAGACCACGGCGATGCGATAGAAGAGGTCTTCGCGGAAGCGGCGCGCCCGCACCTCGGCCTCCAGGTCGCGGTTGGTGGCGGTGATCACCCGCGCGTCGAAGGGGCTCTCGCGGTCGCCGCCCACCGGGCGCACGGTGCGCTCCTGCAGCGCACGAAGCAGCTTGGCCTGCATCTCCAGCGGCATCTCGCCGATCTCGTCGAGGAAGAGCGTGCCGCCGTTGGCCTCCAGGAAGAGGCCCGCGCGGGCGTTGCGGGCGTCCGTGAAGGCGCCGCGCACGTGCCCGAAGAGCTCGCTCTCCAGGAGGTTCTGCGGCACCGCGGCGCAGTTGATGGCCACGAAGGGGCCCTTGTGCCGAGCGCTCATCCCGTGGATGGCGCGCGCCACGAGCTCCTTGCCGGTGCCGCTCTCGCCGGTGACCAGCACCGTGGCGTCGGTGGAGGCCACGCGCTCGATGAGGCTGAGCACCTCGCGCATCGCGCGGCTCGAGCCCACCAGCGCCCTCGACGGCTGAGCGCGCACCACCTCGCTCTGCAGCCGCCGCACCTCCTGGCGCAGGCTCCGGTGCTCCATCGCCCGCTCCATGGAGATGGCGAGCATGTCGGCGTCGATGGGCTTGGTGAGGAAGTCGTAGGCCCCCGCGCGCATCGCGCGCACGGCGGTCTCCAGGTTGCCGTGCCCGGTGAGCACGATCACCGGCACGTCGGGGTGCATCGTCGCGATGTGCTCGCAGAGCGCGATGCCGTCCATCGAGCCCATCTGCACGTCGGTGAGCACCAGCGCGCACTCCTCGCCGGCCATCCAGGCGATGCCCTCCTCGGGGCTCTGCACGCACACCGGCTGGTGGCCGAGGCGTCGCACGAACGTCGCGACCATCTCGCCCATGTCCGCATCGTCGTCCACGATCAGCACCCGCGCCGGGGCATCTACTCGTTCGGTCACGCCATCGATCCTTTCAGGAAGGCCCTCGGACTTGCGTAGAGCGGGAGACCCGACCGCGCATCCTCCCCCATTCAGTGCGATGGGGCAGACGGAGGGGCGGTAGACAGTCAGCGAACCGTCGGCTCATCCCACCTCGCGGGAACGAAACACTAGCCCATTCTGATCGATCCCGGTGGAAGCTGACCCGAGGTGTGGCGCGGCGCCACACCGGGGCGTGCATGCCCGGGGATCTGGACGTCGCCGGAGCGCGAGGGCCCGCAACGCCGCCGCGGGCTCATGGCATATGGGCTGCACTCCTGGATCGTCTCCAGGAAGTCATCCCATGGTTGCACGAGGCCAGGGCTGAGAGGATCTTTGCCCCAGCACAGAGGGGCCGAGGACCAACCGTCGTCCCCGCCATCGAGGAAAGCAGATAGGTCGTCGGGTGCACGCTCAAGCCACATCAATGAACGAGCTGAAGTCCCGCATCCTGGTGATCGAGGACGACGCGGACTTCCGCGCGATGATGTGCCTGGCGCTGGAGTCCGACGGCTTCGAGGTGATCCCCGCGGAGAACGGCCGCGTCGGCGTGGCGCTGGCCATCGACGCGATCCCGTCGATCATCCTGTGCGACGTGCGGATGCCCGAGCTCGACGGGCACGACACGCTGACACAACTGCGCACGCTGCCGGCGACGAAGGACATCCCCTTCGTGTTCCTGAGCGGCGGGGCGGACATGAAGGACGTGCGGCGGGGGATGAACCTCGGCGCCGACGACTACCTCGTGAAGCCCTTCACGCCCGAAGAGCTCATCGACACCGTGCGAGCCCGGCTGCAGCGCCACTCCGAGCGCCCGACCTCGCAGCTCCCCGGGGGCATGAACCCGACGCTCCCGCTGCCCTTCCAGATGCGGGGCTCGTCGCGCGCCACGATCGCGGGGCGCTACGAGCTGGTGCGCCGCATCGCCGAAGGCGGCATGGGCTCGGTCTACCAGGCGAAGGACAACGAGAACAACCAGGACGTCGCGGTGAAGCTCATCGCGCGCACGGCCACGTCGACGGACCGATTCCTGCGTGAGTGCGAGTCGCTGGCGGGGATGCACCACCCGCGCGTGGTGCCGTACCGCGCTCACGGCGACGCGGGCGAAGGGTTCCACTACCTGGTGATGGACTGGCTGGAGGGCGTCGACCTCTCCCGGCGCCTGCAGGACGCTCCGCTCTCCATCGACGAGACCCGTCGGATGATCCGCCACACCGGCGAGGCGCTGGCGCACGTGCACCGCTCCGGGGTGGTGCACCGCGACGTGAAGCCGGGCAACCTCTTCCTGGTGGGCGACGACATCGACCAGCTCACGCTGATCGACTTCGGCCTCGCTCGCGGCACCGACAGCGCCCCGGTCACGCAGACCGGAACGCTCCTGGGCACGCCGGGCTACCTCGCCCCCGAGCAGGTGCGCGACGGCTTCACCCCCGACGCGCGCTGCGACGTGTTCGCGGCCGGCTGCGTGGCCTTCGAGTGCCTCACCGGCGCCTCGCCCTTCCACGGCCCGACCCCGATGGCCTCCATCGCCCGGCTGATGTTGGAGGAATCCCCCCGGGTGCGGCAGGTGCGGCCCGACGTGCCCGAGGCCCTCGACGAGATCATCGCCGCGATGATGCGCCGCGAGCGCGGGGGGCGGCTCCGCGACGGCCAGGCGATCCTCGACGCCCTCAACTCCGCGCGCCTCTAGCGCCCCGTCACGCCCCCCTTCGCCCGCTCGGCCATCTTCGACCAGCGGCCCTCGCTCGCCGCGAGCGACTCCTTCGGCCTCCACCCTCCGCCGCCGCCGGGCCATCCCCCCGTCGCGCCCTCGACCAGGGCCTCCACCCGGTCGTTGAACGCGCCCTTGGCCCACAGCCCCTCGCGCCAGCGCTTGGGCACCGCGTCGGCGCCGTCCGCCGCGCCGCGCACCGCGCCCACCATCGCGCCCACGGTGTCGGCGTCGTCGCCCAGGTTCACCGCGTCGATGAGCGCCCGCTCCAGCGACGGGGCGTCCAGGCTCAGGTAGAGCGAGGTCACCACCGAGCCCAGCGCGTAGCCCGCGCTCGGACCCACCGGCCGGTCGCTCGTCGCGCTCGCCACCGAGCCGATCGCCTCCAGCATCTCCGCCCTCGGGCACGGCCATCGCGCCAGCATCGCCGTCAGCGCCCGCGAGAACGCGTGCGTCGTCGCGCCGTCGGACCCCCATCGCTCCGCGGCGGCGTGCTCCGCCTCGGCGGTCTCGTCGATCCAGCGCGCCGGGTCGATGCCCCGCAGCGTGCCCCGCTCGAGGCCCCAGGCCACCGCCTCCACCACCGCCGCCCCGGCGCCCACCGCTCGGGGGTCGGTGGTCTTCACCCTCGCCACCGCCAGCAGCGCCTCGCGCCGCCGCGCGGCATCGGTCGGGAAGCGCCACGCGATGGGCGCCGCCAGCATGGCCACGCCGTTGCCTGCCGTCTCCTGCGCCCCGGCGAAGGGATCGCTCCCGTCCGAGGCCAGGAGCTTGTCCACCGTGAGCCGGAAGTTCTTCCCGGTGCCTCGGTGGCCGCCGTGCTGGCCGGGGCCCTTCTCGTAGGCCCGGTAGATCTCCACCAGCAGCCGGGCGAAGACCGGAGCCGGGTCGTCGGGCGCCTCCAGCAGCGCGTCGCAGAGGGCGATCGCCTGCTGGCTGTCGTCCGAGTGCAGCCCCGCGGGGCGCCACCACGGCCGGGGGGTGTCCTCCAGCGTGCGAAGCGTCCCGTAGCGGGCGCGGATCTCCGCCGGGGTCTTCATCTCCACCGGGCACCCGAGGGCGTCGCCGATGAGCAGACCGTCGAGCGAGCCCGTGATGCGTGACCGTATCGTGCTGGCGTCCATTGGATCTCCCTCGGAGTTATCCCCCGGAACCCTCTCCCGTCGCGAGCCCCTTGCCGCACCCCGACGCGGTGGGCTACCTCCACGGATCATGTCCTTTCGCCTGCACGACAGCTTGACCAACGCGGTGATCCCGCTGCCCCAGCGAACCCCCGGTGAGACGTCCCTCTACGTCTGCGGGCCGACGGTCTACGGGTACATCCACGTCGGCAACGCCCGGCCGCCGGTCGTCTTCGACGTCCTGGTGCGCCACCTCGAGCGCCAGGGGCTCATCGTCCGCTACGTGCGCAACTTCACCGACGTCGACGACAAGATCATCCAGGTCGCCATCGACACCGGCGAGGCCCCTCGGGTCATCACCGACCGCTACATCGACGCCTACCGCGACGACGTGGCCGCCCTCATGTGCCGCCCCCCGTGGGCCGAGCCGCGGGTGAGCGAGAACATCGCCGGCATCATCGCCCACATCGAGGCGCTGCTGGCCAGGGGCTTCGCGTACGTCACCGACGAGGGGGACGTGTACTACGACACCGCGAAGTTCGTGGGCTACGGCAAGCTGTCCAAGCGCCACCTCGACGAGCAGTGCGCGGCCGAGGGCCGAGGCAAGACCGGCGAGGGCAAGCGCAACGAGTCGGACTTCGCGCTCTGGAAGCCCTCGAAGGCGCACGAGCCCGACGGCGCGCGGTGGCCCTCGCCCTGGGGCGAAGGCCGGCCGGGGTGGCACATCGAGTGTTCGGTGATGGCCCACGCGCTGCTGGGCGACGGCTTCGACATCCACGGCGGCGGGCAGGACCTGAAGTTTCCCCACCACGAGAACGAGATCGCCCAGACCGAGCCCGTGCACGGCCCCATGGCCAGCGCGTGGATGCACAACGGCTTCATCGAGGTCGACATCGAGCGCAACGCCAGCTTCACCGACGAGGTGATCGCGAGGCTCCCGGCGCTCAAGGAGTCGCACCCGGACCTGCGCAAGGTGTCCAAGTCCGACCCCAAGACGCTCCAGGCCTACCGCGATCGCGACCCGGCGACGCTCACCGAGGACGACCGCGCCATGATGGCCGTGCTCGAGCGCAAGGTGCACTTCGGGCACTGGTTCCAGCTGCGTCGGCTGCGCGACCGGGTGGACGGCGAGGCCATCCGGCTGTGGATCCTGGGCACGCACTACCGCGCCCCGCTCGCGTTCGACCTCGCGGAGGCCGGCGACCAGGTGAGCTTCCCCACCATCGAGCAGGCCGAGAAGCGCCTCGAGTACTTCTACGACACGCGGATGAAGCTCGCGGCGAAGACCCCTTCGGGCGTGGACGCCAAGGCCACGCTGGTGGACGTCATCGCGAAGCTGGTGCGGGACTTCGACGCGGCCCTCGACGACGACCTCAACACCGCCGGGGCGCTCGACCCCTTCGCGCAGGTGTTCACGCTCACCAACAAGCTCTGCGACACCAAGCGCCCGGACAAGCGCGACCTCGACGCGGCGGACGCGGCGATCACCCACCTCACGGCCGTGCTCGGGGTCGGCGAGGGCGACCCGGAGGCCTTCTTCGCGAGGGTGACCGCCCGCCGGGTGAAGTGCCGCCAGCTCGACCCTGCGCGCATCGACGGCCTGGTGCAGCAGCGCACCGCGGCCCGGGAGGGCAGGGAGTTCGCGCGGGCCGACGAGATCCGCGCGGAGCTCACCGCCATGGGCATCGAACTGCGCGATGGGGCTTCGGGAACCACCTGGCGCGCGGTATAGTGTTCTTTCCCGCTTAGACCTCCCTGACACCCTCCGGAGTCCACCGCTGCGATGACCGCCCCGACCACCCGGCCCACCACCGAAGGGACCTTCGCCAAGACGCCGTTTCCCAACGTCCTCCTCTACGCCCGCGAGAAGAAGATGACGGGCACCTTCGTGGTCCGTAACCCTCCGCTCTCGGAGGGCGCGGAGGGGGACGACGGCGTCGGCGAGTCGGTGCTGGTGCTGGAGAAGGGCACCGTCGTGGCGGTGCGCCTCCCGAGCTTCTCGCAGAACCTCGGGTGGGTGCTGCACGACCTCGGGCTGATCACGGACGACGCGTTCATCAAGGTGCAGCAGGCGCTCGACGAGCCCGGCGCCGAGGAGATCCCGACGATCCTACGGATGCGCGCGGCGGACCCGACCACCCTCGAGGCCGCGCTGCGAGAGCAGGTCCGTCGCAAGGTGGTCGCGCTCTTCGGCAACCCGCAGGGCACCTACGCCTACTACGCCGACGTCGACCTCCTCGACGGCGAGGACCGCGCCCGCACCCCGCACGACGTCTTCCCCATCGTGTGGCGGGGCCTGCAGGTCGCGCCGCCCACGGAGGCCGCCATGGCGGTGGTCTTCGACAAGATCGGCCAGCGGGGATTGCGGCTGCGCGAGGGCCACGAGTTCGAGCGCTTCGAGTTCGGCGCCGAGCTGGGCCTCGCGCCCGCGCAGCTGCGCACCGCGCCGTCGAGCCCGGAGCAGCTCATGGGCCTCGCGCCGGACCCCGCGCTCGTCCGCACGATGCTCTACCTCCTCGCGCTCACCAAGCAGATCGAGGCCGTGTCCCTCTCGGCGGTGCAGTCGAGCTCCGGCCCGACCGCCATCACCGCGACGCTCAACGCCCCGAGGGTCGTCGCCGAGCCGACCTCCTCGCCCCCGAGCGGCGAGAGCCCCGCCGGGGCGGCCGATCCGAGGGCCAAGGAGGCGCGCGCGCACCTCGGCCGCATGGAGCACTGGACCTACTTCGAGATGTTCGACCTGACGCCGTCGGCGACGATGGAGGAGATCCGGGCGCGCTTCCCGATGGTGGCGGCGACGTGGCACCCGGACCGGGCCAACACCAACGAGCTGCGCACGCTCTACACGGAGATCTTCGCGCTCTACAACAGCGCCTTCAGCACCCTCTCGGACCCGAAGTCGCGCGAGCAGTACGAGAGCACCATCGCCGGCGGCGGCGGCACCCCCGCGGCGCAGAAGAAGGTCAACGCGGTGCTCGACACCGTGCAGGAGGCCCACCGCGCGGAGATCGCCCTCAAGCGCAAGGACTACGTCGAGGCCGAGCGCATGCTGCGCCGCGTGCTCGAGGCGAACCCCGACGACATCGCGGTCAACGCGCTGCTCTGCCAGTGCCTGCTGGAGACCAACCCCGCGCCCTACCTCGACGACATCGTGATGCGGCTCGCGAAGATCATGCGGTCGACCGACAGCAACGACCAGGCGCACTACCTCATGGGGATGGTGTGCAAGTACAAGAGCGACAAGCGCGCGATCGGGTTCTTCCGCAAGGCGCTCGAGATCAACCCCAACAACCTCGACGCGCAGCGCGAGGTGCGCATCTCGGAGATGCGCCGTGACCAGCGCCGCGAGCAGGCCAACAACCCGGTGACCAAGATCACCAACCTCTTCAGCAACCTCTTCGGCGGCAAGAAGTAGCGAGGCCGTGCGGCGCTCAGGGGTGCGTGACCGACACCCCGAGCACCAGCGACTGACCGGCCACCTGCGCGGTCGGGATCACCGTCGTCGTCGACTCGGCGCGGCGACCGATGGCGAAGAAGGTCACCGCCCCCACCACCAGGCCACCGAGGCCGAAGACCGCGCTCCGCTGCACCCCCGCGGCGGTGAGCTCGCCGTCGCGCACCCCGTGGGCCAGCAGCACCCCGCCGCCCATGAGCAGCCCGAGGCCGAGCGCCCCGGCGCCCACCAGCCGCATCGTCGGCAGCGTCGGACGCACCGTCGCGCGCACCAGCAGCGCCGTCGTGAAGAGCCCCAGCTCGCCCGCCAGCGACCACGCGCCCAGCTGCGGGCCGCAGCGCGCCGCGCCGCAGAGGAGCCCGCCCAGCAGCGCGCCGCCGACGCCGCCGGTGGCCGCGAAGAGCGCGTCCGCGGGCATCGCGTCGGTGAGGTGCCCCACCAGCGCGCCCAGCGCCACGCCGGAGGTGGTCCCGATGAAGGTCGCCCAGCCGGCGAGCGTTGCGCTCGTGGGGACCGACTCGCCGCGGACCAGGGTGCCGATGGAGGTCGCCGCCAGGTAGCCGAGGATGCCTCCCGCCCCCGCCGAGAGACCGCGGCCCCGGCGCATCGGGTAGCGCCGCTCGATCAGCAGCGCGCCCACCGGGACGGCCACCGCCAGCGCGCCCGGGAGGATCCAGTAGGTCTCCGGCTCGGGGTCGTTCACGGTGCGACCGAAGGCGCCGAGGTTGATGGCCGTCCCGAGGCGCATTCCGTAGGTGGCCGTGAGCAGACCGAAGAGCACCCGCTCGTCGCGCGCCATGCTGGTGGGCGGCCGCAGGGTCTGCGCGGACCCGCTCGCCCCGAGCGCCAGCATCGCCGCACCGGCGGCCCACGCGGCGCGGAGGGTCACGGCTGGAGGGTTCCGGCGGCGAGCAGCGCCCCCACCACCAGCGCGAGCAGCACCCGGTAGATGCCGAAGACCTGGAGCCCATGACCGCGCAGGTACGAGAGCATCCAGCGCACCGCGAGCACCGCCGACACCGCCGCCGCGACGAAGCCCACCGCGAGGCTCACCGGACCGTAGGCGTGCAGCATCACCGCGCCGCTCTTGAGCAGCTTGTAGCCCGTGGCCGCGCTCAGCGTGACCAGGCCCAGCAGGAAGCTGTACTCCAGCGCCGCCTCGACGGAGAGCCCCACCAGCAGGCCCGCCACCAGCGTCGCGAGCGAGCGCGAGGTGCCCGGCCACATCGCGAGGCACTGGGCGAAGCCGATGACCAGCGCGTCGCGGGCGGTGAGCGAGGAGAGCGCCCGGCCCGGGCGGCGGTCGCGCCCGGTGGAGTGCAGCACCAGGATGGCGACGCCTCCGATGAACCACGCCGCCACCACGGGGTAGAGCCCGAAGAGCAGCCGCTCGATGGCCTTGTCGAAGAGCTTGCCCAGCACCGCCGCGGGCAGGAACCCGAGGAGCACCCGGATGGCCAGCGCCCTCCCCTCCGGGTCTCGTCCCAGCACCCCGAGGGTCATCGAGCGCACCCGGGCGAAGAACACCCCGAGCACCGCGGCGATGGCCCCGAGCTGCACGCAGATGGCGAAGGCGTTGGCCTCCTCGCTCGCGGCGATGCCGAGCGCCCGCTGCGCCAGGATCAGGTGCGCCGTCGAGCTCACGGGCAGGTACTCGGTGAGCCCCTCGACCACGCCCAGCACCAGGGCCTGCCACCACGACATCATCGACGGCACCACACGGCGCGCGTTGTACCGCACACCCGGGCGGCGCCGCGATATGTTCCCGCGCCATGCGAAGACCTTCCCTGGGCGCGTTGCTGCTGGTGGCCTCGGGATGCTCGGGCAGCCCCCCGCGGTATCCCATCACCGACCCGGCGATGGCCCTGCGGCAGGTCACCGCCCGCGAGGAGCGGGTGCACCGCCTGCGCGCACACGGTTCGGCCGACCACTTCGGCCCGCAGGGGCGCATCCGCGGCGAGGTCTATGTCTTCGTCGAGCGGCCCGCGAGCGTGCGCGTCGACACCCGCGCCTTCGGCACCACCGTGAGCACCCTGCTCTCCGACGGGCAGCACCTCGCCATGGCCGACCTGCGCGGCGGCAACTTCTACGTGGGCGACGCGCAGCCCTGCGTGGCGGCGCAGCTGCTCGGCATCCCGATGGAGTCCGCGGAGGTGGTCGCGGTGCTCGCGGGCGGTCCGCCCCTGATCGAGGGCGACCGGCGCATCCGATGGGAGGACGGTCACTACGTGGTCGACATCGCGGGCCGCGGCGGCGCCGCCGAGTCGCTCTGGATGGAGGTCACCGACGCCGAGCGCGAAGGAGCGCGGCCCGAGGCCCAGCACCCGAGGCCCGTGCACGCCGAGCTGCGCGACGCCCGCGGGGTGCGCGCGGTGCTCACCTTCGAGGACTACACCGACGTCGAGGCAGTGCCCTTCCCCCGGCGAGTGCGGGTGGAGATGGAGCGCGACGGCATCGACCTCATGGTGCGCTACCGGGAGATCACCCTCGACCCCGAGCTCCCCGAGGACGTCTTCGACCAGACGCCCAACCCGGGGCTGCCGGTGACCCGGGTCGACTGCGGCGCCCACGCGATCCCTCCCTCCCCCGCTGCCGCGGCGGCCCCGGCGTCTCGCTGAAGGCCACGACAATTGGTCGCTACTCCGGGACTCATCGGCCGTTGTCCGGCTCACCCTGTCGCGATGGCCACGGCCCTCCCCTCGGTGCGAGCGTCCATCCTCGCTCGGCCCAGGTGGCTCGCTTTCTGCTCCGCCGTGAGGACCCGATGACCTCGAAGCGACTGAACCTGGCCGAGCGCGAGCTCTACTCCGACGACCTCATGCTGGCCGATCGGCTGCCTCCCGCCAGCCAGGTCGCGCACGCGCTGCGGATGCGCAGCTGCCCGAGCGATCGCTCCTTCGACCGCTTCCTGCCGCAGGACTTCCAGGCCGTGTCGAGGCAGTACTGGACGCCGCTGGTGGTGGCCGTGCGCGCCGCCGAGTGGCTCGACGAGCTCGACATCCGCACGGTCGTCGACATCGGATCGGGCGCTGGGAAGTTCTGCGTGGCCGCGGCGCTGGCCGGGGAGGTGCGCTTCACCGGGGTCGAGCAGCGGCCGAGGCTGGTCTCCGCGGCGCGAGCGCTGGCCCGCGCCTTCAACGTCGACGACCGGGTGCGCTTCGTCCCGGGGACCTTCGGCGTGGGGCAGGTCCCGACGGCGGACGCCTACTACCTCTACAACCCCTTCGGCGAGAACCTCTTCGGCCCGCAGGAGCAGCTCGACGCCGACGTGGAGTTGAGCGACGCCCGCTATCACCGAGACATCGACGCCGTCGAGCGGATGCTCACGGAGGCCGAGCTCGGCACCTGCCTGCTCACCTACAACGGCTTCGGGGGCGAGATCCCCTCCAGCTACACGGAGGTGCGGGTCGATCGCGAGATGCCCAACGTCCTCCGGATGTGGCGCAAGACCAGCCGCGTCGCCTCGGGGCCGGGGCACTTCTCCGACGCGCTCTCCTTCTAGCGAGGGCGCTCTTCTCCCCTATGTCCCGCGCCTGAGGTTTCGACGTAGCATCGGCGCCGCGCGAGCTCCTCCGCGGCGGCGGCTCTCGGCGCAGGGGTACACCCAACGGTGACGGCTTCACGCAGACTGCTCGGGTTCCTTCTGGCGATCGCGCTCTTCGTGACGGTGGAGCGGGTCACCCGCCTCTTCGCCGGCGAGTACGCGGTGCGCGTGCTGGCGATGTGCGGCATCAACGCGATGCTCGCCGTCTCGCTCAACCTCGTGAACGGCACCACGGGCCAGTTCTCCATCGGCCACGCCGGCTTCATGGCCGTCGGCGCCTACGCCGGGGCCATCACCTCGCACCTGCTCCTCGGCTCGCTCGGGCACCTCTGGCCCGGGCTCTCGCTGCTGGTCTCCTGCCTCGTCGCGGTCGCCTTCGCGGGCCTCGCGGGCGTCGCCGTGGGCGTCCCCTCGCTGCGCCTCCGAGGCGACTACCTCGCCATCGTCACCCTCGGCTTCGGCGAGATCATCCGCATCTCCATCGAGAGCCTCGCGCCCCTCGGCGGCTCGCAGGGATGGCCCATCGGCGCCGAGAGCATCCCCGCCACGGCCACCCTCCCGTGGATCTGGGGCGGCGCGCTCCTCACCGTCCTGGTCATCGGCAACCTCACGTACAGCTCCTACGGGCGGGCGCTCACGGCCATCCGTGAGGACGAGATCGCCGCCGAGGCCGCGGGCATCCCCACCACCCGCTACAAGGTCCTGGCCTTCGCCATCAGCGCGATGTTCACCGGCCTCGCGGGATCGCTCTATGCCCACGACGCGACCGGAGGGCAGCACATCGACCCGGGGTCGTTCCGCCTCGACCGCTCCGTCGACATCCTGGTCATGGTCATCTTCGGCGGCCTCGGCAGCGTCACCGGCGCCGTCCTCGGCGGCGTCGTGGTGGCCGTCTCGCTGGAGCTGCTGCGGGAGTTCCAGGGCTACCGGCTCATCGTCTACGCCCTGCTGATGATCGGCCTGATGCTGGTGCGACCGCAGGGCCTCCTGGGCAACCGCGAGCTCGACCTGCGGCGCTTCCTGCCGGGCCGGAAGGCGGCGTCGGCGTGAGCGCCCTGCTGTCGGTCTCCGACCTCGAGATGCGCTTCGGCGGACTGCGCGCCGTCGGCGGCGTGAGCTTCGACGTGCCCGAGCGGTCCATCTTCGGGCTCATCGGCCCCAACGGCGCGGGCAAGACCACGGTCTTCAACTGCGTGACCGGCGTCTACGCCCCCACCGGCGGCGCCATCACCTTCCAGGGCAGGGCCATCGCCGGACTGCCCGCGTGGCAGATCGCCGACCTCGGCATCGCTCGCACCTTCCAGAACATCCGCCTCTTCGGGCAGATGTCCGTGATCGAGAACGTGCTCGTCGCCAGCCACCGGGTGAGCCGCGCCTCGCTCTTCGACGCCATCAACCGCACGCTGCGCTACGTCGAGGACGACCGCGCGATGCGCGCCAAGGCGATGGACCTGCTGGCCTTCTTCGGCCTCGACGACAACGCCGACCAGGTGGCCTCGTCGCTGCCCTACGGCGACCAGCGACGCCTCGAGATCGCCCGCGCCCTCATGCTCGACCCGAAGGTGCTGCTGCTCGACGAGCCCGCCGCGGGGCTCAACAGCGCCGAGGCGAAGGTGCTGGAGGGGCAGATCCGCACGCTGCGCGACCGCTTCGCCCTCACGGTGGTGCTGGTCGAGCACAACATGCAGGTCGTGATGGGGGTGTGCGAGGAGATCCTCGTGATGGACCGCGGGGAGACCATCGCCCACGGAGCCCCCGCCGCGGTGCAGAAGGACCCGAAGGTGCTCGAGGCCTACCTGGGCGCCGGGCACGACGCGATCACGGCGCCGCGAGAGGCGACCGCGGGAGAGGCCGCAGAGGTGCTGCTGGAGGTGAGCGACCTTCGCGTGGCCTACGGCGGGATCCAGGCCGTGAAGGGCATCTCGCTGGAGGTGCGCCGTGGCGAGCTGGTGGCCCTCATCGGGGCCAACGGCGCGGGCAAGACCACGACGCTCAAGGCCATCTCCCGGATGCTCCCGATGAGGTCCGGCAGCGTGCGCTTCGAGGGCAAGGACCTCGCGAAGGTCGAGGCCCACACGCTGGTGGCGATGGGCGTGGCGATGGCCCCGGAGGGACGGGCGATCTTCCCCAACCTGACGGTGCGGGAGAACCTGGAGATGGGCGCGTACACGGTGAGCGACCGGGGCGCGATCACGGCCCGGATGGACGAGGCCGTGAGCCTGTTTCCCAGGCTCGGCGAGCGGATGCAGCAGCTCGGGGGCACGCTCTCCGGAGGCGAGCAGCAGATGCTGGCCATCGCCCGCGCGCTGATGTCGGGGCCGAAGCTGCTGATGCTGGACGAGCCCTCGCTGGGCATCGCTCCGGTGCTGGTCGACCAGATCTTCGAGGCCATCGACCGCATCCGTCGCAAGGGGATGACCATCCTGCTGGTGGAGCAGAACACCCGCCGCGCGCTGGCCGCGGCGCAGCGGGCCTACGTGCTGGTGACCGGCGAGGTGGTGCTCTCCGGCGACGCCGCGACGCTGGCGAGCGACCCGAGGGTGCAGGGCGCCTACCTGGGCGAAGGGGTCCACCTTGGTTGAGCGCGCCGGGGGGACGCTGACGCCGAGGGTGCTGGTGGTCGACGACGACGCGGCGATCTGCGAGCTGCTGGAGACGGTGCTGACCAAGGACGGGTGCACCGTCGACACGGAGCGCGACCCGACGCAGGCCGAGGCGCGGGTGCGGGGCGGCGGGTACCACCTGCTGCTGCTGGACGTGATGATGCCCCGGCAGGACGGCCTGGAGACGCTGCGCCGGGTGCGCGCCCTCGACCGCGACCTGGCGGTGGTGATGATCACCGGCTTCCCTTCGGTGGAGACGGCCGTGCAGGCGATGCAGATGGAGGCGATGGACTACCTGCGAAAGCCCTTCACCGTGGAGGCGCTGCGCGAGGTGGTGACGCGGGTGCTGCGACGGAGGGGGTTGCTGAGAGCGCCGGAGGAGCAGGTGCTTCGGGCCATCGGCGAGGCCGTGCGAACGCGCCGCCACGGGCTCGGGCTGACGCTGAAGGACCTCGGGCGCCGGGCGGACCTGTCGGTGTCGCAGCTCTCGCAGGTGGAGCGGGGCGAAGGCAGCGCGAGCGTGTCGGCGCTCTACCGGCTCGCGGTGGCGCTGGGCGTTCCGATGAAGGAGCTCTTCGGGGACCTGTGAGCGTCACCACGCCAGGCTGAGCGTCGCGCCCCCGGCGCCTCGCGCCAGCCAAGGGGTCGCGCCCCACCGCGCCGATGGCCGCGCCGATGGCCTCGCGGTGAGCGCGAGCACCAGGCCCGTCACCGCCAGCGCTCCGCCCGCGATGCCCGCGGCCAGCGCGACCGTCGCCGTCCGCTCCGTCGAGGAGCAGAGGTCGCGCACGTAGGCCGCGTCGAGGCCGAGGCGCTGCTGGGAGAGCGAGCACACCTGGCTGCCGGTGCGCTCCCGCCCGGCGTTCTCGCTGGCCTGGAAGCGAGCCCACGAGGCGTAGGGCTCGGCCGACGCGGGGGTCGCGTGGGTGCTCTCGCTCCCGAGGTTGGCGTTGAGGCCGAAGAAGACCCCGGCCACCACCAGCGCCGCCGCCCCGACGCCGATCAGCCCGTAGCCCACCGAGCGACGGGTGGAAGCACCGGAAGACCCGCGAGAGGGGGACGCCGCGTCCGGGGTCGTGGCGCCGTCGCTGCGAAGCGAGAGCGCCCCCGTGCGCCGGGTCGAGTCGGCCACGCGATCGGCGGGCGCCTCGCGCTCGAGCGTCACCACCTGGCGCTGCGGGGTGCGGTCTTCGACGGACATCGTCCGGGTCACCGGGGTGTAGCCCGCCGCGCGCACCGTGATGGTCACCGTGCCGGTCTGCACATGGAGCATCGCCGCCAGCGGCAGCACGCCCACCACGCGATCGCCGATCAGCACCTCGGCGCCGGGCACGTTGCCCTGCACCTCCAGCCTCCCGACGTGTCGGCGGATCTCGCCGAGCGCGGACTGCAGCGCCCGCCGACGCCGCCGTACCCAGGGGTCGTCCTCGTCGCTCAGGGCCTCGGCGAGGTGCGTCTCCGCGTCGACCCAGCGGCCGAGCGCCTGCTCCGCGAGGGCGATCTGCGCCAGCGCGCGAGGCGAGCGCCGGGCCTCCCACGCCTGGCGAAACACCTGCAGCGCCGCCTCGTCCTGGCCCGCGGCGCGGAGCTCGACCCCTCGGTCGATGAGGGCGCTGGCGTCCTGGGACCACGCCGATGGAGCCATCGCCGCCGCCACGAGGGAGGCCATCACCGCGGTTCGTAGGACGCGCGCCATACCCGTCGCGTAACACCGTTGGGCGCTGGGGGAGAAGCGCCGCGACCGGGCGCTCGCTTGTACCCCCCGAGCACTCCGTGGTCAGATCGCGCCGCTCCCTCGGCCCCCCCGCGGGGGGTCAAACCCATGAGCGACCCGGAGCCCCCGCAGGAATTCATCATCGGCGGCCGGTATCGCGTGATTCGCGAGCTGGGCCGCGGGGGAATGGGGTCGGTCTACGAGGCGGAGAACCTCCGCACCCGGCGGCGGGTGGCGCTCAAGACCATGCGGCCGGAGGTGTCCGAGCGCGACGGCTTCGCTCGGCGCTTCGAGCGCGAGGCGCAGGCCGGGGGGCGGCTGCGCCACCCGAACATCATCGACGTGATCGACATGGGCGACGACGAGGCCTACGGGCTGGTGTTCATCGTCCAGGAGTTCCTGAACGGCGGCGACCTGGGGAAGTGCCTCAAGTCCGTCGGGGCGCTCAGCCCCCACGCGGTGATCGCGACCCTGCTCCCCATCATGGACGCCCTCGAGACGGCGCACTCGCTGGGGATCGTCCACCGCGACCTCAAGCCCGACAACATCTTCCTCCACGAGACCCCGCGCGGCGTGGTGCCGAAGCTCATCGACTTCGGCATCGCGAAGTTCACCCGCGCGCTCACGGAGGAGGAGCTCTCCTGCACGGACACCGGGCAGATGATCGGATCGCCGATCTACATGTCCCCGGAGCAGGCCCGCGGCGACGACGACCTCGACCCGCGCTCGGACGTCTGGTCCCTGGGCGTGGTGTTCTACAAGTGCCTGTCGCAGACGATCCCCTACAACGCCCCGACGGCCAGCTCGCTGCTCGCCAAGATCATCTACGAGGAGCCCGTCCCCCTCGCCGAGCTCGCGCCTCACCTCCCGCCCGACCTCGTCGCGGTGGTGCAGCGCGCCGTGGTGAAGGACCGGTCGCAGCGCTGGCCCTCGGTGCGCGCCTTCGCCGACGCCCTGCGCGGCTGCTCGCTCTGGCAGGGCGTGGACCCC
>CBIHPK010000142.1:0-21911 GCA_966211675.1 uncultured Myxococcaceae bacterium
CGGGAAACCGCACAGCTTCGCCATCGCATCGAGCGGTGCCGCTGCGCGCGCTGCGCCCTGGGGCTCGCGCTGGTCTCACGGGGCGCGGGCCGGGGGCGGGTGAGTGGCTGGCCTTCCTCGAGGGGAGGGCCTCGCGATGAACCGCCGTCCATGGAGCGCCGCGCCGGGGTCCATCGGGGTCGAGCCCGGCGAGGAGCGGGCCCTCTGCGAAGCCGCGGAGGGTCCGTTGCGGGTGCAGATCCAAGCCGCGGTCGCTGGCGGCGCCGACCCGGCCGACGTCGCCGGGATGGTTCGCGACCTCGGCGGAGGGCGCATCGAAGTGACCGCGGAGCCCATGAGCGAGCTGGTCAAGGGGCTCGACGCGTGGGGCGCGGGAGGGACAACCCGCATCGCCAAGGCCCTGCGCGCCGCGGCCCGGGTGGGGTTCCCGGTGATGGTGGTCGCGCGAGCGGGCATCTACGTCATGTCGGTGCAGTTCTTCCCGGTCGCGCGCGCCGGGGGTGACGCGTGACCAGGCGCACGGTGGCGCTCCCTCCGCCGGTGGTCGCGGAGCTCGCGAGGCTCCTCCGGGCGAAGGCCGGGAGCGGCCTCGCGCTGGCGGACCTCGCGTGCAGCGTCCGCTTCACCCGAGGCGGGCGCCGCGTCGCAGTGCTCGCGACCACGCGGGCCGCGCTGGCCTCGACGCTGGACGCGATCGGCTCGACGGCCCTCGCGGCGGACGTCCGCGCGCCCTCGACGGCTGCGGGGTTCCCGGTGGCGGTGACCGACTCCGCCGGGACCTCGTTGGGCCTGTTGCCGTTCAGCCTCGCCGGAGGGTGCGACGCGTGAACCGGCGGGCGCGGAAGGAAGAGCTCGACGCGGCGGGCGCGATGCTGCTCCGCCGGGCCCTCGCGGGCCTCCGCGCGTCGCAACGCGGCCCGGCGCTTCCTCCGCCCCCATCGGCGGAAGACCGGGCGCGCTTCGACCGCTCGACGCCGGCCGAACGAGCGCGCGCCGGGGTGCTGCTGCAGGGCGCGGGGTTCACCCGGGCGGACGTCGCGCGAGGGGAGGCGCTGCTCCGCGTGGAGCAGCTCGCCGACGACCCGCCCGTCAACGATCCCGACCCGGTGGACGACCTCACCCGGCGGCGCGCGCGGGTGTTGCTGCGGGGCCCGCGGTGACCGGCGAGCTCGCCAGCGCCCCGCGCTGCTGTTGCCCACGGTGCCAGCGGGCCGCGGCCCCGTCGCCCGTCGTCGAGCTCCGCCCCCGGTGCGCGCGCTGTCGGCGGTGCGGGTGCACGTCGAAGGCCTCGCGCTGCGCGCCGCCCCCGACCGGAGGTGTTCCGTGGGCCGCATGAAGGATGACCTCCCCTACCAGGGCCCGGCGACGTTCAGCCGCGGCGGGCGCGGGTGGGCGGACGTCTCGCCCCTGCGCCGCTGCCCTGTGTGTGGGGGCCAGAGCTGGTGTCAGGTGGCGCGCGACGGGCTTACGGTGCTCTGTAAACGCGTCGGGAACGGAGGGCGCCCCAAGAGCAACCGCGATGGGGTCGACTACTACGCGCACCACCTCGGCGCGCGCCCCTGGACACCCTCGCCGGAGGCCCCTGACCCGACGACGGCGCGCGCATCGGCCGACGACTGCGACCGGGCCTATCGGGCCGCGCTGGCGGCGCTGCGGCTCGACGACTGCGACCGCGAAGGCCTGCGCGCGCGAGGCCTCGACGACGGGGCCATCGCAGCGAACGGGTACCGCTCCCTGGGGATCACCGGCCGGTCGCGCATCGCCCGCGCCGTCGTCGATGCCGTCGGCGAACACGTCGCCCCGGGGGTGCCTGGTCTCGCGTGGAACACCGGCGACAACGACCGGGGGTGGTGGACGTTCAAGGGCTCCGCCGGGCTGCTGATTCCCGTGCGAGACCTCGCCGGGCGCATCGTCGCGTTGAAGGTCCGCCGCCGGGACGTCGAGCCGGGACAGCAGCGCTACCTCTACGTCACCAGCGCGCGCGCCGGAGGGCCATCGGCCGCGAGCGTCGTGCACGTCCCGCGGGCCGCGCTCGAGCTGCGCCACCGGCCGCTGGTCATCACCGAAGGGGAGTTGAAGGCGGACGTCTCGACCGCGCTCTGCGGCCGGCCGGTGGTCTCGCTCCCCGGTGTCGGGGCGTGGCGCATGGCGCTCGACGTGGTGGACGCCTGGGGCGCGCCGGAGGTGGCCGTCGCCTTCGATGCCGACGCGCGGAGCAACCACAACGTCGCGCGCGCCCTGGTGTGTTTGGTCGACGCCCTGCGCGCCTCGGGGGCGCGCGTGTCGACGTGGCGATGGGATGGCCCTGCGAAGGGGCTCGACGATTACCTGTGCGCCAAGCGGCGCGGAGCAGCGACGACACATGGACTCTGACACCAGCAACACCGCGCGACGTCTCGCGCCGGTCACCGAAGCGCGCCCCGGCGCGGAGCTCGACGCGATGCTTGACCAGGTGAGGCGCGATCCTCTCCGGGGCGGACCGTCGTCGGTCGCGTTCTCCGCGGAGTTCCTGGGGCGCTTGCGGTGGTACCGGGACAACGACCGGGCCGCGTTCGATGCCTTCGACCTCGCGCTACAGGGCCTGGGGGTGTCCGCGCTGCGGTGGCGCAAGCAGGTGATGAGCGCCGCCCCGCTCGCGCCGGTCGACGACGGCCCTCCGCTCGCGGTCGATGCGGCGGAGGTGCCTGCCAACGACCCGACGCCCCGCCCCGCCGTCGAAGGCCTCGACGTCCCGCGGGTGCAGCTCGCCGACGACACCGGCGACGGGAGGGCCCTCGACGTCGAGCCCGCGCCGGTGGCAGACCTGGGCATCGTCGAGCGCACCGGCGCCGACGCCGCGGCGGACGCGCGGGAGGGGATGCGCGAGGCCTCGCGGGAGGGCGCGCCGGATCCGCTCGACGGGTTGCCGGAGCGCATCACCAGCGAGAGCAACCCCGCGCTGGCCTTCGATGCGCTGGCGATCGGGGCGGCGCTCGACCTCCGCACCGATGACGGCCCGGCGTTTCAGTCGCTGCGCGGCGCGTTGAAGCGCGCTGGGGTGCCCCTCACCGAATGGACGAAGGCCCTCGAGGGCGAGGCCCAACGACGGAAGAGGGCCGCGAAGGAAGCCGAGCGCGAAGGGCTCGCGAGGGCTGCGCAGCTCCGGCGCGAGACCATCGAAGCCGAGCGGGCCGCGGTCGCGGAGAAGCTCGCGGCGGAGCGAGGCGAGCGCCCCACCCTCGCGGTGCACTTCAACCAGGCCGCGAGCAACGGCGCGACGTTCACCATGGAGCCCGGCCGGGTGGTGATGGACACCCCTACCAACCAGGGTTCGAAGCGCACGACCCTCGCGAACTTCTCCGCCCCCATCGTCGCGCACACGTTGGAGCTCGACGCGCCCGACGCGCGGCCGCGCGGCACCTACACCCTGTCGGTCGTGATGGAGGGGAGCGAGACGCCGCGGGAGGTCGACGTCGAGGCGGAGCGCTTCGCCCGCATGGAGTGGGTAGAGACGGCCCTGGGGCCTCGCGCCGTCGTCGCCCCGGGGAAGGGCGCGCGCGACAACCTGCGCGCCGCGCTGGGCTACCTGTCGTCGCCGGTGACCCGCCAGCGGTGCGGGTTCACCGGATGGATCCGCCATGACGGCCGGTGGGTCTACCTCCATGCCGGCGGCGCCATCGGTGAGGGCGGGGCCGTCGAAGGCCTCGCGGCAACACCGCCCGCGCCGGTCGACCGCTTCGCCCTCCCGGCGCCCCCGGTGGGGCGCGAGCTCGCGCGCGCCGTCGGGGCCGTCGTCGAGCTGCTGTCCATGGAGCCCGCGGCGGTGACCGTCCCGATGGTGGCGCTGGCCTTCCACGCTCCCCTCGGCGGGTCGCGCTGCGCGGTGCACGTCAACGGCCCGGCGGACCTGGGGAAGAGCGTCCGCGCGAGCCTGGTGCAACGGTTGTTCGGCGCCGCGATGCACTCCAAGGCCCCGCCGGTGTCGTGGGCGGACGGCTCGACGGCGGTGGGGATATCCCAGGTGCTTGCGCGCGCTGGTGACGCCCTGGTGATGATGGATGACCTCCGGGTGTCGGGCGGCTCGCGCGACGAAGCCGAGGCCGCGAAGGTCGACCGGGTGTTGCGCGCGCACTTCAACGGGGCGGCGCCGTTGAAGGGTCGACGCGAGGGCGGAGGGCGGACCGACCCGGCCTCGCGGTGCGACGTGCTCTCGACCGGCGAGACGCTCCCGAAGGGCTCGACGGCTTCGACGCTCAACCGCGTGGTGACCGTCGAGCTCGACGCGCCCCTCCCGGCGAACATCGGAGAGCTCGACGCGATGGCCTCGGAGGGAGTGCTCGCGGCCGGGATGGCGGCCTACCTCCGCTGGCTGGCGCCCCCCGTGGAAGACCTCCGCCCCGGGGCGCGCGCCGAGGAGCGGGCCGCAGCGACGCGGTGGGGGTTCAGCGAGAAGAGCCGCGCAACGGAGCTACTCGGAGGCCTCTGCCTCGGGATGGAGTACCTGCTCCGCTTCCTCGCCGCGTCGGGGGTGTCCGCGGCGGACGTCGAGCGCCACCGCGCGCGCGCCCTCGCGGCCCTCCATGACGTCGCCGGAGAGCATGGCGCGCGGGTGGCGGAGGAAGGCATCGCGGCCCGGTTCGTGGGCCTCATGGCGCAGGGGCTCCGGTCGGGCCTCGCCCATGTCGTTGAGGTGCGGCGCGCGGAGGCGCCCGGGACCGGGCTTCGTACCCTCACGCCGGAAGACCCGTTGCTGTGGGGCTACCAGCGGCGCGCGGGGGACCTCTCCGCCGCTGGCCCGTTGATCGGGTACCTCATCCGCACGGCGACCCCGGCGAAGCCCTCGCCCATCACGGACGCGGTGTGCCTGGCGCCCGCGGCGGCGCTGGCCCTCGCGAGGAAGGTCGAGCGGGAGAACGGGCGCTCCCTCGGGGCGGACCCGAAGGCCATCGGGGCGGCGCTCGCCGCGGCCGGGATGCTCGCGCGGACGGAGCTCGACGGCGCGCGCCGGCGCGAGACCACCCGCGTCCGCACGTCGAGCGGCGGGCCGCTCCTCGAGGTGTGGGCGCTGAAGCTCTCCGCCCTGGGGTACGGCGCCAGCGAACCCGACGACGGGGGCGACGAACCTCCGCCCGCGCTGGTCGACGATGGGACCGGACCCGCCCCCGACGACGTTCCGGAGTTCCCCTCCGACGTCGACCCCTTCGCCCCCTGACACCCTCGCCGGTACCGTCGCAGGCCCTCCGGGGGTCTGTGTCACGGGATGGCCCGAGCACACCTGACACGACAAAAGGCCTGTTTTCATCGGGAAACAAGCGGGTTTCGCTGTGTGTCCAAAATCCGGGGGAAAGAGAGCCCCTATAGAGAGGGACGGAAAAAAATAAATGAAGGTCGCGACGAAACGTAGGGTCACGGGTCGACGGGGGCGGGGCCCCGCCAAGGCCCGGGAGGGGGTGGGCTCCGTCGAGGTGCTCCCCTCGGGACGGTTCCGGGTGCGGGTGTGGGTCGAGGGCCAGAAGAAGGGCGACACCTTCGCGACCCGGGAGGAAGCGGAGCAGCAGCGCGCGACGCTGGCGGTGATGCACCGGGCGACGGCGCAGGCCCTCCCGCCGGAGCCCCAGGCCCTCACGCTCGCGGCCTGGGGGAAGACCTGGTTGGAGCGCCGGGAGGAGCTGGGGGAGGTGCGCGACCCCCAGCGCGACGTCTGGATCTGGGCGCGCTACCTCGAAGGGAGCGAGCTCGCCGGGATGGCCCTCGCCGACATCCGGCCCAAGCACATCGCCGGGTGGGTCGACGGCATGGCGAAGCGCCCGAAGCGGAAGGGCGGAGGGCGACTCTCCCCGCTGACCATCCGGCGAGCGTTCGCCCTGCTGCGGCTGGTGTTCGTCGACGCGGTGAGGGCGGAGCACCTCGACGCGAACCCCTGCATCGGGACGAAGCTCCCGAAGCCGAAGACGGCGCCGTGGGCCTTCCTCACCGCCGCGGAGATCGCAGCCGTCGAGCGGGGCGCTCCTGGGGTGCCGGAGGCCTCGCGGCGGGTGTTCGTGGTGGCGATCTACACCGGGTTGCGCCTCGGGGAGCTGGTGGCCCTCCGGTGGGGTGACGTCACCCTGGACGGCCCTCGCCCCGAGCTGCACGTGCAGCGCTCCCACGACGGCCCTCCGAAGTCAGGGAAGACCCGACGCGTACCGTTGCTCCCCCAGGCCCTCGAGGCGCTCCGGGCGGTGCGCGAGGAAGCCGAGGGCGCGGGCCCCGAGGACGTGGTGTTCCCCTCCCCTCGGGGCCTACAGCGGCGCGAGGGCGAGGATTGGGGGTGGAGCACCCGCCGGCGCCATCGGGGCGAGTACTACGGCTATCGGCTGGCCCTCGGGGTCGAGCGGCCGGTGCGCTTCCACGACCTCCGCCACACCTGCGCGTCCCACCTCGCCATGGGAACGTGGACGGGCGCCCCGTGGCCGCTGCAGGACGTCGCCCGATGGCTCGGGCACGCCTCCGTCACGATGACGGAGCGCTACGCCCACCTCTCGCCGGGCTACCTGCACGACCGGACGCGAGGCCCTGGCGGTGGCAGCGGCGGTGGCAGCGGTGGGAGCGGGGATCGTGGGACAGAAGCTCCTCGTGGGACGGTACCTGTTGTCCCACGGGCGCACGAAAACGCCTTGAATCCCAGCGATTCCGCACCATCTCCCAAGGCATCACCTGTGCCATGGGGCGGGACTGTAGATCAGAAGCCGCGCCCGACGCGCGCCCGGCGGTCTTAGGGAGGCAGCACCGCCACGTCGAGCGAGTAGCGCCCGGACTGCGTGGGGCCGCAGCCGGCGGCGAAGAGCCAGTAGGTGCCCGGGTCGAGCACCGCCTCGACCTGCGAGTTGGTGCTGTACCAGTCGTCGTTGCAGATGGCCGAGAAGCTGCGGCCGGGGCAGGTCATGCCCGACTGGATCGAGAGCAGCGTGTCGAAGTCGGGGCTGCGCTCGATGGCCACCACGCGGCGGCGCATCGCGAGGTCGAAGCGGTAGAGCACCCCCCGCGCCCCGGCGCAGCCGGACATGGTCGTCGCGCAGGGAGGCATCGCCACGGCCGTCGCGTCCGCGGTGCTGCCTGCGAAGAGGCCACCCGTCGACGGGATCAGCGCCGCGGCGTCGCAGCGGACGTTGCCGCTCACCTGCGCCTCCGCGGGCAGCGGCGGCAGCCGGAACCACCGCGCCAGGAGCTCTCCCCCCGACGCGTTGGTGGCCCCGTGGACGATCAGCCGACGCCCGGGCGCGATGCCGGTCAGCCGCGTCCAGACCGAGCGCGCGGCGCGGTCGACGGGCCCGACGCAGGGGAAGCCCGCGTCGCCGTCGCAGGCGTCGCGCACCTGGAGCGCCGCGTCTCCGCGCATCGCCGTGGTGGCCACGTTGACGAGCAGGTCGCCGGTGCCGGGGGGGGCGGTGAGGGTCCAGAAGGCGCTCGCCCGCTGGCGGGGGAGGCACGACAACGGCGGTCCCGCGGTGAGCACGTCGACGTCCACGGAGTTGGCGACGCCCTCCGCGGCGGGCTCGCCCGGGCAGCGGGAGCTGGGGCCCGGGAGGGTCGGGGCGGAGGTGGTGACGCGCGCGGTGAGCACGTGCGCCGGGCGAACGTCGAAGTGGTGCTCGACGGTGAAGTAGTAGGTGCCGGGGCGCTGGTTGCGCAGCGTGCGGCTCACGGGCAGGCCGGTGTCGCAGCCGGGTACGGCCTGCGAGGTCGACCCGCAGACGGGCGAGACCTCGAGGAAGAGGTCTTCGGAGGAGGTGCCCGCGACGTCGATGTGCACGTCCCTCGCCTCGGTGAGCGTGTAGCGGAACACCGCGTCGGCCCAGCCGAGGGCGCGCGTCGAGAAGTACCCGCAGGTGGTGCCGTAGTCCGAGTAGGTGGCGAAGCCGTGGGTGTCGAGCGTCACCGGCGGTCCGTCGGGGGTCACCGCCACGCCCGGGCAGAGGTCCCCGGGGAGGCGGGCGCGCGCCGGGGTGACCTGCGTCTGGAGCCTCACGTCGAGCCCTCGAGCGGTGGCCACGGTGATGGTGTAGCGCCCCGGAGGGAGCGAGCTCGCTCGCGCCGTGGCGATGGCCCCGATGGCGTTGCTGCCGTTGACGCAGAGGATCTCCTGTCGCACGTCGCCGCAGCCCTCCGCGGGGTGTAGCGCCACCACGACGGCGTCGCTGCTGCCGGGCGCCGCGGCGATGTTCACGTCGCTGGTCTGCGTGAGCACCAGCGGGAGCACGGCGTCCGGGCCCGCGGAGGTCATGGCCCCGGCGCAGCTCGGCGCGTGGTCCTGGCCGAAGCCCGCGAAGGAGACGACCCGCTCCACGCCGTCGGAGAGGTCGGCGCAGGGGCCCGGGGGCATGGCGAGGCAGCGGTCCGTCGCGCGGTTGGGGCAGGTCGGGTCGACGTCGTCGGGCGGGAGGTCGCGGGCCGCGGGGACGTCCGCGGGGACATCGACCGCGGGCGAGTCCATGGAGGAAACGTCGGGCACGTCGGGAGCGCCAACGTCGAGGACGTCGACGACGTCGCTGACGTCGCGCGCGGCGGCGTCCTGCGAGGGTGTGGCGGTGGTCTCGGAGGCGCAGCCAACGGCGGCGATCGCGGCGCTCAGCGCGAGGACGGTCCAGCGGGCGTTCATGGAGGTTTGGGGAGGCTCATACCGCAACCCGGGGCTCCGATGGGAGCGGCGCTCGGCCTTCGGGTCGACGATCAGCCCGCGAGGAAGCGCTCGACCAGCGCCACGAGGAGCGGCGGCGCCTCCTGCATCGGGTAGTGCCCGCTCAGCGAGATCGGGGTGACCGTGAGCTGCTCGCAGATCGGCGAGAGCGCGCTCGTGACGGCCTCGCTGCGCATGGGCGGAGCGTCCTGCTCGCCGGTGATGGCGAGCACCGGGGGAGAGACCTTCGTCGACCGGTCGGGCAGGCCGTCGCGCGCGAACAGGGCGACGTAGCCCGCGGCGGCGTCGGGGTCGGCGGTGGCTCTCCAGCGCGCGGCCTTGAAGGCGGCCCACCCCGGAGAGAGGCGGCCTCCGAAGCGCTGCCGCAGGCCCTCGAGCTGCGTCGCCTCGTCGGCGCGGGCGAGCGAGCGGACGGCCTCGAGGCCCGCCTCGTCGGCGCCGAACCCGGCGGGCGGAGGCGGCGTCAGCAGCACCACGCGCTCGATCCGATCGGAGCGCCGCTGCGCGAGGTGCAGCGCGACGAGCGTGCTCATGGAGTGTCCGATGATCGCGAAGCGCGACCAGCCCAGCGCATCGACGAGGTCGATCACGTCGCCTGCGGCCTCCTCGACGGTGAACGCGCCGTCGCGTCCCCGGGAGCGCCCGTAGCCGCGCAGGTCGGTGAACGCCCAGGAGTAGCGCCCCGTGTCGAGGTAGGCGCGGGCGCCGTCCCAGGTCGAGGTGTCGCAGAGCCAGTCGTTCAGGACCACGACGCCCATCGGCCCGGAGCCGACGACCTGGTGGCCGAGCACATCGCGCGCGGTGGTTGCCATCGAGGCCGTTGATACAACGCGGGCGCAGCGAGCGTCAGGCCGCGTGCAGGGCGAGGGCGCCGCGCACGGAGGTGACCGCGGTGGCGGGGAGCGGACCGTCGTCGGTGATCCACGCCTCGTCGGGCCCCGGGTCGCGCACCGGCCGCGGGGTGCCGTCGAAGTAGCGGCGGCCGCCCGGCAGCACGAAGGTGCGAAACACGTAGGAGACCAGCGAGGGCTCGTTGAGGCGAGGGTCGAGGTGGGCTTGGAGCAGCCGGCGGTGCGCCTCGGGAGCGAGGCTCCAGTGCAGCGTGGGCTTGAGGTGGTGCACGCCGTGGTAGCCGTTGTTGAAGGCCAGCCAGTTGATCACCGGGCCGACGAAGTTGCGCGAGTGGTTCCACGGGCTCGCGGGGTCGCAGCCGTCGTGCTGGAGGAGGTTCATCGTCACGATGCCCCACGCGGCGTACTGCCACGGGATCACCACGTAGAGGAGCGTGTTGCGCCAGTCGAGCGCGAGCAGCGCGCCCAGGACGGCGACCATCACCACGGTCTCGAGCGCGAGCTGCCGCGTCCAGCGTGGGTGCCTCCCGAGGGCGTAGCGGGCATAGCGGGCCTCGGCCCCGAGGATGGCCGTGCCGATCGACGCGGTGAAGAAGAGCAGGTTGAGGAGGTTCCAGCGGAAGCGCGCCTTGTCGGTGCGCATCACGTCACGGCGGGTCTCGGTGTGCCGGTGGTGGCTGAGGTTGTGGCCCGGGACGTACGAGCTCACCGGGTGGCCGTAGGTCAGCGTGAGCACCACCTGCCAGAGGTTGTTCATCCAGCGCGAGACGAACACCGGGCAGTGCACCGCGTTGTGCGTCGCCACCGCCCCCATGAACGCGCCCGCGCAGAGGGCCGCGACCAGCGCCGCGTTCGCCCAGACGCCCGACGGCGAGGCGATCCAGGCGTACGCCATGAGCGCGTACCACGCCCCGATGAGGCCGAGGGTCCTTCGATCAGCCCGATAGCGCAGGATCTTCATCATCGATGCCCTGAGGCTCAATGCTCGGTCAGGCGGCGGCCCGCCTGGGACGAGTGCACAGTCGATCGGCGACACCATCCCCAGTGAGGTGTCGCTCCGCAAGACCGTTGAATTCATGCGGGCGGGGTCGATCGATCGCAAGGGTCGCGCCCTGCGCCGCGGGCACCTCTCAGGTGTCACGAACGAAAGCGTGGGCTTGCAACGCTGCAACGCGAGCGGGGTCGTGGCCCGCACGAAACACTGTAATTCCCGTAGTCGGGCCCCTGGCACGAGCCCTGCGATAGAGATCCCCGAGCGGCGGCGCCGGCGTCTCCCCCCCAACGCCAACGGTGACCGCTGCTAAGTCTCCTCCGAAGGTTCGATCGTCCAGCGCGGCGATCGGACCTCTCGGGCTTTTGTCCGATCCATCGCGGCTCCCGATGGGCCCGTGTTATTTCCGCGCCCATGCGGCTCTCGGGACCCTCCTCCGGCCTGTTGCTCCTGTGGATCACTGGTAGCGCGTGCGGCGGTTCATCGCGCCCGCCGGTCTTCGCCTCGGACGCCACGATCGACCCCGACGCCGGCTCCAGCCCGTCCCCCGACACGGGCTCGCCCCCGCCCCACGACGCCAGCCTCGACGCGAGCGACGCCCGCGTGGGCGACGGCAGCGGGGGCGACCTCGGGACGGTCGACGCGGCCGCGGTCGACGCGACGGACGGCTCCGCGGGGGACGCTGTGATGGTCCCCGAGGATGGCCCTACGGACGCGGGCTGCGAGTCCTGCCAGGCCTTCAACCCCACGGTGAACCCCACCTACCTGGCCGGGGGGCTGTACCGGTTTACCTCGGTCCGTATTCCGGCCGGGGTGGTGGTGATGATCGACCCGAGCAGCACCAGCGCGCTGCTCGACCTGCAGGTCTCCGGCGACGTGGTCATCGACGGGACCATCGACCTCTCCGGCGGCCCCGGGAGCGCGTCGAGCCTCGCCATCGGCTCCACCACCCAGGGTCGCGCGGGCACCGGAGGGGTCACGGGAGCTCCTCGCACGGCGCCCGCCGGGCCCGGGTGCGCCTTCATCGCCGGCGCCGGCGGAACGGGCGGCACCGGGGCCTTCAGCGCCGTAGGCACCTGCATGGCAGGCTCGAGCACGGCGTGCATCGCCTCGCCCTTCGTCTTCGCGGCGCCCTTCGCCCGCGCCGGGGGCGGCGGCGTGTTCACGGGCTTCCGCGGGTACGGCAGCGGAGGCGGCGGCCCGGCGGGCGGAGGCGCCGGGGCGCTGGCGGCGGTCCCGGAGGCGGCGGCCTCGATGGGAGCGCTCGATTGCATGGGCGTGCTCGCGGGCGGCGGGACCCTCCTCGGCCGCGGCGGATCGTCCGGAGTGCCCGCCTACGACGGCCAGGACGGCAACACGGGGCAGAGCCAGTGCCCCGGATCGTCGGGCGTCCCGGCGGCCTTCCTGGGCGGCGGCGGCGGCGGGAGCATCGGCGCCGCGGCGGCGGCCGACCTCGCGGTGGCGACGACCTTCCTCCCTGGCTCGGGCGGCGGCGGCGGCAGCGCGGACTACTCCTTCCGTCCGGGCGCGGGCGGCACCTCCGGCGGCGGCGGCGGCGGCGGCGCGCTGCGCATCAGCTCGACCACGAGCATCACCGTGAGCGGATCGCTCCTCGCGGACGGCGGCGCGGGCGGCAACGCCTTCGTGGGCAGCGGCATGGCGGACGGGTGCGACCCCCAGCCGGGCGCGGCCGGGGGCGGCGGCTCCGGGGGCGTGATCTTCCTCCGCGCTCCGCAGATCACGACCACCTCGACGGCCCGCGTCTCCGCGGTCGGGGGCCTCGGTCGTCTGGCGAGCCCCTACGCGACCGGCGGCCGGAGCGGAGCGGGGGGACTCGGGCGCATCCGGCTGTCGGTTCCGATGGCGGCCTGCGCGCTGGGCGGCACCTTCGCCCCGCCGCTGGCGAGCGGCTGCTCGCCCTCCTCCGCGGCGGGCTCGACCTTCGTCGCGCCGTACCCGGACTGAGCAGAGAGGGGGGCAGGGTCGGGAGGAGGAGAGAGAGGAGAGCGGGAGGAGGGTCGGGAGGAGGCGATCAGCCGCCGCTGCGCACCACCGAGGCGGTGGTGAGCCGGCCGAGGGTCTGCACGGTGCACGCGGCGCTGGCGTCGAAGCGCACCGAGGCCACGTTCCAGAAGTCATTGGCGTCGGGGCTGCTGCGGATGCCGCTGAGGTCGCGCTCGAAGCTGCCCATGCGCTGCTCGCCGCAGTAGATCACCACCGTGGCGCGGGTCGCCCCGCTGTGGCCGTGGGATGAGTAGAAGTGCACCCCGATCTGGTAGTCGCGGTCCGTCATGGGGGCGTCGACGCGGATGTTCTCGGGCCCTTCGCCGTCGACGTCGTCGGTGTCGAGCCAGCGGCGGCTGGACGCGGGGAGCGCCGAGTCCGGGCGGCGGTTGGCGTAGAAGCAGTCCTGCGTGGTGAACCAGCGCCCGGCCGAGCTGTCGAGGGCGTGCAGGTCGACGTCCGTGTCCTGGGTGTTCCAGCTGAGCTCGACGCGCAGGCCGTGGCCGAGCATCGAGACGGTGGTGTCGCAGCGGTCGATGGTGCCGTCGGGGTAGGTCGCCTCGGCGTGCACGGTGAAGTCCCCGACGATCACGGAGGTGAAGGGGACCTCCTCGCCGCTCGCCACCATCGCCCCGACGTCGCTGTCGTTGTAGACCGTGGCGAAGCGGTAGGCGCGGGTGCTGCTCGGCGCGGAGATCACGCTCCAGCTCACGCGAGCGCCGGCGGTGGTGTTGGTGGTGCGGAGCGTGACCGGCGAGCCGGCGAGGGCGCGCGAGGGAGCCGGGCAGCGGAGCGTGCCGGGGGCCACCGGCGCGGGAGGCGGCGGCGGAGCGGGGGGCGCGGAGACGAGGAAGGTCTGGCCGTCGTCGACGCAGGGGGCGCCGCTGTTGTCGTGGGGGACGCAGACGCGCACGGTGGTCTCGCAGGTGCCGCCGCGGCCGTCGTTGGCGGTGACGTGCATGGCGTAGACGCGGCCGTTGCCGCCGCCGCTGCGCTCGGCGCGGAGCAGGGCGCCGAAGCCGTGGCTCTGGCGGTCGCCCGCGACGTGGAGGCTGCCGTCGTCGTTCTGGTCCTGGTCCGAGCGGCCGACGTCGATGGCGGTGTTGCCGGAGTCCGGGGCGTCCGTGGACTCGTCGGAGGTGACGTAGTCGATGGAGTAGGAGACCTCGTCGCCGTCGGCGTCCGTGATCCCGATGACCCGCTCCGGGCGGAACGAGTGGTTCGGCGGCCAGAGCACGGCCTGCGAGGGCGACGCGTGGTTGCAGCTCGGGGGGCGGTTGCCGGGACAGGGCGCTCCGCCGCAGGCCGAGACCGGAGCAGGCGGCGGGGTCGAGGCGACGCCGCAGCTGGAGTAGCGGAGGTAGTCCCAGGTAGCGACCGCGCGCTCGGTGCGGAAGCCGTACTGGGCGCCCCGCAGCGGGGTCGCGGCGTCGAGCCGGTCATAGGCGACCTGGAGCGACGGGGCGGGCTCCTTGTCGACATAGATGGTCGCGCCCTCGGCGCGGTCGAGCCGCAGCGAGTAGACGTGGAAGTTGTTGATGTTGAACGCGAAGGGCGCGATGGCGATGGGGGTCGCGCAGCGGTCGAGCGAGCGGATCGCGATGTAGCTCGTCTCGACGCCGTCGGCGCCGCGCATGCGCCCCACCGCGAGGCCCGCCATGCGGGTGCCGTCGGAGACCACCGCGCTGATGTTGGCGATGGGCACGCTGGGGCAGTCGGCGTTCACCGAGATGGGGTCCGGGCGCACGGCGACGTTCGCGTCCATCAGCACCTGAGTGGCGCCGATGGCCCGCGGCTCGACCCGCGTATAGGCCAGCCCGTCCAGGCCCGAGCGGCTCACCTCGATCTGCCCGCTGGCGCTGATCGCGCACGAGCCCATGCCCTTGCCGCAGGAGCTCCCCTCGACCTGCGCCCACGGCGCGGCCACCTCCAGGTCGGGGGCGAGGTTGCCCTCGAGGCTGCCCGACGCGCAGGTCGTGCCGATGCCCGGCACGATCGCCTGCGTGGCCGAGCCCAGGTCGGGCCCCTCACCGGTCATGCACCCGTTCACGGCAACGAAGGTCATCACCGCTGTGACTGAGGACAGGTATCGGTTCATCGCGCGCCCCATCATGGTTGCTTCGGACCCCTGCGCACCACTTCGGTAGCGCGCATTCCCTCCTTACGGTCTTTCCGTGTTTCGACTGAAGTGTTTTATGCGAGTCGAATGTATTTTGCGGGGGCGATATCCGTTTAAACCCACACGATCAGACGTGCTCTCCGTCGTTGTTTCGCCGACAGTCGCGATGCGTGTGACCCCTCATCCGACAAGGCACATCGGCGCTGCTGATATGTAATGAAGCCGGGAGCCGACCTGAGCCCGGGTCGCCGGTCATCCCACATCGGACACGTCGGCGGAGGGGGGTCAGTCTCTCGACGGAGACGGCGCCCGCGCGCAGCGGAATCCGAGCTGCGGAACGCGGTACGAAGGGGCGTTCCAGCCGCGCACGGCCGGGGAGAGGAGGTCGACCGAGTCGGCGCCGAAGCTCGCCCCGCGGAAGGTGCGCTGCCGGCCGGTCGCCGGGCCCGACGGGTCGACCACCACGCCCCCGGTGGTCGGATAGGGTGCGAGCCAGTCCTGCGTCCACACCCATACGTTGCCGACCATGTCGCGCAGCCCTCGGGCGTTGGCCGGGTGCGCCGCGACCGGGCAGACGCTGCCGTGGATGGCCGAGGGGTCGCCGTTCCAGCAGAGCTGCGCCCCGGTGGCGTCATCGCCCCAGGGGAAGCGCGTCGTCCCGCCGTTGGTGGCCGCGAATTCCCACTGCGCTTCCGTGGGCAGCGCGCCGCCGCCGCCGCCGTTGCTCCAGGCGCGGCAATAGGCGTCCGCCTCGGTCCAGGCGAGGCAGTTCATGGGAGAGAGCTCCTGGCCCGACGCGACGCCGCCTCCTCCCTGGAAGGCGCAGCCGGGCATCGCGCTCAGCGTGGGCTCCGCGCATCGGCCGGCCTCGACGCAGCCGGCGTAGGCCGCGGCGGTGACGGGCGTCGCGTCGAGGCAGAACGAATGGACCCGCACCCGGTGCGCCGGGGCCCACGATCCGTCCGCGCCCGCGCCGGTGGTGTCGTTGCGGCCCATGGTGAACTCGCCGCCCGGGATCAGCACCATGCCCGATGGGCAGGTGCCGGTGACGTCCACCACGAAGGGCGCCTCCGCGTCGGGGCCCGAGCCGCTCTCGTCACAGGCCCCGGCGAGCGCGAGGCAGGCAAGCGCGGTCCAGCGCCACGACCCTCCGACTCGATTCATCGGCTCACACCGTGTCAGCCGTCGGAGGGGGCGTCAACGCGAGAGGGCCTCCAGCGCCGCGCGGATGGCCTCCGGAAACTCCCTCGGCCGCCGCGTCGCGCGGTCGACGAACACATGCACGAAGTGCCCGAAGGCGACGAGCTCATCGCCCCCCGCGCGGAACACCCCGAGCTCGTAGCGCACGCTCGACCGACCGAGCTTCGCCACGCGCAGCCCCACGTCGAGCGACTCGGGGTACGACGCGGGCGCGACGTAGCGGCAGCCGGACTCCACGCAGAGCCCGATCACCTCGCCCGCCAGCGGGTCGAGGCCTCCGTCGGACACCAGCACCGCGTTGATGACCGTGTCGAAATACGAGTAGTAGACGACGTTGTTGATGTGGCCATAGACGTCGTTGTCGGCCCAGCGCGTCTGCACGTGGAGCCAGCGCGCGTAGCCGTCGCGGCCCGGGAGCGCGGCGTCCCTCATCGCGCCCCCCTCGCGTCGAGCGCGTCGCGGAAGACCGCCGCGAGGTCGTCGCGCGTCGCTCGCCGCGGGGCGTTGTCGAGGAGCCTCGCCTGCACGATGGTCCCGCCGACGAGGGCGTCGACGTCGGGAGCGCCGTAGCCGAGGGCGCGCAGGTCGAGCGGGACCCCGGTCGCCCGCATGAGCCGGCCGAGGGCGCTGGAGAGGGCCTCCGCGGCGTCACCGGGAGCGGCGCCCCGCAGGTCGGCGCCGAGGCCCTCCGCGGCCTCGAGGTGCCTCGCGGGCGAGGCCTCCGCGGTGTAGCGAAACGCGGCCGGGGCGCCCGCCACCACGGAGATCCCGTGCGGGACCATCGCCTCGCCCGGGGGATACCCTTCGGGGTGGTAGTCGCGCACGAGGCCCGCCACGGCGTAGGCCATCGCGTGCGGCAGGTGTACGCCCGCGTTGCCGAAGGCCACGCCCGCCAGCGTGGCGGCCCACATCATCTGCTCTCGCGCCTCGTCGTCGCTCGCGTCCGCGACGGCGCGCTGCAGGTAGGCGCCCGAGAGGCGCAGGGCCTCCAGGCTCCCGAGGTCGCTCCACGGGTTGGCCCCCTGGCTCATCGGACGGAGCGAGGGCGACGCGCTGCGGGAGCGCGCCGTGAAGGGCCTCGCGGTGAAGGACTCGACCGCGTGGCAGAGCACGTCGAAGCCGCTCGCGGCGACGACGGCGGAGGGCAGCGTGCGGGTCGCGTCGGGGTCGACCACCGCGCGGGTGGGGCGCAGCCAGCGGGAGGCGATGCCGGTCTTGGCCCCGAGCGAGAGCACGTCGCAGACGGCGATGCCGGTGAGCTCGCTGCCGGTCCCGCTGGTGGTGGGGCAGGCCACGTGGGGCGGCAGCGCGCCCGGCACCGGACGCCCCTCGCCCACCGGCGCGTTGACATACGCGAGGAACTCCGCGGGCCACCGGGCGTAGAGCGCCGCGGCCTTGCAGGTGTCGATCACCGATCCGCCCCCGACGGAGACGTAGGCCTCGAAGCGCCCCTGCGCGGCGAAGCGCGCGGCGTCCATGAAGGACGCGTCCGTGGGCTCGACGCGCACCCCGTCGAAGACCTCCACGTCGACGCCCGCCTCGGCGAGCGAGCGGCGGGCGCGGGCCACGGGCTCCAGCGCCGCGACGATCGGGTCGGTGAAGAGGGCGACGCGCCGCGCGCCGAGCGAGCGCACGAGCTCGCCGAGCTCTCGCAGCGCCCCGCGGCCGAAGGTGACCTCCGCGGCGCCGATGGTGAAGAGCCCTTCGCCGCCCTCGGCGGGAAGGTACGCGTGGGCACAGCTCATCGGGTCATTGGCACTCCCCGGAGGCCGCCCGGTCAAGCGCCGCGTGCGCTCAGAAGCCCTCGAAGCGCTGCTCGACGCGCTGACCGTGGGCGAGCAGCAGTCCGTCGCGGAAGTCGGTCCGGAGCCGTCGCCAGGCGTCCTGGAAGACCTCCACCAGGGCCTCGGGGTAGCGGTTGGCGAGGGGAGTCCCCGGAGGCAGCGGCGGCGGTCGCGGGGTCATGTCCGTGGCCGAGCGCTGGTAGCGCTGCTCGACGTGCGAGAGCAGCTCGTCGAGCGAGTCGTAGCCGTAGACCACCCTCACGTGGGTGGCGTCGCCCATCCAGTCCATGGCGTAGCTGCGCCACTCCACGGTGAGCCGGGCGCTGGCGTCGGAGAGGCAGTGGAGGCTTACCTCCTCGACGAAGCCGGGGTAGCCCTCGGCCTCGCGGGTGAGCACCCAGGCCGGAGCGCCAGAGCGAAGGTGAGACCTCAGCGCATCGAGGCTCGCGAAGGGGCGCGCGGCCTCGTCGGAGCGGGGGTCGGGCGACGAGGGATCGAGGCGGAGCGAGGCGACCAGGTCGAGGCCGGAGGCGCGGTCCCACACCAGGGTGTGGCCACAACGAAAGCGCTGCACCCGATGCCATGGGATGTCCCCATCGGGGACGAAGCTCGTGAAGGGCACCTCCACGATGCCCCGCTGGTGGTCCTCGTAGCCGACGCTGAACCAGCGCTCGTCGTAGCCCTCATCCCAGTGGATGCGGTCGTAGATCTCCTTGCTGGTGCGCATCGCCCTCCCCCCATCCTCTACAGCACCCGGCGCGAGACCAGCAGCAGCGTGCGCGGGTCGCGGTGCTGCACCCGCAGCCCCGCCACGGAGTCGTCGACGTCGGCCGGGGTGAAGCGCCGCGAGTACTGGACGTCGACGTTGCGCACGCGCGCGAGCACGTCGCGGGCGAGCTCGACGCTGTCGACCAGCACCACGAGCTCGAAGTCCTTGTCATCCTCCAGGCTGCGGAAGTTGAGGTTGGTCGATCCGTGGATCGACCAGCGCTCGTCGAAGACCGCCATCTTCAGGTGCGTGAAGTGGTTCTGGTACTCGAACACGTCGATGCCGCAGGCCAGGTAGCGCGCATAGTGAAACTGCTGGGCGTCGTGCGCGAAGGCGTTGTCGTTCCAGGCGAGGGCGGGGAACACGAGGGTGACGTCGAGGGAGGGCCGCGCGGTCTTGGCGGCCACCAGCGCGTCGGCGATGCTCGGGTGATAGCAGTACGGGTTCTCGATGAAGATCGAGCGCTCGGCCGAGGCGATGAGCCGGAGGTAGAGTTCTCGCACCGGGTTGGGCTCGCCGGTGGGCGCGCTGTCCACCACCGTCGCGGCGTCGAGCCGGATTCCGCGCGGCGGGAGCGAGGCGGGCTCGGGCCACGGGTCGAGCTCGAAGGGTGGGCCTCCGTCGAGGATCCAGCGGTCGCGGAAATGGTGGTGGATCGCCGCGACCACGGGGCCCTCGAAGCGGGTGAGGCTGTCGTGCCACTTCCACCAGGGCTCGCGCGCTCCCTCGATCTTCCAGGTGGTGGCCTCCGCGTGGGCGTCGACGCGCGGGTCGAAGGCCGTGTGGTTCATGTACTGGGCGCCGATGTTGGCGCCGCCCGTGTACGCGACGCGCCGGTCGACGACGACGATCTTGCGGTGGTCGATGTGCAGGTCGTCGACGCTGATCGCGCCGCGGATCTGCGCCGCCAGCGAGCGCAGCCGCTCGTCGGCGTGGGGCAGGTCGGCGTCGTAGTCGATGTTGGTGTCGAAGACCTGCACCCCCGAGGCGGTGAGCCGCTCGCAGAGGGGCCCGACGTCGGTGGGGTCGTAGTCGATGTTGGGATCCTCCTCGATCATCTCCTTCTCGCCGGTGGAGAAGGGGTCGCCCATGGCGGTCTTGGCGCGGTTGAGCAGCACCCGCACGGTGACGCCGCGCGCCGCCTGGTCGCAGAGCACGGCGGCGACCTCCAGGCCCACCGGGTCGCGGAAGAACAGGAACATCGACACGTGGATCTCGCGCTCCGCCGCCCGGAGGTCGGCGAGGAGCGACGGGAGGATCTCGTGCCCGTTGACCAGCGTCGTCGCGTGGTTGCTGCCCGGGGGTGCGCCGTCTGGGTCCGACATCATGGCCCTCTATAGGGACCTGATGGCGAATCGGTCCCCCGGGGAGGCGACCGCGGGGCTCACCAGCCGGGGTCGCGCAGCAGGTCGAGGCGCTCCTGGCGGCTCTCGGGGCTGTCGAGGCTGAAGGCGCGGGCGTCGCCGAGCTGGTCGCGCACGTACGCCTCGGTGCGCGCGACGACCTCCGCGAGCTCCCTGGAGGGCCGAGCGAAGGTCGCCCACACCAGCGAGCGCGCCGAGGGGTCGTACTCCCAGAGCCCGACGATGCGGCCGCGGTCGACGATGACGTGGTGGGGCAGGTCGAAGAGGCTCCCGCCGACGCCGCGGCCCCTGTCGAGGCGGGCGAGGTCCTCCGGGTCGAAGAGCGAGGCCGTCTCGCGGCGCGGGTGGGCGAGGTTGTCGAGCGAGCTCAGCAGCGCGTACCGGGGCTCTCGGGGCGCGACGAAGCTCGCCAGGGCGTCGCGGTCGGAGGGCGTCAACAGCCGGTCGTCGCCGTCCGCCACGGGCACCAGACCCAGCGTCGCCGCGGCAGCCTTCGCGGCCTTCACCGACGAGCCCGACCACCACGCGAACTGCTGCACCGTCGCAGGGCCCGCCTGGCGGAAGAAGCGCCGCGCCAGCCCGACGGTCACCTCCTCGTCGGAGAGCGTCACGCCCGCGAGCGGCCCCGGCGACCACCGCGCGTAGCGAAACCGCTGCTGGTCGAGCCGCCCCGAGACGGGCACCCGGCGCGCCTCCCCGCGGCTCTGGAGCAGCCCCAGGGCGAGCGGCAGCGTGGTCGTCACCCCTCGCTTCTTCCCGGCCTCGCCGAGGTTGCGCACCTTGTCGCCGAGCGCGGCCTTGAGCTCGGCCGGGTCGCGGGCCTCGCCGTCGAGCGCCGCGAGCACCGCGTCGGCGAGCCGGTCGAGCTCGCGGTCGGTGACGCCGAGGTGCTTCTTCGCCGGGGCGACCTGCTGCGCCGCGAACACCCCGTCGCCCGCCCGCAGCGCGAGCGCGTACTCCGACGCGGGCACCACGTAGGTGCACCCGCGCGCCGAGGGGAGCTCGTGGATCTCGCCCGCGGCCAGCGCGGCGTCGGCGGCCTCGCGCGAGACGCCGGCGCGGGAATACAGGGTGAGGTATGGGGCGCAGCTCCCGACGGAGCGCACCCAGCCGTAGGCCTCGAAGACGGCGGCCGACGAGGACGGGGCCGCGTTCGCCCCGAGGCCCTGCCGATGCCACCACCACGCGCGGAGGGTCTCTGGGGTCATCGGGCGCACCATACCCAGGGCCCGCGCCGGGCGACACTGCGGGGGTGGAGGGGGCTCTGCGCTCGACATCCGCCGAACGCGAGCCGCTACATGGCCCACAACCCGGCGAGGTCGAGCTCGACCGCGTCGAAGGGCTCCGCGCGCACGACGGCGTCACCGCCGACCGTCGCGATCAACAGCCATCCGATGTCCGCGCGCCGGTACACCTCGACCGATCGCAGCACCGGTGACACGAGCCAGACGTGGCCGACGCCCTCCCGGTGGTAGATGTCGAGCTTGCGCCCGCGGTCGACCTTCTCCGTCGAGGGAGAGAGCACCTCGCACAGCCAGTCTGGCGCGAGGGCGATGCCGTTGCGATCGGGGTCCAGGAAGTCGGCCGGCAACCGCTCGCGACGCCACCCAGCGAGGTCGGGCACCACGACGTCGGGGCGTGCGCCGAGGTGCAGCTCGGGCTCCACCAGGATGATCCACCCGCCGGGATCGTTGCCGCGGGGATCACCGAAGGCGGATAGCCTCCCGGCGAGGCGCGTCGCCCCATGCGCGTGACGGGGTCGCGGCCGTGGCATGAGCGAAAGCTCCCCGTCGATGATCTCCGCCACCATCGTCTCCGGCGCGCTGCGGTAGGCCTCGACGACGTCGGGCGCGAGGTTGGGAAACTCCGGGTCGAGGGTGTGCGCGACGTCGCCAGACATCCCCGGATCGTAGCCCACGCGGAGAGGCGCACGAAGCCCGCGCGAGGAGGAGCGCCCGGGTGCAGACAAGGCAGGCCGAGACCTCACACGTGCAGGGCGCCCACCCTGGGCGTTGGTCTCATCTCCGCCGGGAGGCCGCCCACTCCGCGGTTGCGGACGGCCCGCGAGCCGGCCTGCAACCGCTGAAGTGGGAGCCTGGAACTGAGCGCCCTGCCTTCGCCTCATCAATGATCACTCTTCGTGAGGGCCTGATGTTTCTGCATGGATCAGGCT
>CBIHPK010000143.1:0-21866 GCA_966211675.1 uncultured Myxococcaceae bacterium
GCCAGCCCAGGAAGAGCTCGGTCTGGAGGCGTCGCAGCACGGCGCGGCCGGGCGCCGCGGCGCTGGCGAGGGCGAGGTCGCTCGCGAGCGCGTCGGCGTTGTGCGTGGCGATCGCGACCTGCACCGCGATGCGACCCGCGCGCCCGACGAGGTCGTCGTCCGGGGAGCGCCGCAGCACGCTGCGCAGCCGGTCGACGGCCTCGGCGGCCTCTCCCCGGGCGAGGTAGATGTCCGCGAGGCGGAGGGCGCTCTCGAAGTCCCGGTCGTTGAGCGAGAGGGCTCGGCGGTAGGCCCCGAGCGCCCGGTCGAGCTCGCCTCGGGCGCGGTAGAGGTCGCCCAGCTCGCGGTGGCCGGCCGCGTCGTCGGGGTTGAGCTCCACCGCGCGCGCGGCGAAGGACACGGCCTCCGCGTCTCGGTGCATCGCCAGCGCGTGGCGAGCGAGGCGGGGGTAGAGCTCCCGGCCGCGGCGAGGGTCGATGGCGATCACCCGCTGCAGGGCCTCGATCGCCCCGGCGAGGTCGCCCCGCTCCGAGCGAGCGCGCTCGATCGCGAGCCAGGCGCGAGAGTCCGAGGGGCGCAGCGCCACCACGCGCTGCAGCGCCCGCTCGAGCTCCGCCGGGCGGCGGAGGCGGGCGTAGACCTCGACCAGGTCGAGCGCGGGCTCGATCGCCGAAGGATCGGCCCGGAGCGCGGCCTCCAGGCGGGTGGCCTGGGGGGCTAGGACGCCGAGGAGGTTCCAGAGGTTGGCGATGCGGGAGCGCGCCTCGCCGCGGAGGTCGGGGTCCACCGAGGGGAGCGCGATGAGCGCCCTCCAGGTGTCGACCGCTCCCGCGAGGTCGTGCGACTGCTCCTGCGCCTGCGCGAGGAGGCGCGTCGCGGCCGGGTCGCCGGGACTCGACTGGAGCGCCGCGCGAAAGGAGGTGATCGCCTCGGGCAGCAGGTCGTGCCTCGCGTACACCTCCCCGAGCGCCCGGTGTCCGTCGTGGGGCGTGCGGGCGCGCTCCCGGATGCGCTGCCAGATCGAGTGAGCCCTCGTCCGGTCGCCCTGCTCCCAGTAGCGCTCCCCCAGGGCCTCCAGCGCCGACGCGTCGCCCGGGTCGAGCTGCACCACCCGCTCGGTCTCCCTCGTCGCCAGGTCGCGCTCGCCCAGCGCCGAGAGCGCCTGCGCGATCTGCTCGTGCGCCTCCGCGTCTGCGCCCGCTCGCCGCCCCGCGGTGGTCAGCGTCGCGATCGCATCGGCGCGCCGTCCCGCCCTGGCGAGGTCGTCCGCGAGGTCGACCGCGTAGCGCACCTCCCCCGGCACCGCCGCCACCAGCGCGCGGCGCGCGGCCAGCGCCTCGTCCACCCGCCCCGCCTGCGTCAGCGCCTGCACCAGCGCCACGTGCAGGTCGACGTCGCGAGGGCGCATGGACAGCGCGCGACGCAGCGTGCGCACGGCCGCGTCCACCTGGCCGAGCGCGCTGTAGCGCCGGCCCAGGAAGGCCCACCGCTCGGCGCTCGCGCCGGCCAGGCGTTCGAGCGAGGCCACCCAGGCGCCGAGGTCCTGCCGCTGCTCGTGGATCTCCGCGAGCGCCTCGTACACCTCCCGCTCCAGCGCCGGTGACGAGGCCGCCCCGGAGAGCGCCCTCCGCAGCGTGGCCTCGGCCTCCTCGGGGTGGCCCGCCCGAAGCTGCGCGAGGCCGAGCTGCCGTAGCACCGCGGGCTGCACCCGGAGGTCTCCCGAGAGCGAGCGGGCCACGCCCTCCAGCTCGGTCACGGCCTCGGCCCAGCGCTGCCTCGCGACCAGCAGGTCGGCGAGCTCCCGGCGCACCGAGGCGCTCCCGGGGAGCAGGGTCGCCAGGTCGCGCTGCGCCTCGCGGGCGCGGGCCATGTCGCCGGTGGCCACGGAGAGGTCCATCAGCGCGCGAAGGATCTCCGCGCGGTCGTCGCGAGCGCCCGGCAGAGCGAGGGCCCGCTCGTAGGCCGTGCGCGCCTCGGCGGGGTGTTCGAGCTGGCGGTGCAGGGCGCCGAGCGAGCGCCACGTCGTCGCACGATCGGGGCGGTCGGCCACCGAGCGATCGAGCGCGGCGATGGCCTCCTCGAAGCGACCCGCGTCGCGCAGCACCTCCGCCCGCACGAGGTCCGCGGCGCCTCGGGGAGCGCTGGACCTGCGGGCGTCGAGCGTCGCCAGGAGCGGATCGGAGGAGCCGTCCCTCGCCCTCACCATGCGCAGCAGCGTCGGGAGCATCGGGAGGCCCGTCTCGGGCTCGCTCAGCGCGAGGGCTGTCAGTCGCTCGATGGCGGCGTCGCGAGCGCTCGTCCCGGCGACCGGAGCGGCGGGCTGCGGGGGCATCGTCGCGGGGCGAGCGGGGCGGGGCGTCGAGGGAGCGCTCACCCGCGGTCGAGGACGCGACGGAGCGTGGGGCCTCTGCGGGCCGACGTCCCAGTCCTGCGCCGCCGCGGGGGTGGCGAGGAGGGCGAGGAGCGAGGCGAGGGTCCATGCGCGTCGGCGGGCGATCACGGCCGCAGTCTAGCGCCGGACGCTGGCCGTCGGCCGTGCGACGGTGCAAAGCTCCCCCTCAACCCCGTTGACCCGGCTCATCGTGAACCCGACGCCTCTGTTGCTCGCCGAGGAGGTCTCCCGCTCCGTGGGCTGCGAGGTCTGGGTCAAGCGCGACGACCAGACCCATCCCCGCTATGGCGGCAACAAGGTTCGCAAGCTGACGCCGCTGCTGGCGGAGGCCCTGGCGAGGGGCGTGACGCACGTGCTCACCGTGGGCGCGGCGGGCTCGCATCACGTGCTCGCGACCGCGGTCCATGGCGGGGCGATGGGGCTCACCGTCGAGGCCGCGCTGATGCCGCAGCCCGCGTCGGAGCACGTCGAGTCGATGCTCCGCGCGTCCGCGGCGCAGGCCTCCACGCTCCATCCCTCGGCCAGCTTCCCGACCGCGATGGCCGCCCTCGCCCTGCGCTCGCTCGTGCTGCGCTCCAGGGGCGCGAGGCCGTGGATCATCCCCGTGGGAGGGAGCAACGCGCTCGGCTCGTCGGGCTACCTCGACGCGCAGCGAGAGCTCGCCGCGCAGCTCGCCTCGATGGGAGCACCCGCCCCCGACGTGCAGGTCTGCGCCCTCGGCTCGGGCGGAACCCTCGCTGGACTCCTCGCGGGCGGCGCCATCGCCGGGGCGCTCGGCGAGGTCTGGGGGGTGCGCGTCACGCCGCGCATCGCCGTCCCCTCGTGGCGCGTCGCCTCGCTCGCCCGCGCGGTGCTGAGGCTGCGGGGATACGACGCGCCCTGCCCTGCGGTGCGGGTCTTCGAGGGAGCCCTCGGTGAGGGCTACGGTCATCCCACGGACGACGCCCGACGGGCCCGCGAGCTCTTCGCCCGCGACGGCCTCGCGCTCGACGACACGTACACCGCCAAGGCCGCGGCCGGGCTCATCGCCCTCGCCCGGCGCACCCCCCGCCGCTACCTCTTCTGGCACACCCTCTCGTCGGCGCCGCTCGGCCCGCTGCAGGGGTCGGCACCCCCGGCGCTCCCCCGGCGGCTGCGCTCGCTCCTGCGCTGAGCCCCAAACCCCGTTTTGCGGGCCCGCGCGACCGCCCGAGCGATCGGACCATCCAACCCGGCATGCAACCGAGCCCCCATGCCTCGCTTGACACCACGGCGGCGGACAAGGTTTCTCTCGCGACCGTGATCCCCAACCACGTCGACGACGTCGTCCCGAGCTCGCTCACCCTGGGCGGCGCGGGCCCCGTCGGGCCCTTCCTGGCGGCGGTGCGAGCGCGCGTCGACGCCCGCCTGCGCGAGGCGCTCGACGAGTGCGAGGCCTTCACCCGCGACGAGGCGCCGGACGCCATCGGCATCGTCGAGGCGACGCGCGACCTCACCTTCCGCGGCGGCAAGCGGCTGCGCCCGGCGCTGCTGGCGGCCTCGGTGGCCTGCATCGACCCGAGCGCCTTCCCAGAGGTGGTGACGGAGCTGGGCGCCGCGCTCGAGCTGCTGCAGACCTACCTGCTGGTGCACGACGACTGGATGGACGACGACCCCGTGCGCCGGGGCGCCCCGTCGGTGCACGTGGCCCTCGCGAAGCGCTACGGCGACCGGCACATCGGCGCGAGCGCGGCCATCCTCGCGGGTGACCTCATGGGCACGCTGGTGCACGACCTCGTGGCGCGCATCGAGCTGCCGTCGCCACGGCGGCGCGCCGTGCTGAGGGCGTTCTGCCGGATGGAGCACGAGGTGATCCTCGGGCAGTGCCTCGACGTGACGCACAGCCCCGACACCGACCGGGTGCATCACCTGAAGACCGGCAGCTACACCGTGCGGGGCCCGCTCATCCTGGGGCTCGAGCTCGCGGGCGGAGGGGAGGCCGCGAGGCGCGCCCTGGACGCCTATGGGACGCCGCTCGGCGTGGCGTTCCAGCTGCGCGACGACGTGCTCGGGGCCTTCGGTACCGAGGCCGAGACGGGCAAGCCGGTGGGCGGCGACTTCCGCGAGGGCAAGCGCACCGCCCTGGTGCAGCACGCGCTCGCGCACCTCGGGCCCGCCGAGGCCGCGGAGCTCACCTCGCTCCTCGGCCACCGCGACTCCCCCGAGCGGGACCTCATCCGCGCCCGCTCGCTCATCGAGGCCTCCGGCGCCCGGGAGCAGGTCGAGGCCCGCATCCGCGCGCTGCGCGAGCAGTCCATCGCCGCCCTGCAGACCGACGTGCTGCGCGCCGAGGGGCGCGACCTGCTCGCGGCCTTCGCGGCGATGATGACCGAGCGACGACTATGACCTCGACCGCGTGCGGGAAGATCATCCTCTTCGGTGAGCACGCGGTGGTGTTCGGGGCCGACGCGCTCGCGGCCTCGCTCTCTCCAGGCGCCGAGTGCGAGGCCCGTCCCTCCTCGGAGGGGACCGTGCTCTCGGTCGCCCCGTGGGGGAGCACCTTCGTCCCCGGCGACGGCTCCGAGCTCGGCCGGGCCGTGGGGCTCCTCGTCGAGTCCATGCGGTGCGGCGACGCGGCGCTCTCGCTGACGCTGCACCTGCCGGGCGGCGGCGGCCTCGGGTCGTCCGCGGCGATGGGCGTGGCCTGCGCGCGGGCCCTCGCGGAGATGGGCGGGCGCACGCTCACCGACGAGGCGCTGCTGGGATACGCGCTGGGCTGGGAGAAGGTCTTCCATGGCAACCCCTCCGGGGTCGATCACACCCTGGCGGCGCTCGGGGGCGTCGGGCTCTTCAACAGGGCCGATGGCTTTCGTCGCGTGGCCACGAGGGGGCCGCTGAGGCTGTGCCTCGGGGACAGCGGAGAGCGCGCCTCCACCAGGGAGATGGTCGAGGGCGTGGCCCGGCTTCGGGAGCGTCGACCGGAGGCGGTGGAGCGGGCCGTCGAGGCGATCGGGGTGATCGCTCGCAACGGGGCGCTCGCGCTACAGGCCGGCGACGCCCGCGGCCTGGGCGAGCTCATGGACCTCAACCAGAACCTCCTCGCCACCCTGATGGTCTCGACCGAGCGCCTGGAGGACCTCTGCGCCTCGGCGCGGTCCTCCGGGGCCCTGGGCGCCAAGCTCACGGGAGCGGGCGGCGGCGGCTGCGTGATCGCGCTGGCGCCGGGCCGGGAGCAGGAGGTGCTCCAGGGCTGGGAGGCGCTGGGCGTCGACGGACGGATCGTGGAGGTTGGACGGTGACGGAGTTCTTCGCGAGGGCGCGCGCCAACATCGCGCTCAGCAAATACTGGGGCAAGGCCGACCGGGCTCTCAACCTCCCAGCGGTTCCGAGCCTCTCGCTCACGCTCGACGACCTGGTGACGGAGACCACGGCGCAGCGGGACGAGTCGCTCACCGCCGACCAGGTCGAGCTCGACGGGACGACCCGCTCGGGCGACGAGGCGAAGACCCTCGGGGCCTTCCTGGCGCTGGTCCGGGCGCGCGCCAACGTGGCCGAGGGAGCGCCCGGGAGCTTCCTTCGGGTGCGCTCCTTCAACCGATTTCCCACCGCCTCGGGGCTCGCGTCGAGCGCCTCGGGTTACGCGGCCCTCGCCGCGGCGGCCTCGGCGGCCTACGGGCTACGGCTGGACGACGGGCCCCTCTCGGCGCTCGCCCGCCGCGGCAGCGCGTCGGCGGCGCGCAGCGTCTTCGGTGGCTGGGTCGAGCTGCCCGCGGGCGCTCCCGGCGACGACGCGACCGGCGCCCATCCCCTCTTCGGTCCGGAGCACTGGGACGTGGCCATGGTGCTCGCCCTCGTCGACCGAGGACCGAAGGACATCGCCTCCCGTGACGGCATGCGCCGCACCGCCGAGACCTCTCCCTACTACGGCGCCTGGCTCGCCGCCGCTCCGCTGCTGCACGCTCGCGTCCGGGCCGCGGTGGCCACGCGGGACCTGCAGGCGACCGGCGAGGCGATGGAGGCGAGCACCATGGCCATGCACGCGAGCGCATGGGCGGCGCAGCCCGCGGTGCGCTACGCACGGGGCGTGACCCTCGACGTGCTCGACGCGGTGAACGCCCTCCGTCGAAGCGGCGTCGGGGCGTGGGCGACCATGGACGCCGGTCCGCACGTGAAGGTGCTCTGCGCCGCGGCGGACTCGGAGAGGGTCGCGGCGAGGCTGAGGGAGACGCCCGGCGTGCTGGAGTCGCGCATCGCCCGGCCCGGTGCGGGCATCGAACGGCCGTGAAGGTCCGGGCACCAGGCAAGCTGATGCTGGCGGGGGAGTACGCGGTGCTCCACGGCGGCGACGCGTGGTGCCTCGCGGTCGATCGCTACGCGGTGGTCGAGGACGCGACGGAGCCCGGAGGGTTCACTCCCCCGGAGGCGCTGGCGGCGTGGAGGAGGGCGGTGGCCGAGGGGCTGCTGAGAGAGCTTCCGGCCGATGGATCCGCGCGCTTCGACCTCGCTCAGCTCGCGGGAGGGGCGGGTCGCAAGCTGGGGCTCGGCAGCAGCGCCGCGGGCTGCGTCGCCGCGCTCGGGTGGGCGATGGAGCGAGAGCAGCCGGGGGCCATCGAGCGACGCCGCCCCGAGCTCGCGCGCTGCGCCCGGGAGGGCCACCGAGAGGTGCAGGGCGGCGGCAGCGGGGTCGACGTGCTGACCTCGGCCTGCGGAGGTCTGGTGCGGGTGCGCTTCGAGGGAGGGCTCGACGGAGGCCCTAGCCTCTCTCGCCACCCGATGCCGGGGGCGCTGCGATGGAGGGTGTTCTGGTCGGGCACCTCGGTGCGCACCTCGGAGATGATCGCGAAGGTCAACCGCCTGCGAGCGTCGAGCCCGGCGGAGCACTCGGCGCGCATCGGGGCCATCGAGGAAGGGACGCGCGCCTTCGAGCGGGCGCTGACCGCGGACGACGCCGCGGGCGCGGTGGGGGCGATGCGGCAGCTGGGCGCGGCGATGGCGGCGCTCGGCGAGGCGTCCGGAGCGCCCATCGTGACGCCCGCGATGGCGCGGCTCGCGGCGCGGGCGGAGCAGCTCGGGGCGGCGGTGAAGCCGTCCGGCGCGGGCGGGGGTGACGTGGTGGTGGCCTTCGCGCAAGACGAGGAGGCGATGGCGGCGCTGCGACAGGCGGCGGCCGTCGAGGGCTTCGAGGAGGTCGAGCTCGGCGCGGACGGCGCGGGGGTCGACCGGATGAACACACGGGAGCAGTGCCTGGCATGAGTCGGACTTCACGGATCCCTGGCTTCTACAAGCAGTCGGTCGAGGCGCGGCGCAGGCTGCTGGCGGAGGCGGCGGACCTCGACGGGGCGGAGCTCACCCGGGCGCTCGCCGCCGGAGGCCTGGACGTCACCACGGCGGACAAGACCGTCGAGAACGTCATCGGCACCTACGCGCTGCCCTTCAGCGTGGGGCTCAACGCGCGCGTCAACGACCGGGACTTCCTCGTGCCCATGGTGGTCGAGGAGCCGTCGGTGGTGGCGGCGGCGAGCAACGCCGCGAGGATGATCCGCGAGGGCGGCGGGTTCACGGCGGAGAGCGACCCCCCGTGGATGATCGCGCAGGTGCAGCTCTGGGAGGTGGACGACCCGCGCGCCGCGGAGGCCCGCATCGTGGAGGCGCGCGACCGGCTGCTCTCGCTCGCGGACGCGTCGGTGCCCGGCCTCGTGGCGCGCGGCGGAGGCGCCCGCGAGGTGGAGGTGCGCGACCTGGGCGACGGGCTCTTCGTGGTGCACGTGCTGGTCGACGTGCAGGACGCCATGGGCGCCAACCTGGTGAACACCGTGGCCGAGGCGCTGGCGCCGGAGATCGCCGTGCTCGCGGGCGGCCGCGTGGGGCTGCGCATCCTGTCCAACCTCTGCGACCGGCGCTGCGTGCGGGTGCGCTCTTGCGTCCCCGCCGCGATGCTGGCGACCGAGGCGCTCTCCGGCGAGGCGGTGCGCGACGGCATCGTGCTGGCTTCTCGCTTCGCCGAGCGCGACCCCTACCGCGCCGCGACGCACAACAAGGGCATCATGAACGGCGTCGACGCCGTGGCGATGGCGACGGGCAACGACTGGCGCGCCATCGAGGCCGGGGCGCACGCCTTCGCGGCGCGCAACGGGCGCTACGAGCCGCTCTGCACCTGGCGCGCGGGCGACGACGGATCGCTGGTCGGGTCCATGGAGATCCCGCTGGCCTTCGGGGTCGTCGGGGGGACGCTCCGGGTGCACCCCGCGGCGAGGATCGCCCTGAAGCTGCTCGGGGTGCGCTCGGCGCAGGAGCTGGCGATGGTGGCCGCCTCGGTGGGCATGGCGTCCAACCTGGCGGCGCTGCGGGCGCTGGCGACGGAGGGCATCCAGCGGGGGCACATGTCCCTGCACGCCCGCGGGGTGGCGATGGCCGCGGGCGCCAGGGGAGACGAGATCGAGGCGGTGGCGGCGACGATCGCGGAGTCGTGCAACGTGACGCTCGACGCCGCCCGAGCGGCCCTGATCCGGCTGCGGGCCCCGCTGACCGCGGCGGGGCCGCGCCCCTCGGACCTTGGCAAATAGCTTGAGCGCCCGTCCTCCACGGCCGATAGACTGCGCCCGATGATGTCCTTCGAGAGCTTTGTCCGGCTCGGCTGGAGCTTCTTCCGGACCGTGCTCCGCGGTCTCTTCCCGCGGCGCTCGCAGCTCGCCCGCTTCGAGGCCCAGTATCGTCCCGACGGCGTGCTCAGCACCGATCCCCCGGAGGTCGCGGTGCAGGACGGGGCGCAGCGCTGCTTCGCCTGCGGGGCCTGCGACGTGGCGGCGCTCGAGCGCGGGGAGTTCGGCGCCCTCGGACCGCTCGGCCCCATGGCCTTCGTGGTGGGCGTCTCCCGTCAGGCGGGCATCGAGCTCGGGGTGGCCGACGAGCTCCCGGCGGCGCTGCTCCAGGCGCTCACCGAGGCCTGCCCGGTGCGCGTCCCCTTCGTGCCGCTGGTCGAGCTCGTCCGCCGCCGGCGCGCGGAGGCTGAATGTTTCGCCCTCGCCCCGGCATCCCACGCCCGCCCACCCCCAGGAACCACAACACCCCGGCCCCCACCCCCCCGCGCCGCGCCCCGCCGCGCCACCCGCGCGGGCGGGGGATGCGGTGTGGGCGGCAGGTGGGCGGGATGGTCTACATCGCCGCCGGGGTCGAGGAGACCCGCGCCGCGGGAATGGCCGCGCTGATGATGGAGTACGCCGCCTGGATCGCCCTGCTCGGGGTCGCGATGGCGCGCTCCCCACAGGGCGTGCTCCGGGTGAGCGACCCCTACCTGATGCTGCTGGGCCTGGGCTTCAACTTCCTCGTCTACCCGTCGATCATCTGGCTGCACGGCGCCGACATGGAGCGCCAGTGGTACGAGTTCGGCCGCATCCGGATGGACATCTTCGTGCAGCTCCAGGGGCTGCACGTGATGTTCATGGTGGCGCTGAGCGCGCTCTATTTCGCCATCGCCCCGCGGCACCGCTTCCGCTTCGAGGCGCGCGACGCCGACGCCCCCCTGCCCGACGGCCGCCCGTGGATCGTCATCGGCCTGCTCCCGGTGATCTACGCCGCCGCGCAGCGCCTCATCACCACCGGCACCCTCGCGGCCACGAAGACCTACGGCGAGGCGTGGACCACCGACTACGCCGAGATCAGCGCGGTGCACGCCGAGGGCGGGAGCGCGCTCGTGGCCGCGCAGTTCGTGGGCAAGGTGTGGTTCCTCCCGTGGCTGGCGCTGGGCATCGGGGAGGGGCTGTTGCTCGCGAAGCTGCTGAGGGATCGCCGACGCCTGCCGCTGGTGCTCTTCGCCCTGCAGGCGCCGGTGCTGCTCTTCCTCAACTCCGGCGGGCGCAGCGTCATCGCGGCCCCCTTCCTCATCGCGGTGCTCGTGGCCGACGTGCTGGTCGGCCCCATCAAGTGGCGCTGGGTGCTCAGCATCGGCGCCGTCGCGATGGTGGGCCTCAACTTCTTCGGCATCTACCGGGCCTACCGCGACCGCGATTTCGGCGAGGCCTTCGCCCTGGCCAACGAGGAGTTCGGCAACGTCTCGCGCAGCGAGGCCGTCTCCGCCGAAGGGCCCATCATGCTGGTGAAGGAGCACTTCTCCATCGCCTGGACGGACGCCAACAACTACACCCGCGGCCTGTCGTACTTCACCGAGTCGATCCTCGCCCTGCTGCCCCAGCAGATGGTCCCCGACAAGCTCCGCTTCATGAACACCACGAACTTCCTGTCGAGGGAGTTCCTGGGGCGCGCGGCGGACATCGGCGGCGGCGTCGCCGGGGCCATCATCGCGGACGGCTACATGATCGGCCGCGAGCTCGGGGTGATCGTCCTGGGCGCGGTGCTGGGCGCGATCGCCGGAGCGATCAACCGCGCGCTGAGCTGGAGCGGCCATCGTGACGGGGCGCAGCCGATGCTCTGGCAGGTGGTGCTGCTGGTGTCGTGGTCGTCGCAGAGCATCCCCTTCTATCGCAACGACCTCTCGTCGGTGATCTCGCAGCTCCTCTCGGTGGTGGGCATCCCCGCGGTGCTCTTCGCGGCGTGGGCGAGCCTCTCGCCCCGGAGCCGCTGGACCCGCCGGGTCTCCACCTCGGCGTAGCGCCGGCCGCGTGGCGCTTCAGGCCCGTCCGGTCCCCCGGATGGTGTTAGCGTCCGCCGCCGTGAAGCTGCGGGTCCGATCGCTGTCGCGACGCTACGAGGGGGTCACCGCCCTCGACGACGTCACCCTCACGATCCCGGAGGGGCGCACCGCCCTCCTGGGACCCAACGGCGCGGGCAAGTCCACGCTGCTCAAGTGCGTGCTCGGCCTCGTGCGCCCGACCAGCGGCGACATCGAGGTGCTGGGCATCGACCCCCGCCGTGACCCGCTCGGGGTGCGCGCCCGCATCGGGTACATGCCCGAGGACGACGCCCACCTGCCCGACCTCACCGCGGTCGAGCTCTGCGCGTACGGCGCCGAGCTCGCGGGACTGCCCCCCCGCGAGGCCATCGACCGGGCCCACGCGGCGCTCTTCTACGTCGGCCTCGACGACAAGCGGTACATGCCCGTGCAGGGCTACTCCACAGGCCTTCGGCAGCGCACCAAGCTCGCGGCGGCCATCGTGCACGACCCGGAGCTGCTCTTCCTCGACGAGCCCACCAACGGGCTCGACCCGGCCTCTCGCGAGGAGATGCTCTCGCTCATCGCCGACCTGCGAGACCGCCGCGGGTGCAGCGTGGTGCTCTCCACGCACCTGCTCGCGGACGTCGAGCGCGTGTGCGACCACGTCGTGGTGCTCAGCGCCGGCAAGGTGGTCGCCGACGCGCCGCTGCGAGAGGTGCTGGGCGCGGGCGACGGGCGCTACCTGGTGCGGGTCAAGCCCGTGGCCGAGCGCTTCGAGGGCTTTGAGCGGGCGCTCAGCGACCTCGGCTGCGAGAGCGCCCCCTCTCCCGACGCCCGCGGCGAGTGGATCGTCCGCCCCGCCTCGCCCGACGACCCATCGCCCATCTGGGAGGCCGCCCTGCGCGCGGACGTCCAGGTGCGCCACCTCGCCCTTCGCAAGGCCTCGCTCGACGAGGCCTTCCTCCGGCTGCTCGCGTGAACCCGATGGCCCACTCCCCGCCCGCCCCGAAGCCTGCTCCCTCCCCCGCCGGGGTGGTGCACTCGCTCGCGTACACCCGCTACACCGGGGCGCGGCGCTCGCCCGCGCTGGTGCCGCTGGTCATCGCCCGCTACGCCCTCATGGCGCAGCTCCGGCAGCGGGGCGTGAAGGTGGCGCTGCTGCTGGGCCTGCTGCTGCTCACGGTCTTCGCCGCGGCCATGGGCTTCAAGTGGGCGCTCCCCGCCATGGTCGCCTCCTCCGGCTTCGGAGGCGGCGCCAGCACCGGTCCGCAGCTCGCGGAGATCGTCCGCGAGGGCGAGGCCGACGTGCTGACCATGACCTTGCGAGCGCAGTTCCTGCCGGTCTTCCTGCTGCTGCTCTGGTGCGGAGCGGGAGCCATCTCCGCCGACCTGATGGCGGGGGCCTTCCAGTTTCACTTCTCCCGGCCGGTGAGCCCGGCGCGCTACCTCGCGGGGCGAATTCTGTCGGCCTCGGGGTGGGCCCTCGTCCTCTCCATGGCGACGCTCACGGTGCTCTGCATCGAGCGCCTCGCCTTCCAGTCCACGCCCCTCGGGGCCGCTCGCGCCTTCGGGCTCGGTGCCGTCGCCGTGCTGCTCGAGCTCACCTCCATGTCCGCGGTGGCCCTCGGGGTGTCGTCCCTCACGCGCCGCAAGGGGCTCTCGCAGGCGATGTTCGCGGCCATCGTCTTCGCCGGGTGGGTGCTGTTTCGCAGCCTCGGGGCGCTGCTCCGGGCCCCGTGGGTGAAGACCCTCGACCTCGTGTCGTGCGTCGACGCGATGGTCTCGCAGTTCAACCACGACTCGCCCCTGCACGGCGCGCAGGCGGCCATTCCCGCCGTGGCGTGGCTCGTCTGGACGGCCGGGTCGCTCGCCCTCGCGGGCTGGCGTCTGTCCCGCGCGGAGGTCAACCGGGGATGAGCGCGGTGCTGGAATTCGTGGGCGTCTCCAAGTGGTACGGCGCCGTGCTGGGCCTGCGCGACGTGAGCCTCCACATCGGGCCGGGGATCACCGGGCTGCTCGGGCCCAACGGCGCGGGCAAGAGCACGCTGTTGAAGTGCATGACGGGGGAGGTGCGGCCGAGCCGGGGCGAGGTGCGGATGTTCGGCCGCCAGGTGCCCGACCCGGAGGTGTTCCGCCGGCTCGGGTACGCGCCGGAGATCGAGGTGTTCTTCGAGGAGCTGACGGGCCGAGAGTTCGTCGCCCACCTCGCGGAGATCTCCGGCTTCGCTCGCGCCGAGGCCGACCGCCGCGCCGCCGCGGTGCTCCAGCGGGTGGGCCTGGAGTCGGCCATGAACCGACGGGTGAGCACCTACTCCAAGGGCATGCGGCAGCGCACCAAGCTGGCGCAGGCGATCCTGCACGAGCCCGAGGTGGTGCTGCTCGACGAGCCGATGACGGGCCTCGACCCGCTGGGGCGAGCGCAGATGGTGGCGCTCATCCAGGAGATCGGCGCCGAGGGGCGCACGGTCATCGTGTCGAGCCACATCCTCGACGAGGTCGAGGTGATGACCCGGGAGATCGTCGTGCTCTATCAGGGACAGCTCCTCGCTCAAGGGGACCTGCACGCCATCCGCGGGCTCATCGACCGGCACCCGCACCACCTCGCGCTGCGCACGCCGAAGCCGCGCGAGCTCGCCGCCGCGCTCTCCCGGGAGGACTTCGTGGTGGCGCTGCGCTTCGAGGGCAGCGAGCAGCTCATGGTGGAGACCCGCGACCCGGACCGCTGCTACTCCGCGGTGCCTCGCATCGCGAAGGAGCACGACGTGCCGCTGCTCTCGCTCACCTCGCCGGACGACAACCTCGCGGCGGTGTTCCGCTACCTGACGCTCGGCGCGAGAGGGGGTTCGGCGTGAGCGCGGCGCTCTCCATCGCGCGGGTGTCGATCCTGCGGGCGGTGCGTCGGCCGAGCTCCTGGTGGCTCTCGGCGCTGGCCTTCCTCCCGGCCGCGCTGGGCGCGTGGCTCGGGGCGAGCGGCTACGACGCGCTCTCGGTCCCGGCGCCGCTGCTGGTCTACGTGGCCGCGCCGCTGCTGGTGATCCCGTGGGTGGCGGGCGTGCTCGGCGAGGCCTTCGAGCGGCGCACGGTGATCTACTGGTTCGTGCGGCCGATGGCCCGGCCCACGGCGCTGCTCGGCGAGTGGATCGGCGCGGCCGTCGCGGTGGGCACGGTGCTGCTCCTGGGCGGCGCGATGCTCGCGGTGGCCAACGCGCTCACCGGCAACGCGGCCATCTCCTCGCTGGCGCGCCTGCCGCTCGCGATGTTCGCCGAGGCGGTAGCGCTCGCGGGCTTCTCCGTGGGCGTAGGAACCCTCGCCCCGAAGCACCCGGTGTCCGTCGCGGTGGGCGCGCTCGCAGTCACCGAGGTGGCGCTGCCGTCGCTGTGGGGCCCGCTGCAGGTGGTGTCGCTCTCTCGGCACGTGCTGATCCTCGCCGGGGTGGACGCCTCGCCGCTGCTGCACAGCCTCGTCGGCGAGGCGCCGGCCTCCTCCGTGGGCGTGGCGGTGCTGGTGCTCGCGCTCTTCGTGGCGATCCCTCTGGGGCTCGCGGTGCGCACGGTGCTCGACCGCGACCTTTGATCGGGACGGTGGGGGGCGGTGGCGGTGCTCGGGTGGCGGACGGGGGTGACGACGATGCCGCGCCCAACGACGCCGCGACCCAACGACGCCGCGACCCAACGCCTGCTCCCTTTCGTACCTCCTCGCCCGCGAGCAGCATCCCAGCTACAGGTTCCGCTCACTCCCGGACTGGAGATCCCCCCTCCCATGAGCCTCGGCATCGGCCAGATCGCACCCAACGCCTCGGGGCAGCTCCCCGACCACTCGACCTTCAGCGTCCACGGCGCGCGCGGCCGGACCCTGGTGCTCTTCTTCTATCCAAAGGACTTCACCGGCGGCTGCACCCGCGAGGTGTGCAGCTTCCGCGACGCCTTCGGCGAGCTCTCCGGCGAGGGCGGCGCTCGCGTCGTCGGCGTGAGCCGCGACGACGTCGAGACCCACAAGCGCTTCATCGCCGCGCACGGGCTCCAGTACGAGCTCGTGGCCGACCCGGCCGGCGAGATGGCCGAGGCCTTCCAGGTCAAGCGCCTCGGCGGGCTCGTCTTCCAGAAGCGGGTCACCTACGTGATCGACGCGGCCGGAGTGATCCGCGGCATCTTCCACCACGAGTTCGCCATCGACTCGCACGTCGACGACGTGCGCCGCTGCCTGGCCTCGCTCCGCCCGGCCGCGCAGGGGGCTTGAACTCCCGGCGCGATGCTGCCAACCAAGCGCCCGTGAGCGACCTGCGATTCAGCTTCATCGTCCCTGCGTACAACCGGGCGGGGATGATCCTCCGCGCGCTGGACAGCGTGCTCGCCTCCGGGCGCGACGACCTCGAGATCATCGTCATCGACGACTGCTCCACCGACGACACCGCCGCAGTGGTCGCCTCGGTGCGCGACCCCCGCGTGCGCCTGCTCCGGCAGCCCGTGAACCGCGGCGTCTGCGCGGCCCGCAACGCCGGCATCGACGCGGCGCGCGGCCGGTGGCTGGTCATGCTCGACAGCGATTTCGAGCTGCTCCCTGGGGGCCTGGACCTGCTCGCCGCGCGCTGCGACGCGGCCCCGCCAGACGTCGGATGCGTCGCCACCGTGTGTCGGTGGGACAACGGGCCCGACACCCCCATCCCCACCCCGACCACCTCCGAGATCCTCGCCCTCCCGGCCTACCTGCGCTTCATCGCCACGCTCAGCGTGAGCGAGTGGTTCAACTGCTACCGCCGCGAGGTCTTCTCCACCGTGCGCTTCCCCGGAGGCCGCGCCTACGAGGCCAGCTTCCACCTCGCCGCCGCGAGGCGATGGCGCTTCTGGATGTGCACCGACCGCGTGGTGCTGATCCACACGGATGCGAGCAACCGCATCACGGCCTCGGCCCCGAGCGCCCTCGCCCGGCGCCAGCTCCGCGACGCCGCCGACGGAGCGGGCGACGCCGACGCGGTGGTGCGCGAGTGGGGGCCGCAGTTCCGCGAGCACGCCCCGGGGATCCTCACGCACTACGAGAGCAAGCGGGTGATGCAGCACCTGCTCGCGGGCCACCGGCTCGAGGCTCTCGACGCCTGGCTCCGCGGCGGCCCCGCGCTCCGTCGCTCGCCCCGCCTCGCGGCCTTCCTCGCGCTCGGGCTCATCGGACCTCGCGCCCTCGCATACACCCAGTCCTTCGCCTCCGACCTGCTGCGCCGTCGCCGAGAGGGCTGAGGCACCCGGCGACACGGCCGCGGCGTCGGTCTACCCTGCGGCGCGCTCGCGTCCTCCGGTGGGGGGGCGCGTAGCCCCCTGCAAAGGAGCCCAGCGATGAAGGTCCCGGTGTTGCTGTTCCTCTCCGTCGCCAGCGCGTCTGGCGTCGTCGCCTGCAAGCGCCGCAGCGAGCCCGCCCCGACGCCCCCGCCCGCGGTCGCCCCGACGCCCGCGCCCGCCGCGGCCCCGCCGTCCGGCCAGCCTGCGCCCGCGCCGACCCCCGCGCCCGCGCAGGGCGCCGCCGAGAGCAGCGTCCGCACCCCCGCGCCGGCGCGCGCCGGGGGCTGCCCCGCCACCCTCGCCAACGCCGCCCTCGGCGCCGGGACCGTGCACAACGGAGCCGTCGCGGGCAACGAGACCTGGACCCTGGAGGACTCCCCCCACCGGCTCCCCGACGGGATGACCATCGGCAACGGCGCGACGCTCACCGTGGCGCCCTGCGCGGTCGTGCTGGTGGGCCACAGCCAGTGGTTCACCGTCGGCGAGGGCGGCACCCTCGTCGCGGCCGGAGACCCGGAGCACCCGATCCGCTTCGGCTCGGACAACCCCACTCCCCAGGCGGGCGACTGGAACGGCGTCCTGCTCGGCCCCCTCGCCCGTCGCAGCAGCCGCATCGCCCACGCCCTCATCGAGCACGCGGGCGGCGACAGCGACATCGACCACGCCGCTGGCATCGTGAGCGAGCTCGTGGGCCTCGACGTGCGCAACGTGACGCTTCGCGCCAACCGGGGCTTCGGGCTGAGCGTGCTGGGGGGCGGGTCCTTCGCGGCCACCTCCGCGGGGATCACGGTGACGGGCACCGTCGCGGCGGACGCCTCGCGCACCGGGTCGGTGCAGTTCATCCAGCCGGTGAACGTCCAGACGCTCCCGGCCGGGTCCTACGCGGGCAACGCCCTCGACGAGGTGCTGGTGGTCAACGGCGGCGCCGGCGACGGCTCGGCGATCCGCCAGAGCGGCGTGTGGCGCAACCCGGGCGTCGCCTACCACATCAACGAGAACGTCGAGCTCACGGTCGAGGGACCCACCGGCCCGGTGCTCACCATCGCGCCGGGCAGCACCCTTCGCTTCGGCCGGGGCGCGTCGCTCACCGTCGGCTGGCGCGCCGAAGGGGGCCTGGTGATGGACGGCGGCAGCGAGGCCGGGCGCATCACGCTCACCTCCGCGGGGCAGGACACCTCGCCCGCCCAGTGGACCGGGCTCTTCCTGGGAGAGCGCTTCAACCGCTCCGGGTCGAAGCTCAACTTCGTGACGATCCGCAACGCGGGCGCCGAGTCCCCGGTGAGCCCGTGCCACACCGCCACGCAGACCACCAGCCAGGCGGCGATCTACCTGCAGGCCGCGCCGCCCCCGACGCTCATCGCGCACACCACCATTGCCAACGCCGGACCGGGCGCCGCGGGCATCGCTCGCAACTTCGTCGGCGCCGTGGACTTCGCCGCCCCGGCCCTGGGCAACGACTTCTCCTCGCTCGGATCTCCCTGCCGACAGAGCCCTGCCCAGACCGCCGGGCAGAACTGCCCCGAGGCCGAGTCCGCGCGCTGCAACTGAGCCCCCGCTTGTCCCCCACGGTCGACCAGCTCCGGACCTTCCTCACCATCGCCGAGACGCTCAGCTTCCGCTCCGCCGCGAGGGCGCTGGTGGTGGCCCCGGCGGTGGTGAGCGAGCGCGTGCGCCAGCTCGAGGGCGCGCTGGGGGTGCCGCTCTTCCGGCGCACCACGCGCTCCGTCGCGCTCACCCCTCAGGGCCAGGCGCTCATCCCCTACGCTCGCCGCGCCGTCGACGCGATGCTCGACTGCGCCCACGCCGCGGGCGAGCGGCTCCCCGCCCCGCACGCCGAGCTCACCCTCGGCGTCGAGCCCGAGGCCGCCTCCCGCTGGATCTCTCCCCTCCTCGCCCGCTGGTCGCGCCTGCGCCCGGACCTCACGGTGCACCTCCTCGTGGCCGACCACGACGCCCTCCACGCGGCGCTCGTGCGCCAGCAGATCGACGCCGCGGTGCTGGGCCCCTCGCAGCGCGACCCGAGGCTCCTGTCGGTGCCCCTCGTGGGCCTCCCGTGGCGCATGGTGGCCGCCCCTTCGGTGCTGCGCCGCCAGGCCCTTCGCGTGGCCGACGACGCCGCCGCGCTCACCCTCCTCGACCGCACCGCCTCGCTGCCCTGCCTTCGCCCCTGGCTCGATGCCGCGCCGCCGCGGCTGCGCGAAGTGCGCTTCGGCCGGGTGCTGCACCTGGGGAGCCTCGCGGCCGTCGAGCGCGTGGCCCTGGAGGGCGGCGGCGTGGCGGTGCTCCCCGCCCCGATGATCGCGGCGCACCTGGAGAGCGGCGCGCTGAAGCCCGTCTTCGCCGCGGTGCAGCCCTCGACCGCGCAGCACTTCGCGGCTCGCCTCGACGACCCGCGCAGGCCCCTGCACGAGGCCCTCGCGGCGATGCTGCGAGAGTCGCCGTGGACGGGCTGAGTCAGCCCAGCAGGCCCCGCCAGACCAGCGTGCGCAGGTCGGTCATCTCCGCGATGGACCAGCGCACGCCCTCCCTGCCCTGGCCGGAGTCCTTCACGCCGCCGTAGGGCATCGAGTCGACGCGGAAGGTCGGCCCGTCGTCGAGCACCACGGCGCCCACCTCCAGTCGCTGGAACGCCCTGGAGACCAGGCCGATGTCGCGGGTGAAGAGCCCCGCCTGGAGCCCGTGCCGGCTGGCGTTGACGGCGTCGATCATCGCGTCCGCGTCGCGCCACGGGTGCAGCGTGACCGCGGGGCCGAAGAGTTCCTCGTCGCAGAGCTTCATCCCGGGCGTGGCGTCGGCGATCACCGCGGGCGCGATGCGAGACCCCTCCTGAGCGCCGCCCACGAGCACCCTCGCTCCCGAGGCGACGGCCTCGTCGATCCACCCTCGCACCCGGTCGGCGGCCCGGCGGTCGATGAGCGCGCTGCAGAGCGCCTGCGGGTCGAGCGGGTCGCGCACGGAGAGCGCCGCCACCCGCTCGCAGAGCCTCGCGGTGAACTCCTCCGCGATGGCCTCGTGAAGGAAGAGCCGCTGGGCCTTGATGCACACCTGGCCCGCGTAGCCGTAGCCCCCGGCGAGGGCGCGATCGAGGGCGCGGTCGAGGTCCGCGTCCGCGGCGACGATGAGGGCGGCGTTGCCGCCGAGCTCCAGCACCGCCCGCTTGCGGGGGGCGATCTCCCGCAGGTGCCAGCCCACCGGAGCGCTCCCGGTGAAGGAGAGCACCGCGAGGCGGGGGTCGCGCACCAGCGTCTCGGCGACGTCCACCTCGCACGGGAGCACCGACAGCATCGCCCCCGGAAGCCCCGCCCCGGCGCACGCCTCGGCCACGACCTGCGCCAGCAGCGAGGCGGTGAGCGGGGCCTGCGGGGCGGGCTTGAGCACCACCGGGGCTCCGACCGCGAAGGCGGGCGAGAGCTTGTGCGCGACGAGGTTGATCGGGAAGTTGAAGGGCGTGATGGCGAGCACCGGAGAGATGGCCACCCGGCGGGTGATGGCCCCGACGGTGGCGCCCGCGGGGGTCTGGTCGAGCGGGAGCATCTCGCCCGCGACGCGGGTGGCCTCCTCGGCGCCGAGACGGAAGGTCTGCACGGCGCGGTCGACCTCCGCGCGAGCGAGGGCGATGGGCTTGGCGACCTCGCGCGCGATGAGCTCCGCGAACTCCTCGCGACGGAGCTCGAGGGCGCGCGAGACGGCGGCGCAGAGGGCCGAGCGCTGATGGCCCGGGAGCCGGGAGGTGCAGGGGAAGGCCTCCGTCGCGAGGCGCACGGCCTCGGCCGCGGCGGCGGCGTCGGCGAGGGAGACGCGCCCGAGCAGGGCGCCGTCCCAGGGGGCGCGCACCTCCGCGTGACGGGCGCTGTCGAGGCGTTGACCTGCGAGCCAGAGGGGAGCGTCCACGAGTGGATTGGTGGCGCTTCGCGAGGTCGGATGCAAACGATCAGTCGGGGTGCAGCGCCGCGGCGATCTGTCGGGCCGCCTCGGTGACCCGAGGCCCCGGCCGCAGGAACATCGGGTCGCTGAAGGTGCTCACCCGGTGGGCGCGGATGGCGGGGAGGTCGAGGCCCGCGAGCTCGCCCTGGAGCTGCGCGCCGTCGGCGTGACCGGTGAGGTCGAGGATGGCCTCCGGGGAGAGCCCGTCGAGCGACTCCCTCGGGATCGTCGGGTAGCGCCCTCCCCCGGTGACCGCGTTGGCGCCGCCCGAGAGGGTGAGCACCTCGTCGATCCACGAGCCCGGTCCGGCGACCACCAGGGGACGCCTCCCGAGCACGACCAGGGTCTTCGGTCGCGGACGGCCCGCCACGCGCGTCCGGACGGCGTCGAGCTCGCCCGCGATGCGGCGGTGCAGCGCGGCGGCCTCGGCCTCTCGGTGCAAGAGCCTGCCGAAGAGGTCGACCGCGGAGAGCACCTCCGCGACGGACTCCACCCTCGGCACCACCACGCGGACCCCCAGCGAGCGCAGCCGACGCAGCGCGGTGAGGTCCGTCGGCCCCTCGACCCCGACGACCGCGTCGGGCCGCAGCGCCGCGATGCCCTCGAAGGAGGGGTTGGTCATGCCCCCGATGCGAGGCAGCCGGGTGACCTCCGGGGGGTAGTCGTCGAAGGCCGAGACCCCCACGACGCGGTCGCCCGCGCCGAGGGCGAAGACCAGCTCCGTCGCGCTCGGCACGAGGCACACCACGCGGCGCGGCGCCGGGGCCCGGTCGTCCACCGCGGTGAACGACTCCGTCAGCGCGGTCTGCGACGAGCCCTTCTCACGGCAGCCCGACGCGGCGAGCGCGAGCGCGAGCGCCAGGCGGAGAGCTCGGCTCACGGCGTCCCCAGCAGCCCGTCGATGCGCTGGCGAAACTCCGAGAGGGGCCGGGCGCCGGACATGAAGTGGCCGTTGATGAAGAAGGCCGGGGTGCCCAGTCGCAGCCTCGTCGCGGCCGCGGCCGCGGCGTCGGCGTCGATGACCGCGCGGTGCCGGTGGTCCTCGAGCGCGGCGCGCAACCGGGCGCGGTCGGCGCCTGCCTCGAGGGCGAGTCGCTCGATCACCGCGGGGCTCAGGGGCTCCTCGGAGGACTGCGCGGCGAAGAGCAGGTCGTGCATCCGCCAGAAGGCCTCGGGGCCGTGTTGAGCGAGCACCTCCCTCGCCGCCTCGGCGGCCGCGAGCGCGTGGGCGTGGCGGGGCAGCGGCAGGTCGCGCCACACGATGCGCAGCCGGTCGCCGTAGTGGGCGCGGAGCGCGTCGAGGGTGGGCCGCACCCGGGCGCAGAAGGGGCACTCGAAGTCGCTGAAGACCTGGAGCACCACCGGGGCGTTCGCGGCCCCTCGCGAGGGCGCCGTCGGAGGCACCGGCAGCTCGTGCACGCCCGCCCAGGGGTCGACGCTGGCGCGGCCCTCGTCCGGGGGATTGGGCAGGGCGACGGGGGCGCGCACCATGTGCGCGTAGACCCTCGACGGGTCGGGCATGGCCGCGGCGCGGGCGAGGATGAGCCTCGCGGCGGACTCGAAGACCGCGAAGGGCTGCAGCCCCACGATGGGGGTGCCGTTGAGCACGAAGGCGGGCGTGCCGTCGAGGCCGAGGCGCTCGGCGAGCGCGACGTCCCCGTCCACGGCCGCTCGCTGAGCGCCCTCGTCGAGGCTCTGCTCGAAGCGGATCACGTC
>CBIHPK010000144.1:0-21805 GCA_966211675.1 uncultured Myxococcaceae bacterium
CCATGGCGATCAGCGTCTTGCCTCACCTCTCCGCGTCGGCACCTACGTCCTCTTCGTCGAGCGCTCCAGCGCTCGACGCGCGTGCATATAGCCCGGCGAAGGCCGGGCGCTCAGCTCCAGGCTCCCACTTCAGCGGTTGCAGGCCCGCTCGCGGGCCGCCCGCAACCGCGGAGTGGGCGGCGTCTCCGCGGAGATGTGACCAATGCTCAGCACCATGGCACAGGCCGCTTCGCCCGTCACCGCGTGTTTCAACACACGGCAACCGGCGATCCCTCCCCCATCAACCCGCCAATCCCAGCGCCCGCCCCCCTCTCACCCCCCGAACCCATCGCACGGCGTCTCGTCCGTCAGCAGCTCGGCCCCGAGGAACTCCTTCTCCTCATGCGCCATGTGCACCAGCATCCGGTCCAGCAGCTTCACGATCACGCCCGACGCCGCGGTCGGATCCGGCGCGCAGCTCGCCTCCACCAGCGTCGCGAAGAGCTCGGTGTGCTCGGCCAGGTGCTCGTCGAGCATCGTCTTCTGCCGCACCGGCCCCCACGCGTCGAGCGTCGGCAGGATCGCCCTCAGCACCGACTCCTCCGCGACGTTGTGCCGCTGCATCGTGTCCACCAGCCGGGCGAGGCAGGCCCGCTGGCGCACCGCGTCCTTCCCCGCCGCGGCCTCGCGCGTCTCCTCGATCTGCGCCCGGATGTCCGCGTGCTGCTTCAGCAGGGTCGTTCGAATGTCACTCAGCGTCGTCGTCACGGCAGACCTCCGCTCGGTTCGGACCTCCGTCTCACAGGGCCACGATCTCGTCCTCGTCGTCGTCGCGCGCCGCGCCCGACGGCGGCAGCCGGGCGATCTCCCTCCGCACGAGGTCCTGGTGCTCCCGCTCCTCCTCGCGCAGCTCGGCGAAGAGGGCACGCACCGGCGCCAGCGCCGCCGCCTCCGACGCCGCCTCGAAGAACTCCAGGGCCTTGGTCTCCGCCCGCAACGACGCGTCGAGCGCCTGCCTCAGGCTCATGGTGGCGCGCGCCTCGTCGTACTCCGGGGCCTCGATGTCGAAGATCATCTCTCGCCGCACCGCCCGGGGCTCGTCACCGAAGAGCCCTCGCCGACGCTCCGAGAGCCGGCCCTCGTGCATCGCCTCGATGGCCAGCATGTGCCGGAAGAAGCGCGCCGCCTCCGGGTTGTGGTGCAGCTCCATCTGGTCGGCGAACTCCTCGTAGCGGTCCTTCGCCTCCTCCTCGACGAGCACCGCGAGGTCGAGCGCGTCTCGCAGCGAGATACGGGACAGGTCGATCGAGCGCGTCTTGTCGGTCACGTCGGCACCTCTCAGGTCTGGATGAAGCGATCGAAGATCCGCTCTCGGGGGACGGCGCCCTCCGAGAGAACCCGCTGCCGCTCGCCGATGAGCGCGCCCATCGTCGGCGGGGGGTCGGGGTTGCGATAGAACACCCCCGTGTGCAGCGCCTTTCCGTAGGACTGCGCGAGGCCCATCGCGGCGAGACGGTCCGTCGGGTCGTGGCCCAGCTTCGCGAGCGGCTGCATCGTCGCGCGGTGGTTCTTCACCTGCTGGTCGTCCTCGCCGAAGGTCACGCAGGGCGACTGCACGTTCACGAAGGAGAAGCCCGGATACCGGATCGCCGCCTCGATGACCTCCGCGAGCCCGGCCATGTCCGCGGGCGTCCCCTGCGCGACGAAGTTCGCCCCGTAGGCCAGCACGTAGAGCAGCGGGTTCACCGCCTCCTCGAGGCTGCCGTACTCCGAGGTCACGGTGTGCAGCCCCTTCGGTGAGGTGGGCGAGAGCTGCCCCTTGGTGAGCCCGTAGATCTGGTTGTCCATCACGATGTACGTGATGTCCGTGTTGCGACGCACCGCGTGGGCGACGTGCCCGCCGCCGATGGAGAACCCGTCGCCGTCGCCGCCGGCCACCAGCACCAGCAGCTCCGGGCTCGCGATCTTGATGCCCTGCGCGATGGGCAGCGCTCGCCCGTGCACGCTGTTGAAGCCATACGCGGTGGTGTAACCCGGGATGCGGCTGGAGCAGCCGATGCCCGACACGAAGGCGATCTCGTGCGGCGGCCGACCGATCGCGGCCAGCGCCCGGTAGATGGCCTGCACGACGCCGAAGTCTCCGCAGCCGGGGCACCAGATGGGCTTGAGCTCGCTCTTGTAGTCCTTGGCCTGGAAGGTCGGCAGCGGTGCGGTGGAGGTGTTCACGATGTCATTCCTCGCAGGCGATCTGTTGGGAGGACGGAGGCGACTGCAGCGCGAGCGCGACGGCGCGCAGCCGCGCCACCACCTCGCCGGGCTGGATGGGGTTGGCGCCGTCGCGAGCGAAGGACGTGACGCCGCGCGGGACGTCGACGTACATGCGCAGGATCCGGTAGAGCTGGCCCTGGTGGGAGGACTCGACCACGAGGCCCGCTCGCACCGAGGCGAAGAACTCGCGATAGATCTCCTCGGCCACCGGGTACACCAGCCACGGCACCAGCAGCTTCACCGCGAGCCCCTCCGCGGTCGCCCGCAGGAACGCCTCTCGGCACACCCCCGCGATGGACCCCCAGCTCACGAGCGCGAAGGGCGCGTCGGGGTCGCCGTCGATGCGGAAGAGGTCTCGCCGTCGCTGCAGGGGTTCGAGCTTGCGGAAGCGCTTCTCGTTCATCGCCGCGTGCACCTTGCCGCTGGCGGTGGGGTTGCCCTGCTCGTTGTGCTCGATGCCCGCTCCCTGGTAGTTGCCGCCCTTCATCCCAGGGTGGCTGATGGGGCTGATGCCGTCCGCGGTGGCGCGGAAGCGAGCGTAGCCCTGCAGGTCGGCGGCGCTGGGGCGCTTGCGCTCGATGAGCGTGAAGCGCGACGTGTCGATGGGGTCGACGGTCTCCTTGCGCTGAGCGATCTCCTGGTCGGACAAGAGGATCACCGGGGTCTGGAAGTGCTCCGCGATGTTGAAGGCCTCGACGGTGACGTCGACCGTGTCGGCCACGGAGGTCGGCGCGAGGATGGGCCGCAGCACGTCGCCGGAGGCCGAGAAGGCCGCCTGGAAGAGGTCCGACTGCTCGGGCTTGGTGGGCAGTCCCGTCGAGGGTCCGCCTCGCTGCACGTTGACGATCACCAGCGGCAGCTCGGCGATGCTCGCGAGCCCGAGGATCTCGGTCTTCAGCGCCATGCCCGGCCCCGAGGTCGCGGTCATGGACTTCTTGCCCGCGAAGGAGGCCCCGAGCGCCGCGCCGATGCTGGCGATCTCGTCCTCGGCCTGCAGCACCGCGCCGCCGTACTTCCACACCTCGCGGGTGAAGAACTGCATGATCTCCGTCGACGGCGTGATGGGATATCCGCCGAAGAACTCGCAGCCCGCGAGGATGGCCGCGGCGGCGCACATGTCATTGCCGTCGGTGAGCATCTTGGAGCCGCTGGAGGTCGGCGGCGCCATGGCGCGAGGGGTGGCGAGCGGGTGCTCCTTCGCGTACTGCTCGCCGAGGCGAAACGCTCGCTCGTTCGAGGCGAGCAGCTCGGGCCCCTTCTTGGCGAACTTCTTCTCGAGCCCGCGCAGCATCGACGCGCCCGCGATGCCGAACCAGCCCGCGATGAGCCCCAGCACGACGGTGTTCTTCGCCTTGTCGGTGCCCGCCGCCTGGCGCGCCATGTCACCGATGGGCACCGCGAAGACCTCCTTCGGGGTCACCCCGACGAGCGGGATCTGCCCGGGCTCCACGCCGGTCTTGGAGTCATAGATGACCACCGTGTCGCCGGACACCGGCAGCTCCGCGCCGAACTTCAGGAAGTCCTCCCAGTTCAGCGCGATGGCCACGTCGAGCGTGCCTCCCGGGTTCTGCACCCGCGCGGTGGAGAGGCGCACCCGACACGAGGACTCCCCGCCGCGGACCTGCGAGCCGAAGCTCTTGGTCATCATGGCGTGGTAGCCCTCGTAGGCCGCCGCGGAAATCAGTGACTCTCCCGCGCTGACGATGCCGTCGCCGCCGGAGCCGGCCATGCCCATCACGAAGTCGTCCATTGAGGCCGCGATCGAGCAATCCATATGCCGCTGCGATATCGCAGCAACGGCCGTCGACCGCGGTCTGGAGTGGCCACGGATTTTGCGCCGGAGCGCATCTCCTGCGCTGAGCGGCTACCACGCGGCGACGGTTCATCCTGATTGGATATCATTGCTCCCTATCGATCGATGGCATTCGGGCCGAACGCCCTCGACCGATGGCGTATCGTGTGCCCCCACCCTGCGCTGCCGCGCGCCCCTTTAGCCCCCAAGGCCAGGGCGACGGTGCCAAGACTGCTTGATTTTCAGGCTCCCGTGAACGGCAGATGCCCCCACCCGCGCTGCCGCGCACCCCTGCCCCCAAGGCAGAGCCTTGGGGGAGGGGCTCCGTAGACTGTCTGAGCATGCGGGTGCCTTCCAGACGTTTCTAGCCCCTGCCCCCAAGGCTCTGCCTTGGGGGCAGGGGCGCGCGGCAGCGCAGGGTGGGGGCACACGGCAAGACCTCCAGACAAGATCTCCGTCCGGGAAGCGCTCGCCCCCCCCCAGCCACTCCGCCGCCCACCCATCCCTCGCCCGGCGTTACCCTCCGGTCCGTGTCCGACGAGCTCCCCCCGACGACGCCCGCCCACGACGCCGTCCCCCGCCACCGCGGCGGAACCTTCGCCTCGCGCGTCATCGCCGGTCGCTACGTCCTCGAGCTCATGCTCGGCGCCGGTGGCCAGGCCGAGGTCTGGGAGGCCCACGACCCGCTCACCCGCAGCCGCGTCGCCGTGAAGGTGATGCACTCCAGCTCCCCCTCCGAGGGCGCTCGAGTGCGCCGCGAGATCGCCACCCTGCGCCGGCTCCGCGTCCCCGGCGTCGTCACCCTGCTCGACGAGGGCGTCGACGACGGCGACGTCTTCCTCGTCATGGAGCGCGTCGACGGAACCCCCTTCCCCGGCCGCCCCTCGCCCCTCCCCTGGGAGGAGCTCCGCCCCACCGTCACCGCCCTCCTCGAGACCCTCTCGCGCATCCACGCCGCGGGGGTGATCCACCGCGACCTCAAGCCCGGCAACGTGCTCGTCTGCGAGGAGGGTCGCCCCACCCTCCTCGACTTCGGCGTGAGCTGGGAGTCCATCGACCCGCAGCTCCCGGGCAACGGAGAGATCCTCGGCACGCCGCTCTTCCTCGCGCCCGAGCAGATCCACGGCGGCGAGATCTCCCCCCGCACGGACCTCTACGCCCTCGGCGTCATGCTCTACCTCGCCCTCTCCGGCGACACCCCCGTCGAGGGCGGCGGGACCCTCTTCTCGACCCTCTGGGCCAAGGTCAACCTCCCCGCCACGCCCCTGCGCGACCGCTCGCCCTTCGTCCCCGAAGGGGTCGCCGCCGTGGTCGACGCCCTGCTCTCCCGCCGCCCCGACGAGCGCCCCGAGTCCGCCGCCGAGGTGCTCTCCCGCCTCCGCGGCGGAACCGCCCGGCGCCCATCGCTCCCCCCCGGTCTCGCCGACGGCGCCGACGACGACCTCCTCGACGACGCCTCGCTGCGCTCCCTCTTCACCGGCGCCGAGCGCCTCTTCCACATCCCCTCGGACGCCGCCCGGGCCCTGCACGCCCGCACCGGCGGCCGCCGCGCCCGCGTCCTCGACGAGCTGCTCGCCTGGGAGCGGGCGGGCCTCATCCGCCGCGACCTCGACCGCTTCGCCATCGACCGCGAGACCCTCGACCGCCTCGCCACAGGCTTCGGCTCCGCCCGACCGCTGCGCAGCACCGTTCCCCGAGAGCGAACCCCGGACGACGACGAGACCCGGCTCCACTCGCTCCTCGGGCTCCACCCTCCCTACGGCCACGGCGACGAGCGGCTGCGGGCCGCCCGGGCCATCGCCTCCGAGGGCTGCGCCCTGGCGCTGCACCACGCCCGCTCCGGGGCGCTCGGCCACGCGGCCGCGGTGCTCGACGCCTGCCTCGTCGCCGTGCGCCAGCTCACCGAGGACCAGCGCCTCGACGGCAGCGACCCGGAGGCCGCGCTGCTCTCCGCGGCGGTGGAGGTCGCCCTCGCCGAGGGAACGCCCCGCTCCCTCGACCGCGCCGTGTACGAGCTCTCCCGGGTGCGCGTCCCCACGGGGCACACCGCGGCGCTCGACGGGATGCTCCGCGCGGCGCTGATGCTCGCGCAGGCGGGCGACCGGGCGCTCACCCTGATCGAGTCCGTCGAAGCCTTCGCCGACCCGGCGCTGGAGCGACGGCGGCTGGCGATGCGGGTGATGGCCGCGCGCCGAGCGGAGCTCGCCCGAGAGGAGCGCGTCGTCGACGAGGTGGCCCGCCGCGCGACGGACCCTGGCCTGCGCGCCAACGCCCTCGGCCGGCTGCGCTACCGGCAGGGGCGCTTCGAGGAGGCCGCGGCGCTCTTGAAGGAGGCCGCCGCCTGGGAGCCGTGGGCGACCGCGAGGCTCGACGCCCGGGTGAACGCGGCCTCCGCGGCGATGGAGAGCTTCCGCCTGGACGACGCGAGGGCGCTCGCGGAGGAGGCCCGCGACGCCGCCGCGCGGTGCCGCCACCCGTACTACGAGGCCCGGGCGGAGTGGATCCTCCGGGCCGTCGCGTACCGCACCGGGCGCGCGGCCTCGCCGGACCTGGAGCTGCTGGACGCCGCCTCCGCGGTCGGGCTCCGCGACGTGGCGGCGCTGCTCTGCATGAACGAGGCGGCGGTCGCGTGGCGCGCGGGCGACGCGGCGACGGCGCGCTCGCTCAGCGCGAGGGCGCAGCGGCAGTGGACGCTGACCGGGTGGGTCCCGGGGCTCGCGCTGGTGCAGCCGCTGGCGATGCTGTGCGGCGAGGCCATGGACGCCGAGGAGGAGAAGCTGCTGGTGGAGCGGGTGCGGGCGCTGCCGCTGTCGAGGGTGGCGGTGCAGTCTCTGGCGCTATTGGCGAAGGCGCGGCCCCGCCGACGTAGGTCCCTGTCGGGAATCGCCGCCCCCCATTTCGAGAGCATCCCGCGATCACACTGGACACATCGCCTGGAGGTGATGTCCATTGGCGAAGCTGCCAGTGCGCTGGGCATCGGCGGCGCATAGAGGAGGCACCTGAGATGGCGACCGCAAAGAAGACAGCCGGGACGACCGCAAAGAAGAAGAAGCCCGTCATGGGGAGCGAGGCGGTCGCCCGGCCGGGCGCGAAGCCCTTCCCGGGCACCGCAGCGAAGAAGGGAAAGAAGGCCTCGAAGTCCGTGATCATGCAGGTCGACCCGCTCTTCCTCTACGATATCCGCGTCTGGGACGGGACCACCTGGCTGAAGCTCGGGGAGATCTGGTTCGACACCTCGGGAAACGAGTACTGGGGACTCTTCCAGGCGTGGGCCACGTACAACGTCGGCCCCAACGTCTGGATCTATCCCATCGACTACGCCACGGCCTATTCGAGCCTCGCGGTCTTCAAGACCAAGATCACGAACCAGGACCCGGCGCACAACCCGTCCTTCCTGAAGATCACCCAGACCAGCGTCTGACCGCTCTGGTCTGACGGCTCAGCGTCGAAGGAAGATCGGGTTGCTCACCCCGAAGGCCATCCGCCTCGGGAACACCGGATCCAGCTCGCGCCCGTGCGCGGCCACCACCACCCAGCTCCCGCTCGCGGCCACCGGGACCCGCACCGTTCCGCGATAGCGCACCACCGGGTCGCCCGGGTCTCGCGCCGCGTCGTCGAGGGCGATGGTCGGCAGCGCGGTCCCGTCCACGAAGACCTGCAGCCGGTCGGCGCGCACCCAGGTCGGCGCCCTCGCGGTGATCTCCAGTCGACCCTCGGCGCCCACTCCGCCGAGCTCCTGGCCGGGGCCCACGGCGCCGGTCGTCCCCGTCGCCGGGAGCGCCCTCACATCGAGGAAGATGCCGCCCGTGATGGTCGATCGCCCGGTGCCCACCGCCGTCGCGATGGCCTGCGGCGTCGCGCTCATCGGGTCGTTGGTCCCGAGGAACATGCACGTCCTCGGGAAGCCCACCGGAGAGCTGTTGAGATGGTGGCTGTCCGAGGAGCCCACGGCGAAGACCCGCCTCCCCCGCGACAGGAAGGAGAACCAGTCCCTCACCTGCATCGGGTTCTCTTCAAAGGAGCTGTCATTGAAGAACTCCACCGCGGTGAACCCGTCATCCCACATGGAAGGGTTGGCGGTGCCGTCCGCGGGGTTGTACCCGGCGGCGTCGAAGTACGCCTGGCTGCGCGAGCCGCGCGGGTGATTGATCACCAGCGTGGGGCGCTCCGGCCGGGCCCGCACGTCGGCGAAGACCGCGGGCGGCAGCCGGTTGGCCCAGGCGAAGTTGCCATTGTTGATCTGTGAGGTGTCGGCGTTGAGGGGAAAGACCCCGAAGTGCCCATAGGTGAAGGTCGTGAGCTCGATCGAGCCGATACCCCGTACGTGGCGCTGCAGGCCCATCTCTTCGATCAGCGGTTGGAAGTCCCCGACCCACTCGTGGTCCGATCGGGCCATCACCTCCAGGTTGTCCGCCGCGCCGGAGGACAGCTTCAATCGGGCGTCGTCATCGGAGTCGGGAGAGCGGACCGTGTGGATATGGAAATCCCCACAAAGGACACCCGGCGTCTCCACCACCCGGCGGAGCCTCACCGGGACCGGGGTGCTCGTCCCCGCGGTGACCGTCACGGTGGTGTCCGAGAGGTCATAGAAGGGACCCCGAGAGACCACCACCCGGTAGCTCCCCGGAGCGGCCGGGAGGCTCACCCGACCGTCGATGGGAAAGGCCACGTGAAGCCGTCCGAATGACGGAACGGCCTCCCCGTGGCTCTCCGGCAGCGACGGCGCCGAAGCCCCCACGGGGATCACCTGCACCCGCACCGGCAGCGCCGCGTCCGTCACCGCGTCCGTGGCCTCGACCGCGATGGACCCCTCGGCCGGAAAGACCAGCGAGGCCGTGCTCGCCTCCGCCGCCACCGCCACCGCCGGGGTCGGCGCGCTCCCCGAGCGCCAGCCCACCAGCCGCACCGGACCGGCCGGGACGCGCAGCTCGAAGCGACCCATGGAGTCCGCGGTCCCCCGGTCGAGGTAGCGGGCGCCGTCCATGGAGGTGACGTGCACCCGGGCCCCGGCCGCGGGCGCACCGGAGGCGTCGGTGATGGTCCCGCTGAGCGGGCGGAGCGTGACGCGGGCGTCGGCGGCGAGGGCGCGCTGCAGCCCGTCGAGCCCGGGGCCTCCGAGGGCGATGCGGCCGAAATGCACCCGGGTCTGGCTGCACGGCTGGAAGGTCAGCGCGGGCGACGTGAACATGTCGAAGCCCGACACGGAGATGATCGGGGTGATGGTCCCGCGGGAGGCCGGGAGCATCCAGGCCCAGCTGGTGGCGCGGTCGTCGATCCAGCCCACGAGGGGCGTCGCGCTCATGGCGCCGGTGCCCTCCATGAAGCCCCGGTCGGGGACGAAGCGGCCCATCCGGTTGCCCTGGAAGAAGCCGTTGAGCACCGTGCGCACGGTGGTCGTGCCCAGCCGGGGGACGTCGAAGGTCACGTAGACCTCCACCACGTCGCTGTCGCCGCGAAGCTCGTAGTCGATCGCCACCTTGATGTCGCCGTAGTCCGCCGGGGCGATCGCGTAGCCGAACTCGTTGAGGAAGGGGATCGCCCGCAGCGGCCCGATCGCTCGCACCACGGCGGGCATCCCGTCGCGCCCGTCGTGCGTCACCGTCACCGACTCGGCCTGCATGGTGAAGCGGCCGAGGCCGATGATCAGCTCGCCGAAATCCCCGGCGTCCACCAGGCGTCCGTCGCGCACCGAGGCCACGCCCACGGGCGTTCCCCCCCACGGGTTGTAGCCCGAGGTCGGCCGAGCCGCCTCGAGCAGCAGCGCCACCCTCCCGTTGGACAGCACGTAGTCGCCCGCCTGCCAGGTGTTCAAGCCGGTGCGGTCGAGCGGCAGCGCCGCGGCGGTCAGTCGCCCCGCTCGCGCCGACGCCCCGGGCGCCGTCCCCGGCGGGACCATCGTCGGGTCGCTCGCCCCCTCCGCCGAGCCCCGCTCGAAGGCCGCCCCCACCGGGCACTCGCTCGGTCCGCTGTCCTCGGGCGCCCCGACGGCGTCCGTGGGCGCGTCCATCGCCCCGTCCAGGGCCACGTCGACGCCCGCGTCGCGCGGGGCCTCCGTCGTCGGATCACTGCACGACCCCAGCACCGCGAGACCCGCCAGACACCACTGCCTACGCCGCATGGCGCGGAGTCTCTCACCCTTCGACCGGCGCCCGAAACCTCTCCCCGGCGCTCGTCACCCCTAATGCTCGTTGCTTGTCAGCCGCGCTCCTTGTCGTCGATCGTTCCGCTCCACCGACGATGACCCTCGCCCAGCACTTCGCTCTCGACCCGGACGTCACCTTCCTCAACCACGGGTCCTTCGGCGCCACCCCCCGCCCCGTGCTCGCCGCGCAGCAACGCCTTCGGGACCGAATGGAGGCGCAGCCGGTGCAGTTCCTGGCGCGCGACCTGGAGGGGCTCCTCGACGAGGCGCGCTCGGCGCTCGGGGCCTTCGTCGACGCCCCGGCCGATGACCTGGTGTTCGTGCCCAACGCCACGCACGCGGTCAACGCCGTGCTGCAATCGCTGAAGTTCTCCCCCGGCGACGAGATCGTCGTCACCGACCACGGCTATGCCGCGTGCACCAACGCCGCCCGCTACGCCGCCGAGCGATCGGGCGCGAGGGTGGTCACCGCGGAGGTCCCCTTTCCGCTGCGCTCCCCGGGCGAGGTGCTCGACGCCATCACCCGAGTGCTCTCCACCCGCACCCGGCTGGTGCTCGTCGACCACGTCACCAGCCCCACGGCGCTGGTGTTCCCGGTCGAGGACATCGTGCACGTCTGCCAGCGCTCCGGGGTCGACGTGCTCATCGACGGGGCCCACGCGCCCGGCATGCTCCCGCTCTCGCTGCGCTCGCTCGGAGCGGCCTTCTACACGGGCAACCTGCACAAGTGGGTCTGCACCCCGAAGGGAGCGGCCTTCCTCCATGTGCACCCGAGCCAGCAGCACCGGGTGCGACCGCTGGTGATCAGCCACGGAGCGGGATCGCGGCGCACCGACCGCTCCCGCCTCTCCATCGAGTTCAACTGGATGGGCACCGACGACCCGACCGCGGTGCTGAGCCTGCCCGACGCCATCGGCTTCATGGGATCGCTGCTCCCAGGGGGGTGGGATGCCCTGCGCGACGCCAACCGCGCCCTCGCGCTGGAGGCCCGGGCGCTGCTGGCCGACGCGCTCGGCGTGGCTCCGCCCGCCCCGGAGTCCATGATCGGCTCCATGGCCACGCTGGCGCTCCCGGCGGACCGCTTCCCGCCGACCTTCGGCTGCGACCCGACCTTCGAGGACGCCCTGCAACAGCGCCTCTGGGAGGACCACCGCATCGAGGTGCCGGTGATGCACTGGGGCGACCCCGAGCGCACGCTGCTGCGGGTGAGCGCCCAGGTCTACAACGACCTGGGGCAGTTCCAGCGACTCGCCCGCGCTCTCTCGTCCGACCGGATCGTGCGCGACGGGGCTCGATAGGCTATCGCCAGGACCCAACTGATGCTCAACGACACGATTCCCGGCGAGTCCTCGCCCCTGTCCGCCCCGTCCTCCCTCGCGCAGACCGTGCTCTCGGCGGCGCGGCCGCCCTCGCACGACGGCACCACGCAGGTGCTCGTCGGCGCGGCGCTCGACGCCTCGAGGGCGGCGGGGGGCGGGTCGCGCTCGACGATCCTCCCGAGGGTGGAGTTCGTCGGGGAGGTCCCGAGGCTGGTGGTGGACGCGAGGGAGCGCTTCGAGCCCGCGAGGGTGCTCGGGCGAGGCGGCGTCGGCGAGGTGGTGCTCGCTCGCGACAACGACATCGAGCGCCCGGTGGCCCTCAAGCGCCTGCTCCCGGAGCTGGAGGGCGGGGCGGAGATCACCGCGCGCTTCGTCGAGGAGATCCGGGTGCTCGGGCGCCTCGACCACCCGAACATCGTCCCCATCCACGACGTGGGCGTCGACCCCGACGGCCGGTACTTCTATGTGATGAAGTACGTCGAGGGCGAGACCCTCGAGCACGTCATCGAGCGCCTCACCGCGGGGGACGCGGAATACCACCAGCGGTATTCCTTCGAGCGGCGCACGGAGGTCTTCCTGCAGATCCTGCACGGGGTGCAGTACGCGCACGCGCAGGGCGTGCTGCACCGCGACCTGAAGCCCGCCAACATCATGGTCGGGCGCTTCGGCGAGGTGGTGGTGATGGACTGGGGCCTCGCCCGAAGCCGCGAGGAGGTGAAGCGCTTCCCGGTCGACGACAAGCTGACCACGCTCACGGCCCCCAGGGGGCGGCGAGCGAACTCGGACAAGCTCAAGACCATGGAGGGCTCGCTGCTGGGGACGCCGGCGTACATGTCCCCGGAGCAGGCGCGCGGCGAGGTGGCCACGCTCGACGAGCGCAGCGACGTGTACTCGCTCGGGGTGCTCTTCCACGAGCTGCTGACGCTGGAGCACTACCTGGCCAGCAAGAGCGGCGTGAGCGAGTGCGTCGCGGGGGTGCTGCGCGACCCGGTTCCGATGGCCTACACGGTGGAGAGCCCGCACCAGTCGCGGGCCCCCGCGGAGCTGGCTCACTTCATCCGCCACAGCATCGCCAAGGACCCCTCCGAGCGCTACCGCTCGGTCACCGCGATGATCGACCGGCTGCAGTCCATCCGCGACGGCAAGGTGCCGGTGGAGTGCCCCGTGACGATGGCCAAGCGCATGGGCGCCGAGACGATGCACGCGGTCGACCGCAGCCCGCGCAACGCGTTCATGGCCGTGGGGCTGGTGGGGCTGCTGAGCGTCGTGGGCCTCGCGACGGTGGTCCAGGGCCTCGTCCACGCGCTGCACTAGCGGCGGGACACTGGCCGACCCGCGAGGTCGGTGACAAAGTGCCCGGCATGTTCTCGTTCACCGATCCGACCAAGACGACGATGCCCTCCCCCTCCGAGGCGCTGCCGGGGCGCAGCGAGCGGATGCCCGTCCCAGCGCGCCACGCGGTGCTCGACGCCCCGCTCGACGGGGCCTTCCCCGGTCTGTCGATGGCGATGTTCGGCCTCGGGTGCTTCTGGGGCGCCGAGCGGAAGTTCTGGAAGATCCCCGGGGTGGTGTCCACGGCGGTGGGCTACGCGGGCGGCTACACGCCCAACCCCACGTACAAGGAAGTGTGCAGCGGCCGCACCGGCCACAACGAGGTGGTGCGCGTGGTGTACGACCCGGCGAAGGTCTCCTACGAGGCGCTGCTCAAGGCCTTCTGGGAGAGCCACGACCCGACCCAGGGGATGCGCCAGGGCAACGACGTCGGCACGCAGTACCGCTCCGGGCTCTACTGGTACAACGACGCGCAGCGCGCCACCGCCGAGGCCTCGCAGGTGGCCTATGAGCAGGCGCTCCGCAAGGCGGGTCGCAACGCCATCACCACGGAGGTGCGCCAGGCGCCGGAGTTCTACTTCGCCGAGGAGTACCACCAGCAGTACCTGGAGAAGAACCCCGACGGCTACTGCGGCCTCGGCGGCACCGGCGTGACCTGCCCCATCGGGACGGGCGTCACGGCGTAGGCTCAGCCCCCCGGACGTCGCACGCCGAGCTTCGCCATCCGCGAGCGCAGCGTGCTCGGACGCAGACCCAGCCTCGCCGCCGCGCCCGCGGCCCCCTCGATCGTCCACCCCGTCTCCCGCAGCACCTGAGCGATGTGCAGTCGCTCCACCTCGCGCAGCGAAGCGGCCGCGGGCGCCTTCGCCGGGGCGCGCTCCTCCCGAGAGAGCGAGGGGCGCAGCGGCCCGAGGTCCTCCAGCGCGATGCGGTCTCCGCGAGCGACGATCGCCGCGCGCTCGATGACGTTCTGGAGCTCGCGCACGTTGCCCGGCCAGGGGTAGGCCTCGAGCGCCGCCAGCGCCTCCGGAGCGGCTCCGCGCAGGGGCTTGTGCAGCCGCCGGCCGGCCGCCTCCACGAAGGCCGCGACGAGCAGGGCCACGTCGCCCGGGCGCTCGCGCAGCGGCGGCGCCTCGATGGGAAAGACATGGAGCCGATAGTAGAGGTCCGCTCGGAAGCGCCCCGCGGCGACCTCCGAGGGGAGGTCGCGGTTGGTCGCGGCGATCACCCGCACGTCGACGCGCACCACCTCGCTGCCGCCCACCCGCTCGAACTCCCGTTCCTGGAGCACCCGCAGCAGCGCCGCCTGCGCGTCCGGCGGCAGCTCGCCCACCTCGTCGAGGAAGAGGGTTCCGCCGTCGGCCAGCTCGAAGCGCCCCGAGCGACGCGCCGACGCGCCGGTGAAGGCGCCCTTCTCGTGCCCGAAGAGCTCGCTCTCGATCAGCGTCGGGGCGATCGCCGCGCAGTTGATCCGCACCAGCGCCCTCGCCCGCCGCGGACCCGACTCGTGGATGGTCCTCGCCAGCAGCTCCTTGCCCGTCCCGGTCTCGCCCGTGAGGAGCACCGTCGCGTCCGTGGGCCCCACGCGACGGGCGGAGTCGAGCGCCGCGCGCCACGCCGGGCTCTCTCCCACGGCCGGGTGCTGGGCCTCTCGCGCCTCCTCTCTCAGGTAGCGGTTCTCGTCCCTCAGCCGCGCCGCCATCGCGTCGAGCTCGGTGAAGAGCCGGGCGTTCTTGATGGCCACCGCGGCCTGGTGGGCGAAGGACCCGATGCGAGAGAACTCCGCGGCCCCGATGGCGCGTCGGGTGAAGAGCGCGAGCACCCCGAGCAGCTCACCGCGGAAGAGCAGGGGGTAGCCCGCGAAGGCGCGGAGCCCGTGAGCGAGCACCCACGCCGGGTCGGCGATGAGCGGGTCGCTCGCGATGTCGTCGAGGCACACGGGCTCGCGGCGCGCGGCGATGGCTCCGATCTTGAGCGCCCCGAGCGCCACCTCCCCGTAGCGCCCGTCGAGCCGTCGAGAGAGGCCGGAGCTCGCTCGCAGCCGCAGCCGATCGTCCGGCGGCTCCAGCAGCCAGATGCGGGCGAGCGACACGTCGAGCTCCGCCACGAGGCCGTCGGTGATCGCGCCGAGCAGCGCCCCGAGGTCGAGCACACTGGTCATCTCCAGCGCGATGTGGGCGAGCGCATCGCGCGGGGCTTCGGCGTCGGGCGCTGGTGGAGTGGGCTCGCTCATGGGGGCTCAACATCGGTACTCAGGGGCCGCCACGGGCTTTCGTGGGCGACCACGACAGGGCGCGGCCGTGGCCACGATATACCGTGGCGTGTATCCGCGAGCCGCTGGATTCCTGCATTGGCGCGGCGATTGAAGCGTCGTGCGCCATCATGGACGAAGCCCACGACGGGACGGCGGATCGCGACGACGAGGGGACGAGGAGGCGGGCGCTGGAGGCGCGGCTGCGGACGCTGGAGGGCACCCGGGAGGCGCTGGTTCGGAGCACCCGGCGAGCGCCGTGGCTGGCGCTGGGGGCGCTCGGCGCGGTGCCCGCGGGGGTCGTCTGGGGCGCGGCGGCGGCGCTCGGGGTGATGGCGCTGGCGGTCGTGGTGGCGGGGCTGGTGATGTACCTCGCGTGGTCCCACGAGCAGGAGTACGCGGCGCAGCAGGACACGGTGCGGCAGAGCCTCGCGGAGGTCGGTCGCCCGGACGCCCGGCGGGGCATTCCCTGGCGGGTGCCGGGCAAGGCGCTGCGCTGGTAGCGCGCTCGACGCCTGCGCAGAAACTTTGCCCCCGCGCGGCGCGCCCTCCTACGCTGGTCGCCGCCATGAAGCCCTCTCTCTGCCACTCCTGCGCGGACGACCCCGACGCGCCCGAGCTCCGATACTACGACCTGTTGAGCGAGCTCGACCCGCTCACCCGCTACCTGCTCACCCTCGTCGAGGCGCCCTTCGCTCCGGTCATCTACCTCGATGGAACCGAGCTGGAGAGCCGCTTCTCCTACCGCCGCTGGGGCCCGGCCGAGCGCCGCAGCGACGGGCGCCCGGACCGCCGCTCCCGCGGCCGCCGCGCCGAGGACCTCGTCCCCGCCTGGGCCGCCTGCTGATCGCTCCCCGCCCCCTCCCTCCGCCTCCCCTCAGCGACCCGCCGTAGAGAACTCCATGGTCCCGTCTTCGATGGGCGAGTGGCGCAGCAGCATCATGTCGAAGGCGTAGTTCTGGTGCAGCTTCCACGGGGCGATGGAGCCCTGCCGGGGGAAGCGGTCGATCGCCCGCTGCACGTAGCCCGATGAGAAGTCGAGGAGGGGCTCCTCCTTCACGGAGGGGTCGCGGCGGCGGGGGACGCAGGTGGTGTAACCGCGCGCGTCCATGTGCTTGAGCAGCCGGCAGACGTACTCGCAGGTGAGGTCGACCTTGAGCGTCCACGACGCGTTGGTGTAGCCGATGGCGAGCGCGAGGTTGGGCACGTCGCTGATCATCATGCCCTTGTAGGCCATGGTCTTGGAGGCCTCGACGCGCTGGCCGTCGACCTCCATCTCCATCCCCCCGAGGAACTTCAGCTTCAGCCCGGTGGCGGTGACGATCACGTCGGCGGGGAGTTCCTCGCCGGAGCGCAGTCGGATGCCCGTCTCGGTGAAGGTCTCGATCTGGTCGGTGACCACCGAGGCCCGGCCCGAGCGCAGCGCCTCGAAGAGGTCGCCGTCCGGGACGAGGCACACCCGCTGGTCCCAGGGCTTGTAGCGGGGCGTGAAGTGCTTCTTCACGTCGACGCCGCCGCGCAGCTCGCGGTGCACCGTGCCCACCATCAGCCGGCTGGCGTGCTCGGGGAAGCGACGGCAGTACGTGTAGAAGGCCATGCTCAGGAGCACGTTCTTGCCGCGGGTGAGCGCGTAGGCCGAGCGCAGCGGCAGCCGGGAGCGCAGCCAGTTGGCGACGCGGTCGCGCTCGGGGATCGTCACCACGTAGGAGGGCGAGCGCTGGAGCATGGTGACGTGCGCCGCGCGCCTGGACAGCTCGGGCACCAGGGTCACGGCGGTGGCGCCGCTGCCGATGACCACCACGCGCTTGCCCTCGTAGTCGATGTCCGGGGTCCAGTGCTGCGGGTGCACCACGCGCCCCTGGAAGCGCTCGCTCCCGGGGAACTCCGGCGAGTGGCCCGAGTCGTAGTCGTAGTAGCCCGCGCACATGAAGAGGAAGCTGCAGGTGAAGCGGCGCAGCTCGCCGGTCGCCGCGTCGCGGGCCTCGACGGTCCAGCGGGCGTCGGCGCTCGACCAGCTGGCGCGCTCGACCTTGTGGCCGTAGCGGATCTTGCGGTCGATGCCGAAGGCCTCGGCGGTCTCGCGCAGGTAGGCGAGGATCGAGGGCCCGTCGGCGATGGCCTTGGGGTTGGTCCACGGCCGGAACGAATACCCGAGGGTGTACATGTCCGAGTCCGAGCGGATGCCCGGGTAGCGGAAGAGGTCCCAGGTCCCGCCGAGGGACTCCCTGCCCTCCAGGATCGCGTAGGTCTTTCCAGGGCAGAGCGTCTGGAGGTGGTAGCCCGCGCCGATGCCGGAGAGACCGGCGCCGACGATCAGCACGTCGAAGTGTTCCTGCGTCATGGAGAGGGGCCCGAGCGTAGTCGATCGGCGCCGGCTCCGGGGATGGGTGGAGGCGTCGAAGGGCGTTCAGTGCATGAGGTTCATGTCCGCGCTCGACGTCGAGGCGGGCGCCGCGGCCACCGGGGCCTCCACCGGGCGGAACCCCTGACGGCTCACCCGCACCCGGTACTGGCCCCGGTCGATGTTGCTGAAGCGGTAGGCCCCCGACTCGGTGCTCGTCGTGCGCTGCACCACCCGCCCGGTGCCGTCGACGAGCTCGACCTGGGCGTTGGCCGCGCCGCCCGCCCCCTCGGCGTTGAGCTGCCCCTGCACCTGGGCGTAGTTCGCCTGCTGCGCCTCCACCGTGTCGTGCACGAAGGGCAGCTCGATCTCCTGCAGCGCGCGTCCGCCGCGGTCGACGTAGGAGAGCGTGGCCACGTAGCGCCCCGCCGGGGCCGCCTCGCCCTGCGTGGGATGGCCGTCCCAGGAGACCCGCACGGGGCCCTGCGCCGCCGGCTCGTCGTGACGCCACACCTCCCTCCCCTCGGGCGTGCGGACCCGCACCCGGACCGTCCCCGCGAGCTCCCGCGGCGCCACGTTGCGCAGCGAGAAGACCGTGTGGCCTTCGGTCCAGCGCGTTCCGGGCGTGGCCAGGTAATACTGGCCGGTGTAAAGCTCGATGCGCCGTCGGGCCTGCTGCCCTCGCTCGTTGGTGGCCACCACGTCGAGCGTGTGTACCCCGGGGGATAGGTCGCCGAGCGCCACCGACTGCGAGAGCGCGGCGCCGCACGCCCGCCCCACGGGGTTGTCGTCGAGGAGCAGCTCGACCTGGCGCACCGCGGCGCCGTTGTTGTCCACCGCGCGGGCCTGCACCAGGGCGGTGCCCCCGGCGTGCTCTCCGTCGCGCACGCCCTCCATCGAGAGGGACATCACATCGACGCTCACCAGCCCGAACACCGCCCACATCGCCTCGGCCTTGCCCGCGCCGCCGTGCGACCAGCCGCCGTCCTCGAGCTGGTGCGAGACGAGCCAGTGGGTCCCGCGAGCGACCGCCGCGTCATCCTCGCTCGCCCCGAGGGAGCGCAGCGCGTGCAGGCTCTGCCCCGTGGCGAAGGCGTTGGCGGGGCCGCCGGGCGTGTAGCTCCACGCCCCGTCGGACGACTGCCGCTCGCGCAGCCGCGAGGCGAGCGCGACGAGGGTGGCCTCGCTCGGCTGGGCGCCCGCTTCGAGCAGGCCCATCACCGCGTAGTTGAGGTCGACGGTGCCCGCGTCGGGCTGGTCCGTGAGCCGGCGGGCCTGCGCCTGGAGCCACGCCTCGGCCTCTCGCACCGGACCGAGCCAGCGCTCGTTGGCGCTGCGAGAGTACGCCTGGTGCCAGGTCTGGAGCGCCTGCGTGGTGGCCTGAAGGGGGCCCTGCACCACGGGGAAGCGGGTGTCGTCGTTGCGCACCGATCCGTCGGGGTTCTGGTACTCGATGAGCTGCTCGGCGACGGCGAGGAGCTCGTCGCGCAGGGCGGCGTCCACGGTGCGGTCGTAGCGGGCGAAGGCGGCGCCTCCGAAGGCGCGCGAGGTCGCGGGCATGCCGCTGCCACCGACGCTGAGTCCCCCTGCGTGGCGGTGGCCGCCGTTGATGTCCGTGAGGCCGCGCAGCACCTCGCGAAACTCCGTGTCGCTCACGTCGTACTGGTGCTCGCGGCCGACGGTGAGGGCCTCGAAGGTGACGGCCTGCACATGGCAGCCGTAGCAGTTGTGCTGGGTCTGCCAGGCGACGGCCTCGCGGGAGACGAACTCCAGGCCGCGCTGGGCGGCGCGACGCGCGTCCGGGTCGCCGTGGGCCGCGGGGCCGCGGGCGGCGTGGGCGCTGCGGGAGGGCGCGCACACGGGGAGGTCGACGCGGGCGACGGCGCGGCGCGCGGCGGGGGCACCCGCGGGTGTGGGGGTGGGGGTGGGCTCGACGGCGGCGCGGCGGGCGGCGAGGCCGCCGGCGGTGGCGCAGCCGCCGAGGAGACACAGGAGGGCGGCGGCGCCCGAACGGCGAGCGTGGATGTACGGCACCATGGCGGATGGAACCTCCGGCGAAGGGGAGTGAGAGGGCGATGGCCACGCGCACGGCACCGATCCCCTGAAGGCGGACGGAGGCGCGCGGCGTTGGGTGGGACGCGCGACCGCGGCGGCGGGTCTGACGAATATTCAGACGGGTCGACGAATCACCGGCGGCGGGGGAGTTGGAGGGGCGGGCGGCGGAGTTGGAGGGGTGGGCGGCGGAGTTGGAGAGGCGGGCGGCGGAGTTGGAGAGGTGGGCGGCGGAGTTGGAGAGATGGGCGGCGGAGTTGGAAGGGCGGACGAGCGGGTTTGGCGGGGGGTACGTCGGAGCCAGACCCCAGCCCGTGAGGGCGGGGGCGCAACCGACCACGTCTGCCCAATGCCGCGTTGTTCGTGACAGGTAGAGCGGACGGGGGCGAAGGGCCCCGGTGCGGCGATTGCTGAGGGGGACCTCCATGCATCGAAACGGCTACCGCAGGAGCCGGTGATCCCATGTCAGCGAGACCCTGTCCCCGCGGTCTGTTGTCGGGTGTGCGGTCGCGTCGCGCGATCTCCTTGCTTCTTCGGCTCGGCGTGCTCGGCGTGCTCGTCGGGTGCGGCGCCGAGCCCATCGACCTGTGCGTGCCGGGGGACACCAGGGCGTGCGGCCAGGACCGGCAACAGCTCTGTCGGCCAGATAGGGGCTGGGCGCCGTGCGAATTCGTCGGCTCTGGGTGCACGCCGGGTTCGTTCCAGCACTGCCTGGCCGACCGCTGCGTCGATGGCGTACGGGGGTGCGCGGCGTCCGGCTTCTGGGGTCCATGCTCGTGCCGCCCGTCGCGCGAGCCTCCAGCCGATGGCGGCTACTGCGGTTGCCGCACCGGCTGCTGTGATGCCGATGGTCAATGCCTGCCTGGCAACGACGTCTCGGCGTGCGGTGCCACCCAGCAGGGGTGCGGCCGTTGTGCGGCCGACCAGCGATGCCTCGCGCAGCGATGTTCCCCCGACGCTCCCGGCCTATCGCTCGTTGTCGTATCCGCGACGGTGCCGAGCATCGACCCTTCACACAGCGGGTGCTCCACGTGGGATTGCCCTGGACCCTTCGGACACCCATCCGCACAGGACGATCCCGACCCGTACGTGCGCGAACGGTCGCGAGGCTACCGCACGATCTCCGTCCCCAACACCGTCGCGCCCGAGTGGAACGAGGTCGTCGCTGTCGGCTTCACCGCCGACCAGCTCGCGCAGCCCTTCGTCTTCGAAATGGTGGACGCCGACTCGTCCAAGCTGAACGCCAATGACCTGATCGCGACCTTCAACATTCAACTTCGATCCGAGCAGGTCGCGCCTGGGAGGTTCGAGTTTCGCGCGCCCGTCGGTTGGCAGGAAGCGACACTCGTCCTGGAGCTTCGATGACAGCCGCGATCGATCGGAAGATGCTCCGCATGGTCGGGTTGTGGGTCCGTGTCACGTTGCTGACGGCCGCCCTGCCGCTCGCCTGTGTGAGCGGCGACCGGGAGATCTGCTTCCACGGTCAGACGGCGTCCTGCGCCTGCGACGGCGGTCGAGGGATGCGCGTCTGCGACAGCGACGGGCAGTGGGGCGGATGCGACTGCAGCAGCGTGCGACCGTACCTTGGAGCTTGTCTCTGCGAGAACGGTTGTTGTGATATCGGGGCCTGCCGGGTCGGCAACGTCGATGAGGCGTGCGGGGGCGACCGTCAGGCGTGCCTCCGTTGCGGCGAGGGCGAGCTCTGCGTAGGGCGTGCGTGCGTGGCCGCCCCTGCGACGGGCCTCACGCTCCGTGTGGTGTCGGCCTCGGTGCCGTCGTTCGACCCGTTGAAGCCCGGTTGCTCGTCCTGGGACTGCTTGGACCCGACCGGCAGCGCGCCCGATGTGTTCGTCCGCGAGCGGACCGGACGCTTCCGCACCGCCGTCGCCTGGGATCTCTACACGCCCGTCTGGGACGAGGCCGTCGCGACCGGACTCACCCCAGAGCAGCTCGCCGAGCCCCTCGTGCTCGACGTCGTTGACGACGACTCGGTCGATGCCGAGCTATCCGCGCAGCTGTTCATAGATCCCCCGTTGCCCTCGGAGTACCTCATCGCCCGCTTCGAGATCCGCCTGCGCCCGGAGCAGCGGGTCCCCGGGCGCCTGGTCTTCACCTCTGGCACCTCGACGGCGTCCCTCGTCTACCTGACACTCGAACTACGGTAGCTTCAGCCCATTACCGACCACGTCTGCCCAACGCGCCTCACCCGGAACGAAGCGACTGTCCTCTGGCCTCAATTCCCACGGTGGCAGCCGCTGTTTTCGTGGATCGTGGGGAGCGACCGCGACGCCAGCCCAATGCGCCTCACCGTCGCGAAGCGACGGGGCGA
>CBIHPK010000145.1:0-21689 GCA_966211675.1 uncultured Myxococcaceae bacterium
GTGCGGGCGGCGACGCGCGACCAGTCGGTGCGCCCCTCGGTCACCCACAGCACCACGAAGGACGCCAGAAACAGCAGGATTCCCAGTGGTATGCCAACGATCGAGCGGACGATGTTGCGCCCGAAGCTGGAGTGCGTGGTCTCGGTGAACTGGTCGGCCATCGATGGGGTTTCTCCCGGGGTGAACGATCGCCGGTCTTGTACGTCGGCCCGACGCTCCGGGTGCATCCATGGAGCGAGCGGCGATCAGCGCGAGGGGAGGATCCAGCTCTCGAGGGTGTCGCAGCGGTCGCGGCGCAGCCCGGTCGCGGTGCGGATCATGTCGCCGAACTCCAGGTAGGTGTCGTTGCTGGCGGTGAAGGCGGGCCAGGTCGAGGAGCCGGCGGCGTTGGGGTTGGCGCTCGCGGCGAAGCGGGTCCACGCGAGGCCCATGGCCTCGGAGACGGCGCCGTCCGAGTCGGTGCGGGTGAAGAGCCCGGTGAAGCGGCCGAACACGTAGGGGATCTCGGCGGAGTGATAGACGCCGAGGCCGAGGATGGTCCCCGCCCGGTTGAGCTTGCTGAAATAGTACTGGTACGCGGGCGTCCCGGTGGCGGCGACGAGGCGGGCCTGGGCGCGGGACGAGCAGCCGAAGACGGCGTCGCCGGCGAAGGCCGTGAAGGCCGCGATGGCGGTGGGATAGGCCGACATGGGGTAGAGCCGCAGGACGTCGTCGACGTGGTCGGGCACCAGCGGGAGCACCGCGGCGCGGTACGCGGCCTCGTTGGCGATGGTCTGCCCGCGGGTGAACACGGTGCCCTCGTCCTGGTTGGACCCGGTGATGAACGGCACGCGGTTGAAGCGCCCGGTGGAGAGGGAGGTCCACGGGGCCTCGGTGAGGACGTAGCCGTCGATGGTGGGCTGGTAGCGCGCGCCGTAGCGCTCGAGCTCGATGGGTCGCGGCGCGGCGGCGATCACCTCGGCGGCGGTCTTGGAGCGCATGCAAGCGACGACGTCCGGCGCGGTGTCGCAGTGGAGGGCCTGCGCGAAGAGGCGCCCCTGCGAGGCGGCGGACTGCACCGGGGCGCGGGCGTCCTCGTCGCGCAGCGGCGTGGTGAGGAAGCTGCACGGGCCGCTCTGGGTGATGGCGCGGTGGAAGAGCCCCGCGGAGAGCGGCGAGGTGACGTGCGCGCAGACCGAGATGCCGCCCGCGGACTCGCCGAAGATGGTGACGTTGGCCGGGTCGCCGCCGAAGGCCGCGGCGTTGTCGCGCACCCATCGGAGCAGGGCCTGCTGGTCCATGATCCCGTAGTTGCCGCTGCTGTGGTGGGCGGTGTCCTCCGCCGCGAGGGCCGCGTGGCCGAGGAAGCCGAGCTGCCCGAGGCGGTAGTTGAAGGTGACCACCACGACGCCCCGGCGCGCGAGCTCGGGGCCGTCGTACTGCCCGTCGTTGCCGGAGCCCGCGTTGAAGCCGCCGCCGTGGATGAAGACCATCACCGGGCGCGGCGCCACCGGCTGGATCGGCGGCGCCCAGACGTTGGCGAAGAGGCAGTCCTCGCTGGTCATGCTGCTGCCCACGAGGAGCCCGGGGGCCTGCGGGCACGAGGGGCCCTTGGTGGAGGCGTCGCGGGGAGCGGTCCACGCGGCGGCGGGCTCCGGCGCTCGCCAGCGCAGGGGGCCCACCGGGGGGGCGGCATACGGGATCCCGTAAAAGTGCCGCATCCCGTCCTCGGTGACGCCGAGCACCGGGCCGCGGGTGGTCATCACCATCGGGCGCTCGACCGCGGGGGCGTCGACCGCGGGGGCGTCGACGGCGGGCGCGTCGGTGACCGCGGGGGCGTCGGTGGTGACCGGGACGTCGGCGACGCCCGCGTCGGCGGCGGGCGCCGGGTCCGACGAGCAGGCGGAGAGGAGGAGCGGGAGACACCACGAGAGACGCGAGGGCGAGCGCATGGCGAAAGCGATAACAGAAGGGCGCGGGCCCGCGCGAGGGCGATCGCGGCCGTGGCCGTCGCAGGGGTGATCTGTTACTCCCAGCGGCGCGCATGGCCCGTCGAACCCGCAGCGTCCGGACGCAGGTGGTGGCGGGCTTCGCGACGCTCATCATCGCCTTCGGCGCCGTCGCGGGCTGGTCGCTCCAGCGCCAGCAGCGCACCGTGCGCTCGCTGCGCCTCGCCAACGAGGTCTACCTCCCGCTCACCGCCGCGCTCGGCGAGGACCGCGGCAACCAGAGCCTCCTGGCCACCGTGCTCGACCGCCTCGTCGACGAGCAGAACCGCGTCGGCTCGCAGTTCTTCATCGACGTCACTCGCCGCTCCCGCCGGGGTCGGCTCGCCGGGGCGCGGGCCGTGGTGCAGCGCCGGCTCGGCCTCGCGCTCGACCCGGACGACCGTCGGCTGCTGGAGGAGACCCGTCGCAGCCTCGACGTGATCGACCGGCTCTGGGCCGAGGACGAGCCCCTCTTCGACGCCCTGCTGCGCACGCTCACCAGCGCCGACCTCGCCCGCGCCCGCCGCGAGGAGGCCGAGCTGCTCGCTCGCGAGCTGCAGAGCAAGGACTCGCTGTCGCGGCTGATCCGGTCGCTGCAGGCGCGGGTGAAGGCGCTCTCCGACGGGGCCGAGCGGCAGCAGGCGGAGACGCTGCGGCTCACGGTGATCGCGACGGCCGTGGCGTGCCTGCTGGGGGTGCTGACGACGCTGCGGGCGCGGCGGGCGCTCGACCCGCTGGCGAGGCTGCGCGACCGGGCGCAGGCGGTGGGGCGCGGCGAGCTGGGGACGGTCCCGGTGCCCGCGGCGGAGGACGAGATCGGCGAGCTCGCGCAGGAGTTCGAGCGGATGGTGGTGGCCATGGGGGCGCGCGACGTGGCGCTCCGAGAGGCCAACGAGAAGCGCCTGCAGGCCGAGCGGCTGGCGGCGGTCGGGCGCATGGCCGCGCACGTCACGCACGAGGTCCGCAACCCGCTCTCGTCGATGGCGCTCAACGCGGAGATGCTGGGCGACGAGCTCGACGCCATGGGCGAGCCGGGGAGCGAGTCGCGGCGGCTGGTGCGATCGATCCAGCGGGAGATCGACCGGCTCACCCGGCTCACGGAGGAGTACCTGCGCGTGGCCAGGCTGCCCACGCCGAGGCTGCAGCGCGAGGACCTCGGCGCCCTGGTGGACGAGACGCTGCTCTTCGTGACGCCGGAGATGAACGCGGCGGGCGTCGGCGTCACGAAGGTGCTGGAGGAGGGGGCGCCCGCGGTGCGAGCGGACGAGTCGCAGCTGCGGCAGGCGCTGCTCAACCTCTTGCGCAACGCGAGAGAGGCGATGGAGCTCGCGGGCGTCGCGTCGCCGAGGGTGGTGGTGCGGGTGATGGCGCTCGCCCGCGACGGCGTGGAGGGCGCGGCGGTGTGCGTGAGCGACTCGGGTCCCGGGCTGAGCGTCGAGGCGGAGGCGCACCTGTTCGAGCTCTTCTTCACCACGAAGGCGAGGGGGTCGGGCCTTGGGCTCTCGCTCTCTCGCGAGATCGCCATCGCGCACGGCGGCAGCCTGCACGCCGAGCGGGCCCCGGCGCAGGACGGGGGCGGCGCGCGCTTCGTGTTATGGCTCCCCGCCTCCCTCGAAGACGGGGCGATGGAAGGAGCGAGCGATGCGGAAGGACGGTAGGGGACTCGACGCGCTGCGACCCGTGAGCGTGGAGACCGGGTGGAAGCGCCAGGCCGACGGCAGCGTGCTCTACCGGGCGGGCGGCACGGTGGTGCTCTGCGTGGCGAGCGTCGACGAGGGCGTGAAGGACTTCATGCGGGGGCGCGGCGCGGGCTGGGTCACCGCGGAGTACCTGATGCACCCGCGCACCGGGCCGAAGCGACAGAGCCGCGACGGCTTCAACGGCCGCCCGCTCTCCGGGCGCTCGCAGGAGATCGCGCGGCTCATCGGGCGAGCGCTGCGCTCCGCGGTGGACGGCGCGGCGCTGGGCGAGCGCACCATCACCATCGACTGCGACGTGCTCGAGGCCGACGGCGGGACCCGCACCGCCAGCGTCACCGGCGGAATGGTCGCGCTGGCGATCGCGCTCGACGGGCTGCGCGCCCGGGGGCTGCTCAAGGGCAGGCCCATCGTGTCGCTGGTGGCGGCGGTGAGCGCGGGCGTGGTGGGGTCCGACGCCATGCTCGACCTCTGCTACGAGGAGGACCGCGACGCCGCCATGGACGCCAACGTGGTCGCCACGGAGGCCGGGGCGCTGGTGGAGCTTCAGTGCACCGCCGAGGGGGCTCCGGTCGCGAGGGCGCAGGTCGACGGGCTGGTCGACCTCGCGCTGGGGGGCATCGCCTCGCTGGTGGCCGCGCAGCGCGCCGCGCTGGCCTCGGCGGGCGTCGACCTCGCGGCCCTGCACCGCTGACGCAGAGCCCTCATTCGCTGCCGAAAGCTGGTCCGAGAGGGCCTCCGGGGCTATGGCATCGGACACAGGAGCGATGAGTCGACGGCGCGGTGTCGGGTGGTGCGTGGGTCTGCTGCTGGCGGCCCCTGCGTTCGCCCAGCCGCTCCCGGATGCCTCCCGCCCCACGGACGCGACGGTGCGCCCGACCTCCGCGACCGACGCGGGCGCTCGACCCACCGACGCCGCGGTCCCTGCCAGCGCCCCGAGCCCTCGCGCCGTCGCCCGCGCCGCGGCCCGCCGCGCCGCCGCCCGCACGCCGAGCACGCCGCCCCTGCCGCCCTTGCCCCCGGAGCCTCGTCGCCCACGGGACCCCTGCGACGAGGCCCTTCGCGCCGCGCAATTCGACGACGTGACCGGCGCCGAGCGGGCCTACGCTCCGTGCCGTCGCCGGGTCATCGGCAGCGGCCGCGCGCTCACCGAGGCCGACCTCCGCACGCTGGAGGACGTCACCACCTCGCTCCACGCGCTGCGCCGGGCGGACGGGCAGTTCTGCATCGCCCCGGCGGCGCCCTTCGACCTCAACCCCTGGCTCGCGGGCGCCCGCGGGGTGCGCAGCTGCCTCTCCTCGATGGACCGCGTGATCTCCTCCGAGGAGACCATGGAGCGGCTGCTTCGATCGGACCCCTACGCCAACGGCCGCATCGTCGCGGTCGAGGCGCTCAACCCGACGGCCGCCCGGCGCTCCCGCCGCGGCCGCCGCCCCGACCCCGCCGTGGAGGCCGAGATGGTCAACCTGGCCCGCCTGGTCGGGCGCCAGTACATGCGCACCTGCCGCTGCCTGAGCGGACCGCAGCCGGAGAGCGCCGCGGCGGTGCGGGCGATGCGCCTTCCGCTCACCATCGAGTCGGTGCTGCTGCGCGGCCTCCAGGAGCGGGGCGACCCGGTGGCCACGCCATGACCGCTCGACCGCTTCTTCTGGCCACCGCCAACCAGGGCAAGCTCCGCGAGCTCCGCGAGCTGCTCTCCGACCTCACGGTGATCGGCCTGCACGAGGTCGGCATCGACGACCTCCCGGAGACCGCCGACACCTTCCTCGGCAACGCCACGCAGAAGGCCGTCGAGGCCGCGAGGCGCACCGGGCTCCCCTGCCTCGCCGACGACTCGGGCCTCTGCGTCGACGCCCTCGACGGCGCGCCGGGCGTGTACTCCGCTCGCTACGCCGGGCGGCACGGCGACGACGAGGCCAACCGCGCGCTGCTGCTCGAGCGCCTGCGCGACGTGGCCGATGACCTGCGCACCGCTCGCTTCCGATGCGTGCTCGCGCTCGCCGACCAGGCCGGGGCCCTCGGGTCGCGGGTATTGCACGCGGAGGGCGAGTGCCCCGGGGTGATCGTCCGGGCGCCCCGCGGCGAAGGGGGCTTCGGCTACGACCCGCTCTTCGTCCCGGCGGGCGAGTCGCGCACGATGGCGGAGCTCCCGAGCCCGGTGAAGCACTCGCTCTCGCACCGCGGCGCTGCGCTGCGGGCGATGCTCCCGTCCCTCCGCGGGTATCTCGCCTCGCGCTGAGCCGTCTTCTGGCGTCGCGCAAGGGGGCCGGAGATACTCGATCGGGCACCCCCTATGGCCGCGACCACCAATCAGACTCTTCCTGTCGGTACGGCTGTCGGCGGACAGTGCGTGATCGAGCGCCACCTCCGCAACGGCGTGATGACCGAGGTCTACCGGGCGCGCCGCGAAGGCAGCGGCCGGGAGCGCTTCGAGGTCCGTCGCTTCACGCTCGTCGCGTCGAGCGACGCGCTGCGCGCGGTGCGCCGTGAGCTCGACCGCATCCAGGCGCTGGGGCTGCCCGCGATCCCCGCGCTGGTCGACGTCATCGACGACCCGGTGGGCCTGCTGGTGGTGACCGCGACGGTGCCCGAGGGCGCGACCTCGCTGCGCATGACCCTCGACGCCGCGGGCCCGCTCGATCCCGCGGACTGCGTGCGCATCGTGCGCGTGGTCGCGGGCGTGCTCGACGTGCTCCACGGCGCCTCGCCGCAGGTGCTGCACCGCCGTATCTCGCCGGACACCATCACCCTCATCGGCCCGCAGCGCGAGGTGCGCGTGGAGGAGTGCGGCCTCGCGCAGGCCCTGGTCGACGCGGGCCTCGTCAACGCGCGCATGCCCCTGCAGTCGCGGCAGTACCTCTCGCCCGACGAGCTGCTCCAGCGGCCGTCTCCGCGCGGCGACCTCTTCGCGCTCGCCTCCGTGGCCTTCGAGTGCCTCACCGGTCGGCCGGCCTTCCTCGGGGCCACCGAGGCCAGCCTGTCGGCGGCGATCCTGCGCGGAGTGCGCCCCTCCGTGAGCGCGCTGCGCCCGGAGGTCCCGGCGGCGGTCGACGCGGTGCTCGCGAGGGCCTGGTCCGCCGTCGCCTCCAAGGGCTTCCCCTCGGCGGCGGCCCTGGCCGATGCGCTGGCCACCTCCCTCGGGGTCTCCGGGGTCGGCGCGAGGCCGCCGCTGCGCCCGGAGCCTCCCCACGGCTCGCCCCCCGCCGGGGCCCCGGTGCTCAGCCCCGCCGAGCTCAACATCATGAAGGCCACCATCCTCGGGGTGGGGACGCCCTCGCGGCCGCCGACCGCTCCCCGGGCGAAGCCCACCGAGGCCGAGCGCTTCGCGCTGCAGGAGCCCGCGCCGATGGTCCCGACGCGCTCTCGCCTGGTGGGCGGCCGGCCGCAGATGCCGACGCAGAAGGTCGAGGTGCCGCGCATCCACCCGCCGGGCACCGAGCGCGTGGGCGAAGAGGGCGAGCGGCCCACCTTCCCTCCGGCCCGGCTGCCCCCGGCGGCCCCGGCTCCCAAGGCCGCGCCCTCCGATCGGCCCGCGAGCTCGGACCTCTTCAACATCGCCGACATCGAGGGCCTCGACATCCCGATGGCCCCCGAAGGGAGCCCCGTGAGCGCGCCCCCTCCGCCGCCGCGCTCGACCTCCACCCCGCCGCCGATCCCCCGGGTGCCGTCGCGCTCGCCGACCATCCTGCGATCGAGCGCTCCTCCGCCGCCGGTGCTGGTGCCCGAGCCGGAGATCCCCTCGACGGAGGTGTCCTTCGAGATGGACGCGGAGATCCCCGCGTCGGTCGTCGACGACCTCGACGCGGACACCTGGGACGCTCCCTCCGCTCCGCCGAGGCCGCCTTCCATGCCGGCGCTCCCTCGCGTCACGGCCCCGGTGCCGGCGGTCGAGCCCGAGGCCGCGCGAGTGCCCGACGTCGAGCCCGCGCCGGAGCCCGAGCCCGAAGCCGACAACGAGCCCTCGATCCCGACCTTCGCGATCCCGCCGGAGGTGGCCTCCGAGCCGGTGTGGACCTCGCCCGCTCCCTCCGAGGCCCCGGCGCCTCCGGCCTTCGCTCCGGTCGCTCCGCCGCCCCCGTCCGAGCCGGTCTACAGCCCGGCCCCGATCGCCCGGCCGGTGGGCCCGTCGAACTACCTGGGCGAGGACGTCGCGGCCGCTCCGCCGCCGTCCAACCTGACGAAGTGGAAGATCATGGGCGCCTCCATCGTGGCGGCCGCGGCCATCGTCACGGGCGGCCAGATCTACCTCGCAAAGCTCAACCGGACCCCCGAGGCGCGGCGCTCGGTCCCGGCGATCCTGGTGCCCACGCCCGTCGCCCCGACGCCCGTCATGGCGGTCCCCGCGGTGGTCGATGCGGCCGTGACAGCGGTCGTGGACGTCCCCGCGGTGGCGGTGGCCTCGGACGCCGCGGTCCCGGCGGTGGTCGATGCGGCCACGGTCGTCGCGGCCGACGCGGCGGCGGATGTCGCCGCGGTGGTACGGCCCGCGGTGGTGGTCGACGCCTCGGCGCCTGCGCCCGGCAGCGCGGCCGGGTGGGACGTGGCGATCTTCGGCGCCAGCAACGATCCGCCGCGCGATCACCCGCGGCGGCGCGACATGGACCACCTCGAGGCCGCGCTCGAGCCGGAGGTCCGGCGGTGCGTGGGGGCCACCTCGTCCCGTCACGTCCGGGTGACGGTGGTCTACGAGGGCTCGACGGGCCACCCGCGCAGCCTGCGCATCGTCGGCAGCTACTCGCAGCCCCCGGTGGGGACCTGCCTGGAGAACGTGATCCGCTCGCACCCGACCCCGCCCTTCACCGATGCGGAGTTCGAATCGAACTTCGTATTCAGCACCAGCGACGAAGAGTGAGCCCCCGCGGCGAGGCGTGACCGTCCGGCGCCAGCGCCGGGGGGATCAGTCCGCGCGTGCCGTAGTGGGGAGTCGCGGACTTCGATGTCCGCAATGCGCTCGCGCGCGGCGGGTCGCCGGTGCGTTGTGCGCTGAAATGAAGAAAGCCCCGGAGGACCGGGGCTTTCTAGAAGGTGGGACATCTCGGACTTGAACCGAGAGCCAATGGATTAAGAGTCCCGCGGCCCGAGGGCCCGAAAGCCTTGTGGCCAAGCCCAAAGGCGCCGGGTCGCGCACCGCGTGCAGCAGATATGCAGCAGCCGCGCACGAAAAAGAGCGGCGACAAGTGACCGCGGAGCTCGCGTCGCGGACACCAGTCCGGGTCCTCCAAGGGGCGTTCCCGCGCCTTGCCTCCCTCGCGCGCCAGATCGTCGTGGGCAGACGTCGGGGGGCGCCGTGGCGGCGCTGGCGGGCGCTGCGCCCTTCGACGGCGCCATCCCTGTCCGCGAGCGCGACCCGTGATCCTCCGCCCCCTCAAGGGGCCCCCTCGACCGCGCTGGAGCCGGATCCGCCGCGGCGATCACGTGCAATGCCCCCAAATACTACTGCAAGCCAATTCGCTTCGTCGTCGAGCAGGGCGAGTGCCGGGTCGAGACCGAGGGGAACTCGATGCACCGCCACCTCGGGCTCTCCATCGCCGCCGACGACACCCGCTACGTTAGATAACTCCTCCGCGTGGCGGGCTGCCTGACGCCCATGTGGGCTCGGTCGCCCGGCTCACACTGAACGGCACCGAGGCCGAGGTGCTGCTGATGCTGCGCATGCCCGTCGGCCTCGCCGTGCTCGGCGACGAACTGCTACTCCCCGATCAGGACCAGAACCCGCTCCCCCGCGCGCCCCGCGCCAGCGGCGCCCCGCGGCGCTTCACGACCATGGCGTCCCTGACCTGCTCACCACCACGCCTGACGGGGCGGTATTCGTTGGCAGCACGATCCCGTCGATGGGCGCCCAAACGACCACCCCGGCGCTGCTGCCCTGTCCGAGGGTGCCGAGCGACCCACGTAGGCCGACGAGAAGGGCGCGCCTCGGCGAACCGCGCCCTCGCGGCGAGGTCGGCGGACACCCCCACCCCGCGCTCCACCATCTGCCGCTGCCGCGCCGCACCCGCCTCCGCGGCGCGCGCCATCACCTCAACTCGCGCGACCGTTCTGCGCGTGCAAGGCCGACTCGTATTGCACTCAACCCAAACCGCTCAACCTGCGAACGTTAGGTTGCGATGCCCAAGAACACCCGAGCGCCCCGACAGCAACCGGATGGACGATGTCAGCGCTTAGGCGCGCGGAAGAACGATGCGTTGCCAACGTCAAGGCGTTGGCGCTGGGCAGCGGACAGGTGGACCACCTCGACGCGGATCGCATCGCCGGGCTTCGAGACGACCTCGACGCGAGACTGGCCCTGCGATGGTGGCGCGGGGGCGTTCTTGTTTTGGCCTTCCATCGTCGACCTCCTACCTGATCCTTGCGTACTCTGCCATCCCCGCGCAAGCGGCGCCGAAGAGGTTCTTCTTGTCGTCGAAGAAATCAGGGTCGCCCGAATCGGCGTAGACGACCGCGACGACCTGATCCCGCTCGAAGATCGGCACGGCCGCCCACGACCACCGATCCTCGCGGACGTCCTTCGCCTCCGCTTCGGAGAAGTTGAAGTCCCGGACGAGTTGCCGACGGTACGCGACGAGATCCTTGGATTGTCGCTTGCTGTAGGCGGGTTCTCGGCCCCTCACCGCCAGGCCGACGATGCCGACCTTCGGCGGCAACTTTCGACTGGCGGCCCCTCCGGGCCCGCCGACGTGGGGCATGAGTTGGGTGCCGTCCTCGCCGTCGATCCGATACATCGTGACGCGAAGTAGATCGTCTTCCCGGCACAATGCCGACCGCACGCCGTCGCGCTGGGTCTGGAGCATGACCTCGCGCAGCATGACCAGCATCGACTTGAAGTCGCTGGCGTCGAGGGCCTCCGCCACGAGGTTCGCGTCGTCCTGCCTTGAACGGAACCACACGATGATCGACCCGACGACGCTGCCGAACAGCCCCGCCCACGCGAGCGCTGTCGACCACGTGAAGGTGTCAGCCTGGAAGTCCGGCACGACCTTCGACAGGCCCGCGACGAGGCCAGCGAACCCGGACACGAGCGTCCCCACCGCCTTCCGCTCGTTCCACGGGAGCGTCTTCGGCGCGGGCAGGGAGATCACCTCCTTGTTCGGCGGTGGCGTTGATGGTCGCGGGGGAGGCGTGGTCGAAATCTGTGACGGATTGTTGGAGGGACGCGGCTTCTTGGTGGATGGCTTGGCGGACATGGAGCTCGGTTCCGTGGGGCGGCTCGGTTGATCCTTGGCGGGGTGGACCGGGCCGCAGTTATTGGGTGATCGGGGGAGTCATCGCTCCCTCGCGTCTGAGCCTCGCTCCGATCCGATGTACGTGACCACTTTCGTGCTTTTGTTGACGGACGGCGGTCGCGTCAGGAACCGCAGAGAAATTGGGCAGATCGCCCGCTGTTTTTTACGTGACGGATGACGAGGCACTGAGAGCTCTGGGAAGGATCGTCGAGAGGAGCATCGGGCGACCGCCCGCGCTCGGTAAAGAGGCCCATATGGCGTCGTACCGGCGAAAATCCCTGCGACACAAGGTGCGTGAATTCGTCGGTCGACCCTCCGGCGAACTTCTGGCGCCCACCGCAACCGCCCGCACTTAGAGCACACCGCCAATTCAGTGACGCGCCGCCGCCTTCGGGGTCGTTGCCGTTGGCCGACCTCCCCGCAGAAAACTACGTCCTCGGCTTCTACTGCAACAACGTCATCGAGCGGTGCGCATCATCGAGCGGTGCGCGGTGAGCTACTCCCTCGTCGCTCGGTATTGAAAGGCCACCCGATGAAGCCAGCCCACGAGCTCGGGCTCTTTGCCCAGCTCGCCCTCGCGCCGACCCGCGAGGCATCCGGGCAGGGCGGCGCCCGCAACGTCACGTTGTCGGTCACGCTGAACTCCCACAAGCCCTCGGGCGAGGCGTGGGACGCCTCCGGCGGCGCGGCCGGTGCCGGGACGCCTTCTCATGCGTCTTTGTGGTGACCGTGCGACTCTTCCACGACGTGCCCCGCGGGGTGGTCTGCGGGCCATCGGTCGGGTCGTCCGGCGCGTCAACGCGCGATCGCAGAGGACTGTCCCGCGCGACGGTCGAATGCCCCGACGGCGCGATCGATGAGCACTCGCCGAGTTTTCAGGGGAGCGAGAGCGCAACGGGCGGCGCGAGCGGGGCGCCGTCGGGGCCGAGGCGGACCGCCATGAGGACGCCGCGCGGGCTGGTGTAACGGGTCCAGACGGCGAGGGTCTCGCGCTCGTCGATGGAGCGCGCGACGGCGGCGCTCCCGAGCTGAGAGAGGGTCGCGCCCGGCCCGATGCGCCGCTCGTCCCCGCGCGGAACGCCCGCGGCGTCGAGGACCTGCGCGTGCAGGACCGGCGGCCGGTCGCCCTCCTCCGGGACGCCCACCCATGCGCTCACGCAGTCGGTCGCCGCGCACGCGAGCGAGGGCACGTCGCCGCTGCGCCGCGGCCCCAGCGCGACCGGGCCAGCAACCACCCGTCGCCCCTCGAAGGCCATAAGCCGGGGATCGTGCCGCACGCCGAAGCCGGAATCCTCGGCCCAGGTGACCCACGCGTTCGAGGCGCGCGCGACGATGCGCAGGGCGCCGGCGTCGCCACGCGAGGGCGCGATCCGGCGCGACTCGACGAGGCGGCCGCCCCGGTCGAACCACATCACGCGCAGCGCGCTCCGATCGCGTTCGTATTCGTGCACCACTACCGGAAAGATCCAGGCGTCGCCGACCCACGCCAGCTCCGAGTCGCCCCCGTTCTCGTCTATGGGCGTGCGGGTGAACGAGCCTCGGGGCTCGCCCTCCAGGGAGAGGCGCGCCAGCACGACACCGTGGAAGTCGCGCGACAGCGCGGTCCAGCCGAGGCCCCAGCCCTGTCCATCGCTCGCCACGCTCACCCGGTAGCCGAAGCCCGCGTCGCCGCCGACGCGGCGAGACGGGACTAGCACCTTCGCGTCCGCGTCGATCACCGCGAGCCACGGGCGGGGGTTCCACTCGCGATCGTCTTCGTCGCGGGCGGTCCAGGCGACGGCGACGCGAGCGCCGTCGCGCGCGAGGCTGGGCTGGCGGGCGAAGGTCCCGGGAGCCGAGAGCACCTGCGCGCGCCCGCGGAGGATGCCGTCGCGCCCGAGACTCGCGACAAGTACGGCGGGGCTCCGGCCTCGCTCCCAGCGGCTCCACGCGACGAGCCATCCCGACGCGGTCGCCACGACGTCCGGGTCGACGTCGATCGCCTCACCGTCGAGCGGCGCGGCGCTCCACCCCGCCCACTCCCTCGTGACGCGTGCGCTGGACGTCGCGGGGTGGCCGCGACTCACGGCCAGGGCCCCGAGCGCGACGACGCTGGCCACGGCGAACGCCCATCGCGGGATGCCGCGCCGACGAATGAGCTCCACGGTCAACCCAACGATGGTGTCAGGACGTGTCATCGGCCGAGGCTACACCTGCCATTTCTGCGTGAGAACAGGCCCGCCGGCGCGGCAGTACGCGGTCTGAACCGTCGCCGTTCTCCGAGGGTTCACCGCCGCCCTCGGGAGAAGCCATAGCTGCGCACCCGATACGTGGAACACCGGCGGGTTCGTTGCGGCTCACGACAGGCGGGAAGCGATCGAAGTGGCCCTGCTTGAGCGGGTTGACCCGCGGGTGCAGCACGCGCGCGTTGCGGATGAGCATGAGCAGCGTCCTGCCACCGCGGGCAGCGCTTCTGCGACGACGGCTGCCGACGACCCAGCCGCCGACGTCAACGACGCGCGGCCAACCTGCGCCATCGCCGCACGCCCGAGGGCTTCCTCGACTCCCACGACCGCAAGCGCCAGCAGCGCGACCGCGACAGCGCAGGGCGCACTTGGGTCACGGATCCACGTTCCCCGACCCCAAGCCCCTCGCCCAGCGTGCCCTGTCGCCCGTAGAAACGCTTCAAGATGGGCGCGCGTGGAAGCGCTACCGACCCGAGGCGACGTCGGTGATGCCGACGGTTGCCTGCGCGGAAGGCGCCTTGCGGACGCAGGTCGCCTCGTAGCCGCAGGCGTTAGCGCGACAGGCGGGCGTAGAGATCAGCGCGGTGCGCAGGCCGTTTGCGAGGTCGAGCAGGAGCCGCGGCTGCTAGCGAACATGATGCAGGACGCGCTCGCGCCGCACATGACGTCGCTGGCGCAGACGCCTGCGCAGTAGCAGCGGCCCGAGGCGCCGCAGAAGTTGCAGTAGCCCTCGGGGCAGCTCCCGAGCACGCCGCGGCACTGGCGGTAGGGCGCACAGGCGGGGTCGGTGCAGATGAAGGGACGGCGAGGGACGCCGCCGGCGCCGATGGTCGGCGTGCATGCCTGGCCGCCGGTGCAGTCGGAATCGACGTTGCAGCGGCGCGAGCCGCTCACCGAAGCGCCGGGCGGCACGCAGAACCCATCGTCATCCCCGATGGCCGCGCACCACGACCCGGCGCCGCAGTCGGAGCTCACGCGACAGTGCGGGACGCACTGGTTGGCGCCCGCGATAGGACCCACGCAGAACGTACCGCCGGTGCAGCAGCGCGCGTCGCAGGCGGTCGCGCAGCACGACCCCGCGACGCACCGCTGCCCGCCGGAGCAGTAGCCGCTCGGCGCGCTGGGACTGCACGGAGAGACGCACAGGCCGCCCATGCAGGTCTGGCCCGTGGGGCAGGCGCCGGCGGGGTTGCTCGGGCTGCACAGCGGCGGTCCCGCGTCGGGCGCCGCGCACATGCACGCCTCGTAGCGCCGACCGTCGGCCGCGCAGACCTGCGAGCCGCTCGCGCCGCTGGTACAGGTGCAGCCCGCGGAGCGCCCCGGCTCACAGACGCGTGTCGGCCCGGCGTCCGCGCCGGCGTCGGCTGCGGGCGTGCACACGCACGGGTCGTAGTCCTGCCCGTTGCTCGCGCATGTCTGCGTGCCCCGCAGGCCGCCGTCGCAGACGCAGTCTCTCTGCGTGCGGCCCGCGGCGCAGAACAGCGGCATCAAGACGTCCGCTCCGCCGTCCATCGCGGTCACGGTCCCCGTGTCGGCCTCAACTCTCCCGCCGTCGTCCTCCGTGATCGGACGGACGTCGTCGTTGCCGCACCCAACCATTGCCAGGCAGACCACGCCCGCCATCACCGCGCGCCACGATCTGCCCCTCGTCTTCTTCATCGTCACAGCCCTCCAGTCCATCGTTCCGTGCGCCGCTCGGCGCTCCGCGCGCGTCACCCTCGGCGTCGCGCGGGCGACCATAGGCCATGACGTCTATTCCGCAACTTTGGTTGACGGCCACCATGCGCCGTGCGGAGGCAAGCCACGACGCGCGACCCTCTCTACCAGTCGCGGGAGTACCTCGACCTCCTGGGGCGGCTCGCGGCGAACGTCCGGCGGCTACGGCAGGAGCGCGGGTGGACTCAGGAGGAGGCCGCCGCTCGCTGCGCTGAACTCTCGGTGTTCGTCCTGCGGCAGGTCGAGGCAGGCAGCACCAACGTCACGGCCGTGACCCTCGCGCGCCTCGCGGCGGGCTTCGGTGCGGACTTCACGGAGTTCGTCCAGGCCGCCGCAGCACCGACCCGGAGGGGCGCAGGACGGCCCGCGGTGGTGCCGCGCGTGTCCGTCCCGGTGCCCGCTGCACCGCCACCGGCAACACCTACCTCGGCGGCGCATCCTCTCAATGAAGGCGAAGAGCTGGCCAGGGTGGACAACTCGTCGGTGCGCCAGCCAAAGGCAGCGGCGTTGGGCGAGTTCACGGAGCGCAGCTTCGACGCGAAGAGCGAGCAAGCTCCTTCTGCCGTCGCGGTGCCGTCACCGAAGCCACGGATCGTCGCGACGGAGTTCGTCCTGCCAGCGTACCCCTCGGCGCGGGGGCGGACGTTCACGATGCCGGAGCTGCGGAACTTCCTCGCGACGGTGCTCGCCGCGAATCCGCAGGGCCTCACCGCGAGCGAGCTGGTGCACGCGACGCGGACGGCGGGGCAGGAGGCGCTGCCGAGGAGCAACGTGAACTACGCGCTGCACTACCTCGTGCGGCGCGGACACGTCGAGCGCGCCGGCTCGAAGGGGAACTACGTCCACTGGTGGAAGGGCGAGGCGAGCGGCGAGGCCGCGCGCCGGAGGTGAGACGTCCGCGTGGCGGGAGTGAGGTGTACTGTCGGTGGCTGTTGATGGCGATGGAGAAGCGCGGTTTTCGTGACCGCCCGAGGGGACGTGGCACCGCGGCCGGACTGCGGTGGGGTCCCTGGGTCTGGAACCATGACGGGCGACGCCTGACCGGCTAGGGTCTGACGATGCCTGCCTCCCCACGCAAACCTCGTGACGTCAATCAGCTCGCTGCCTCCATTCTGCACGAGGCGACAGATGAGACGCCCGCGGACGAAGTAGTTGTTGCGCCGGAGCCGACGAAGAACCCGGCGGCGGTCGCACTGGGGAAGTTGGGAGGGGCGAAGGGCGGGAAGGCGCGGGCCGCGAAGCTCACGCCAGATCAGCGGTCGGAGGCCGCGAAGTTGGCGGTGGCTGCGCGTTGGAAGAAGGGTGATTCCTAGACCTGCGCGGCGTCGTCCGAGGGCGGGGCGTTCTTGCGCCACTCGATGTCGGGCCCGAAGTCGAACTCGATCTGAATCGGCTCCTGCTTGGAGTTCGCGTGGTTCCAGTGCTCTGCGTCGAACGCGAGTTGCACGGCGTCGCCGACCATTTGCTCGCGCCGCTGGTTCAGCGACTTGTGCATCTTGTGACGGGGCGGGTTCCGGTCGATGTCGATCCATAGGGTGAGCTGCTTGTCGCCGTGTCCTTCGCTGTACGCGTGATAGGCGCGGTACGGTCGCCCCGTAGCCTTATCGTGCCGCACAGTTTCGCGGGCGTCGTGCGAGAGCTGCTTTGCGAGTAGTTCGAGCGGGGTCTTGGGCACGGGGAGGGGCCACCCCATCCGGTGCGCGAACGCGGCGAGCTTGACCATGTCCACATCGGTCTCGCCCGTCGTGTCCATGTAGTGCCGGATGAGGTTTTCCACACGCTGGGCTCTCGTCGTCATGTCCTTGTTCTCACTCTCCGACCGGTGCGACGTCGCCCCAGCCATCGACCATTGCGCTCGGCGTGATGCACGAGCGCACCTTCACTTGGTGGCTGCGGAACCGGTCGTAGCGCCCCGTGCGGTGCTGCAACTGACCGGCGACGAGCCCCGGGTGGACGCCGACCGTCCGCGCGAACCCGAGGACGTCCCGCTCCGCGAAAAATGGAGCCTTCCGCGCGATGAGTTGGTCAAGGCTACGCCGCGGGACGCAGAACTCTGCCGCCGCATCGTTCGCGAGGCGCTCCTCCTCGGTCACGGAGTCCCCGAGCCCCGCGCGCTCGCCCTCCAACTCCGTATCCAGCATCGCTGCACCGCGCCCGTGGAGCCGGAGCACGTGCTCCAACTCATGCCGGAGCACGAACCAGAAGTTGTCGATCCGGTCGTGACGCAGCGACATGCCGATCACCGGCCTCGCGTCGTCCAACCAGAAGCACACCCCATCGATCTTCGCGCTGGGGAGAGACTCGACGATGACGAAGCGGATGCCGCATTCGGCGAGGATGCGGGGCACGTGGCGGGTCTGCTCGGGTGCGATGCGGAGCGGCGCCAGCCGACCGATGGCAGCGCGCACGGCATCCGGCGTGTATTGGGCCGTAAGCATCTCGCCCGCGATCTCTTTGCAGCGGTAGAGCCAAGCGAGTTGCGTTGGCGTGGCGCTCACGGAGACTTCCGTCCGCTTCGCTGCGTGAGGGAGGATTTCGATCTCAGCGACCGTCGCGACGCCGAAGAATCGGGCCAGCGCCGCCTCCACCTGGGCCACATCGCGCACGCTGTCGGCGCTAATCCAACCGCGCTTGATCATCTCAGCGACTGGAAGGTCACCGAAGAGACGCGCGCGGACAGCGCGTCCGGGATCGGGGCGCGCCACCAGCTTCGCTTGCGCTAGGTCGAAGGATTGCTGCAAGGCCAAGAACTCATCGGGCGCGACGTCGAAGAGTTCACCGAGAGAGAGGGCCAGCGCCGCGTCCACCGGGCGCTTCCCCTTCACGATCTTGTTGATGCCGGTTTCGTCCATGGCGAGGACGATGGCGAGCACCCGCTGACTCCATCCGCGCTCCTCAAGGAGCGCCTGGATGTACTGACCGGGCGTGCGGAAGTCGGCGGGCTTGACCATCGGGCAGACCGTACAACCTCGCGAAACTGCGATCAACAGGCAACCTGACCAAACGAGCAAACTGAACTATTTATGAGGCGCAGCCGCGGATACTGCCGGAAATGTTTGTCTGATCCAGCTCGCTTACGTATAAAGTTCAATATGAATCAGCTCTCGCCCGCCAAGCGCGTCCAGATCGTCTCCGCCCTGGTCGCGGGTTGCTCTCTCCGCTCGACCACGCGCATGGCGGACGTCTCGCTCAACACCGTCACGAAGCTCATGGTGGAACTCGGCACAGCGTGCCGCGCGTACCACGATGCCCATGTCCGAGGTCTCTTCTGCCAGAAGATCCAGTGCCATGCGATTTGGAGCTTCTGCTACGCGAAGGCCAGGAACATCCCCGCTGACCGGAGGGCATCCGGCGAGACCGGGTCTGTCTGGACGTGGACGGGCATGGACTCGCAGTCGAAGTTGATGGTGTCGTGGTGCGTCGACACCCGCGACGCGGACGGCGCCTACGAGTTCATGAGCGACCTTGCCGCGCGCCTCGCGTGGCGCGTGCAGCTCAGCACCGACGGCCACAAGCCCTACCTAGAGGCCGTTGAAGGCGAGCTCGACCACCAGATCGACTACGCCCTGCTGGTGAAGCTCTACGGCGCGTCCCCCAAAGGACCACAGACTCGGCATAGCCGCGCCGCGGGCGTTGGCGCGCGGGTCGACATCGTGACCGGCGCGCCCGACCCCGCCGCCATCTCCACGTCCGACGTCGAGCAGCAGAACCTCACAACGCCGACGGGCAGGCGTCGGTTCACGAGGTTGACCAATGCGTTCAGCAAGAAGGCCGAGAACCTCGCGCACGCCGTCGCGCTCCACTTCATGCACTACAACTTCTGCCGCGTGCACCAGACGCGGCGGGTGACCCCGGCGATGGAGGCGGGGCTCACAGACCGTGTGTGGGGCCCCGGCGATCTCGTCGCGCTTTTGTCGCCACCCGTGCGCGCCGGTTGGGGGTCGAAGTCCGGTCGTCGTGCCCACGGCGACCCTCCGAAGTACTCAGACTGAGACACTACCTTCCGGTGGTGACGCTCGACCTCTCGTTGTCCTTCTGTCTGCTCTGCCAGCGCGAGCTTCACTCGTTCGTCCAGCACGAGCCGGCGGGCGACGCCCTGGGTGCGCCAGGCCGCCGCGGTCACGGCCCGTCGAAGACGATGCAGATGGCGCGGTACGCCCGCTCGGTGCCCGAGCTGCCGAACGCTCCAGCGCGGGTCATCGCGAACGAGCTCACCTGCTGGTCCATGATGTTGAGCAAGAGGCCGTCGCACCCACGCTCGGCCGCCTCGTTGCGGATGTCCGCGAGCACGTACTCCCCCGTTCCGTTGAGCGTGCCCTCGCGCGACTCGATGATGCCCACCTCGACGTAACGCCAGCGCGGCGGCTGCGTGGTGAACACCTGGACGTTGCCGACGCGGCGCGGGCGCATCGGACGCGGCGGTGTGCGCATCTGCGTCCACTCGACGGCCGGCGAGCAGCCGAGCAGCAACCATGACAGCACCAGCGACAGCCCCACCCGCATCGGTCCCACGGCGGGAGGGTAGGGCCATCGGCGGCGCGGGATCAATGGTCGGGGAACTGGCGCTGTGGAGCGAGAGCACGCCGAAGGAGCCCGTCGGCCCAGCTCCCACCGCGCACGGCCATCGAGGAGGCGGCGCCGATCACCGCCCTCGATGCGCCTATTCGTCGGCGCCCGAGCGCAGCCGCTTGACCTGCTCTTCGTACGCCATCAGCACGAGCGGGCGGAGCTTCTCGACGTCCTTGATGGTCGTGAAGTAGACGCGGCTCACGCCGAAGGTCTCGGAGGGTGCGTCGACCTCGAACCCGTGCGCCAGCAACCGGGTCTGCTCGACGGGGATGCGGGTCACCAGCGCCTTCTTCGCGCCCGAGCACCACGCGCGGAGGAACCACTGCGACACCTTCCCAAGGTGGATCCCGAAGTAGGTGGCGGTGTCCTTGTAGGCGATGCCCTGCTTGCTGGAAGACTCGGCACAGATCCGGCTGACGATCTCGAAGAGTTCCATCTCCTCGGCCGTCGTGACGATGCTTGAGCGGCTCGCGTCCGCAGGCTCACTCGACGGAATCGAAGTGCGGACCGGCGAGGGCGGCGCCTCGATGACCGAGGGGGCAGACACGGGTGCCGGCGTCGCGATCTCCTGGGTGATGGAGCGGGTCATCATCTCCAGCAGCGTCCCTTGCACCGCACGCTTCACGATCGGCAGGAAGCGGTCGACCACCTTGCCGGTGACGCGACCTGGGCCGATCTCCAACTCGCCGAGGAGGAAGCGCACGAAGTTCTCCGACGGGCTGCGGAGGATCTCGTTGACCAACCCCGTCAGCCGCTCGGTGTAGATGATGTCCTCGGCGTAGGACTGGATGGCCGCCGCGTTGAAGCCCTCCTTGGTGAAGGCGCGGAGATTCTCGGCGTCACGCTCGGTGAAGGCGAGGATGTCGAACTCCAGGAACGGCGTGGCGTCCATCATGTTGGGCGCACGCAGGTCGGTGAAGAAGCGGTAGCGCGTCCCGTTGGTCACCACCCCGACGTGCACCGACGGCGTCGCGTTGAAGTACCGCGCGAGCTGGCCGTCATGGTCCTCGGGCACCGCACCGATGGGCTTGCACTCGACGAACATCGCGGGCGCGCCGCCGAGGTTGATGACGTAGTCGACCTTCTCGAACCCGCCGCTGCTCTTCTTCTTGGCGAAGTCCGCGACGTACTCGGGGCCGACCTCCTGCGGGTCGTAGACGTCGAAGCCGAGCACCTGGAGGAAGGGAATGATCAGCGCCTGCTTGGTCGCCTCCTCGCCCTTCACGTGTGCTTGGCGCTTGCGCACCTGGTCAGACAACTGCCGCAGATCGTCGAAGAGTCCCATTCGTGTGCCTCCGGCGCGGGACGCTACCCCACCACCCGGCTGTTGAGAGATCTTCCTTTCATCAGCCGTCCACGGGCAGAGCTTCGGGTGCAGCGCCCAAGATGGGGGGCAGGCGCTCGTCGGACATCGTCGGCCCGCTGGGGGTAAGAGCGCCCCGTGACAGTGAAGAACCGCAGGCGCTCGTCGGAGTGGAAGGCGCCACCCGGGGCGTAGTCGGGCGCCAGGTGCGTCGGGAGGACCGCGCTGTTGGGGCGGGCCCGGGTGGACTCGCGGGCGTCGTGCTCGCCTTCGAGCGGGCGCACGTCAGCGTGGGCGAACGGGTCAGGCCCGGATGAGGAGGACGCTACCAGGCATGCAGAGAGGGGCCCTTCGCCCGGCGCCGGCCATCACTCTGTGGGCGGGCGTCTCGCTTTGCCGTCTTGCGCGGGGCCCGTCCATACGTCGCCCCGTTGGCGTGACGGGACAGTTTTAGACGCGGTAGCCTCTGCCGCGGAGGGGATGGTGACGATGAGCATGGTGCGCGCGCGGTGGGTCGAGACGGTAGTGGCCACGCTGGTGGCCTCGGTAGCACTCTCGGCATGCGGAGCCCCTTCCAGAGGCGCGACCTACTACGGCAACGGCGGCCCCAGCCCGTACTACGGCCGCGGCACGCAGCCGGCACCGTCCGCCGCGTCCGAGTGGGAGGCCGAGGTCAGCTACGAGCCGCCATCCCCGCTCTCCCGCTGGGGCTTCCGGGTTCTCGTGCTGCCCTTCGAGAACGAGAACGCCACGGGCATCACCCAGCGCATCGCCCACGTCATCGACACCACGCGGTCGTTCGACGTCGTCACGAGCGGTGCGGTCCACATGGCCGTCTCGGGCGCGGTGCAGGAGAGCCGCGTCGGCGAGGAGGCCGTCGAGGTGGAGCCCGCCCGCTGCGTGCGCACGCTCCAGGAGACTCGCACCCGCCGGGTCCCCTACGAGGTCGAGGACCCGGCGCCGCCGCCCTCGGCTCCGACCCGCGAGCA
>CBIHPK010000146.1:0-21616 GCA_966211675.1 uncultured Myxococcaceae bacterium
GTCTCAGCGTCTTCAAAAGAGCGCTGCGACCGGGTGGGGTTTTGTCATTTCTGGCCCCGGGGCGACCGGCGCAGCGGGGAGTGGACCTCAGCGCCGGCGAGAGCCGAGGAATCCCCACGCCTGCGAGACGAAGCTCGGGGGCATGTAGTGGCCGTCCACCCCGCGCAGCACCGTCTGCGACACGGCGCCGACCTCCATCATCCGCGCCTGCAGCGCGCAGGTGTAATAGACCGACACCAGGTTGTCGTTGGTCGCGTGGATGAAATACCCCGGCGGCATCAGCCCGTCGCTGCGGAGGGTGATGGGCTTCGGCGCGCCCGAGCAGGAGCACCAGCCCGACTGCCCGCTCAGCGCCGCGCAGGTGGAGCCGCTGCCCTGGAAGGAGCAGCTCCAGGTGTTGGCGCAGCGGTTGATGCCGCCGCTGCTCGTGGCGAAGCCGGCGATGCGATCGGCCAGCACCGAGGCCACCAGCGTCGCGAAGAAGGCCCCGTTGCTGTGGCCCAGCGCGTAGACCCGCCCCGCGTCGGCGTTGAACGCGCGGCGCGCCTCCACGATGATCGCCCGGGTCAGCAGCAGGTCCTCGTTGGAGCTCGGGTCGGTGTTGGGATAGGTCTCCCAGTAGCGGGTGCCGTCGGTGTGGTCCCAGTCGCCGCTCGGCATGTCGCGAGAGGTCGGCGCGACCACCACCGCGCCGTTGGCCGTCGCCACCGCCTGCGCGTCGCTCTCGGTGAAGATCCCGTCGCCGTTACCGCCGGTGCCGTGGAAGAGCAGGATCAGCGCGGGCGAGGCGGCGCGCATCGGCGGCGAGTACACCACCACCTCGCGGGCGTGGCCGTTCACCCGGAGGGTCACCGTGTTGCGCCCGGAGCCCGTGGGGAAGCTCCCGCTGTAGACCACCGGGTCGCCGGAGGGGCCGACGGGGACGTCGCGGGGAGCGCCCGCGTCCGCCGGCGAGCAGCGCGGGACGTAGCCTGGCTGCGCGTAGCAGTCGTTGTCGCGGTCGCAGACGCAGAGCGCCTCGCCGGGCCAGCAGTGGCGGATCTGCCCCGCGGCGTTGCGGGGCTCGCCGAAGGCGTCGACGGTCACCGGCTCGTAGACGCAGCGGCCGTTGTCGAGGGCGACGGGCACATCGACGGGATTGCCCACGTCCCGGGCGAAGCCCACGTCGACGGGCGGCGCCACCACGTCGCGGGGGGAGCCCGCGTCCATGGGGGAGCCCGCGTCCATGGGGGAGCCCGCGTCCATGGGGGAGCCCGCGTCCAGCGGGGCGGGGACGTCGAGGCGGGGGCCCGCGTCCGTCGAGCGAGGCGAGTCCGCCGTGGGGCCGCGGTCGACCGGGGCGTCGATGAGGAGGTTCATGGCCCCGGCGTCGATGACCTCCACCGGGGCCCCGACGCAGCCGGAGGCCCCGAGGAGACAGATCGCGAAGGCGACGCGAGTTCCGATCACGCCCTATCGGTAGGCCAAACGCACGCTCTTCTCAAGTCGGGGGGAGACGGACGACGGCATCGGGCGGGGGCATCCTGTACTCTCCGCCGCGCCATGCCAGCCACCCCCGACATCATCGGAACCACCTCCGAGCCGCTGCCGTTCACCTACGACGCCAACCGCGCGATGCTCTACGCCCTGGGCATCGGCGCCACCGCCGCGGAGCTCGACTACCTCTACGAGCGCCGCGGGCCGAAGGTGTATCCGACCTTCGCGGTGATCCCCGCGTACGACGCCCTCATGGCCGTCATGGCGCGCTCGGACATCTCCTTCGAGAACGTCGTCCACGGGCACCAGAAGGTCTCCGTGACGCGGCCCCTCCCGCCCGCCGCGACGCTCTCGACCACCGCCACGGTCTCGGCCGTCTACGACATGAAGCGCATGGCCCAGGTGGTCATCACCACCCGCAGCCACACCGCCGAGGGCGAGCACCTCTTCGACACCGAGTGGGGCATCCTCGTGCTGAACTCCGGCGGCTTCGGCGGCGATCCGCCCCCCGCGCGCGAGGGCGGCGCGCCGGCCAGGGCGCCGGACGCCGTCGTCGAGGAGACCACCCGCTCGGAGCAGGCGCTGCTCTACCGCCTCATGGGCGACATCAACCCCCTGCACGCCGACCCCGATTTCCCGCTGGTCGCGCGCTTCGACGGCAAGCCCATCCTGCACGGCCTCTGCACCTACGGATTCGGGATGCGCGCGGTGGCGAAGGCCGTCGCGGGCGGAGACGCCGACCGGCTGCGAGAGGTCAGCGCGCGCTTCACCAAGCCCGTGTGGCCCGGCGACACCCTGCGCACCGAGGTCTGGAGCGAGGGCGATCGGGTGTGGTTTCGCACCTCGACCCGAGAGCGCGGCGACGCGGTGCTCTCGCACGGCACCGCCCGGCTGGGCTGATCGGCCTCGCCGAGGGGAAGCGCTGATGTCCTCGCTGCTCCGGGAGCAACCGCTGCTCCTGCTCTTCGTGGTCGGCGCCGCGGGGAGCCTGCTGGGGAGCCTCCGCGTGCGCGGCTTCGCGCTCGGCGTGGCGGCGGTGCTCTTCGTCGGCCTCCTGCTCTCGGCCCTCGACCCGACGCTCGCGCTGCCGGACTTCGTCCCTCAGCTCGGGCTCGTGCTCTTCGTCTACAGCGTTGGGGTCGCCGGGGGACCGGCCTTCTTCGCGTCGCTCGGTCGCGCGGCGCTGCGCACCGGCGCGGTGGTGCTCGCCGGGCTCGGCGTCGCGGCCGCGGTCACCGTCTCCCTCGGGCGGGCGCTGGGCCTCGGCGGCCCCACCATCGCGGGCCTCTACGCGGGGTCGGTCACCAACACCCCCGCCCTCGCGAGCGTCGTCGAGGCGCTGCGGGCGGGCTCCTCGACGCACCTGAGCGACCCGGTGGTCGGCTACTCCATGGCCTACCCCATGGGCGTCCTGGCGGTGCTGCTGGTGATGCACCTCCTGCGAGGCGCCGAGCGAGGGCCTCGCGCCCCCTCGGCCTCGCCCGCGGGCCTCGTCTCTCGCACGGCGAGGATCACCCGCGACGAGGTGCTGGGGCGCCCGGCCGAGGCGCTGCTGCGGCGCGAGGGCTGGCGCGTGGTCTTCGGCCGACACGAGCGCGCGGGCGCGGTGGAGGTCGTCTCGGACCTCACGGTCCTCGAGCGCGGCGACCTGGTCACCGTCGTCGGCGCGCGCGAGGAGGTCGAGCGCGTGGTGCAGGCCCTCGGCGAGGCGGCTGCGGAGTCCATCGAGCTCGACCGCAGCCAGCTCGATTTCCGCCGGGTGTTCGTGTCCCGCAAGGCCGTCGTCGGGCGCGAGGTGGCGGAGGTGCAGCGCGAGATCGGCCGCTCCTGGGGCGCTCAGATCACCCGCATCCGCCGAGGCGACGTCGACGTGCTCCCGGGCGCCGGGCTCGTGCTGGAGCCGGGCGACCGGGTGCGGGTGCTCGCCCCGCGCGACCACCTCGACGCCCTGTCGGGCTACTTCGGCGACTCCTACCGCGCCATCAGCGAGGTCGACGTGGTGACCGTCGGCGTGGGCATCGCGCTCGGCCTCCTGCTGGGCCGCGTCGAGCTCTCGCCCTTCCCCGGGCTGAGGCTCTCCCTCGGCGTCGCGGGCGGGCCCCTCGTGGTGGGCCTCGTGCTCGGGCGCCTGGTGCGCACCGGTCCGCTCACCTGGTCGATGCCCTACAGCGCCAGCCTCACGCTGCGGCAGTTCGGCCTGCTGCTCTTCTTCGCGGGCGTCGGGACCCGCTCCGGCGCGGCCTTCGCCCGCACCGCGCCGACGCTCACCGGCGCCACCCTCTTCGGCGTCGGGGCGCTCGCGACCTTCCTCTGCGCGCTCACCATCATGGTCCTCGGGAGGAGGTACCTCGGGCTCGACACCGCGCGGCTCTGGGGCGTCGTGGCGGGCGCCCACACGCAGCCCGCGGCGCTCGCCTTCGCCGCCGAGCGCTCCGGCTCCGAGGAGGCCAACGTGGGCTACGCGCAGACCTTCCCCCTCGCCACGATCGCCAAGATCCTCATCGCGCAGGTGATCCTCGCGCTCTTCCGCTGAGGGTCCCTCAGCGCGGGTCGAGCACCTCGCGCACCTTGCGCAGCAGCGCGTCCGGGGTGATGGGCTTCGGCAGGAACGCGATGCCCGCGTCGAGCACCCCGTGGCGCACGATGGCGTCCTCCGTGTAGCCCGACACGTAGAGCACCTTCATGGCAGGGCGCAGCGGGCGGAGCCGCTCGGCCAGCTCCCGCCCGCTCATCCGAGGCATCACCACGTCGGTCACCAGCAGGTCGATGCGGGCCTTGTACTGCTCGCAGATCAGGAAGGCCTCGCCGCCGTTGCGGGCCATCAGCACGTTGTACCCGCCGCGCCGCAGGATCGAGCGCACGATGGTCCGCACCTGCTCGTCGTCCTCGACGATGAGCACCGTCTCGCTCCCCTGGAGCGTGGCCGGACGCGGCGCCTCCGCGGGCTCCGCCTCCGCCTCGCCGTCGACCCTCGGCAGGTAGACCTTGAAGGTCGTCCCGGTGCCCGGCTCGCTGTAGACCCAGACGTGACCGCGGCTCTGCGTCACGATGCCGTACACCGTCGAGAGCCCGAGGCCGGTGCCCTTGTCCTTCTCCTTCGTGGTGAAGAAGGGCTCGAAGATGCGAGCGCGCGTCGCGGCGTCCATGCCGATGCCCGTGTCCGTGACCGCCAGCATCACGTGCCGGCCGGGGACCACGCCGGGCTGCGTGGCGGCGTAGTCCTCGTCGAGGGTCACGTTGGCCGTCTCGATGGTCAGGCTCCCTCCGTCGGGCATCGCGTCGCGAGCGTTGACCACCAGGTTCATGATCACCTGCTCGATCTGACCCGGGTCGGCCATCACCATGCCGAGGTCCTGGGCGGGGTGCAGCGACAGGTCGATGTCGTCGCCCAGCACCCGGACGAGCATCTTCTCCAGGCCCGCGGCGATCTGGTTCAGGTCGACGACACGGGGCAGCAGGATCTGCTTCCGCCCGAAGGCCAGCAGCTGCCGGGTGAGCTCGCTCGCCCGCTCGCCCGCCTTGCGGATCTCCCCGATCTCCGTCCGCAGGGGGTCGCCCGCCTTCAGTCCCTGGCCGATGAGGTGCGTGTACGTGAGGATCACCGAGAGCAGGTTGTTGAAGTCGTGCGCCACGCCGCCCGCGAGCTGCCCGATGGCCTCCATCTTCTGCGCCTGACGGAGCTGCTCCTCGAGCTTGCGCCGGTCGCTGATGTCCTGGATCGCCCCCTGGACGCGAGAGATGGCGCCCGCGGCGTCGCGCTCGGCGTGGCCGATGACGCGCACCCAGACCCGGCGGCCGAGGGGCGTGATGATCTGCGCCTCCTGGTCGAAGGGCGTCCCCTGCGAGGCGCACGCGGCGATGCGGCCCTGCACGGCGCCGCGGAACTCGGGCACGAAGGCGGCCTCGGTCTCGGCGAGCGTGGGCGTCGCCCCGTAGGGGACGTCGAAGATGGCGCTCACCTCGTCCGACCAGGTGATGCGCAGCGAGGGCACCTCGATGCTGAAGCCCCCGAGGCGAGCGGTGCGGCCCGCGATGCGCAAGAGCGCCTCGCTCTCCCGCAGCGACTCCTCGGCGCGACGTCGGCGGGACTCGCGCTCGAAGTTGTCGAGCGCGAAGGAGACCTCGCTCGCGACCTCGTCGAGCAGGTCGACCTCCGGCGGGCCGAAGTAGCCCGACTCGGCGGCATACACGCTGACCGCGCCGTAGACCTCCGTCCCGCGGCGGATCGGGAAGGCCGCCGAGGCGCGCCACCCGGCCCGAATGGCGGCGTCGCGCCAGGGCGCCATGTTCGGGTCCGTGAGGATGTCGTTGCACACGTACGGGCGCTCGCTGCGGATGGCCGAGCCGGTGGGCCCGCGGCTCTCGGGCCGGTCGTCGGTGAACACCTGGATGGCGTCCAGGTAGCCCGTGTGATCGCCCACGCTCGCCACCGTCGCGACCGCGCGCGTCGCGGGGTCGTGGCGGCCCACCCAGGCCATGCGGAAGCCGCCGTACTCGACCAGGGCCCGCGAGACCTGGCCGAGCAGCTCCTCCGGAGAGCCGGCGCGGACCACCGCGTGGTTGACCCAGCTCTGCGCGCTGTAGAGCCGCTGCGTGCGCTCGAGCTGCGCGGTGCGCTCCTCGAGGTCGGCGAAGAGGCGGCGGCGCTCCTCCTCGTTGCCCATCGCCTCCACGGCCATCGAGAGGTGGTCGGCGACCGCGCCCAGCACCCGCACCTCCTCCTCGCCGAAGAACCCGACGCTCTCGCCGTAGATCGCGAAGACGCCCTTCGCCTGCCCGGAGAGCCGCAGCGGGAACACCGCGCACGCGCGGAACCCTCGCTGCGCCGCCTCCTTCTTGAAGTAGAAGCCCGGGTCGCTGGCGATGTCGTTCGAGAGGGCCGGCTCCCCGCTGCGCATCGCCATCGCGGCGGGGCCGCGGTTGACCCGCTCGTCGTGCAGCCGCAGCAGGATGGCCTCGACGTAGCCGTCGTCGTTGCCGAAGCGCGCGAGCGGCGTGATGCGGTCGTCGGCCTCGCGGTAGACCCCCACCCACGCGAGCCGGGCGAGGCCCTTCTCCACCGCGATGCGGCAGGCCGCGTCGTAGATCTCCTGCGGGGTGCGCACCCGGACGATGGTCTCGTTGACGCTGCTGGAGACGGCGTAGAGGCGGGCGAGGTGCCTCGCGCGGGCCTCGCTCTCCCACAGCGAGCGCTCGGCCCGGTCGCGCGCGATCGCGATGGCGGCGAGGTGCGTGGCCTCGGCCACCCAGGCGAGCTCCTCGTCGTCTGGGCCGCGCGCCTCGCGGTAGTACATCGCGAAGGTGCCGAGCAGCTCGCGCTCCGGCGAGAGGATGGGCGTCGACCAGCACGCCCGCAGCCCCTGCGAGAGCGCCCCGTCGCGGTAGGCCTCCCAGTTGGGGTGCGTGGCGATGTCCTCGATGACGACCCGCTCCCGCAGCGACGCTGCCGCGCCGCACGAGCCCACCGTCGGGCCGATCACGGTCCCGTCCAGGGCGCGCTGGAACGCGGGGTCCAGGCTCGGCGCGGCGCCGTGGTGCAGCGTCTGGTGCTGCTCGTCGAAGAGCAGGATCGAGCACACCATGCCGCTCGCCTGCTGCTCGACCATGCGCACGATGGCGTCCAGGATCGCCGACAGCGGCGCGCGGCTCGCGACCTGTTCGAGCACGGCGCGCTGCGCGTCATAGAACGACCCGGGCCCCTCCCTCATGGGCGGAAGGATACGCCCTCGGATCACATCGGGGTGAAGCGGAAGGCGTTGCCCGCCACGACGCCGCACGAGGTGTTGGCGGTGGTGCAGATGAACGAGCCCTGCACCCCGGTGTTGCTCTCCAGCCCGACCGTGGGGACGTAGCCCGTGGGCAGCGGAGCGAGGCGCTGGTAGACGAGGTCGATGGCGCCGCCGGACTCGTTGAGGACCACCTCGAAGTTCATGTCCGAGGCGCGGTTGGCGTAGTAGAGCACCGAGCTCCACTGCACCACGTAGCGCCTCGCCGGAGCGGCCCCGAGCGTCGCCACGCAGATGCCCGCGGGGGAGGTGAAGAGGTCGGTCCACCACGCGGCGATGACCCCGTTGGGCGGCGTCGGGTCGGGCACGAGCCCCTGGAGGCTGTTGTTGACCGCTCCGTCGAGGGAGATGAACCCGTTGGTCGACACGTTGATCATCGTGCCCGCCGCGAGCCCGGTGCCCCAGTAGGAGAAGTTGAAGGGCAGCGGCGTGAGCGCGCCGTTGTCGTCCAGGCTGGGGAGCAGGTGCACGGCGCCCGCGGCCGCGCACGCGTCGACGAAGGCCAGCGCCACGTTGGAGCGCGCGTAGTTCACCGTCGTCGCCGCGACGCACACGCCGGAGCGGCAGAGCTGCCCCGCGAGGCAGGCGCGCCCGCACACGCCGCAGTTGAGGTTGGTCGCGAGGCTCACCTCGCACCCGTCGCTCGGGATGCTGTTGCAGTTGGCGTAGCCCGGGTTGCAGGTCGGCGCGCACACGCCCGCCGAGCAGGGGGTGGACGAGCCGTTGTGGCTGCGGCAGACGGCGCCGCACGCGCCGCAGTTGGTGGTGTCGGTGTTGATGTCGCGCTCGCAGCCGGTGGACTCGTTCGCGTCGCAGTCGCGGAAGTTGCGCGCGGAGCAGCCGGTCATCACGCACGCGCCCGAGGTGCACGCCGCGACGCCGTTGGGGAAGGCGCAGGCGCGGCCGCACGCCCCGCAGTCGGCGATGGTGTTGAGGGGCCGCTCGCAGCCGTCCGAGAGCACCCCGTTGCAGTCGGCGAAGCCCGCGTTGCAGGCGCCGATGCCGCAGACGCCCGCGCGGCAGGCGCCCACCGCGTTGGGGGGATTGGGGCAGGAGCGGCCGCACATGCCGCAGTTGGTGGGCGAGGTCTGCGGGTCGATGCAGAGGCCGCCGCACACGAGGTTGGGCGCCGCGCAGGCGACGGTGCAGGTCCCCGCGGCGCAGCTCTGCCCGGAGGGGCAGGCGCGGCCGCACGCGCCGCAGTTGGCCGGCGAGCTCAGCGGCAGCTCGCAGCCGTCGGCGGGGTTGCTGTTGCAGTCGCCGAAGCCGGCGTTGCAGGTCGTGCGGCACACGTTGGCCGCGCACGCCGGGGTGCCGTTGAGGGCCGCTCCGGAGGGGCACACGTCCCCGCAGGAGCGGCAGTTGGTGATGGTGCCGAGGCCCACCTCGCAGCCGTTGCGCGGGTCCATGTCGCAGTCCGCGAAGCCCGTGCGGCAGGTGAGCTCGCAGCGCCCGGCGGCGCAGACGGCCGAGCCGTTGGTGCCGTTGCACGCGAAGTTGCAGCGGCCGCAGTGGTTGATGTCGTTGAGCGGATCGACGCAGCTGTCGCCGCAGAGCACCCGCCCCGCGGGACAGGGCGAGTCGACCGCCGGGCCCGCGTCCGTGGCCGTCCCCGTGTCCGCCGAGCCCGCGTCGGTCACGTCGTCGGAGCCCGCGTCCGTGGTCGTCCCCGTGTCCGCCGCGCCCGCGTCCGCCGCGTCGACCGCGGGGAGGTCCACGAGCTCGACGTCCGCGGCGTCGGCGGCTCCCGTGTCCGGCGTCGCCGGGGCGTCCACCCGGCCGAGGTCGGTCAGCGTCGGGACGTCCGTGGTCCCGCTGTCGACCCGCACGTTGTCCGTCGTCGGCACGTCGGGCCGCGCCGTCCCGAGGGTGAACTCCCCCGTCGGGTAGCTGCACGCGCCGGTCGCCGCCATCATCGCAAGCCAGGTCCACCGCTTCATCGCCCCGAAGCTACCAGCCCTTCAATGGCCCGACGGGAGAAACCGTGAGGCCCGGTGGTACGTTCAAAGCCACTGATGACAAGAGCTGCGCTTCTGCTGGTGGCGCTGGCCTGCGCCTGCGTGTCGACCCCGCGGCCCGTCACCGCCCCAGGCGCCGCGGTGCACCCCGACGCCGACTACGCGGACGCCATCCCCTCGCCGGAGGTGTGGGCCGCGCTCGCCGCCTCGCCCGGACGAGAGCGCCTCGCCCGCACCGAGGTGGTCAAGGTCATCGTCGACCTCGACGACCACGACCGCATCTACTTCCTCCAGTCGCGCCGCTGGGAGATCCACTACTTCTTCGCCTCGCGCTTCCTCTCCACCGCGCTCCACCCGGTGGAGGACCACGCCGTCTTCAACATCCGCGAGTACCGCCGCCCGGACCGTCGCTTCGTCCTCGGCACCCTCATGCACCAGCGCGACACCGGCGCCTGGTGGTACGAGCTCGTCGCCGGGGACACCCTCGACGTGCCCCGCACCGTGCGGGTCTTCAACGCCATCCGGGCGCGGCTCTGGGTGGGCGAGCAGCTGCGCTACCACCCGGTTCCGCCGGCGCACGATGACGCGAGGGCGGAGTTCACGAGGGCGGGCGTCGCGGTGCTCAGCTCCGACGAGATCTACGCGGGCATGGTCTACCAGCCGGTCAACCCCGGCGTGGCCTACGGCACCCTGCGCCTCATCGACGGAGCGCTCGACCCGTCGCGCGTCCGCCGCACCGACGTGCTGGTGCTCGCGCACGCCCCGCTCGACCTGCCCGTGTGCGCCGGGGTCATCACGCAGGAGTTCCAGACACCCCTCAGCCACCTCGCGATCCTGGCGAGCAACCGGGGGACGGCCGACATGGGGCTGCGCGACGCCCTGCGAAACCCGGAGCTGCGCGCCCTCGACGGCCGCCTCGTGCGCCTCTCGGTGACGCCGCAGGGCTGGTCCCTCAGCGCCGCGTCGCTCCCGGAGGCCGAGCGCGCCTGGGAGGCGATGCGCCCCCGCTCGACCTCGCTGCCCGCGCTCTCGACGCGCGACGTAGGCCTGCCCGCGCTCTCGACGCTGCGCCGGGCGAGCCTCGACGTGGCAGGCGCCAAGGCCGCGCAGCTCGGCGAGCTCGCGGCCATCGGAGGGGCGGTGGTCGTGCCGCGAGGCTTCGTGATCCCCTTCGCGGCCTACCTCGCGCACGGGCAGCGATCGGGCGCCCACGCGCTGCGAGACGCGCTGCTCGCCGACCCCGCGGCGCGCGCCGACCCGGACCGGCTGAGCACGCAGCTCCGGCTCCTGAGGGAGCGCATCGCCGGCAGCCCGCTGGACCCGGCGCTGCTCGCGGCGGTGCGAGCGAGGGTGCGAGAGCTCATCCCCACGCGGCGGGTGCGCCTGCGGTCGAGCACCAACGCGGAGGACCTGCCCGGCTTCAACGGCGCGGGGCTCTACCGCTCGGTGGTCATCGAGGCCGACGCCACCGACGCGGCGCTCTCCGACGCGATCCGCGCGGTGTGGGCCAGCACCTGGAACCTCCAGGCCCACCAGGAGCGAAGCTTCTTCCGCATCGACGAGTCGCGCGTGGCGATGGCGGTGCTGGTGCAGGAGTCCATCGACGACGACGTGGTGGACGGCGTGGCCATCACGGCCAACCCCTTCAACGAGGGCCGCCCGGCGTACTTCATCAACGCCCAGGTCGCGGGCGACGAGGGGGGATCGGTCACCAGCGCGAGGGCCGACCAGGTGCCCGAGCAGGTGATCTATTACACCTACGGCGAGACCGGGGAGTTCGAGCGCATCGCGCGGAGCTCGCTCACCAACGGAGCCGCGGTGATGACCGACGCGGAGCTCATCCACCTCGCGGAGGCGCTGCGGGCGATCCACGAGCGCTTCGTGCCCGACCCGTGGGACCACGCGCACGCCATGGACGTGGAGTTCATCCTGCACGGCCCGAGGCGCGAGCTGGTGGTGGTGCAGGCGAGGCCTTACTCGCTGAGGTATGACCAGGGTCGGGAGATGGCCGTGGAGCCCTGAGAGGCCGATACCCTCGCGCGCTCGGATCGGGTATCAGCGTCGCAGGAGAACGCACCTGCCATGACGCACCCCGAGTTCAGCATGGACAACCAGTGGTTGCCCTTCACGCCCAACCGCCAGTTTCGCAAGGACCCGAGGGTCTTCGTCGCCGCCGACGGGATGTTCTTCACCACGCACGACGGCCGACAGGTGGTCGATGGCGTGTCGAGCCTGTGGTGCGTCGCCGCGGGCCACAACCGCCGCCCCATCAACGAGGCCATCAAGCGGCAGCTCGACACCCTCGACTACGCGACGGCCTTCCAGGTCAGCAACGACCAGGCCTTCGTCGCCGCCGAGCGCATCGCCACCATGGCCCCCGGCGACCTCAACAAGGTGCTCTTCTGCAACTCCGGATCGGAGGCCGCGGACACCTCGCTCAAGGTCGCGCTCGCCTACCACCGCGCGCGCGGCGAGGGGCACCGCAACGTCTTCATCGGCCGAGAGCGCGGCTACCACGGCGTCGGCTTCGGCGGCATGAGCGTCGGCGGCATCCCCGCCAACCGCAAGGCCTTCGGCCCGGCGCTGCTGCCGCGCGTCGACCACCTGCGCTTCATCCACGACCCGGTGAACCACGCGTACATCCACGGCGCCGAGCCCGTGTGGAGCGAAGACCCGCTCGTCGAGCTGGAGGCGCGCATCCTGCCGCTGCACGACCCGAGCAACGTCGCGGCCGTCATCGTCGAGCCGGTGGCCGGGAGCGCGGGCTGGTACATCCCCCCGAAGGGCTACCTCAAGCGCCTGCGAGAGATCTGCGACAAGCACGGCATCCTGCTGATCTTCGACGAGGTGATCACCGGCTTCGGCCGCCTCGGGACGCCCTTCGCGGCGGACTACTACGGCGTCGTCCCGGACATGCTCAACTTCGCCAAGGCTGTGACCAACGGGGTGATCCCGCTGGGCGGCGTGGTGTGCCGGGACGCGATCTTCGACGCCATGATGACGGGCCCGGAGCACGTCATCGAGTTCTTCCACGGGTACACGTACTCGGGTCACCCGGTGGCCTGCGCGGCCGCCGTCGCCACGCTCGACCTCTTCAAGGAAGAAGACCTCTTCGCCCGCGCCGGGAAGATGGGCGTCGCGCTCGGGGACGCGATGCACTCGGCGCTGAGGGGCCTCCCCACGGTGACCAGCGTCCGCACGCTGGGCCTCGCCGGCGCGGTGGAGCTCGCGTCCCTCCCGGGCGCTCCGGGCAAGCGGGCCTTCGACGTCTTCCTCGACTGCTTCCACCAGGGGGTGCTGGTGCGCTCCGCGGGGGAGAACCTCGTGCTCGCGCCGCCATTCATCGTCGAGCAGGGCCACATCGACCAGATGGTCTCGACGCTCGCGGCCTCCATCCGCAAGCACTCGTAAGCTCACGCCGTCGGCGGGGACTCCAGGCTGATGCGGCCGAGGGTCCCCGCGCGAAACTCGTGCACCAGGATGTCGGCGGCCTTGTAGAGGTCGATGGTCCCTCCGGAGCGCAGGCAGCCCCGGCGGCGGCCGATCTCCTCCAGCAGCGCGTTGGCCGAGGCGGGAGCCTCCTTCAGCTTGTAGCGGGCCACCACCAGAGCGGGGTAGCGCTCGAGGAAGTACGCCGCGGCGAAGAGCCCGACGGCCTGGTACTCGATCGCCGTGTCGGGGATCGCGCCGCCGAGGGCCAGGCGCATCGTCGCGTCGTCGTCCTGGATCTTCGGCCAGAGCAGCCCCGGGTTGTCCGTGAGCTGCATCCCGCTCGGGAGCGTCACCAGCTGGGTCTCCTTGGTGACCGCGGGCTTGTCGCTCACGGCGGCCACCGGGCGCCCGAGCAGCGTGTTGATGAGCGACGACTTGCCCACGTTGGGGATGCCCGTGATCACCGCGCGCAGGGCCTTGTCGGCGCCGCGCTCTCGCTGCGAGAGGCGCTCGCACATCGCGGGGATGCGGGCGCGCGCGTCGCCCATGCGGGTGAGGCTGGTGGCGATGGCGAGCACCGCCGGGTCGGACTGGAAGTGCGTGAGCCAGGCCTCGGTGACCTCCGGGTCGGCCAGGTCGCTCTTGCTGAGGACCTTCACGCAGGGCTTGTTTCCCCGCAGCTCGGCGACGACGGGGTTGGCGCTCGCGGCGGGCATCCGCGCGTCGAGCACCTCGATGACCACGTCCTGCGAGGGCATCATCTCGCCGAGGACGCGGCGCGCCTTCGTCATGTGCCCCGGGTACCATTGGATCGCCATGCGGGCGCTCCTAGCACGCCCCCCAGTCGCCGTCGTCGCAGGTCAGTAGGCGACCCACTTCTGTTCGATGCGCGGGCCCTCGGCCCCGGGGAGCATCAGGGTGTAGTGGGCGGTGCGGCCCTCCGGCGCCGATCCGACGCTGCCGACGGAGACCACCGTCACGTGGTCGATGGCGCGCACGAAGGGCACGTGGCCGCTGCCGCAGATCACCACGTCCGCCGGGTCGTCGCCGATGAGAGCGCCCACCTCCTCGTCGTCGAGGTCGGCGGTGATGGCCTCGTCCGGGTCCATGGGCGAGCCGTGCACTAGCACCCACTCGCGGCCGTCGGGCATCTCCAGCCGCAGCGCCTCGGGCAGCCGCCGCAGCTTCGCCAGGATCAGCTCCCCGAGCGACTCTCGCACGTCCGCGAAGCGCTGCGCCGCGGCGCGCTCCTCGTCGGTCTTGGGGTGGAGCCTCGCGGGCTCCATCAGCGCCAGGGCCCGGTCGGTGGTGCCCCGCACGCATCGGGCGTGGACCTCCATCAGCCGCATCCAGACGCCCAGCGGGTCGGGGCCGCCCAGCAGCAGGTCGCCCGCCACGAACACGGCCTCCACGCGGTCTTCCTTCAGCGCCTCGAGCACCGCGTCGAGCGCCGCGAGGTTGCCGTGGATGTCCGCGAGGAACGCCATCGGGCCGCGCACGCCCTCCATCTTCCAGGTCCTGTCCGAGGGGGTCGAGGTCATCCCGCAACCCTTTACGTCCATGCCGTGCTGCGCGCCAGCGCGGTCTCAGTCGTCGTCGTCGTCCGCGGTGGTCGACTTCTGGTTCGCCCGCTGCGGGTCGCGCACGACCTCCACCTTGGTCGCGCGGCGCTTGTCGCCCTCGCGCACCACGAAGCGCAGCGAGTCCCAGAGCACCACCGTCCCGACGGAGGGCACCTTGCCCGCGCGCGCCGAGAGGAAGCCCCCGAGGGTCGTGTAGTCCCCGTCGTCCGGGAACCGCACCGACAGCCGCTCGGAGAGGTCCGTCACGGCCATGCCCGCGCTCACCAGGTAGCGCCCCGGCGCGACCTCCACGAGCTCGCTGTCCACCTGCTCGTCGTGCTCGTCGCGGATGTCCCCGACCAGCTCCTCGAGGATGTCCTCGAGCGTCACCAGGCCGAGGATGGCGCCGAACTCGTCGACCACCATCGCCAGGTGCATCCGCTTGAGCTGCAGCTCTCGCAGCACCGAGGTCACCGGCTGCGTGTCCGACACCATGATCACCGGCTTGCGCGCCAGCGCCTCCAGCGAGCGCTCGGACCCCTTGCCCTCGGGCTGCGTGGCGACCCGGAAGAGGTCCTTGGTGACCAGCACCCCGACCACGTTGTCGATCTGCCCCTCGAAGAGCGGCACCCGCGAGTGGCCCTCCTCGCTCATGCGCGCCACGGCCTTGTCGAAGGGCGTGTGGATGTCGAGCGCCACGATCTGCGTGCGCGGCACCATGATCTCCCGCGCGGTGAGCTCCTTCAGGTCGATGACGTTCTGGAGCATCTCGCTGCTCACCGCGTCGACCGCGCCGGACTGCTCCGCCGCCTCGACCACGTACTCGACCTCCTTCTCGGTCATCTCCCCGACGTGCTCCTGGCTGCGCTCCGCGAGCCAGCGGCGCATCGTCTTGCCCACCAGCGCCATCGGAAACGCGAAGGGCGCCAGCAGCCACCCGATGGGCCGCACCCAGCCCAGCGCCTGCGGGGCGATCTGCCGGGCGCGGTGCCGCCCGATGGCCACCGCCACCTCCGTGAGCAGCCCGTAGACCGTGGCCACCGCCAGCACGCGGAGCACGATCTCCCACCAGGGCGGCTGGTCTTGCATCGCCACGGCCACGATGAGCGCCGTCGCCAGGATGGGGCAGATCACCCGCCCCGCCAGCAGCCGCGAGAGCACCCGCATCGGGTCGGCGAGGTAGGTCTCCAGCCGCTTGCCCTTCGGACCGAGCTCATCGCGGAGCGCGCGCATCCTCGCGTCGGGCAGCGCCACCAGCGATGACTCGATCGTCACCAGCACCGCGCCCACCGCGAGAAACAGCGTGGCCCCCAGAACCGCCGCCACCTCAGGATTACCGCCGCTCACCGATTTTATCGCTGTCCGTTCGCCCGCCGCAGGGGATCAGGTCAATCCCCTGCTGAGGTGCCGCGCACGCTATCACCCGCCTCCCCGGGGTGCCAGCGCGGCTCCCCCGGCGCGTTCAGGGCCTGGCGACGGTCCCTCAGCAGGAGGGCTTCGGCGGTGCGTCGACGGTCTCGTCGGCGGCCACGACCTGGTCGCGCCCGCGGGACTTCGCCTGGTAGAGCGCCCAGTCGGCGCGCTCGACCCAGCGCTCGACGGAGGCGTCGTGGGCGAGCGAGAGCTGCGCTACGCCCGCGCTGATGGTCACCACGCCGCGCTCGGTGACCGTGGGGATGGCGACGCGCTCGAGGGCCCTGCGCACCCGGTCCATCACCAGCGTGGCCTCGGCGAGGCCCTGCTCGGGGAGCAGCACCAGCAGCTCCTCGCCGCCGTACCGGTAGAGCCCGTCGGCCCTGCGGAGGGCGTCGCGGATGGAGTGCGCGACCTTGCGCAGCGCCTCGTCGCCGTCGAGGTGACCGAAGTGGTCGTTGAAGCGCTTGAAGTGGTCGATGTCGCAGAGCGCGATGGAGTAGCGCTCGCGGTACCGGCGGGCGCGCTCCCAGGCCGACGCGAGGTCTTCGTCCATGCGCCGGCGGTTGCCCACGCCGGTGAGCGGGTCGACCCGCGCCTCGCGGAAGAGCGCCTGACGGTCGCTGCGGAGCGCGGCGTTGCTCTCGGCGAGGCGGCGGTTGAGGGAGATCACCCGGCCGGCGGAGGCGAGGCGCGCCTCGAGCTCGTCGAGGTCGATGGGCTTGCTCTGGAAGTCGTCGGCCCCGGCGCGCATCCCCTGGAGCATGTGCTCCCGGTCGCCGAGGGCGGTCATGAAGATGAAGTACGTGTACTGCCCCTCGCGGGTCGCCTCGCGGATGCGCTGGCAGAGCTCGATGCCGTCGACGCGGGGCATGTTCCAGTCGCTGAGCACCACGTCGGGGGGATCGGCGCGGTACATGTCCCACCCCTCGGCGCCGTCGACCGCGACGCAGCACTCGTAGCCGATGCTGCGGAGGGCCTCGGCGACCATGTCGCGGGAGTCGTCGTCGTCCTCCACGACGAGCACCCTGAGCGGGCGCCCCTCGGGCGACAGGGACGGCCGGGAGGAGCGCACCTCGAAGCCCGTGGCCGTATCGGGGACGCTCGACATGGTCATTGGAAGCAACGTGGCCCCCGCAGGGCGCGAGCGCCAGTGTGGCGATCGTGCGACAGCCCCGAAGGGCCGGGAAAGGCGGGGCTCATCCGATGAGGACGCGCCGGTCGGTGCCGGGACGAACCGCATGACCGCGTCGACCCGACGCCCGCGGGACGTTTCGCCCGCGAGGCCAGGAGCCGGGGCGCGTGGACGCCGACCTCGCGCGGGCTCTCCCAGGACCGCGGTTCGTCGAAGCGCCGGTGGCCCGTCACCAGCAGCGACGGGATGCGGTACACGCCGCTGACGTTGCGGATGGCCCCGAACGCGCACCGCCGGGGTCCGGCGGAGGATCGTCTCGACCGACACGCGCAGGCGCCAGGAGATCCGCGAGCGATGGTCTGGCCTAGACTCGCCGCATGGGACTCTTGACCTTCAGCATCAACGTCACCCTGGACGGCTGCGTCGACCACCGGGAGGGAATCGCCGACGACGAGACACACGCCTACTTCACCCGCCTCATGGACGAGGGCGGGGCGATGCTGTGGGGCCGCGTCACCTACGAGATGATGGAGAGCTACTGGCCGGCGGTCGCCCGCGGCGACGAGGAGGCGCCGCCGGCGATGCGCGAGTGGGCGGTCAAGCTGGAGGCCAAGCCGAAGTACGTGGTGTCGTCGACGCGAGAGGACTTCCCGTGGACCAACAGCCACCACCTCGTCGGCGACCTGCGCGCGGGCGTGCAGAGGCTCAAGGACGCGACCCCGGCCGGCGTGCTCCTCGGTAGCGGCAAGCTCGCGACCGAGCTGGACGGCCTGGATCTGATCGACGAGTACAGGTTCCTCGTCCACCCCAGGATCGCCGGCCACGGCCCGACCCTGTACCAGAGCGGGCTGCCCAGCACGCGACGGCTCGAGCTGGTCTCGGCGAAGCCGCTCCGCAGCGGCGCGGTCGCCATGCACTACCGGCGCGCGCGCTGATCGCACCGCGACGACGTCCGGTCGGGCGGCGACCGGCGGGGGGCCTCCAGCCCTCCGGGGCGATGGATGCCCGGTCCGCTTCGGCTTCGGTATCCTCGCGGCCAGCATGACGAGGTCGCGGACCAGCCGATCACAGACCGCTCCGGACGCCGGGAGGCATCGGTGGCTCGTCGCGGCCTGTGTCGGCCTCCTTCAGTCGTCTTGCGACACCGTCGCCCTGTCGCCCGACGCGTCCGCATCGCTCGATGCATCGCGCGACGCGCCACCGGTCGATGCGCCGAGACCGCCCTGCGCTCCGAGGGACAACGTGCTGCTCTGCGGCGCACCGTTGCTCATCGCGCACCGCGGCGGCGGAGCCCTGCGGCCCGAGGAGACCCTGCCCGCGTTCGAGAACGCGGCTGCGCTTCACGCCGACGTGCTCGAACTCGACGTGCATACGACCGCCGACGGCGAGGTCGTGTGCATCCACGACGACACCGTCGATCGCACGACGGACGGCACGGGCGCGGTGCACGGGCTCACGTTCGCCCAGGTGCGCGCGCTCGACGCCGGCTACCGATTCACGACCGACGGCGGAGCGACGTTCCCGTACCGCGGGATGGGCATCACCGTCCCGACGCTGGCCGAGGTGCTCGCGGCACACCCCGGCGCGTGGTTCTCGATCGAGATCAAGCAGCTGGAGCCCGACATCGTCGACGAGGTGCTGGCGGTCGTCGATGCGAGCGGCGCCGCGAGCCGCGTCGTGCTCGTGTCGTTCCAGGACGCGGTGGTCCGCGAGATCCGCGCGCGTCGCCCCGATCTCGTCACGGGGATGAGCCTGGCGGAGTTCGTCGCGTTCGCCCGGCTGCGGCCGGCGGCCGAGGAGACCTACGCGCCCCCGACGACGATCTCTCAGCTCCCCGCAGACAGCGTCACCGCGGAGGTCGTCGCGCGCGCCGAGCGCTTCGGCGTGCGGCTCCACGCGTGGACCGTGAACGATCGAGAGGCCATGGTGAGGCTCCTCGACCTCGGCGTGCACGGGATCATGACCGACGACCCCGCGCTCCTCGCCGACGTGCTCGCCCACCGCTGAGCCCACCGTCCCGCCGCCACCCCGCCGCCACCGCCGCCATGGCGGCGCCGTTGCGATCCACTTGTTTTCCAGCGCTCCGGCGACGGCACGCACGGTGCGATGGGTGTAGCCTGAGGCCCTTATGGCGACGCGGCGGAATGGCGGGGTGGACGTGGTGTTCAGGGTCCCGTTGTGGTCCGAGCGGTGGGTGCTCGAGGACGGCGTGACCATGCCCGAGACCAGCGAACATCGACTGACCTGCGAGCTGCTGGAGATGATCCTCCGCGCGTGGATCGCCCGCACGGCGCTCGACGCGGCGGTGTACGCCAACCTCGCGCTGCGCTGGGACGAGGAGCACCCCGCCGTCGGCGTCGACCCGGACGTGTGCCTCGTCGATCCGACGCCGCCGGACCCGAAGCTGCGCAGCCTGCGCACCTGGGAGACCGGGCACGCGGCGCCGCGCGTGGCCGTCGAGGTGGTGAGCCGTGACACCGCCGAGAAGGGCTACCTCGAGGGCCCGGCGAAGTACGCCGCGAGCGGCACGCGAGAGCTGTGGGTGTTCGACCCGGAGCGGCGCGGGCGAGGGGCGCTGGGTCCGTCGGTGCTGCAGGTGTGGCGGCGCATGGACGACGGGGCGTTTCGACGGGTGTTCGCGGGCGACGCGCCGGCGTACTCGGACGAGCTCGGAGCGTGGCTGGTGGTGACCGACGACGGCACCCGGCTGCGCCTCGCGGACGACGAGGCCGGTGAGCGTCTCTGGCTGACCGGCGAAGAGACCGCGCGCTCGCAAGCTCAGGCCGATCGCGAGAGGGCGCAGGCCGAACGCGCTCGGGCCGACGCGCTCGCCGAGCGGATCGCCGCGCTGGAGGCGCAGCTCGACGCCAGCGACGCCGCCCCACGCGGACCGTCCCCCGCGCGCTGACCCGCACGGGCCACCATGTCTCGCCCCATGTCCACCGTCCACGATCGCCCGCCGCGCTCTCCGGGGAGCGGGACGGACAATGTCCATCGCTGCGTTCGCGTGTTGACCCGCGCGGGGCCGCGGCCTACTCCGATCGGTGCCGCGATGCTGGTGACACTGCAGGTTCGGGATCTGGCGATCATCGACGAGGTCGAGGTCACCTTCGGAGAGGGGCTCAACGTGGTGACCGGCGAGACCGGCGCCGGCAAGAGCATCCTCATCGACGCGCTCTCGCTCGTGCTGGGGGCGCGCGCCTCGGCGGCGGACATCGTGCGCACCGGGGCCACGCAGGCGGAGGTGACGGCGGTGTTCGCGGTGCCCGGCGACGACCCGCGGAGGCAGCGCTTCGAGGAGGCGGGCCTCGCCTGGGACGACGAGCTGGTGGTGCGGCGCATCGTCGGCAACGAGCGCACCGGAGGGCGCTCCAAGGCCTACCTCAACGGGCGCATGGTCTCGCTGGCGCAGCTGGTGTCGCTGACGGCGGGCCTCGCGGACATCACCTCGCAGCACGACCAGCAGACGCTCACCGACCCGATGACGCACCTGCAGCTGCTCGACGCCTCGGCCTCGCTGGAGGGAGCTCGGGCGCGCATGGCCAAGGCCCACGGGGCGATGTCCGAGGCCACGAGGGCGCTCGAAGGGGTGCTGCGCACGCTGCGAGACCGGTCCGACCGGGAAGACCTGTTGAAGTTCCAGGCGAAGGAGATCGACGCGCTCAAGCTGGTGCCGGGGGTGGAGGAGCAGTGGGCGGCGGAGCGGGAGAAGCTGCGCCACGCCTCGAAGCTGGCGGACGGCACCACCGCCGCCGAGGAGACGCTGTACTCGCGCGACGGCGCGGTGCTCGACGAGCTGGGCGCGGTGGTCGACGGGCTCACGAAGCTGGCGCTGGTCGACCCGACGCTGGGAGGTCCGCTGGAGCTGGTGAGCCAGGCGCGCACGCTGGTGCAGGAGGCCGCGCGGGAGCTTGGGCGCTACGGTCGCTCGGTGCGCGCCGACCCGGAGCGCCTCGCCGAGCTCGAGGAGCTGATGCAGTCGCTCTCCCGGGTGAAGCGCAAGTACGGCTCCACGGTGGAGGAGGTGCTGGCCTTCCGAGCGAAGGTAGGCGTCGAGCTCTCGACGCTGGAGCAGGGCGAGGGGAAGATCGCCGAGCTCGAGGCCGCGGTGGAGGTCGCCCGCGCGAGGGCGCAGGCCGAGGCCAGGGCGCTGAGCGAGGCCCGGCGCGCGGCGGCGGTGCGGCTCGGGGCGGCCATCAGCCGCGAGCTGGAGACGCTCGGGATGGGCGGCGCCAGGGTGGTGGTGGACGTGGCGCACGCCTCGCCCGGGGGCGCCGAGCTGGTGGTCGACGGCGCGAGGCTGACCGCGGCGGGGATGGACCGGGTGGAGTTCCTGATCGCGCCCAACCGGGGCGAAGAGCCGAGGCCGCTGCGCAAGGTGGCCTCCGGGGGAGAGCTGTCGCGCGCGCTGCTGGCCATCAAGCGGGTGCTCACCGACGTGGGGCCGAGGACCTTCTATGTGTTCGACGAGGTCGACGCGGGGGTGGGCGGCGCGGTGGCCGAGGTCATCGGCCAGAAGATCAAGCAGGTGGCCGGGCGTCACCAGGTGCTCTGCATCACGCACCTGCCGCAGATCGCGGTCTACGGCGACCGGCACTTCGTGGTGAGCAAGCGCGAGGTGGGCGAGCGCACGGCGTCGACGGTGCGGGCCCTCGGCGAGGCCGAGCGCATGGAGGAGGTCGCTCGGATGCTCGGGGGCATCAAGGTGACCGACCGCACGCGCGAGGCGGCCGCGGAGATGCTGCGCGCGGCGGTGGAGTAGAGCGGTTCCCGTCCGGGGATGGGACGGTACTGGGCGTGGTGGGGGCACCCAACCACCACCGCGCCTGAGGGGCCCTTCGGAGTTACGCTCCA
>CBIHPK010000147.1:0-21336 GCA_966211675.1 uncultured Myxococcaceae bacterium
GTCCCTCGGCGCCGCGGGGAGCGCCGCGTCATCGGCGTCCCCCCCGTCGGCCGCGACGGGCGCCGCGCGCCGACAGCTGCCGCTGCAGCCGGTCGAGAGGAGCGCAAGAACCAGGGGCCAGACCCGCATCGCGCGGCATCTTGCGCGAGGTGGCCGCCGCCGTTGAAGCGAAGATTGTCGGATTGTTGATGGGCCGCTCCGATTCACGCTAGCGGCCGGTCGTCGGTTGCGAAGGGCCGGTCGTCGGTCCGTCGCGGCGTCGGAGGGAGTCGTCTGCTGCCATGCGCAAGCTGGTGCTCGGTGCGGTGTTGGTTCCGGTGTTGGTGGTCGGTGCGGTGCGCGGCGCGCGATCGCCCAACAGCGCTCACGCGGCGTCGGCGCGGGATGGCGTCGCCATCGCCGTGAGCCGCGCCCTCGAAGGACGCTTCCTGGCTCCGGCCACGCGCACCGCCGCGGGCTCGCGCCAGGCCGTCGCCCGCCGGGTGTGCGAGGTGACGGCGCCCAACCTGGGCGAGCACGTCTTCTACCTGGAGGACTCCTTTGCTGCGTCGCAACATCGGCCCTTCGCCTCGGCGCTGCTGATCGTGACGCCGGTCGACGGCACCCACGCCCGCATCACCGAGCTGCGCCCCCGGGACACCGCCGCTCTCGCCGGGACCTGCGACCGCACCTCCACCAGCGCCCAGGCCGCGCCGGTGCTGGCCGAGCAGGGCTGCGAGATGATGGCGGAGGTGCGGGCCCACGGGCTGACCGCCCGCACGGAGGGCGACCGCTGCCCGTCGGTGCTCAACGGCGCCCACCACCGCAGCCGCATGGTCACCATCGACGAGGACTCGCTCGCGGTGCTCGACCTCGGGCTCACCCGCACGGGCGCCGTCGCGTGGGGCGATCCCGGCGCCCCGGTGCGCTACCGCAGGCTAGGCCCCCTCCGCTGACCGCCGCTCCGGGCCGGGGTATGGTCCCGGGCAATGCGTCTGCTACCCCTTGCTCCGGTGCTCTTTACCCTGGGCTGTATGGTTCCGGGCTCGACCCCGGCCACGACCGACTCCGACGCGCGCGTCGAAGACCAGCCACGCGCGGACGACCTCGGCGTCGCCAAGACCGACACCGGGGCGATGGTCCTCGATGCGGGCTTCGACGCGGGAGTGCGTCCGCCGGAGGACGTCGCCCCGCCTCGCGACCTGCCCGTCGTGGCGCCGACCGTGGCGCGATGGGTGCTGCCGCGCCCGAGCGACGGCGAGCTCCATGAGCCCTTCGCGCTGCCCTGGCCCAACGACCTCGCGAGGGATGCGGAGGGCAAGCTCGACCTGACCTTCTTCCCCTCGGAGGGCGCGCACCCGCTGGTCGCGCAGTACCTCCGCACCTTCAACCACCGGCTCGCGGGCTTCTCCCCGACCGCCGCGGTCTATTTCACCTTCGGCATGGACCTCGATCCGTCGTCGCTGCCCGCCGACGCCGCGAGCACCCGCCGCGCCGAGTCGCCGCTCCAGCTCATCGACGTGGATCCGCGCAGCCCCGACCGCGGCGCTCGCATTCCGCTCCAGTGGTACTTCCGCCCGACCGCGACCCGCTACTGGCCCGCGCACTCGCTGGCCGTCGCGCCGGTGTTCGGCTTTCCGATGCGCCCGGCGACCCGCTACGCGCTGGTCGTGACCAACACCATCCGAGGCGTCGGCGGGGTGAGCCTCCAGCGCGACGTCGACCTGCAGCGCATGCTCGCCGACGACTCCACGACGGACGCCGCGATCCGGGCGGCGCGGGAGGTCTACGCCCCGGCCCTCGGCGAGCTGGAGCGCGCGGGCGTCGCGCGCGATCGCGTGCTCTCGGTGACGACCTTCACCACCGACGACCCGACGGTGGAGTTCTTCCGCGCGGCCGACTGGATCCACCGCGAGGGGACGCAGCCCACGCTCACGGACCTGGGCGCGCCCGTCGCGGGACCGGCCTTCACCACGCTTCGGGGACACTACGGGCCCAACCTGGTCTTCCAGCGCGGCGAGTCGCCCTACAGCGCCCAGGGCTCCGGGGACTTCGAGCTCGGGCCCGACGGAACCCCGCGGATGCAGCGCACCGAGCCCATCCGCTTCGCCCTCACGCTCCCCCTCACGCCCATGCCCGAAGGGGGCTACCCCATCGCGATCTACGCGCACGGCACCGGCGGCGACTACCAGAGCTTCATCCGAGACCGCACCGCCGAGGCGCTCGCCGCGCAGGGCGTCGCCGTGCTCGGCTTCGACCAGATCTTCCACGGGGAGCGCGCCGCGCCGGGCACCTCCGCGGAGAGCGCGTTCTTCAACTTCACCAACCCCAGCGCGGGCCGGACCAACAACCGCCAGGCGGCGCTCGACCTCGTGCAGTCGGGGCGCTTCGTTCGGAGCTTCACCTTCCCCCTCGCGGGCTCGGATGGCGGCGTCACGAGGACGGTGCGCTTCGACCCGAACCGGGTGATGTTCTTCGGCCACTCTCAGGGCGGGCTCAACGGTCCGTTGTGGCTGGCCGCGGACGACGGCGCGAGCGCGGCGGTGCTCTCCGGGGCCGGAGGCTCCATCGCCATCGCGCTGCTCGAGAAGACCCAGCCGGTGAACATCCCCGCGCTCGTCACCTCGGCGCTCGGGCTCTCGATGGGAGAGTTCGTCACGCTGCACCCGATCGTGTCGCTGCTCCAGATGCTCGTCGACCCGTCCGATCCGGTGAACTATGGGCGATACATCATCCGCGAGCCGCGGCCGACGATGCACGCCGCGCACGTCTACCAGACCCAGGGCTTCATCGATCACTACGCGCCCCCGGCGGGCATCGCGGCCCTCGCGCTGAGCATCGGCCTCCCGCTCACGCTGCCGCTGGTGCACCCGGAGCCCTCGGCCGCGCTGGAGGGCTCCGGTATCCTCGCGGTCCTGCCGCTGCGCGGCGACCTCGGGAGCCCGATGAACCCCATCACCGGGTCGTGGATGCAGTTCGAGTCCGAGGTCGGGCGCGACGGGCACTTCGTGGTGTTCGACATCCCCGGCGCGAGGCTGCGCGCCGCGGCCTTCCTGGGCAGCGCGGGCCGCGACCCGGCGGGCATCCCGACGGTGCCGAGCGAGCTGCCGATGGAGTGATGGGAGGGAGGGGAGAGCGGAGGGAGTCGCCGGAGAAGGCCGATCAGGCCTTCTTGGCGGCGAACTTCGTGATCGGGCCGAGGTTCATGTACTCGCCCTTGTTGGCCTTGATGGCGTTCATGACCATCACGACCAGGTAGCCGATCCAGAGCAGCGACAGGATGCCGGCGAGCGCACCGGAGATCTGCGCCATCACGCTGATCAGGATGTTGAGCGCGACGGACGAGCCGATGCAGAACAGGATCGCCTGCCACGCATGGAAGCGCACCCAGCGGCGCTGGGGCTCCTGCGGCTCGGTCACCGCGATGATGATCGCGATGATCGGGATGACGTACCCGGCGAGCGCCGCGATGTTGTAGTCGAGGCCCAGGGTCTGGGTCTTCATGCCCGGCGTGTACGGCGGCACCGAGGCGTCGCCGCCCGCGCCCACGGGCTGCATCTGGTGGCCCGGCGGAGGGCCGAAGCCGCCCGGCTGCTGGCCGTAGGGCTGCTGCGGCTGGGCGCCGAAGCCACCGGGCTGCTGGCCGTACTGCTGCTGCGGCTGCTGCGGCTGGTGCGGAGCGAAGCCGCCCGGCTGCTGGCCATACTGCTGCTGCGGCTGCTGCGGCTGGGCGCCGAAGCCTCCCGGCTGCTGACCGTACTGCTGCTGCTGGGGCTGCTGCTGCGGCTGGCCGAAGCCACCGGGCTGGGAGCCCGGCTGCACGGGCTGGAAGCCCGGCATCGCCTGCGTCGCCCCGTAGCCGGGGTTCTGCGGTTGCGGCTGCTGCTGGGGATAGCCCGGCTGCGCGCCGAACCCGCCCTGCTGCTGCTGCTGGGGGTAACCCTGCTGGGGGTAGCCCGGTTGACCGCCCGGCGGATAGCCGCCGCCCGGAGGATATCCGCCGCCCGGAGGTTGCTGCATGTGAAGTCGTCCTTCCTTCTAGCGCGATGCCCGAACCTTCCGAGCCCGCTGGCGGACACCTTCGCAAAGGGCCGCGTCGGGGTCAACGTCCCGGCATCGGCCAAATGGCTGCGTGCATCGACCGGTTGCACGGGCCGTCCCATCGGCGCTATGCCCCGCCGCGCCAACATGACGGAGCCGCAGCCGAACATCGCGATCGTCGTCAACGGAGAGCCCCGCGAGGTGCCCTCGGGCCTGACGGTGCGAGGGCTGCTGGAGCACCTGGGCATCGCGGGCCTCGCCGCGGTGGAGCGCAACCGGGAGCTGGTTCCGCGCGCGTCGCAGGCTTCGGTGGCGGTCGAGCGCGGCGACGAGCTGGAGATCGTCCACCTCGTGGGCGGAGGCTGAGAGAGGGACCCATGGACTCCATGAGTGACGACACGCTGCGCATCGGAGGACGGAGCTTCGGCTCGCGCCTCTTCGTCGGGACCGGCAAGTACAAGGACGTCGAGGAGACCCGCCTCGCGCTGCGAGCCTCCGGGGCGAGCGTGGTGACCGTGGCCGTCCGCCGCGTCGACCTTACCCAGACGGGTAAGGGGTCGATGTTCGGGATGCTCCGCGAGGAGGGCTTCACGCTGCTGCCCAACACCGCGGGCTGCTACACCGCCGACGACGCGATCCGCTGCGCGCGGCTCGGCCGCGAGGCGGCGGAGACCGACCTCGTGAAGCTGGAGGTCATCGGCGACCCGAAGACGCTCTTCCCGGACACCGAGGCGCTGGTGGTCGCAGCCCGGGTGCTGGTGAAGGAGGGCTTCTTCGTGCTGCCCTACACCAACGACGACCCGATCGTGGCGCGCAAGCTCGTGGAGGTGGGCTGCCCCGCGGTGATGCCGCTCGGCGCGCCCATCGGGTCGGGCCTCGGCATCCGAAACCCGCACAACCTGCGGATCCTGATGGAGACGGTGAGCGTTCCGGTCATCGTCGACGCGGGCGTCGGGACGGCCAGCGACGCGGCCGTGGCGATGGAGCTCGGCGCCGACGGCGTGCTGATGAACACGGCCATCGCCCTCGCGAAGAACCCGGTGCAGATGGCGACGGCGATGAGGCTGGGCGTCGAGGCCGGGCGCCTCGCCTTCCTCGCCGGGCGGATGGCGCCGAGGCTCTACGCCAACGCGAGCTCGCCCCTCACCGGCACCATCGCCCCTTCGGCGGCCCCGCTCTCCATCGAGTGATGCTCTCGCTCCGGCCGCTGTCGCTCGTGGCGCTGCTCGCCGCGCCCCTCCAGTGCCCGTCGCGGGCGACGCCGGAGATGACCCGCGAGGATCGCCCCGACGAGGCGCTCTGGGCCCTCGGCGAGCGCTTCGCTCGCGACGGCAACGAGCCCGCGCGCAGGGAGACGCTCCGCTACCTCGTGGAGCGCTACCCGAGCTCGCGCTTCAGCGTGCGGGCGGCGCTCGCCCTCGATGGCGCGGTGGGCGCGGACGCCTCGCAGTGAGCTCGCTGCCGGGGCTCTGGCTCTGCGCCGACCTCGATGAGCTCACTCCCTCCGAGCTGGTCGATCGCGTCGCGAGGGTGCTGGCGACGGGCCCCGCCGTCGTGTGGCTGCGCGCCCCGTCGGCGACCTCGGCCCGCTCGCTCGTCGGGGTGTCGTCCGCCTTGCTGGAGATCGTCACCGGGCCTTCGGCGCTGCTGGTGGGCGACCGGGTGGACGTGGCGCTGGCGGTGGTCGCACAGGGGGTCCACCTCACCGGGCGGAGTCTCCGACCGTCGGACGCGCGGCGGCTCGCCCTGGCCGCGGGGCGTTCGGACCTGCTGATCTCGCAGGCGGTGCACGACGAGGCGGAGGTGGACGCAGCGAGAGGCGCCGTCGACGCGATGGTGCTCTCGCCCTTCGGCGAGGTCGCGGGCAAGGGCCCGGCGCTCGGCGCGCAGCGGTGGGCGGCGCTTCGACAGCGGGCGCCGGAGGTCTTCGCGGTGGCGCTCGGCGGCGTCATCGACGCGGGCGTCGTCGCGGAGGCACGGCGCGCGGGCGCCGACGCCGTGGCGGTGCGTCGGGCCCTGTCGCGCTCGGCGGATCCTGCGGCGGCGTGCTCGGCGCTGCGCCCGGCGGCGCCTTGACCCGCTGACGGGTTTGGTGCGATCGAACCGCGGCCATGAACGTCCTGCGCGCCGCCTTCGCCCTGTCGCTGCTGCTCTGCCCCGCCTTCGCGAGCGCGCAGAGCGAGCCGCGGTACCTCCCGCAGATCCGCACCGAGCTGCAGGCGATGGGCTACACGGCGCAGTGCGCCCCGGTGAGCACCACGGTCGGCACCTGCCGGGTCGAGCACGTGGGCGCTCAGTCGGGCGCAGGCGCCTCCGCGGGTCGCCGCTTCGAGCTGGTGGTCGAGTACAGCGACGTGACCGACACGGCCTACGTGTACCTGAGCCGGTATGCGACGCTGCGCGTGGAGCAGCCCAACGCGACGACCGCGTTTCGCCGCGTGGCGGAGATGAACTGGGAGATGCTGGTGGGGAAGTTCGAGTGGAGCGCGCCGACCGGCGAGCTACGCCTCGGCGCGGTGATGCAGACCGACTCCAACTTCGACCGGCGGGCCTTCCGCGGCGTGGTGCGCTCGCTGCTCCGGCTGGGCGATCGCTACGCCGACGAGGTCGGCCGGCTGACCGGCGCGACGGTGGGCGAGGCCCCCGCGGCGGCGACCGGCACGACCATGGTGCCCGTCGCCCCGTCGCGCTGAAGGGTCACTGCCGGAGCGGCGCTCGGAAGACGATCAGTCCGTCGCCGGGACCGAGCGTGGGCGTCGGACCGGCCGCGGCGCCCCACTGCATGCCGCCCTGGTTCTCGCTGAAGGTGAAGGTGAAGGACTCGCCTCGCGCCAGCCGGGCGCCGAGGTTGGAGGGGATGCGGGGCAGCAGCGAGTCGGGCACCAGCAGCGCCGCGGGCACGTCGTTGTCGCGGCCCGAGGGCACCACCCGGCCCCCGTGCCAGAAGCCCACCGAGAGCTGCACCCGATCGCGCAGCGTGGTGACGTTGAGCGCCTCGCGGATCGCCTTGGCCACGCGCCCGTAGGTCATCGCCCCGACCAGCGCCCCGACCACCGGCCCGTCGGCCGTCGCCCGCAGCGGGACCGCCGAGACCATGTACCCGCGCGCCGCGGCTCCCGGGGTGGTCACCAGGTCGCCGGTGCAGGAGCCCGGCGTGCCGCGCAGCGCCGCGCCCACGCAGGGGAAGCTGGCTCCGACGTCGAGGCCCGGGAGGTAGTCGCGCCCGGCCTCCTGATCGCCCGCGAGCCCCTTGCCGTCGGGGCCCACCGCGGCGACGAACCAGGTCGGGTAGAGCGAGAGCTGCCGCCCGGAGGCGCTGCGGTCGTCGTGCAGGTCTCGAAGGCGGTTGCGCACCCGGGCGACGTCGAGCGGCTCGACGATGGCCGCCCCCACCGGCGCCGCCGAGCTGGTGAGCACGGCCTGCAGCCCGGTGGTCAGCCGGTCGATGGCCCCGAGGCCCTCACGGACGTGGGCCTGCGCGTGGGTGGCCGCGTCGCGAGCGACGGCGTCCCCTCCCCCCTTCGAGCAGCCAAGACCACACACCAGCAGCGCCCAGGACCATCGCGTGTTCATCGGTGTCATCGCCCTCCCAGGACACCGCCACCGGGCGGTGGGTTCCCAGAACATCGGAGTACCACACGCGCTACTCGTATCGGAGCGCTTCCACCGGGTCGAGCCGGGCCGCCCGCCGCGCCGGCACCACGCCCGAGATCACACCCGTGGCGAAGGAGCTGCCGAAGGCGACCGCGGCGATCCAGGGGGAGAGCACTACCGGGATGTCGGGCGCGTAGCGGTGCACGAGGAAGATGATCGACGCCCCGGTGCCGAGGCCCACGGCCCCGCCGATGGTCGAGATCACCACGCTCTCCAGCAGGAACTGCCACAGGATGTCCCGCTGCGTGGCCCCGACCGCGCGCCGCACGCCGATCTCGCGGGTGCGCTCGCGGACGCTCACCAGCATGATGTTCATGATCCCGATGCCTCCGACGACCAGGGAGATGGAGGCGATCGCGAGCAGCACCATGGTCATCGCGCCGGTGATGGCGCCGAAGGTCTTGAGCAGGTCCTCCTGGCTCTGCACGGTGAACGATCGCTCGCCGTTGCGGCGTCGCGCCAGCACCTCCTCGATCTCCGCCATCGCCGCGGGCGTCTCCTCCTTCGAGCGGGCCGCCGTGACCAGCTGCGAGATGTGATCGAGGCCGAAGAGGTCCATCGCGGCGGTGGCCGGGATGAACACAAGGTCGTCGAGGTCGAAGCCCAGCGAGCGGCCCTTGGGCTCCATCACCCCGATCACCCGGAAGCGCCCGCCCGCGACGCGAATGGACTGTCCCAGCGGGCTCTCGTCGCCGAAGAGCTCCCGCACCACGCGCCGCCCCAGCACCGCCACCCTGCGGCGCGACGAGACATCCTCCTCGCGCACGAAATCCCCGCTGTCGACGTGCATGTTGCGCAGGTCGCTGAAGGCCGGTCCCACCCCGAGCACCATCGTGTCGCGCTGGCGGTTGCGGAAGCGCACCGTGCCGCCGCCCTGCACCATCGGCGACACGCCGCGGATCGTCGTCGCCTGTCGCTCCAGGGCGTGCGCGTCGTCCATGGTGAGGGGCTTCTCGAGCCCCTGCGCGGGCGGCCCGAAGCCGCGGGTCTCGGTGCGCCCCGGCACCACGCTCAGGAGGTTGCTGCCGATGCCCGAGAGGGTGTTGTTGAGGTAGGCCCTCGCGCCGTCGCCGACGCTCACCAGCAGCGTCACCGCGAGCACGCCGATGACCACGCCCAGCATCGTCAGCGCGGCGCGCAGCTTGTTGGCGCTGAGCGCGAGCAGCGCGCTGATCATGTGCTCGAGCACGTCAGACCCCCTCCTGCGGCGGCCCGTCGTGCACGAGGCTGCCGTCCACCAGCTTGATGTTGCGCCGAGCGCGGCGGGCCATCGAGGGGTCGTGCGTGACGATCACCACCGTCACCCCGAGGTCGGCGTTGAGCGACTCGAAGAGCCGCACGATCTCCTGCCCCACCTTCTGGTCGAGGTTGCCCGTGGGCTCGTCGCAGAGCAGCAGCGCGGGCTTGGAGACGATGGCTCGGGCGATGGCCACGCGCTGGCGCTCTCCGCCGGAGAGCCGGTCCGGGGGATGGTCCCATCGGTGGCCGAGGCCCACCCGGTCGAGGGCCTCGCGGGCCCGCGTGCGGCGCTCTCGCATCCCGACGCCCGCGTAGCGCAGCGGCAGCGCGACGTTGTCGACCGCCGTCGTGCGCGCCAGCAGGTTGAACGACTGGAACACGAAGCCGATGAAGCGGTTGCGCAGCGCCGCGAGCTCGTCGTCGTCGAGCGTGCCGACGTCGTAGCCTGCGAGGCGGTAGGTCCCGCGCGAGGGCGTGTCGAGGCAGCCGAGCTGGTACATCATCGTGCTCTTGCCGCTGCCCGATGGGCCGATGATGGCCACGTACTCGCCGCGGTCGATGGTGAAGCTCACCCCTCGCAGGGCCCGCACCTCCTCCTCGCCGAGCGTGAACGAGCGCTCGAGCGCGCTCACCTCCATCAGCGGCCCCGACTCGCTCATCGCGGCGGCGCACCCGGCCGGTCGACGGAGAGCACCCGCACCGCCGATCCGTCGGCCAGGCCCTCGACGTTGGCGTTGAGGATCACCTGCTCGCCCGGGCGCAGCCCGTCGAGCACCTCGACGGACTCCCAGGTCGCGATGCCCACGCGCACCACCCGCCGGTGCGCGACGCCCCCGCTGATCGTGTACACGGCGCGGTCGGTGCCTCGGCCCACGACGGCGATCGGCGGGACGAAGATCACGTCGCTCCGCGTCGCCGCGATCACGTCGGCGTCCGCGCTCATCCCCACCCTCAGCCGCGGGTCCGACGGCAGCGCCACTCGGATCGCGATCGACCGGTTGCCGCGCGCATCGGACGTCACGCTGGGGGCGATCTCGTCCACCGTCCCGACGATGCGGTCGCCCGGAAAGGCGTCGAGCGACACCTCCGCGGAGAGGCCCACGGAGACCCGGCCGAAGTCCGCCTCGTCGACGTCGGTGTCCAGGTGCAGGCTCGACACGTCCGCCATCGAGAGCAGCGGCGAGCCCGGCGCGGTCACCTCGCCCTCCTCCACGCTGGTCGTGAGCACCAGCCCCGAGAAGGGCGCCCGCACCACCGAGCGCCCCACCACGCCCCGCGCCACGGCCACGTTCGCGAGGCCCTGCGTGCGCGCCGCCTCCGCCGCGAGCACCGCCCGCCGCGCCACCTCCGCCTGGCCCTCCAGCGTCTCGGCCTCCGCGACGGGCGTCGCGCCCCGCGCGCTGAGCTGCCCCGCCCTCGCGGCGTTGCGCTGCGCCAGCCTCGCGCTCGCCTCGGCCTGCGCCCGCTGAGCGCCCGCCACCGTCACCCCGGTCTCCGCCGCCCGCAGCCGCTCTCGCAGGTCGGCGGTGTCGTAGCTGACCAGCGGCTCGCCCGCGGTCACCCGCTCCCCGCGGCGATGATGCAGCCGCACCACGCGCCCGGCGATCTCTGCGCGAAGCGTCGCCTCCTGGCGCGCCGCGATGCGCCCCGTCGACACGGAGGACACCAGGTCCCGCACGCTCCCCCGGCGGACCAGCCAGGCACGCACGCCCGGGGCGTTGGTCGGGCGGCGGCGCTTCCACACGACCCCTCCCCCGACGACCGCCACCGCGACGAGCAGCCACAGCCACCACCCGCTCCGCTTGCGCTTGAGGCCCTCAGCCACCGCGCAGACCCATCGCTCGGAGCACGCCGTCGAGCTCGTCCGGCGACTCGCAGGCCGCCCCTCGCTCGTCCTCCTCCAGCACCGCGCCCGCTGGCATCAGGTCGCGCCCTCGGAAGAGCACCGCGCGCATCCCCGCGGCTCGCGCTCCCAGGTAGTCCGCCGCCCACGAGTCGCCCACGTGCACCACCTCCTGCGGGTCGACGCCCAGCGCCTTCGAGGTCCAGTCGAAGATCGCCCGGTCGGGCTTCTCCATCCCCAGCGCTCCGCTGTCGGCCACCACGTCGAAGTCATGGGTCCAGCCCATCTCGGCAATCAACCCCTCGAGGCCCCCTTCCGAGTTGGAGATCACCCCCACCGGAATCCCCCGCTGCCGCAGCGCCCGCACCCGCTCGATCATCCCCCCGATGGGCCTGCGCCAGAGGTTGCGACGCGGTTGCTCGATGAAGAGCCACTCGGACAGCGGGCCGACGGCCGCCGGCTCCACCCCTGCGCGCTCCAGCAGCGTCGCCATCAGCAGCACCCACGGGTGCCCCCCGAGGCCCGCCCGGATCGCCTCGTTGTACCGCCGCCACATCGCCGGACGGGCGTCCTCCAGCGCCGAGGCGGCCACCGTCACCCCGCGCTCGCCGAGGCGCGCCGCCAGCATCGCCGTGTCGAGCTCCGCGAGCGTCTGCCCGAAATCAAAGGTCACCGCGCGCATCGCCCTCTACGCCCCGCCCCGCTGGATCAGCGCCGCTCCGGCGCCCTCCTGCACGACCCACACGAGCCCGCGCGCCCCGTCCGCGTCCCAGCATCGGGTGCAGCTCCCGTCCCGCGCGCCCGCGCTCCGGGAGAGCGCCGCGCCGCCCGCGGTCACGCCCGTCACCATCGACGCCTGCGACCCGACGACCACCTCGCTCCGAAGCACCGAGACCGTGGCCATCGGAGTCCATTGAAGGGACCATCCGCTCGCGGTGCGCTCCACGCGCACCGACGCCCGGCTGTCGAGCGAGCGCGTCGTGGGGGACGCCCCGGGGAAGGCCGTCATCCGTCGCACTGTCGCCCGATCGCCCAGGTCGACCACCTGGTCGCCCTCGGTCGTCACCAGCGACTGGACCTCTTGAGGGTTCATCGGAATTACCGCGCCCTCGCGAGCGAGCAGCACGGGTTGTCCGATGGGCGCCGCGATCGTCACGTCCGTCGGTCCGTTGTAGGCAGCCCCGGTCCACCAGTGGACCCAGGTCCCGGGTGGGACATGCACCATCCGGGTGGTCGCCCCGGCCGTGACGACTGGCGCCACGAAGAGGTCGTCGCCCAGCAGGTACGACTCCGCGTCTCGCGCCGAGGCGGGGTCTCCCGGGAAGGCCACCGCCGCCGACACCACCGGCGGGACCCCATCGGTCGAGGCGCGCAGGGCGTGTTCGATGAAGTACGGAGTGAGGTCGTCGTGGAGCCTCGCGAGTCCGCGATAGATGCGCACCGCGTCGGGGTCATAGGCCCAGGGGTTGTGCGAGGTGCCGGCGCCTCCGAGCTGCATGAAGGGGCTGAGCGCGGTGTGCTCGGCCCAGCGCAGCAGCACCTCCCGGTCGGGCATTCCGCCGCGGTAGCCACCGGTGTCCGACGCGAAGGAGGGAAAGCCGCTCTCGGCCAGGGAGACCATTCCATGGATGGCCGCGCGCAGCCCGCCCACGCGACCTCCCTCGTGGTTGGAGAAATCGTTGTCGAGGTCTCCGGGCCAGATGAGGTCCGAGATGCGCTGTCCCCCCCAGGAGGAGGCCCGCCCGATGAGGAAGCCGTCACCCCCGGCCCAGCGGTCGAGCGCCGCGCGGTAGGCCGCGTGATAACCCTGTGGATAGAACCAGTGCCCCCGGCGCTCGGTGTCTCCATTGAAGAAGCGGAAGCCCGGGCGGGTACCGGCGAGCTCGCAGACGACGTCCTCGGCGTAGTCGAGCTTGAAGCCCCTCGCCCCGGATTCGATGATGGGTCGGAGCTGGTCGACCCAGAACGCCGTCGCCTCGGGGTTGGTCCAGTCCATCGGCGAGCCGTTGGCGTTGGGCATCCCGCTCGGACCGCCGTAGCGGGTGATGGTCACGTAGGGCCGGCCGCTGGTGGTGCGCACCAGCAGGTTGCGATCGCGCGCCTGCACCCAGAGGCGCTCCGCCGGGTTCTGCGGCGTCGCTCCATCGGACACCGCGTCGAGGAACGGAACGCTCCAGAAGATCACCCGATATCCGAGCTGCCGGAGAGTGGCCATCATCGCCTCCGGGTCTCGGAAGCGGGTGCGGTCGATGGTGTGATCGGAGTAGGAGGTCTGCCAGGGGTTGTCGATCCACATGGTGGAGGTGGGAATGCCCTCCGAGCGCAGCCGGCGAGCGTCCTCCAGCACCTGAGCGTCGCTGTCCCAGGCGTTGCGCCACTGCTGATGTCCAAAGGACCACCGGGGCGGCATCCGAGGCAATCCGGTCAATCGGGTATAGGCCCCGATGACCGCCCGGGGCGTGGACTGCGCGAAGAGGTGCAGCGTGGCGCGGCTGCCCTCGAAGCGAGCGCTCCATCGGGTGGCCTCGGTGGCGCCCACGTCGAAGGCCCCCGCCTCGGTGGTCTCGACGAACACCCCATAGCCCAGCGTCGACACCATGAACGGAACCGGCACGTGCGCCTCGTTGGTGCCCGAGGCCGAGCCCTCGATGTGGAGCTGCATGGGCACCACGCGACCGCGCGCATCGAAGCCCGCGAACTGCTCCCCCAGCCCGTGGTAGCCGCCCGCGTCCATGGGCGCGTCGAAGCGCAGCATCGCCACGTCGGGCCCCATCGCCTCGACCGAGAGCGAGAGCACCTCCGGGCTGGTGAGCCCGAGACGCAGCACCACGTCGCCCGTCGCGGGGTGCGTCAGCGTGACGGTCCCCGCGACCTGGTCCACCGAGCGCACCGTCGTCGGCGCCACCCACGTGATGCCCGACGGGTCCGCCTGCCTCGGGTCATGGAAGCGCGTCGCGCTGGGCCCGCCCTCGCGCGTCCCGATGAGGATCAGCGGCATCCCCTCGGGGCTCTCCAGGAGGGTGGTTCCGCCGCGTCGTAGACGCAGCCTCGCGGGCGAGCCGGTGAGCGCCGCGTCGAAGCCGTCGCCCGCCACCTGGAGGGTCCATGGAATACCCGGGCTGGTAACATCCACGGAGGCGTCGGGCGCGTCGACGACACGGGCGTCGAGCCCGGCCAAGGGGGTCGACTCGTCGCAGGCGCTCGGTAGAAGGGAAGCGAGGAGGAGCAGCGCGCGCTTCATGGCGGCGCACGATATCGCAGGCCGGTCAGAAGTCGTGGGGCCTTCGGCGCCAGAGGACGGCGGCGCCCGCGACCGCGGAGACGAGCCCGACGGCGCCGAGGAGAAGCGGCATCGCCGTGCGAGGCGTGGCGGGCGGCGGAGCGGGGATCCTGGCGCGCTGCTCGGAGGACTCGGCGCGTCGCCGGAGGAGCTCGAGCTTCAACGACTCCAGGCCCCGCGCCATCGCCCACTCGTGGTTGGCGGCGACCACCGAACGGAAGGTCTCGAGCAGGGGCTTGCCCGCGCGAACGGTCCAGCGGTGCGTGACCACGCAGGTCGATCCGCTGGCCTCGAGCGTCCAGACGCCGCGGCCCTCGAAGTCGCCGAAGGCGTCGAGCTCGATCGTCGACGGGCGCTGGACGCTGACGAGTCGAGCGCTCCAGCTCGTGGTGAACGGGAGCCAGCCCTTGGTGACGAAGCTCATCACGCGGCCGACGCCATCGGGGCCACCCCCGTCGACCTCGGTGACCTCCTGGTAGACCGAGGGCCACCAGCGAGGCAGCGAGGTCGCGTCCTCCAGGATGCTGAACACCTCGTCGGTCGTGGCCTCGACCTCCCAGCGCGTCACCAGCTCATGCTGCTTCGCCGCCGTGGCCATCACGAGTGTCCGGGCAGGGCGCAGAAGCCTTCGTAGTCGATGTAGCTGTCGATGCTCGGGTTGCGCCCGCACATCGGGCAGTCCTCGTCGCGCCGCAGCTTGAGCTCGCGGAACTTCATCCCCAGCGAGTCATAGGTGAGCAGCCGCCCCGCGAGCGGCGTCCCGATCTTCAGCACCAGCTTGATGGCCTCGGTGGCCTGGATCATCCCGATGAGCCCCGGCAGCACGCCGAGCACGCCCGCCTCCTGGCAGGACGGCGCGAGGTGCGCGGGCGGAGGCTCGGGGTACAGGCAGCGGTAGCAGGGGCCCTCGTAGGGGATGAAGGTCGTCACCTGGCCCTCGAAGCGGAAGATGCTCCCGTGCACCACGGGCTTGCGCTTCATCACCGAGGCGTCGTTGACCAGGTAGCGCGTCGGGAAGTTGTCGCAGCCGTCCACGATCACGTCGAAGCCGTCGAAGATCCGGTCGACGTTCTCGCTGGTGAGCCGCTCCTGGAACTTCACCACGTTGAGCTCCGGGTTGAGCCCCTTGAGGGTGCGCTCCGCCGAGTCGACCTTCGGCATCCCCACCGTGGAGATGCTGTGGATCACCTGCCGTTGCAGGTTGGACGCGTCGACCACGTCCGCGTCCACGAGGCCGATGGTGCCGACGCCCGCCGCCGCGAGGTAGAGCGCCGCCGGGGCGCCGAGGCCTCCCGCTCCGAGGCAGAGCACCCTCGCGTCGAGCAGCTTCGCCTGCCCCTTCTCTCCGACCTCCGGCAGCAGCAGGTGCCGTGAGTAGCGGTCTCGCTGATCGGCCGTGAGCACCCGCGGGACCTCCATCGGATACCGACGGTCCTTCCACTGGGAGTAGCCCGGGTTGGCGCTCTCGACGTTGGTGTAGCCCATGTCCTGGAGCGTGCGCGCCGCCAGCGCCGAGCGGGTGCCGCCCGCGCAGTACACCACCAGCGGAGCGTCCTTGCGGTGCAGCAGCCCCTCGGCCTTGCTCTCCAGGTGACCGCGCGGGATGTGCAGCGCCCCGGGGATGTACCCCGCCCGGTACTCATCGCCCTCGCGCACGTCCACCAGCGTGAACTCCGCCCGCGACTCCAGCCGCGACTTCAGCTCCTCGAGCGAGATCTCCCGGATCGCCCGGCGGGTCTCGGCCATGATCTCCTGAAACGTCTTCGCCATCTGAGGACTCCATTCAATGACAGGTACGGCCGACGACCCGGCGCCACGCACCGGGCATCGTCAACATGATGGACACGCGTTCTACGATACTGGAGCCCCTCGGACCAGTGGCGATCGCGCCGACGGCATTGACGCTGCGACGGTCGATCCCGTAGGTGTTGCCCGGCAATGGCACGATTGACGTATCGCGATGCTGGGGTGGACGCGGCCCTCGGTGACGCCGTGGTGGAGAAGATCAAGCCCCTGGTGGCCTCCACCCGCCGCCCGGAGGTGCTGGGCAACCTCGGCGGCTTCGCGGGCCTGTGCAAGCTGCCGATGGGGCTGCGCGAGCCGATCCTGGTGAGCGGCACCGACGGCGTCGGCACCAAGCTGAAGATCGCCTTCGCGCTCGGCCGCCACGACACGGTGGGCATCGACCTGGTGGCCATGTGCGCCAACGACGTCGCGACGGTGGGCGCGGACTGCCTCTTCTTCCTCGACTACTTCGCCACCGGGGTGCTCGACGCGGGCATCGCCGAGGGCGTGATCTCGGGCGTGGCGGAGGGCTGCCGCCGCGCGGGCTGCGCGCTCCTGGGCGGCGAGACCGCGGAGCTGCCCGGGATGTACCCGGCGAACGAGTACGACCTCGCGGGCTTCTGCGTCGGCGTGGTGGACAAGCACAAGATGCTCGACGCCTCGCTGGTGCGCGTCGGCGACGTGGTCATCGGGGTGCACTCGTCGGGGCTGCACTCCAACGGCTACTCGCTCGCCCGCCGCGCCCTGCTGGACGTCGCGAAGTACGGACTCGACCAGGTGGTGGGCAACCTCGGGCGCACGCTGGGGGAGGAGCTCCTGGAGCCCACGAAGATCTACTCGAGGGCCGTGCAGCGCGCGGTCACCACCGGGCAGGTGCGCGCCATCGCCCACATCACCGGGGCGGGGCTTCCGGGCAACATCCCGCGCGTGCTGCCGGACGGCGTCGGCGTGACGCTCGATTCACGGCGCTGGCCGCGGCCGGAGATCTTCTCGCTCATCCAGGCGGCCGGGGAGATCGAGGAGGCGGAGATGCGCCGCACCTTCAACCTCGGGCTCGGGCTCGTGGTGGTGACCGCCGCGCAGGGCGCCGACTCGGTGCTGAGCGCCTTCCGCGAGATGGGCCAGGCCGCGGACATCGTGGGCGAGGTGGTGGCCTCCGACGCGGTGGACGACGACCGCGTGGTCTTCGTCGGCTGATGGCTGCGATGCGCGTCGTGGTGCTCGTCTCGGGCGGCGGCACCAACCTCCAGTCGCTCCTCGACGCCGGGTGGACCGGCGCCCTCGGGGCCGCGGAGATCGTCGGGGTCATCTCCAATCGTCCGGGCGTCCGCGCGCTCGAGCGCGCCGCGGCGGCGGGCGTCGCCGCGCGGGTGATCGACCACCGAAGCTTCGCCGAGCGCTCGGCCTTCGACGCCGCCTTGAAGGCCGAGGTGCAGTCCCTCGGCGCCGAGCTCGTGGTGCTCGCGGGCTTCATGCGGGTGCTCACGGAGGGCTTCCTCTCGGCCTTCGAGGACCGGGTGATCAACATCCACCCGTCGCTGCTCCCGGCCTTCCCCGGGGTGCGGGCGCAGGCCCAGGCTTTACAGTACGGCGTAAAGATCAGCGGGTGTACGGTGCACTTCGTCGACGCGGGCCTCGACTCCGGGGCGATCATCTCGCAGGCCGCGGTGCCGGTGCTCGACGACGACACCGAGGAGAGCCTCCAGGCGCGCATCCTCGCGGAGGAGCACCGGCTGCTCCCCGCGGCGGTGGCCGACCTGGCGGCGGGCCGGCTGCGGCGTGAGGGCCGGCGCGTCCACCGGGTCCCGTGACGTCGCCTCGCAGCTCGTACGACGTCATCGTGGTCGGGCTCTCGCTCGGGGCGCTCGCCACCGGGGCGCTGCTCGCCCGGCGGGGCTTCCGCGTGGTGGCGCTGGGCCACGGCTCGCTGCCGCACCGCTACGACCGCGAGGGCAAGGCCCTCTACCGGGGCCTCGGCGCCCTCACGGCCCATGAGACCCCGGCCTTCCGCCGGGTGTTCGCCGAGCTCGCGCTGCTGCCCGCGGTGCGACGGCGGCTGAGCCCCCTCGACCCGGCGTGGCAGGTGGTGATGCCCCGTCGGCGCATCGACGTGCCCGCCGCGACCGACCGTCGCGTGGCGGAGGTGCTGAGGGAGTTCCCCGAGGTGCCGCGCGCGGTGGAGGAATTCTACGCGGCGCTCGCGGGCGCCGAAGGCTCCCTGGACGCCCTCTTCGGCGCCGACCTCTCCTGGCCTCCGGAGGGCTTCTGGGAGCGGCGCCGCGCGCGGGCCCTCGCCGACGCGCTGCCGCTGCGACCGGGCTCCGACCTGCTGGGCGCCTTCGCGAGCGACCACCCGTTTCGCACCTTCGTCGACGCCCAGTGCCGCTTCGCGGGCTCGCTCGACCCGGACGGTCTCACCACCCTCCGCCGAGCCCGCGCCCACGGTCCGGCCCGCGCGGCGATGCTGGACGGCGACGAGCACGACGAGCTCACGCGGATGCTGCTCGAGAAGATCCTCCAGCACGGCGGCGAGGTGCGCCTCCGGGACACCGTCGAGCGCATCGTCGTGCGCCGCGGACGCGCGGTGGGGGTCGAGCTCGCGGGCGTCGACGAGGGCCTGGGCGCGGCGTGGGTCGTCACCGGCCTCGATGCGGGCGCGGCGCACCGGCTGACCCTCGAGCCGCTGTCCAGGGCGTACACGCAGACGCTGCTCTCGGCGCGCCCGAGACATTACCGATATCTCGTCAACGTGGTGGTCCGCCGGGAGGTGCTCCCCGTCGGCATGGCCCGTCGGCTCTTCGCGGTGATGGACGTCGCGCGTCCGCTGACCGAAGAGAACCTCCTCGCGGTCGAGGTCGCGCCGGGGGACTCGGCCGAGGTGACGCTCCGCGTGGGCGCTCTGCTTCCGAGGGCCCTGGTCGACGCGGGGGCGACGGCGCTGCGGCGCGTGCGGCCTCGCGTGCTGGGCGCTCTCTCGCGGGTGATCCCCTTCCTCGATCGGCACACGCTCTGGGTCGAGTCGCCGCACGACGGGCTCCCCGCGGAGGACGCTTCGGGCGCCGCGTCGAGGCCGACGGCGGCGGAGCCGATGGAGCCGCTGGAGGAGTTCACCTCGCCGGGCTTCCTCGGCCTCTGCGGACACCCGCTGCGCGGCGACGTCGAGCGCCTGCTGCTCCCCGGTCGACAGGCCGTCCCGGCGCTGGGGATGGAGGGCGAGCTGCTCGCCGCGCTCTCCGCCGCGCGCACCATCACCCGCAGTGACCCCTCCAAGGAGCGCCTCCGCGTCGAGCTCTGGTCGAGGGTCGAGTCGTGAGCGCGCGACCCGACTCGCCCCGCGGCGGCGCGGCGTGACAGGCGGTTGACGGCTGTAGCAATTCCACATAGCGTCCGCGCGCCCTCGCTCCGCCCTTCCTGGCAAGCGTAGCCCGCGCGGTCGCTGACCCTCTCCGGACGAAATCACTGTCGTGCATCTGCGAACCTTCATCCACATCGACGTGCTCCAGCCCCAGCTGGCCGGCTTCTTCCAGACGGTGTCGTCGGGGTTCCAGCCGCTCGCAGGTCAGGCGGCGCTGATCGTGGAGATCGCTCCGGGCATCGCCATCAACAACCTCACCGACGCGGCGCTGAAGCACACTCGGGTGCTCCCGGGAATGCAGATCGTCGAGCGCTCCTATGGCCTCGTCGAGGTGCACCACTTCGACCAGGGCGATGTGCGCGCGGCGGGCGAGGCGATGCTGGAGCGCGCGGGGCTGAAGATCGAAGACCGCATGACCGCGGAGATCGTGTCGCGAGAGGTGATCCACGGCATCGACGCGCACCAGGCGATGCTGGTCAATCGCATGCGGCACGGGCAGCTCCTGCTCGAGGGCGAGACGCTGTACGTGCTCGAGATCGCGCCCGCGGGATACGCGGCGCTCGCGGCCAACGAGGCCGAGAAGGCCGCCAACATCAACCTCCTCGAGGTGGTGACCTTCGGTCAGTTCGGAAGGCTCTACCTCGGCGGTCGCGAGGAGGAGGTCGCGCAGGCGGCCGCCGCCGCGGAGCGAGCGTTGCGCGCGGTGACCGGGCGGGCGCCGAAGGCGAAGGCGAAGGGGTGAGCGTCATCAGTCGACGCTCCCGACGGGTTTAACGATATCGCACGCGTCGTGGCACAACCCGACGCGTGTTTCTTGGGCGGCGCCGCCCTCACGTCGGCGCGATCGTGATTTCAGTGCATCGACAGGAGGCTCCAGTGAAGCGGAACAGCGGTTGGCTTTTGATCATTCTTGCCTGCATGGCCTCGGCGTGCGGCGACGACCCCGTCAACACCCCGGTCGACTCCGGCCCCGTCGACAGCGGCGTGGTGACCGACACCGGCTCGCCCACGGACACGGGCCCTCGCACGGACACCGGCTCGCCGACCGACACCGGTCCCCGCGTCGACGCGGGCTCTCCCCGCCTCGCGGTCGTCGCGGGCCGCCGCTGCACCGGCGACGAGGCCTGCGCCACCGACTCGGCCGACCTCGCCTGCGTCGTCACCACCGGCGGTCGCATCTGCACCTCGGGCATGGGCTGCGACCAGGGCACGACGGCGGAGGAAGAGGGCCAGTGCGGCGGTCGCTACTCGACCTGCCTCGTCTACGCCACCCCGCGCACCGGCGCGCAGATCAGCCTCTGCACCCGCGCCTGCGTCGCGGGCATGCGCACCGAGGCCACCGGCGCCTGCCCCACGGGCTCGATCTGCACCACCAACTGGCTCCAGCTCCAGACCAGCCAGATGGAGAACCCGGGCTGCCTGCCGTTCTGCGCGACGGACGCCGACTGCGCCGGCGCGATGGCCGGCGACGCCTCGCTGATGCGCTGCAACACCCGCCTCGGCCGCTGCGCCGCGGCGGCGGTCGACATGGCGCTCCGCCCCGACGGCGCGCTCTGCAACCCGATGATGGTCCAGGCGACGGGCGTCGCGCAGTGCCGCGGCACCTGCTTCTCGCTCACCTCGGCGCACCCGGAGCAGGGCCTCTGCGGCTCGTTCATCAACACCCGCACCGCCACCGCGGGCTGCCCCGACGACGCGATGATGAACCCGCGCGGTCCGGCCGGTGACGAGCAGGGCGTCTGCATCTTCAAGGAGTGCGAGACCAACACCGACTGCAGCGGCGGCTCGTTCTGCGTGTACCCCGAGGACATGACCGGCGTGCGCCGCGACGCGGTCCCGTACTGCGCGTACGTGACCACGATGCAGCCGATGGGCATCCCCGGCACCGCCACCGACGGCGGCGTGCGCGACGTGCCCGTCGTGACCGACGCCCCGGCCGACGCCCCCGCCCCGACCGACGCCCCGGCCGCCACGGACGCCCCCGCCGCGACCGACGCGGGCGCCGACGCCGGCGTCGACTACGACGCCGCGGGCTGATCGCCTCCCTCGCCCCTCCTTCGCTCCCCTAGACCCCCTCCCCGACCGCTCACCCCCCGCCCCGGGCGGGGGAGCCGCCCGGGCCAAGGGCGCCCGGGGTAGGGGAGGGTGGGAGCCGCGCGA
>CBIHPK010000148.1:0-21234 GCA_966211675.1 uncultured Myxococcaceae bacterium
TCTGCGTCTGCCGCCGCGGCGGCGAGTCGTGCTTCTACTCCAACGACTGCTGCGGAGCGATGCTCTGCATCCGCCCGGGCGGCGGGTCGACGGGCATGGGCGCCTGCCAGTGCCAGGCGAGCGGCAACGGCTGCCGCATCAACGGAAACGACTGCTGCACGGGCGCCTGCCGATCGACCCCAACGGGCGATCGGTGCCCTTGACGGGCTCGTTGTCGCTCGGAACTGGCGCGTGGCTGGGACCGCGTGGTGACCGTCGCCGCGCCATAGGGGCCCTGGACGTCTTGCGCGCGCGCCGCATCCCTCAGGAGATGCGAGCCGGGCGGGACGAGGAGCAGCGTCGGAGTAGCGGCGAGGGTCGGGCTACGAGCAGTACCCGTAAGTGCCGTTGGCGTAGCGGAAGCACGACAAGCCGTACGGACACGCGCCGGGGCCGTTGCACCGGAGGTAGCAACGGCTGTTGTTCGTGTCGCAAGCCGGCACGGTGGTCGAGCCCGCGGGAGGGGTGGGGCAGTCCACGGCGGTCGTGCAACCGCGTGCGCAGAAGCGTCGGCCGTCGCCGTAAGCCATGCACACGGCGTAGGGGCCGCACTCGGAGGGCATCGCGGACGCGTCGCTCGTGCAGAGGTTGTACGCCGACGTCGCGGGGCACCGTACCCCGCCGACGACCGCGCACGACGTGACGGCCGTCGAGTAGCAGGAGCGGGCGCCGTCGCAGCGGCGCTGCCCGCAGTGGAACCCGGTAGGGCAGTCGACGTCCTGAGCGCACGCCATGCACATGGTCTCGCAGGCGCCGCAGTCGGCCGCGCACGACGAGCAGGTCTCCGTGCCGTTGCACGTCCCATCGCCGCAGCGCGGCGCGCACACGCCGCAGTCATCGGAGCACGTCGAGCACGTTTCGCTCCCGTTGCAGGTCCCGTCCCCGCAGCGCGGCGACGCGCACGCCCCGCAGTCGGCCGCGCACGACGAGCAGGTCTCCGTACCGTTGCACGTCCCGTCGCCGCAGCGAACCATGCAGGCGCCGCAGTCGGCCGCGCACGACGAGCAGGTCTCCATGCCGTTGCACGTCCCGTCCCCGCACCTCGCGGCCGTGCAGGGCCCACAGGTCGAATAGCCCGACCCTGTGGCGTTGCACGTCTGCGCACCCATCAGTCCCCCAGCGGCGCAAACGCACGACCTTGTCTCGTTCGGCGCGCACGCAGCTGCGGTTCCCGCGTCCTGGGCCGTGCACCCGCAGGTGTCGTAGCCGGACCCGAGGGCGTTGCACGTCTGCGCACCCATCGCGCCACTCGTGCAGACGCACGCCCGCGTCTCGTTCGCCACGCATGACGCAGACGTCGACGTCCCCGTCCCGCCACCGCCGCAACCGATCGCCACGCAGGCCAACGCCCAGAACAACCATCGCTTCAACATCAACTTGCCCTCCACCGCCCCCGGCACCTCCAGGAGTGAGCCCACGAATACCAACTCGCGTTGATATTCACAAGGCTTGGTTCACTCGCACGGTCCCGCCGCATGGCACGACCGCCCGCTGGAGGAGCGGGCCGTTACACGGGCCCGACCCATCGTCTGATCCTCGACACCGTCGCGGCTAACGTCCGCCGGCTCCGCGCTGCGCGCGGTTGGACGCAGGGCGAGTGCGCGCCCCGGTGCGGCGGCATGAGCGTCTACCAGTTGCACCTCGTCGAGGCCGCCAACGCGAACTTCACCGCCAGCGTGCTGGCGCAGCTCTGCGACGGATTTGGCGTCGCGCCAACGGAACTCTTCCTCCCGGCGCCGCCCGCCGCGAAGCGCCGGGTCGGTCGTCCTCCCACTCCTCCAGTTGATGGCTCTGGGGGCGAAGCGCCGCCGTGAAACGGTGCCAGCCGCTCCACGTTGCAGCCGTCACAGCGAACGTGACCAGACCGCGAGGGCGTTCGCTCGTTCTGGCCAGCGTGTCGTGCTGGGGCCCTGCAGCGCTCCCTCTACCGCGCCTCGGACTCCTCGGGCGGGACGACCTCATCGGCGCTGCCCGGTGACCGTAGACGCCGCTGCTCGAGGAACTCGATCCTCACCGGCACGCCCGCCGCGACCGCGTGCGCGAGCGGCAGCGGCCCCTGCGCTTTTACTGGGCCATGTAAGTGATGGGCCGCTGCGTCGCTCGGGGCGTGGTCCCGACGCCGTCGCGCTTCGTGCGAGGCGACATCGCTGTCAATGGCCACCAGGATCTGACGTCGAGCAATCGCTACCGCAACCTCGGGTTGCTACCACTCACGCGAGGCCGGACGATCAACCTGCTGACTCAAGTGCGGCTGTAGTACTACGCGGCGGCAGCTATCTACGACCGCGGGCTCGTGCGGGCGTACTCGGGGTAGTTCGCGCCCGGAATCGACGACATCACCCGCGCGATCGGGATGTCTCCGGGTCACCCGGAATGGGAGGCCAGGCTCGCCCACATCCGCGAGATGGAATCGGCGGTGGGAGTCGTGGTCGCGCCGACGCCCGCACCACGCGGCGCTCGACCGGGCCCCGCGGGTGGGCGTCGGCCGGCGCGCTGAGGATAACGCTCGTCGCGCACACCATCGATAACACCGCCTTCATGAACGAAGTCGGTGGGCGCCCCCGATCGTCGGCCCCTCGACCGGCGCCCGAACCCGGTTCGCGACGCCGCCTTGTTCTTCGTGATCTGTATTCGCTCGGCACACGGCTTCCCGCGAGGGTAGTAATGCGACCCCACCGCTCACCTTCCCCGTCGTCATGGACCCCTGGCGCGACACGATCCTCCGACTCGAACGCTGGCACTCCGAGCAGGACCGACCTGCTCTGGACCTCGCCGCGCAGTTCCTCGCGCAGGAGATGCCCGGACTGCTTTCGCCTCGGCTCGCGCGCGCCCTCGGCGACGCGACCGTTCGAGACCTCTTGCAGCAGTTCATCCTCGACCTCTGCAAGCGCCCCCTGCCGTCCACCCCGGAGCACCCGCGCACCTACCTCGGCCGCGCCCTCCAGAATCGCGCCCTCAGCCACCTTCGTCGCAAGCAGGCCGAGCCCATGGCGATCGTTCCAGAGCCGCCGCCTGAACACCTCGCGCCCGCCGCGGAGAGGCAAGCGGAAGCTCGCCAGGCGCTGCGGGTCATCCAGACGCTTTCGATGGAGGACCGGGTCGCCTTGAAGCTCTCCGAGGCCCCCGAGGCGCTCGATCGAGACGAACTCGATTGGCTCGCCGCGCGGGCGGGCGTCCCGCACGACGAAGTCCGCGCGCTGGCGTTCAGGGCCGAGACCGCTGGCGCCCGTGTGCGCCTCTTCGACCCCGGCTCCTCCGCCGACGAACTCGAAGCAGGTCGCGCCGTTGACCGATTCCACCAGCGGGTGAGCCGCGTGCGAAAGCGGTTGCGCGCCCTGTGGGAAGGCGGGCGATGAAGACGCTTCACCGGCCGGGGCTGGGTGAGCTCGTGCCCATCTCCGTGGGTCAGCGGCCGTGCAAGGTCATCAAGCACCTCTACAATCCCAGGGAGCGCTGGGACACGCTCATCGATCACGACGTGGCCCTGCTCCTCGCGGAAGCGCGCGCGGCAGGGGTCACGGCGACACCTGGTCGGGACGCCGTGGTGGAGCACGCCGCGCGGAGCACGATCATCCTGCAACGGCACCACGACCTGCACTACGGTCCGGCGTACCTGCGTTGCCTCGCGGCCGAGACGACGCCTTGGGCGTCGCAGCCCCGGCTCGGGCCCGATCGGGCGTACGCCTACTCGCAGGAGGGCGTATTGATCGCGTTCGACCGGGGCGAGCGCTGCAAGATCGTAACGGCGTTTCGTCCGGATCTGCCCGTCGCGAACGTCCAACCGACGGAACACGACTTCGTGACGGAAGCACGTTCACGATGGAGGCGCGCGGTGAGCAGTTCAGCGCATCGAGACATGGCGGACGACCTCACTCACGCCCTGGACGGCGACCGGGGAGACCTTGCCTCCGCGTGGCGGCTCGCGGCCGCGGTCGGGCGCGCGGCACACGCGCCGTCGCTCGACCTGGGTGGCCTCCGCGAAAGGGCCGCCGCGGCGCTGTCGGCCGTCGATCCCGCTCTCCGTCGTGAGCTGGTCGCGTCGTTGGACGCGGACGCGTTGCTCGATTCCTTCGCGGACGCGATCCGGGACGGCGACGGCACCGAAGCCCTCGACGGACTGATCGCGCTCGAAGGCGTCATCGCCGCAGCCGCGGCCCTCGGCGCGGCGGAGCTCGCCGAACGCGTGGTGGAAGACGCCGCGGTGCGCGCGACCTGCGTCGGCCCCGAGATGATCGGTCTGGCTGGCTACGCTGAGACGCGCGCGACCGAGACGACGGCGATTCTCGCCAGGTACTGGGGCGAGATCGCCGCGGAGATCGTCGCCAATGCGGTCCGCCTCGCCCCGCCAGCGCGCAGCCGTCGTGCCGTGCTGACGCTCCCCTCCGCGTGGCTGCGAGAGCGACTTGAAGCCGTTGGCGCGGCGTTCACCGAGCTGATCGCCGGAGCTTCCGTCGCGCAGCCGACGCTCTCGTCCGGCGAGAAGCCCCGCGAGGTCGTCGTCGACGGACACGCGCGAGGGGAGTCGGCCATCCGCGGCTTCGTGGTCGACCGGGAAAACCCGACCGGCGTGGAGGTGTCGGACCTGATCCGACGGGCGGGCGACCGCTGGTCATTCCGCGGGTGGCGGGTCGAACCCGACGATGCAGCGACCCTGGTGATCGTCGTTGGAGGACACCCCGAGGCGGGGCCCGCGACGCTCGCCGCGCTCTTCGCGCTCGCCGACGATCAGCTGGAGTTCGACGCGACGAGTCTCATGGCCGCCAGGTAGCCCAGGCCCGCGCCGCGGCCACCCGGTCCACGCGACGCTCCGCCGCGGTGATGCGGCCACCCACGAGCGGCCCTTCCTCAGCGCCGGTGCGAAGCATCTGTTCGATCGCCTCTTTGAGGCCCTCTTCGGGCTCGCGCCCCTGCGCCAGCGCGTGGGCGACGAACCGGCTCACCGTCAACGCGCTTCCGAGCGGCACGACCCAGGAGGCCGCCGTGACGCTCGCAGCGCCGCACGCGAGGAGTTCGCCGAGCAGGAGGCCGAGCCGGTGGCGCTGCGACTCGACGAAGCCCGCCTCGCAGGACAGCAACACGAGGTGTCGCCCCGCGAGCGCAGCCGATCGCGCGGCGATGCTCTGCGCCCCGACTCGAGCGACCTGCCCGTCGGCGCTCATCAACTTCATGGCGGGCCCTGCGGCGGCGATCACGTCCCCATGCGCGAGCAGGATCACCACGTCGGCGTCGGCGGCGAGGTCGAAGAGTGTATCCGGCGAGGGCGGCCGATCGACGAGCCCGTCGGCCGGGATGCCGAGCGACCGTCCCCAACGGGTGCCCCGCCCGAGCGCCGTCGTCACCCGCGCCGTCGCGGCGAGTTCGTGCGAGAGCAGGGCGATCTCCTCGATCCCTCGGCCCAGGTCCGCGGCCGGGTCGGAAGCAATCAGGGCGATGCGCCGTTCGGCCGTGGCCGGGCGCGCGAGAGGGCGCGGGGGTACCCCGATGGACGGCGCGAGGTGAAGTACCGCGTCCGGAAACAACGCGGACGGAGGCAGCCATCGCATCTTCGCCCCCAGCGCGAGGCGCACACAGCCGAGGGGGGCCTCGATGAGTGTCTGTATCGGCTCTACGAGCGCCGTGCGCACGAGGGCCGCGCGCTCGATGCGAACCGTCGCGTCGGCCGCGCGAGTAAGGTCCGTCAGGATGGACGACCACTCTTCGTGCCCCGCGGACGACGGCGAAATCAGCGCGACGTGCAGTCCCTTCGCCGCCGTCTCGACGGCCACGAGGACGCCCTCCGAGGTCGGGAGCAGCGCCATCGCGCCGCGGTCGGGAGCCGCGCGAAGCCAATCGCGGGTGGAGGTCGGGTCCGCGGTCGGGTCGAGGAAGTCGGCGTGTTCCTGCCGGGCGCCCTCCACCCAATGTGAGATCGCGAGCGGCTCGCCCGCGTCAAGCAGCGCCCCCCACGCCTGCCAGCGGGCGTCGTCGAACCAGGCAGGGCGCGCGAATCGTGCGGCGAGCCTGCGCTGTTGCGGAAGCATCGCGCGCTCCATCCAGCGGACGACGTTCGCGGCCGGGTCGCCGCGCAGCGCCTCGAAGCCCGACGACGCAGTCTCGCCATCGCCGCCCCTCCGACGCGCGCGGAAAACCCGCAGCGCCGCCGCCTCGGCGAGCCCGGCCTCGGCCTCCTCCGCTTCCGCGTCGCCCAACATGCTGGGCAGGGCGTCGGACATCGCGCCCCACCCGTCCTCCATCCGCGTCGCGAAGTCGGCGTCGCTCCCCGCGAGGAACGCGAGCGTGCAGAGCAGCCTACCGGTGCGCGCGAGCTCGTCTCCCGACCCCAGGCGACGGGCGGCCGCGATCGCGCCACGCGCCGCCCGAACGGCGCACCGATCGGTCTCCGAGCGCGGCTCGCGCAACCTCCAGGGCGCCCCCATCGCGAGCACCGTCTTCAGCGCGCTCGCGATGGAGAAGCGCGTCTCCCAGTGCTCGCGCGGCGACCGATCGAGCGGTCTGCCCTGGAGCGCGGCGTCCAGGATGCGGAGCCCCTCCTCGCAGGTCGCGGGGTGCCGGGACAAGAGGTCGCCGAGGTTGTGCCGCGTGCGCGCAAGCAGATCCGGGCGACGCCGGACGTCGGGTTCTTCCAGCCGATCGCGCCAGCGCTGCGCCGCCTCCGCGAAGCGACCGTCGCGTTCGAGCGCCTGCGTCTCAGCGCTGGTGCGGTTCTGCGTGACGTTGATGCGCTCGGCCTCGGAGAGATCCTCCATGGGGACCTTCGCGAATAGGGCGAGCGCCTCCCGCAGCAGTTCGGCTCCGTCCTCGCGCGTCCGCTGCGACGCGCTCTGCGTGAGCATCCAGGCGCGGTTGGCGATCGCCATGGTGCTCCCGAGGCGCTCGGCAACGTCCCCATGGGCGACCGCGGCCGTGCTCCGGTCCTGGCGCGCACCGGTCCCGCTCATGACAGCAAGCGCCGCGAGGTTCTGCTGGGCGGAGGCCAGCGTGACGTCGGCCCCGAGCGCCGGCGCGCGTCGGACGATGTCCTCGTAGATCGCCGTCGCGCGCTCGCGATGAACCCGCAGGACGCCGTCGGAGCGGTGCTGCGTGGCGCGGGCGAGCCGGAGGAGCGCGTCCAGTTGGAATGCCGCATCGTCCGCAGCCGCGTCGACTGCGAGTTCAGACAGACGCGCGGCCTCGGCGAAGTCCTGGATCGGGTGCGCGCTGTCGGTCGGCCCCCACACCGTCGCCAGCTCCATGAACAGCAGCGAACGCACGACCGGGACGGGTACCGCGGCGATGGCGGATTCTGCGGCGCGCGCGGCTTCCGCCACCGCCTCGCGGGTCGCCCCCGCGAAGAGCGTGAGTCGCGCGAGCGTGCGGGCGCGGCCCACGAGGCGTCCGGGGGTGGCGTCGTCCTGCGGCGCGACGAGCAGCCCTTCGGCCAGCGCCGCGAGACGCTCTGGATTCGCGGCGATGGAGCGCTCCCGGAAGTATCGCTCGGCCTCGGCGAGCCGATCGGCTGCCGGCCAGAGCAGCTTCCCCATCGCGCCCGTACGACGCAGGAAGGTCGGCTCTTCGATCGCCAAGAGCACCTCGGTGCAAGCTGACGTCGACGGATGTTGCAGGCGCATGATCGATGTCACGAGACCCCCAGCGTGAGCGCCACCGCCGCCCTGTGCGAACTCGCCCTCACGCTCGAGCATGGGGAACTTTGCAACGATCTCGTCGAGCGCGCGACGCGGCTCAGGCGCTTCGGGCGCGTGCCGGAGCCAGGCGCCCAGGACCTTCAGTCGTTCGCGCGCGAGCGGCTCGGCGTTGATGCCGGTGTCACACCGTTGCGCCGCGAGAAGGATGCGGTGAACGTGCTCGCAATCGGCGGCGGTGCGCTCCTGGCGCTTCGCACTCTCTGCGGCGGCGAGCGAAAGGAGTGTCGCGGCCTCGTAGGGTCCGCCTCGCCGGATCTGCCGGGACTCCTGCAAGAGCACGATGGCCCGCTCGAGGTCGGACGGTTCACCGCGATCGACGAGGGCGTCCGCGTGGCACTTCGCCAGGCGGGCGCGTTCGTGCGGGTTCGCGGTGCCGAGACGAACGGCGCGCTCGTAGCGCTCAATCGCGGTGGCAGGATCGGCCCGTGGCGGCGTCCGCCAGGCGTTGCCCGCGGAGACGAGCGCGGCGAAGAGGTTGGCGCGTGAGCCGTGGTGCCCTTCGAGGAGAGCGACCACGAGGTCGAAGTCGTCCCGCGCGCCTCGCGCGAGTTCGTCGCGGTCGCGCCCCGGCCTCGGCCTCGGCTCAGCCCGCACGTATTCCAGCCGTGCCCTGCCCCGCAGTGCGTGAGCGATTACCCGCTCCATCACGTAGCTCTCCGCCGACAGGAGAGGCAGCGCCTCGGCGCGATCGAGGCACTCCTCGTCGAAGCGACCGAGCCAGTGCTGCGCGGACACGATGGCGGCCTCCCATCTCAGCCTTCGCGGCACACTCGGTGTCGCCATCGCGTACAGCACGAGCGCCTCGCACACCGACGGGGACACCTCCCCAAACACGGGATCGAAGGGGAAGACCGCGCACGATCCGTTGAACGGGATGCGGTCGATCAGGGCAACGAGTCGGCTCAGTGGTTGATCCATCGATGGAGTTCCTCCGCAGAGGTTGACGAAGCCCGACGGCCGCCGCTGACATCGGTCGCGTCGTTTTCTCCGCTCGCCCCCCGCTCCGCCGTGTCGCACCCGACGGGATTCAGCGGCGCCAGGAAAACGACGGGCGAACCGAGTCGCCCGGTCAGGACGTCGACCCTGCGAGCGTCCTGGCGGCAGGAGACGCCGTGAACCCCATCTCGATCAACTTCCATCTCTACAAGCCCTGTGATTCGCGGTGCACGTTCTGCTTCGCGACCTTTCGCGACGTGGAAGGGCAGCTCGACCCCGACGACGCGCAGCGCCTGCTCGATCGTCTGCGCGCGGCCGGCGGTGAGAAGCTCACCTTCGCCGGCGGCGAGCCGACGCTTCATCCCCACATCGGACCGCTGGTGGCTCACGCGAAATCGCTTGGGTTCACTACGTGCCTCGTCACCAGCGGGTCGCGCCTCGACGCGCTCCTCGACGGGCACGCCTCGTCGCTCGACTGGGTGGCGCTCTCGGTCGACTCGGCCGTCGAGCGAGTGCAACGCTCGCTCGGCCGCGGTCGCGGCGATCACGTGGCGCGGGTGCGCGCGCTGGCCGCCCGCTGCCGCGCCGAGGGCGTTCGGCTGAAGCTCAACACCGTGGTCACGGCGCTCAACTGCGACGAGGACATGGGCGCCCTCGTGCGCGAGCTCCGCCCCGAGCGATGGAAGGTGTTCCAGGTGCTGCGCGTGGAGGGACAGAACGACGGCCGGGTGGAGCCGCTGCTCATCCCGCGCGAGCACTTCCTCGCCTTCGTCGAGCGCCACGGCTCGCTGGCCTCGGAGGGCATCGCGGTGGTTCCCGAGGACAACGACGCGATGGAGGACTCCTATGTGATGATCGACCCGCGCGGTCGCTTCTACGGCAACCACGAGGGCCGCCACCGGGTGAGCGCTCCCATCCTGGAGGTGGGCGTGCACGCAGCTCTGGCGCATGTGGGCTTCTCGCCGGAGAAGTTCGAGGGTCGCGGGGGACGGTATGCGTGGTGAGGGGCCCGTATGGGCGCGCTCCAGCGAGCCATCGGCTAGAGCTCGCCGTCAACGCCAACCGGCCGTCGACGAAGGCCTCCTCTTCGCAGCCCCATCGAACGCTTGTACCCTCTGGACCCGGGGTGATCGCGCACGGCCGCTCCAGAGGAGGACGTCTCAGTTCATGTCACTCGATCTCGCGCCCCCTGGGGACACTGCATCGCTCGACCTCGTGGCGGTCGCAGACCTCTCGAGCACGTTCTTCGTCCCGAAGTATCAGCGGGGCTATCGTTGGGGCGTCGGCGAGGTGCGCGCCCTCCTGAACGACATCTGGGAGAACACCGAGCCGGTGTACTGCCTGCAGCCCGTGGTGGTGAAGCGGCGCGAGGGCGAGTGGGAGCTCGTCGACGGCCAGCAGCGGCTCACCACCCTGTACCTGGTGTTCCTGTACATGCAGCGCGAGCGCCTGCAGAACGCGTCGCCCCCGTATGCGGTGCGCTACGAGACGCGCCCTCGGAGCGAGGCTTTCCTCCGTGACCTCAACGGCGACGCTGGGGAGAACGTCGACTTCTTCCACATCGACGCGGCCTACCGAGCCATCGCGGAGTGGTTCGAGGCACACGGCGCGAAGCGCCAGTACGCGGCCAACAAGGTCTACGAGCACCTGCACGAGCGGGTGAAGGTGATCTGGTACGAGGCCCCGCCCGGGCTCGACACCATCGCCCTATTCACCCGGCTCAACGTCGGACGCATCCCGCTCACCAACGCCGAGTTGGTGAAGGCCCTGCTGCTCGCACAGGGGCGCCCGGGCGCTGCCGAGCGACCCGTCGAGCTCGCCGCCCAGTGGGACCTGATCGAGCGCGACCTGCGCGATCCCGACCTCTGGGCCTTCGCGACCAATGCGCCGACAGCGCAGTATCCGTCGCGCATCGAGCTCCTGCTGGAACTGCTCGCGGGCGCGCTGCGAGGGAGCGCGCGGGGGCCGTTCCACACCTTCGAGGCCCTGCGGGAGCGCATCGAGCGCTCGCGCGAGCGGTTCTGGCGCGAGGTGCTGGCGCTGCACGCCACGCTCCGCGAGTGGTACGAGGACCGCGACCTGCACCACCACGTCGGCTTCCTCGTGGCCGAGGGTGAGCCCCTCGCGGCGCTCGTGGCGGTCGCCGGCACGATGCCGCGGAGTGGGCTGAAGCAGGAGCTCGCGCGCCGCATCCGGGGACGCGTCAATCTCACCCGCGACGCCGCCGAGGCGCTCGACTTCGAACACGACTACGCTGCGTGCGCCCGGCTCCTGATGCTGATGAACGTCGAGACGGTGCGTGGACTCCAGCACACCCACGAACGCTATCCCTTCCGCCCGCATAAGGAGCAGCGCTGGTCGCTGGAGCACATCCACGCCCAGCACGCCCAGCGGCTCAACAAGGTCGAGCAGTGGGTCACGTGGCTGACGGAGCACCGCGACGCGCTGAGGGTGCTCCCCGCCCAGGCCGCGCTGGCCTCCCGCCTCGACACCGCGCTCGCGAAGCCTGACGCGCTGAATCGACTCACCTTTGACGCGCTCGCCGACGAGGTCACGCGGGCCTTCACGGTCAGCGACGGGACCCCCGGCGCGGCCGACGGCGTGCACTCCATCGCCAACCTCGCCCTGCTCCCCGGCGCGGCCAACAGCGCGCTCAACAACGCCGTGTTCGAGGTCAAGCGCCAGCGCATCCTCGCGCTCGACCGCGACGGGGCTTTCATCCCGCCCTGCACCCGGCGGGTCTTCCTCAAGTACTACACGGGCGCCGACGCCCTGCAGGTTCACTTCTGGGGCCCGAAGGATCGAGCGGCCTGGCTCGCGGCGATGTTCGACCCCGCAGAGGGTCTGCTCGTCCCCTACCTCAAGCCGGCGGTGTCGCCGTGAGGGGCGCCGCCACCTCCTTCGTGGGGCTCTTCACGGGAGAGGTGCGCGCCGTACGCATCCCCATGCTCCAGCGCGACTACGCCCAAGGGCGCTCCGATCCCGCGGCGGCCCGCATCCGGGCGGACTTCGTCACGACGCTCCACGACGCCCTTACGGGTGACAATTCCCTGAGCCTCGACTTCGTGTTCGGCAGCAGGGAGGGCGATCGCTTCGTGCCCCTCGACGGGCAGCAGCGCCTCACCACGCTCTTCCTACTGCACGCCTACCTCGCGGCGCGCCTCGGCATCGACGCCGGGCAGGCGGCGTGGGCGAGCTTCTCCTACGAGACCCGCCCGAGCGCGCGGGAGTTCTGCCGCGAACTCACGCAGCGGCGTCCGCCCTTTCCCCTCGCCACGGTGTCGGAGTGGATCACCGACCAACCATGGTTCCAGAGCACCTGGCGCCACGACCCCACGGTGGTCTCGATGCTGACGATGCTCGACGCCGTGCACGACCGACTGCGCGACATCGACTGCACGAACGCCTGGGCGCGCCTCACCGACGCTGCCCGCCCCGCCGTGACCTTCCACGTCCTCGGGCTCGAGGGTATGGGACCGTCCGACACGGTCTACATCCGCATGAACGCACGGGGGGTACCGCTCACGCCCTTCGAGAACTTCAAGGCCCTGATGGAGCACGCGCTCGGCCTGGTCGACCCTACGCGCGCCAGTGACTTCGCGAAGAAGATCGACGGCGCGTGGTGCGACACCCTCTGGTCGATGCGCGACAAAGGCGACGACGCCATCGACGATGAGTTTATGCGCTACCTGCACTTCGTCACCAACGTCGCCACGTGGGAGTCGGGCGCGTCGCCCGCGGGCGATCCCGTTGCGCGCGCGCTCTCGCGCTTCGGGGACGCAGGGCCTGGCGGGGTTGCGGCGAGGGCCCTCCTTTTCGACGCCTTCGATTGCTGGGCGCCCGGCGCCGCCAGGGCGTTCTTCGAGACGCACCTCTCGGCCAGCGGGCACCAGCCCGGGAAGGTCACGCTTCACGACCGCGGCGCGGTCGACCTCCTCGCGAGCTGCTGCCGCGCCTACGGCAACCCCGCCTTCACCCTGCAGCGCACGCTCCTGCTCTTCGCCGCGGTGGTGCATCGCGCGGGGATGACGGGTGATTTTCCGCGACGCCTCCGCGTGCTCCGCAACCTGATCGAGGCCTCGGCCGACGGCTTGCGCGCCGAGGCGATGCCCACGCTCCTCGCGAGCGTGCGCCGATACGTCGTCGACGGAAACCTCTCGGCGATCGCGGGCTTCCACCGAGGACAGCTCGACGATGAGATCGCCAAGGAAGCCTTCCTTGCGGCGAACCGCGCGCTCGAACTGGCGCTATTCGCGCTCGAGGACCACCCCCTGCTCCGCGGCTGCCTCGCGGTCTTCTCGCTCGACGCCGCGGTGTTCACCGCGCGCGCCGTGGCCTTCGAGCGGGTGTTCGCAGGCAGCTCCGCGTGGGACGAGCTCACAGGTGCCCTGCTCGCCTGCGGAGACTACGGTCAGACCCTGCGCAACGACCGCTGGCGCCTCGGGTCGTCGTCCGACCCGGAGGTGTGGCGCGCGCTGCTCGCTCGCCCCGACCGTGGGGCGCTCGCGGGCCTGCGGGCGGCGCTCGGCGCGTTGCTCGACCACGTCGCGGTCGCCGAAGGCTCCCTCGTCGAGGCGCTCCGAGGCGTGAGCGAGGCCTGGCTCGCCGACCGCGAGGCCGCAGGGGAGTTCGACTGGCGCTATTATCTGGTGAAGTATCCGGCGATGCGCGAGGGCGCCTCGGGCGTCTACGTCGACCCCTTCGATCACGGCTACGACCTGTGCATGCTGCGGGGGTTCAAGCTCAGTGGCTACTACCGCGATCCCTACCTCCTAGCCTCGTGGCGCCTCTCAGGCGTCGACGCCGCCAGGGCGCCCGACCGGTGGTTCCGCGGCTATGAGGAGCGCTGGCTACCTCTCGCGTTCAGCGGCGCGTCGCTCCGCTTCGTCGGCAAGGGCATCGAACTCCGTGCGCCGCCTGCCTCCGCGCACCGCGCCCTCTTCGACGATATCTGCGCCACGCACGGGGTGGGTCCTGACCTGCTCCTAACGGTGTCGCAGGTCGACCGCGGCGGTGACCTGGTCGACACCCGCGACCGCGTCGCGCTGGGCGCCGCTCTGATCCGCGCGCTGATCGACGGGGGCCTTTGACTTACGTTTGCCCCGTTTGCGGTCGATGATCTGAGGGCCTCAGGAACCGAGGTTCCCGACCGACGGCGTCGCAATGTGTCCCCCCACCCGGACAGTTCACGCAGCGCACCGCCGACTCCACCGTGCTGCGCTGGCTCGCCACGGGACTGCGCGCGGTCCCCGACGATGTCTGGCGGCACGGCTCGGCGAAGGTGCGCCTCGTACACGCGGCCTCCCGGTAGCAGGAGCGGCGCACCTGGACCTCGAGCCCGACCGGCGAGCCGAGGCGCGGAGGCTCGGCTCCTCGCGGCACTCCGGGGTGATCTTCGAGGACATCCCCGAGCTCGACATCGAGGCGCCCGCGATCCTGCTCTCACCCTCCGCGATCGCGTGGTGGAGCAGTGACACCCTCCGGCGTCCGCCGGTGGTGACCGCCAGCCCGTGGCTCGGCAACGCGCGCCCCGACAGCGCCCGCCTCGCTCTCGCGCTCGGCAACGTGGTGCAGCACGAGCTCACCCACGCGATGGTCGCGCTGCCGAGCGGAGCCGACCCCGATCGCGAGCAGATCGTCCACCAGTGGGCGCTGTATCGAGATCACCCCGGGATCGAGGAGGGGATGGCGAACTTCATCGCGGCGATCGTGACCGCGAACACCATCGGCGTCGCCTCACGCATCCTGCGCCACCACCAGGTCGTCGACTTCAAGAAGAGCCCACACGAGTGGAGCAGCCTGCGCGACTTCGTGGCGTCGACCTATGCCGGCCGCGACGCGCCCCACCAACGCAGGATCCGGCTGGCGAACGGAGCGTAGTCGATCCTCCCTCGCCCGCGTCGAGGCGCGGCCGCTCCCCGAGAGCCCGGCTCGTGGCAGACGACTGTCGTCATCTGGACGCATTCATACCAGACCGATATGGTTTTCTTCCATGTCGTCCCCAACGCGGACCAACCTGCGCAAGGTCCAGCCTTTCCTGCTCCCGCACGCGATCGCCCAGGCCCTGGAAGCGACGGCTCGCTCGATGGCGTCGCCCATGATGCCGCACGTCAGCCTGGCAGCTGCGGCCCGCGAGCTCATCGACAAGGGACTCCTCTCGCTCGACGCCCTTCTGCGGTCGGACGATGCGGTGGCCTGGGAGGCCGTCGACCCGCCGCGCGGTGCCCGTCGGCGCGAGGCGGCGGCATCGTCGAGCGACGAGCGCGTTCGCGACGACACCTACGTCCAGGTCTCGCCGCTCGCGCTCTCCGAGGAGCTCATCGAGCGCCTCGAAGCCGTACGACGACGCTTATCCTTGGCGACGGGCGCGAAGGTCTCGACCGTGAAGGTGCTGCGCGAGTCGCTGGTCCGCGGCCTCGCTGCTCGAGAGAAGGCCCAGGCGGGTGTCGAGGCCCTTCTGCAGAAGTATGCGCGGGAGTTCAGCGGGCTCGGCTTCGGCTCGGCCGCACAGTTCACCGTCGTCGCGTCGGGCGTGACCCAGCGCTACGTGCCGGCGGCGGGCAAGGCCAACCCCTGGGGGCGCCCCGCACGCGCCGGAGCGGCCACGCGCAAGGCTACACCCGCGCCCAAGGTCGCCACAACGCCCACGACTACCGGGCGCCCGCGTGCGCGTGGCCACCGCCAGCAGTCCGCCGTTCGTCAGGAGCCGTCGGGCCCGGGCGACGGTGACGACGGTCCAGCGCCACCCTCTGCGGACCTCTTCGCGGCCGCGATCGGAGGCGATCGTGACTGAGCTCGACCGCCGGAACGATCCGACCTTGCTCGCGCGCGTGCTCGATGCGCTGGTCGACGCCTTTGCCGATCGCGTCGCGGCGGCTCTCGAGCGACTGCTGCGCGCTCGCGGCGCCGAACGCGACGAGAGTTGGGGACTCGTCTCGCAGAAGACGCTTCCCAACTGGATCCAGCCCGACACGTACGTCGAGGCGTGTCGGTCGGGCGCAGTGGCCGGGGCGCGCCTCTGGCGCCGACAATGGCTCGCGCCCCGGGACGCCGTGTTGGCGTGGGTGGAGTCGGAGAGCCGCGCGCCCGAGCCGACCACCACCACCGTCGACCCGATCGACGAGATTCTCGCGGCCAACGGCTACACGAGCGCCGGGAAGGCGCGGTAAGGATCTACGAAATGAGCCTCGCGAATACCACCGGGTCGCTCGAGTGGGTCGGCAGCCGGGACGACTCGAAGGACGAGGGCTACTGGCGATGCCGCGTTCGCATCGACGGCAAGCGGGTGTGGATGCGCCTCCCGGCGACCCTCGGCCGCGACGATCGTGAGAAGGCCACGAAGACCGCCCTCGGAATCGCCGAGCGGGCGCGCACCGGGAAGATCACCGGGAACCTGAAGCGGAAGGGCAGCGCGGGTCGCTCCAACGGCGGGGTGAAGAAGGGCGAGACGCTGCAGCAGTGGTCGGTCCGTTGGTTCGAAGCGCGCAAGGCGCGTGGGCTCCGCGGCGGCCGGGCAGACATCGGACGCTTCAAGAAGTGGATCACGCCGCGCCTCGGCAAGCTGGCCATGGTGGAGATCACCAAGGTCGACATCGAGCGGTGGGTCGAGTGGATCGACGCCCAGGTGCAGGCTGAGGAGCTCGCCTGGAAGACCGCGCAGAACGCGTGGGGCCTCGTGTCCCGCGCGATGCGCGACGCCTTCAAGTCGAAGAACCTCTCGCTCCGTTGCCGTGACAGCAACCCGTGCCTCGACGTCGAGCCGCCCGATCGGGGCACGGTCAAGAGCAAGCCGTACCTGTATCCCAGCGAGTTCCTGCAGCTGGTGACCTGCGAGGGAATCCCCCTCGCCGTGCGCCGCGCCTACGCGCTCGCGATCTACCTGTACCCGCGCGCCGGCGAGCTCGAGGTGCTCCAGTGGGAGTCCGTCGACCTCGAGCACGGCGTGATCTCACTGCACTGCGCGGTCGACCACAACACGCGGGAGGTGCGCGCCCCGAAGGGCAAGGCGCCGCGGGAGTTCGAGATCGAGCCCGAGCTGCTGCCGATGCTGCGGGCGATGCGGGCCGAGCGGCCGGAGGCGACGCGAGTCTTCGAGCCGTGGCCCCTCGACAAGGACCGCGCCGACGAGCTCCGCGCCAACCTGCAGGTGGCCGGCGTCGCGCGCACCGCCCTCTTCGCCTCCGACGCCACCCGTCGGAACCTCACCTATCACGACCTCCGCGCGACCGGCGCAACCTGGGCGGCCATCCGCGGAGACCAGCCCCTGCGCATCATGCACCGGGCTGGGCACAAGCACCTCACGACGACGATGATGTACGTCCGCGAGGCCGAGAATCTCCGCGTCGGATTCGGGCAGGTGTTCCCGCCGCTGCCGACGGTGCTCGTCGAGGGTAGCGAGGGGTTGGCCGTCGCAGCCGATCCCTCAGAAAACCCTCACCCCCGGTCCCAGACTCGGTCCCAGAGCAAAACGGGCCTCGCGAAGAGGCCGGTGATTTCCGCTGAAATCGTGGTTCGGGGTGAGGGATTCGAACCCCCGTAGCGGGTACCAAAAACCCGCGTCCTGCCATTAGACGAACCCCGATCAGGCTCCTGTCGACGCGGCGGAACCCTACCGCACCGCCTCCCCCGCCGACAACCCCGCACCTCCGGTGGTACCGTCCGCGGCCTCTATGGCACGCACCACCCCCGAGCTCATCGCCGCCAAGCGCGACGGCCACGCCCTCTCCGCCGACGACATCGCGCAGCTCATCGCCGGCTTCGTCGACGGCGAGGTCGCCGACTACCAGATGACCGCCTTCGCCATGGCCGTCTTCTTCCGCGGGATGACCCCCGAGGAGACCGTCGCCCTCACCCTCGCCATGCGCGACTCCGGCACCGTCGTCGACCTCTCGGACATCCCCGCGCGCAAGGTCGACAAGCACTCCACCGGAGGCGTCGGCGACAAGGTCTCCCTCGCCCTCGCCCCCATGGTCGCCGCGTGCGGCGTCGCCGTCCCCATGATCTCCGGCCGCGGCCTCGGCCACACCGGCGGCACGCTCGACAAGCTCGAGGCCATCCCCGGCTTCTCCGTCGACCTCTCCATCGCTCGCTTCCGCGAGCTCGTGCGCGACGTCGGCACCTGCATGATCGGACAGACCGCCGAGCTCGCCCCCGCCGACAAGCGCCTCTACGCCCTGCGCGACGTCACCGCGACGGTCGAGTCCATCCCCCTCATCGTCGCCAGCATCCTCTCCAAGAAGCTCGCCGAGGGCATCGACGGGCTCGTGCTCGACGTGAAGTTCGGCAGCGGCGCCTTCATGAAGACCCCGGAGCAGGCCCGCGCCCTCGCCCGCAACCTCGTCGACGTCGCCCGCGGCGGAGGCAAGGACTGCGTCGCCTGGCTCACCCGCATGGACCGCCCGCTCGGCCGCACCGTCGGCAACGCCCTCGAGACCATCGAGGCCTTCGAGCTGCTCCAGGGGCGCGGCCCGGACGACCTCCGAGAGGTCACCCTCACCCTCGGCGCCTCGATGCTCGTCATGGGGCGCGTCGCCGCCGACGAGGCCGCCGCGCGCTCCATGCTCCTCGCCGCGGTCGCCGACGGACGCGCCGCCAACGTCGCCCGCGCCATGGTCTCGGCGCAGGGCGGAGACGCCCGCGCGGTCGATGACCCGAGCGTGTTCGCCAGGGCCCCGATGCTCGTCCCCTTCCGCGCCTCCACCACCGGGACCATCCTCGCCATCGACACGCACGGCGTCGGCATCGCGGGCGTGGAGATGGGCGCCGGGCGCGCGCGCACCACCGACACCATCGACCCCGCCGTGGGCTTCGTCTTCGATCACAACGTCGGCGACCGGGTGAAGGGCGGCGACGCCATCGCGTGGGTCCACGCCCGCGACGCGGCCAGCGCCGAGCGGGCCGTCGAGCGACTCACCCGCGCAGTGAGCGTGGGCGATGGGGTGGTGGAGGAGGTTCCGCTGGTGCTGGAGCGGGTGGGCTGACTCAGCGAGGGGCGTCGGGAGCGACGCCGCCGTCGCCCGGCATCGTGTGCACCACCGTCCCGCAGAAGGCCCCGCGGCGCACCCCCGCGGTGGACGCCACCGTGTCGTCGAAGCGGCAGACGGTGCCCTCGGCGCGGCAGTCGAGGTCCGAGGCGCAGCGACGGCGGCACTGCGACTGGTAGCACTCGAACAGCTCCGGCAGGTCGCCCGGCCCGATGCACTGGCTCGACTGCGTGCACGACACCGGGCGCGAGGGCGCCCCGGCCACCACGAAGCCCTGCGCCACGCTGGTCGCGACCACCTCGCCCTGGTTGATCGCGTACACGAACCACCAGTACTGACCGGGGTCCATCGTGTCGCGGCCCCAGGCGGCGCCGAAGCTGCCGTCGCGGGCGATGCCACGGCGGCCGAAGCGCACCGGAACGGTCCCGTCGACCGCGCGCTGGTCGCCCATGGTGTTGCCGGGCTCCGCCGTCGACCAGGCCCAGACCACGGCGGTGGTGTTGGTGATGCGACCGCTCACCGGGTCGAGGGAGGGCGGCTGCCGCGACACCAGCGCCACCGTCACCGCCCCCGCCACGCCCCGCAGCGGCTGCCACTGGAACGAGAATCCCGACGTCGCCAGGATCTCCGTGTCCGAGCGGGGCGTCTCCAGCGCGATGCGGGTCTCCACCGCCGGGAAGACCACCCTCGCAGGCGACTGGAACGAGCAGCTCCCCCGGCCGTCGGGCGCCCGCAGCGACACGTCGCAGCGCGCGTCGGGGTAGCACTGGCCCTCGATGGGAGCCTCCGGATCGCAGCTCCCGGTCGGGGGGACGCACATCCCGGCGAAGGCCGTCCCGGGGCGGGCGCAGACCTCGTTGCGGGCGTTGCAGTCCGAGGTGCGCACGCAGAGCTGCCGGGAGGGAATGCCGACCCCCGAGTCGGAGCCGGCCGGGATGTTCGACGGCGACGCGTCCATGCTGCTGCACGCGTGGAGCGCGACCGAGCCGAGGACCGAGAGCGAGAGCGAGGCCAGCAGGCGGAGCGACGAGCGGGAGAGGGGGGTCATGGGTCTACTCCAAGTCCAATGAGCACCCCCAGCTGCAGGAGCGATGCCGTCTCGCTGGAGACGGGCGCAGAGCCCAGGTAGCTGAACTGTCGGCCGCGCGATCCGACCGACGGGAGCCAGAGGGCGCGCAGCCCGGCGAAGACGGTCCACGGGCCCGCGAAGCGCACGCTGGCGAGCACGTCGCCCATGAGCCCGAGGCGCGACGAGGCCTCGGAGAGCAGGGCGTCGTTGCTGCGGCGCTCCTCGGTGCGCGCGGCGAGGGCCCCGGAGAGGATGCCCGTGAGGCGCAGCCGGTCGCCTGTGCCGCCGGGGGCCACCGTGACACCGGCGCCCGCCTCCAGCAGGCCGTAGGTGGCGCCGGTGTCGCCGTCGGGGGTGACGCGGGTGGTGGGTCCGACGAGCTCGGTCTCGCGGCGGTAGCTCCCGTAGGAGGCGCCGAGGTGCACCAGCCCTCGGATGCAGGTGTCGCCGATGGGACAGGTGTCGCCTGTGGCCTCGCTGCGGGTGGGGACATCGACCGCCACCATGGCCCCGGGGCGGTCGCCGTGGAGCACTCCGATGAGCGCTCCCACGCGGAGGGAGACGGTGCCCAGCAGGTGGCCGGGGTAGCGGGCGTGCACGTCGATGCTGCGCGCCGGATCGGTCATGGAGACGGACATCGGCGCGAGGCCGAAGCCGGGGGTGCGCGCGGCGAGGCCGAGGGCGCCGGGGTCGGCGGCGAGGGAGAGCACGCACCAGTGCGAGCCTTGCGGGGGGTGCTCGCCGGAGCAGGTTCCGCGGACGACCTCCAGCTCGCGCTCGCTGCGGGCGTCGGGGCGAAGCTCGACCTGGCGAAGACCGTAGGGGGTGAGCTCGCGCCGGGTGTCGCCGCGCTCGACCTCGGTGCTCAGCGACACGTCGCGGGCGCGAGGCAGGAGGGTGATGCGCACCCGGCGAGGTCCGTCGCCCGAGGCGGGGAGTCGGGCCTCGCAGCCGAAGTAGCGCCGTGAGCCGAGGCCGTCGACGCGCACGGTGTACTCCCCCGAGGGAGGGAGGGCGATGAAGCGGCGGATGGGCGCGCCGGCCTCGTCGTCCTCGCGGACGCGGGTGGGGAGCGGACCATCGGGGCCGTAGGCCACGGGGATGAGAGCGCCGACATCGCCGGGGGAGAGGCGCTCCCCCGAGAGGGCGTCGACGTAGTCGAAGACGTGCTCGGTGCCCTCCGCGGCACTCACCGGCGCGAGAGAGCGCGGCGACGGATCGGTGGAGGGGACGAGCTCGATGGCGCAATGGAGCTGGGCGAGGAGGACGAGCACGGCGGATCGTCGGCGAAGGTATCACCGGGGCGACCGCTCCGTGGCCGTGGCGTTGAGTACGGTGGTTGTCGGATGCCCCCACCCTGCGCTGCCGCGCGCCCCTGAACCCCCAAGGCAAAGCCTTGAGGGAGGGGCTCCGCGTGCTGTCAGCTGTTCGCGTGGTTGCCGGACGTTTGCAGCCCCTCCCTCAAGGCTTTGCCCTGAGCATTGGTCACATCTCGCGTGATCCCTGAAACGCTCGCATTTTCCTG
>CBIHPK010000149.1:0-20478 GCA_966211675.1 uncultured Myxococcaceae bacterium
TCAGGGTGCCGTCGCGGTTGGGCTCTCCCCGGATCGGGTGCACCGACAGCCACGAGGCGCCGTGCAGGTCGCCGATCAGCCGGCACATCGCCGAGAAGAGCCCGTAGCCGTGCTCCGCGGGCACGCGATCGCCCGTGAGGGAGAAGGCCACATCGACCCGCGCCGGGGTCTGAATGAGTCGCGTCGCAGTGGGTTCCTTCATCTCTTTCGAGCGAATCTACGGAGGTGGATCACCCCTATCCGGCCCGCTGCATCGTCGCCGATAGTCGTCACTGAGCCAGCGTTCAGCGCCGCCCTCGCGGCCTCCAGCGCGCCCTCGGCCACCTCGCGCACCGCCTCCGCCAGCGCGGGGTCCATGCCCGTCACGTGGGCGCCGAGGCTCGCCACGAAGCGCGCGAGCACCAGGTGCCCCGCGACCTCGCCCTCCACCCTCACGCGATCGCCGCTCACGATCTTCCTGAAGGTGAACATCGCCGGGAGGTTGTCCTCGATCCACCGCTCAGAGCGCCGCACCTCGAACCAGAAGGGCACCCGCGCCGCGCCTCGATACCCGTTGACCCCGCCGCGCTGAAACTCCTCGATCTCCGCCCGGGGCGTCTCTCGAAACACCACCGCGGGCCGCGTCGCCGTGTCCTGGATGCGGTCCACCCGGAAGACCTTCAGCGCCCCGCTGCGGTGGCACCACGCGATCACCCTCGGCGTGCCCGCGTGCTCCACGAGCTGCGGCGACACGTCACGCCAGCTCAGGTCGCCGCTGTTCTGGCTGTGGTACTTGATCGCGAGGCACTGCCGCCGTCGCACGGCGTCGAGCAGCGCCCGCAGCTGACGGTCCACGTCGTCGGGCATCGTCGCCGGGACGATCGCGTCCACGGCCTTCTCCCCCCAGCCACCCGCGGTGAGCAGCTCTCGCAGGAAGCGCTCCCTCCCAGGACCTCGCGGCGCGCTCAGGATCAGCGCGTAGAACTCCGGCAGTAGCGCCTTGCGGATGCGCACGCTCCCGGCGAGCCATCCCTCCTCCAGCTTCCAGTAGACCTGCGGCCCGTGGCGCTCCGAGCTCAGCGGGATCTGCGCGTCGACGAGCGAACGCAGCACCGAGCGCGTCGCCTCGGTGGTGAGCTCCAGCTCCCTGGCCAGCTCCGCCTGCGCCCAGATGGAGCGCTCCAGGAAGAGCCCGATGGCCTTCGTGGCCGAGTCCGATCCGCTCCGTCTCCCCATTCCCCATCAACCCCCGTGAAAAGCGCACAATTTCGACTACAGCGCAGCTTCTCACCCTCGCTCCATCGGGGGCAATGACTTCTGCCCTTGCGTCGCTCTGGCGCGCTCTGCTGACGCCCGTACTCCGGCCGCTTGTGGCCCCACGCGCTCACCCGGCATAGTCGCCCCCATGCCGTCGCCGATCGCGCCCAGCACCCGTCGCGTCCTCTCGCTCCTCGCCCTCTCCGCCGCGCTCGCCGCCTGCGGCGACGCCACTCCCTCCGCCACCGCCGACGCCGCGCTCACCGTCGACACCCCGGTCGTCACGGACGCCTCGGTCAGCGACTCGCCCTCCGTGGATGTCCCGCTCGCGCTCGACGTCCCGGCCGAGCCCGACGTCCCCATCGAGACCTTCCACCCCGACGCCTCCTCTCCGACCGAGCCCATCACCGCCACCGCCGACCAGTGGACCTGGGTGCCCTTCCCCGACAGCGCCTGCGGCAACGGCGAGCCCACCGGCATCGGCGTCAACCTCCACCCCGGATCGCGCCGCGTGGTGATCTTCCTCCAGGGCGGCGGCGCCTGCTGGGACGGCTTCACCTGCTACGGGGTGCAGAGCGCGGTCAACCTCACGTCGGGCTACGGACCGACGCAGTTCGCGTCCGAGTCCCGAGGGCTCTCCGGGTTCACGCTCTTCAACCGCTCCAACGCCCGCAACCCGTGGCGCGACGCCAACCTCGTCTACGTCCCCTACTGCACCGGCGACGTGCACGGCGGCGATCGCATCATCGAGCACCGCTGGGGCAACCGTACGGTGCGCACCTTCCACGTCGGCGCGCGCAACATGGACGCCTTCCTCGCGAGGCTCGCCCGCACCTTCACCGACGCCGAGCGCGTGACCCTGAGCGGACTCTCCGCGGGCGGCTTCGGCGCGGGCATCCACTGGGAGCGCGTCGCCAACGCCTTCCCCGGCGTGCGCGTCGACCTGCTCGACGACTCCGGCCCGCCGATGTCGCCCCCCGCCGACCGCTGGGCCCAGTGGCGCACCACCTGGAACGTCCAGCTCCCCGCGGGCTGTCCCGAGTGCCGCGACCACCTCGACGCGCTGCTCCCCTACTACGCCCGCCGCTTCCCGGCCCCCGCTCGCTTCGCGCTCCTCTCGTACACGCAGGACACCACCATCAGCGCGTTCTTCGGCGTGACGCCGGAGCAGTTCCAGACGCAGCTCGCGGACGCCACGCGCCGGCTGCTCGCGCCCATCCCCAACGCGCGGCACTTCTACGTCGACGACCAGGGCCACGTGCTCATCGGCAGCAACGGCACCGCCCGCGGCGCCGACGGCACCGTGCTCATCGACTGGCTCGGCCGCATGAACAGCGACGACCCGGCCTGGGCCAACGTCGAGCCCTGATCGGGTCAGCGCTTCGGGTCGTCGGTCACCGCGCGCGCGACGAAGACCGAGAGCGCCGCGAAGCAGACGCCGATCCACGCGGTGATGACCTTCGGCCAGAGCGCCCCGAGCGGCGGCGTATTGAGCGCCATCAGGATGATCGGGAAGTTGCACGCCCAGTGCGCGGCCATCGCGGCGAGCACGCCCACGCCGAGCCCGCGGCCCCAGCGGCGAAGCGCCAGCGCGGTGAAGGCGCCATGGAAGAGGGTCACCACCAGGCGCTCGACGATGAACCCTCGGAAGGCCCAGAAGGGCAGCGCGCGGTAGAGCGGGTGCTGCGCGAGGAGCACCGCGAGCCCGGCGACCTCGCTCAGCGCGAAGCCGATGCCCAGCGCGAGCGCGACGCGCACCGGGCTCGCGAGACGGAGCCTCGCCCGGAAGAAGGGCAGCGCGAGGGGCCAGAGCTTGGCGGGCTCCTCGATGAGCGGCGCCTCGAGGGACTTCGGGAGCAGGTAGGCCGCCGTGCCTCGCAGCGCGCCCGTCGGCAGGTCGGGGTGCAGCAGCGCCGCGAAGCGCAGGATCAGCGGGTCGGTGATGGGGAAGCGGACGCCCCACAGCGCCACGAAGAACATCGGCAGCGTGAGCGCCGCGGCGACGAGGAGGAAGCGGCGCTCCTGCGCGGGGGTGATGCGCCGGAGCTGCGAGCCCCACACCGCGATCACGAGCGCGCAGGTGACGGCCGCGGCGATGAACAGTCCCATGGTGGTGCTCCCGGTGAGGGTGGCGAGCAGATCAGCCCTCGCCGAGGGTCACGTCGTGCCGGGCGTTGCAGTACTCGCAGGTGAGGTAGGTCTGGCCCTTCACCGGCGGCTGCATCCCCGCGCCGCAGGTCTCGCACTTCTCCGGCCACTTCACCGGGACGCCCACGCGGCTCCCGGCGGGCATCGGCCCCTGGTATCGGCCGCGCTCCAGGTCGCCGGAGCGCACCTGCTCGATCACCGTGTCGACGTCCGCCGCGCGGTCGTCGTCGAGCTCCAGCGTCACCGTCGCGGGTGAGCCGGACTGCGGGTGAAGCCGCAGCGAGAGCAGCTGATCCTTGATGAGCAGGCCGCGCTCGCTGGCCTCGGAGCCCACGAGGTGACCCACCAGCGCGTCGAGCAGCAGCTTGCGGCGCGTCTCGGTCTTCGACGCGAAGAACACGAACGACCGCTCGAGCACCACCTCCTCCTGGTACTCGAAGCGCAGCCGGTGCGCGGTCAGCATCAGCAGCCCCTCGACCTTGCCGCGAGGATGGTCCTCCCAGGTCGCCTTGGCCGCGAAGATGGGGTTCTCCTCGGGCTGCATCTTGAAGCTCGCGCCCTCGAACTGGTCGAGGGTCCAGTGAACCCGCTTCATCCGCGTGGCCAGCGCGTCGACCGCGCCGATGAACTGCGCCGCCCCCGCGAGCACCCGCCCCTTCGCGGCGCTGATCGCCTCGTCGAGCCCTCGCGCCTGCGCCGCCACGCTGTTGATCAGCCCCTCGTTGCGCAGCACGTCCCCCGAGGCCGCCCGCCGCACGTCGCGCTCCAGGGCGCCGACCTGCCCTCGCAGCGCCGAGGCCGCCCGCGCCGACTCCGCCCGCGCCCCGTCGAAGGCCGCGCGCGCCTGCGCCTGCGCCGCGCTCCCGAGCTGCTCCAGGTCGCCGCCCCACACGTAGCCCCGCGCCCTCGCCCTCGCGACGCTCTCCGCCAGGGCGTTGAGCGCCGACACCCGCTGGTTGATCTCCGCGAGCGCGTCCTCGAAGGACAGCCGCCCCGCGGCGCTGCTCGCGATGGACTGCGCGTAGGCGAGCTCGCCCGCCAGGGTCATCCGCCGAAGGTCTTTGTCTGAAGGTCCGTACGAGGCCATCAACGCACTCCGTCTACTCGGGCTCTTCGACCCGCCACCGTCCATCTTCCCGCACCAGCCGGGCCAGCGAGCGGCCGCCGGTCCCGTAGGCCATCGTCGCCCGGTCGCCCGCCACCTCGATGGTGCGCCCGCGCTCCAGCGCCTCGCGCAGCCCGCGCGTCACCCCCTGCGCGCGCACCGCGTCCGGGCCGCCGAAGCTCGACTGCAGCCGCGCCTCCGGGGTGACGCCCGCCGTCGCCGCGGCCTGGGCGATCGCCTCTCGCACCGCCGACGGCGCGAGGCGCAGCAGCACGTCCCAGCGCGACCGCTCCATCGCGCGCACGTACGACCGCAGCGCCTGAGCGGGCGTGTGCTGCCCATAGAAGTCCAGGGCGCTCGGGTCGAGGCGCCACCGGCCGCCCTCCTCGATGAGCGTCACCGTCTCGCCCGACGACAGCTCCAGGTGCGCCGTCACCGGGGCCTCGGGCTCCAGCTCGCCGTAGGCCCGGATCGCGTCGGCCAGCTCCTCGGGGTGCTCCCTCGCGGTCGCCTCGAAGCGCTCGAAGGGCATCGACTCCCGGGCCGCGGTGGAGAGCATCGCCCAGGCTTCGCGCATCCGGCCGTCGCGCAGCGCGTCGGCGTAGGACTGGAGCACGTCCGTCGGGGCGCCCGAGCGCGACGCGCACCCGGCGCCGGCGAGCATCCCCAGGAGCAGCAGCGTGCGGGTGCGGTCGTCCAAGGCCGCGCGAGCCTAGTGCACGGCCCGGCGTCGAACAACCACGCTCGCCCCCCGCCGTACCCCCTTACGGCGGGCGGCCCCGGGGAGCACGTTGCGCCGGGGAGGTCTTCGGGGGCCCCGATTGCTTCGCCGTGCGGGCGGAGCGGGGCCCGTCGCGGGCGATGCCCCGATGCAGCAACACCCACGTGACCGGAGTGAACGACCATGAAGACCGCCAACCGCAACGAGACGATCAAGAAGAACATCAGCACCCCGGATGAGACCCGGGTCTTCCCCAAGGGACGGATGGAGGTGATGAAGCTCGGCGAGCTCACCTTCGGGAGGGCGGTGTTCGAGGCCGGATGGAAGTGGTCCGAGTGCGTGAAGCCCATCGCCGGCACGAGCAGCTGCATGGTCCACCACAACGGCTACGTGGTCTCCGGGCGCATGCACATCAAGATGGACGACGGCACCGAGACCGACGTCGGCCCGGGCGACGTGTTCGTCTGCCCGCCGGGCCACGACGCCTGGATCGTCGGGAGCGAGGCCTGCGTGGTCTTCGACTTCGCCGGCGCGGCGAACTACGCGAAGAAGGCGTAGCGACGATCACGGTCCTCCTCCGCGGCGGAGCCTGAAAGAGGGCTCCGCCCGGAGTCCCGATCGAGGCCGGTTGAAGGGTCGCTCAGGGGTTGTGCGAGAGGCGGATGTGGATCCGCGGGTCGAGCTCGGCGGCCTCGATCGGGGTCAGGACCTCGATGAGCCGAGCGAGCTCCTCGTCGCTCAGGTCGGCGTAGAACTCGACGATGGCGCAGGCGACGGGCAGGCGCAGGTCGTCGTCCGCCGCGCCCTCCTGGAGCAGGCGGAAGGCCGCGCGGGCCATGGCCGACTGCCAGCGCCGCGTGGTGCGGTGCCGGCCGGCCTCCTGGCGCAGCAGCCCGTCCGCCTCGAGGCGCACCAGCAGCTCGACGTCAGTGCCTTCCACGATCGGACCTCGACGGCTGGTGCAGCTCCCGCGGGGGCACGTAGCCCTTCGCGTACGAGACGATGGTCATCAGCTCCCGCTGGAAGGTCTCGAAGTCGACCTGCTTCGCGTTGAGGTAGGTGCTTCCCATCATGGAGACGCCGGCCATGGCGCTGGCCTCGGCGATCTCCTCGTCGCTGGCGCCGTGCAGCCGCGCTCCCTCGGTGTGATAGAGCGCGCAGTAGCGGCAGCGCGTCGCCCCGGAGACCCCGAGTCCGATCAGCTCCTTGTACTTGTTGGGGAGCGTCGTCTCGGCCATCGAGAAGTCCCGCATGAGGGCCCAGAAGCCGTTGAGCGCCGTCGCGGGCGTCTGGCGCGCCCAGCCCGGGACGATCCCGAGCGTCCGCTCGATCTCGCGATGGAGGTCGTTCTTGTTGTTCGTCGTAGCCATTGAGGGACTCCTCTTCCGCGCGCCTCCCAATGGGCGCTTCGACGCATCACCACCCCGATGGTCGCGCTACTGCTGGAGCCGTGATCCGGGCACCGCAAGCATCGAATCGCGGGGGCGGTTGACGTCCGCACCGCCGGACTCCAGGCAACGGCGGGCTCGTCGCGAGGGACGCGTCGGCCCGACAGATCCTGAGGAGGACTCCGATGGCACTCTTTGCGATGGCGGTTCCCATCCCTGCGGGCAAGACCGAGGCGTGGAAGGGCTTCATGAACGAGCTGAAGGGCAGCCAGCGCGCGGGCTTCGCGGCCTCGCGCAGGGCGCTCGGCGTCCGCGAGCGCACCTTCCTGCAGCACACGCCGATGGGCGACATGGTCATCGTGACCCTGGAGGGCGAGAACCCCGCGAGCGCCTTCCAGCGCTTCGGCCAGGGGACCGACCCCTTCACCCGCTGGTTCATCGAGCAGGTGAAGTCCATCCACGGCCTCGACCTCACCGCGCCGCCGCCCGGACCGATGCCCGAGATGGTCATCGACTCGCAGCCCGGCTGAGACATCCAGCGCCCGACGACAGGGGGGGCCTCCGGGGCGGAGAATGTGCGCCGGATTTTTGTCGGGAGCTCTGCCGCTCTGATAACGGCGGAGCCCATGGGTACCTCAGCTCGCGCGCTCGCTCGCAGTCCGCGAATCTCCAACGCCCCGACGTCGCTCCGCCCCTCCCAGGCGCCGTCCGTGGTTGGGCCCTTCGACCTCGTGACCCGTATCGGCGGCGGGACCATGGCCTCGGTCCACCTCGCGCGTCACCGGCAGCTGCCGGAGATCGTCGTGGCGCTGCGCCGCATGCACCCGCACCTCGCGGTCGACGAGAGCTTCGCGCCGATGTTCATCGACGAGGCGCGCATCATGACCGCGCTGCGCCACCCCAACGCCGTGTCCCTCTTCGAGGGCGCGAGCGAGGGCGCGGAGCTGTACACGGCGATGGAGTACATCCAGGGCGACTCGCTCGCCGCCGTGCAGCAGACCGCGACGGCGCTGCGCCGCGTGCTCCCGACGAGCATCGTGATCCGCGTGCTCGCCGACGCGCTCGAGGGCCTGCACGCCGCCCACGAGCTGCTCACGGAGAAGGGTCTCCCGATGTCCGTGGTGCACCGCGACGTGTCGCCGCAGCACATCCTCATCGGCGTCGACGGCGTCGCCCGCATCTCCGGCTTCGGCAGCGCGCGCGCCGAGGGCCGCGTGGCCTTCACCTCCCCGGGGATGCTCAAGGGCAAGCTCGCGTACATGGCGCCGGAGGTCCTCCAGGCGCAGCGCTACGACCGGCGCGCGGACGTGTTCTCCGCGGGCGTGGTGCTCTGGGAGGCGCTCACGCTGCAGCGGTTGTTCCCTGCGCGCACGGGCTTCAGCGAGTCGCGGCTGCGGGCGCGAGAGGCCGCGCTGCCGCTCGCGTCGGTGCGAGGCGACCTGCCCGACGCGCTCTGCGCGGTGGTGATGCGCGCGCTCTCCATCGACCCCGCGGAGCGCTTCGCCACGGCGAAGGAGTTCGCGGCGGCGCTGCGCTCGGCGGCCCCGTCGCGGCTGGCCACCGAGGACGAGATCGGGGCCTTCATGGAGTCCGTGGCGCGCACCCGCATCGCGAGGGAGCGCTCGGCGCTGCGGGCGACGGACCCGTCGGTGACCCGCGAGTCCTTCGAGGTGATGCCCGAGGTGCCGAGCGTCGAGCGGCCGAGCGATCCGCCGGAGGCCAAGAGCGCCCTGGCCAGCGACTCGGGCGTGCGGCCGGTGCAGCGCAAGAGCATCCTGCGCGGGCCGACGCTGCCGGGGCGCGGGTTCCGCGGCTTCGTCGAGCCGCAGGTGCCCGCGGACGCGGTCGCCCCCAAGGGCTGGCGCACCGAGGACGTGCCCGAGACCGCCGTGCCCGACGGCGCCAGGAAGCACGACGCCGACGTGGTGCTGGAGCCCGCGGTGAAGCTCGAACTCCCGGAGCTTCCGGAGGTGGTCGAGGCCCCGACGCAGAAGTGGACGCCGCTCTCCGCGCCGCCTCCCGCGCCGGTGGTGGCCCCGACGGTCGCCCGGCGCTGGGCGCTGTGGCTGGTCGCCTCGGCGCTCGCGCTCGGCGGCGGCATCGCGGCGGGCGGCGTCGTGGCGGACGTGTTCCTGCGCTGAAGCGGTGAGCGAGGGTCGCCATGGCCCCGCTCCCCATCAGCGGTTCATCTCGTCGCGCGCATCCGCCTGAACACCCACACCCCCAGCGCGATCGTCGCGACCCCTACGCCCACGGCGATCCACCCCTCCGACGACACCCGCTTGAGCGCGTCGAAGAGCCGCTGCCCGAAGTAGCTCACCGCCAGCAGCGGGATCACGTACCCGAAGAGCGACCCCCAGAAGTGCGTCGCGAAGCGCACCTTCGACACCCCGAAGAAGGCGTGCAGCAGCGGCGGCATCCAGAAGATCAGCCGCAGCGTGAACACCGTCGCGAAGGCCCGCCGCCCCAGCGCCTCGTCGTACTTGCGGAAGCGCTCGGGGATGCGCGGAGCGATCCAGTCGCGGGCGACGAAGCGCGCGAAGGAGAAGCCCACCACGCTGGCCGCCATGGTCCCCGCCATGGAGAGGCCGAAGGCCACGGGCCACGGCCAGATGAGCGGCGCCGCCATGATGAACACCGTCCCCGGGACGCCGAAGGGCTGGAGCGCTCCGTAGGCCAGCACGAAGGCCACGTAGCCCCACGGGCCGAGCGCCAGCAGCGTGGTCTTCACGCTCGCGGGGTCGGCGAACTGCCGCAGCACGCCGGTGCGCCACGCGACCGCGAGCGCCGTGGCCACCAGCAGCACCAGCGCGATCTTCACTCTTCGCATGGGGCGTGGCGTTCCCTCTCACGGATGGGTCGGCGAGGCCAATGGCCCCCTCGGATGCCCTCCGCTCAGTACGGGATGATCCGCCGCGCCGCGTGCGCCAGCACCACGGGGTAGAGCGCGAGGTTGCGCGCCATCGCATACACGGGGCTGTATCTCGCGACCGCCGCCCGCCCGATCCCCGCCCCCGCCAGGTCGTCCGCGAGCGCCCTCAGGTGCGTCGGACCGAAGGGCCCATCCTGGATGCGCCCGATGAGCTCTCGCGGCAGCGCCCCTTCGCCGCCGAGCGCGCCGCACCACGCGCCCACGATCGCGCCGATGGAGTCCGTGTCGCCGCCCGCGCGGATCACCGCCGCGATCGCCTCCATCGGGTCCCGTCCCCAGCGAGCGAACGCATACGCCGCGAAGGGCACCGTGTGCAGGACGAAGCCCGTGGTCCCGAGCTCCTTCGCCGCGACGTCGAGCGGGGCGCCCTCTCGGGCCAGCGCGATCGCCCGCCCGAGGGCCTCCGCGAGCGTGGCCTCGGTCACCACCGCGAGCGCCGCCTCCAGCGCCTCTTCGGGCGCGTCGCCCGTCACCGCCATCGCGGCGACCTCCGCGACGAAGCGAGCTCCCTCGACGGCCCGCGCATCGGTGTGCGTCACCCTCGCGAGCGCGTCCGAGGTCGACCGCCGGGCCACCGCGTCGTCGTGGAAGAACACCCCGACGATGGCCGCGCGCATCGCCGCGCCGTTGCCCGCGGTCGCGACCCCAGAGCGGCGCAGCCCCAGGGCGATGCGGACGCACGCTCGCAGGGTGCCGAGCCCGATGCCCCACGGCAGCCGGAGAAACCACCCCAGCAGCGACCGGCGAAAGGCCCGCACGCAGGCGTCCGGGTCGCGGGGGTGCCGCGCGAGGCTCTGCGCCACGAGGGCCGACTGCTCCGTGTCGTCGGACACGAAGCCGATGGACCCCAGCAGGTGGAAGCGATCGAGGCGGGGGAAGCGCCGCGCGATGATGCGGGGGGAGAGCATCTCCATGGGCAGCCCGAGCGCGTCGCCGAGGGCGGTGCCGAGCAGCGTGCCCGCGAGGCGATCGGTGAGGTCCATTGGAGGAGAACGAGGGGAGGGGGTTTGGGGGATTCCCGCGAGGCGCGGTCTTACGGAGGAGGCATCGGGATGATCTTGATCCTGCGCTCTTCGCCTTCGCCCTCGCTCTGGGTCTGGACGCCCTCGAACTTGGCGAGGGCCATGTGCACGGTGCGGCGCTCACGCGGGGGCAGCGGCTCCATGAGGATGACCTTGCCCTCCTTCACGCAGCGCTCGCCGAGCTCCTGCGCCATGGTGGTGAGGGTGCGCTCGCGCTTGGCGCGGTAGCCGTCGGCGTCGACCACGAGGCTCGCGCGGTCGCCCGCGACGGTCTTGGTGGCGACGCGGTTGGCGAGCAGCTGGAGGGCGTCGAGGGTGACGCCCTTCTTGCCGACGAGGTGCTTCGCGTCGGGGCCGCTGAGCTCGAGGACGGTGTCGCCACCCTCCTCGCGAACGTTGACGTCGGCGTCGAGGCCCATCGCGATGACGGTGTCCTTGAGGAACACGCTCGCGGCGTCGATGGCGCGAGGATCGAGCGGGCGGCGGGCGGAAGGGTCATTCAGATCAACCACGGTCATCTCCGGTCAGGGCCTTCACCTGGATCGCTGAGCCGCCACCGGTGCCGGTGCCGCCCTTGTACTGATCCGTCTGCTTCTTCGTGTACCACTGCTGGAGCACGCCGAGGCAGGAGTTCACGAGCATGTAGAGCGCGAGGCCCGACGGCAGGAAGAGCGAGATCCCGGTCAGGAAGATGGGGAAGAAGTAGGTCATCATCTTCGCCTGCACCGGGTCCATGCCCTGCGGGGGCATGAGCTTCTGCTGCAGGAACATGATCGCCCCCAGCACCAGCGGCAGGACGTAGTAGGGGTCCGGCGCCGAGAGGTCGTGCCACCAGAGCACGAAGGGCGCGTGGAACAGCTCCACCGAGGTCTGCAGCGTGGTGTAGAGCGCCCACCAGATGGGGAGCTGCGCGAGCTGCGGGAAGCACCCGCTCAGCGGGTTGACCCCGTGCTTGCGGTACAGCTCCATGGTCGCGAGGGTCTTGGCCTCCTGGTTGTCCGCGAGGCGCTTGTTGATCTCGTCGAGCTCGGGCTTGAGCTTCGCCATCATCGCCATCGACTTCATCGACTTGGCGAGCAGCGGCAGCAGCGCCACGCGGATGCAGAGCGTGAGCAACATGATCGCGGCGCCCCAGTTGCCGACGATGCTGTGCAGGAAGCGCAGGAAGCGCAGCAGCTGCCGGGCGATGAACGAGAAGAACCCGAGGTTCACCGTCTCCGTGAGCCGCTTGTCATCGGTGACCGCGGCGAGCGTGTCGGGCTCCTTCGGCCCGAGGTACACGGTCGCCTGGTAGCGCTGCGTCTCGCCCGTGCCGAGCGACGCGCGGGCCCAGCCCACGGAGGCCCCGTACACGCTCCCGATGGGGTCCTGCCCCGGCGCGGCGACGCGGTCCTCCGCGAAGAGGCGGCAGCGCGCCTCGGTGTTGCCGCGCGGCACCACCGCCAGCTCGAAGTACGTGTTGCCCAGCGCCGCGAAGGCGGCCGGGCCCGGCAGCGCGTCCTCGGGCCGACGCTCGAGCAGCTTGTCGCGCCCCTCGCGGAACAGCTCCGTGCCGTGCTTGCAGATGCCCTCGCCGACCTGCCACGGCCGCTGGAAGAACTTCCCGTTCTCGTCCTCGCGCAGCACCCACTGGTACACCGGCACCCGCGCCTCGACGTTGATCGGCGCGCCCCGGTTGGTCACCCGCGTCTCGACGTCCATCACGAAGGGCCGCTCGGAGCGGTACGAGCGCACCACCTCGACCTCGTTGCCCTGCCACGTGAGCTCGACCTCGTGGTCGCTCACCTGCCGGCCCGTGAAGTCCTGGTACTGCGGCACCACCGAGTCTTCGCCGCGCTTCACCGTGAGCTCGGTGCGCAGCGAGAGCAGGTCCTCGTTCCAGGTGGAGGCGAGGTTCATCCGGTGGTCCGCGCCACGGGCTCCGGTGCGCGGGTCCGCCGGGGCCTCGCGCATCACGAACTGCGCGCCGTTGAGCCGCACCGAGCGCAGGCCGCCCGAGCGCGAGGTGACCTCCGCGTCGAAGCCCGACCGCGCCGCGGTGAGGGGGCTACGGACGTGGAAGGTCTGCTCGGCGGGACGCGCGGTCTCCGTCGGCGGCGGCGCGACGTTGCGCAGCGAGGGAGTGGGCCGCTGGTGGTTTCTCCCGAGGAAGAACCACACCGCCAATCCCCCGATGAGGAGGATGGCGAAGGTGCGCAGGTTGTCTTTCATGGACGTCCGTCCGGCGCCGCGTGGGCGTCGCAGTGGCAGTGGAGTGGAGGCGGGGGATCATAGCCGCCGGGGTGGAACGGGTGGCACTTCACGAGGCGCCTGGCCGCGAGCCAGGAGCCCCGCGCCGGGCCGAAGCGCTCGATGCACGCGGTGGCGTAGCGCGAACACGACGGCTCGAAGCGGCAGACGTTGCCCAGCAGCGGGGAGAGCGTCGCGCGGTAGATACGCAGCAGCAGGAGGAGAAGGGAGCGGATCACGTCGCGGCACCTCCCGCGTCGGGCGGGGTCGAGGGCGCCGAGGCTCTGGGGGTGCGATCACCGCCGCGGCGTCGGGCGAAGGCCGCGCGAATCTCTGCACACGCTTCTGCAAATGCAAGCGAGGGGCACGATTCTCGGGCGATGACCACGACCTCGCAGCCGAGCGGAAATAGCTCCGGATGCAGCCGGAACACCTCGCGCAGCACCCGCCGGAGCCGGTTTCGCCGGACGGCGTTTCCGGTCTTCTTGCTGGTGACGAGGCCCAGTCTGGGGGGAGCGCCGTCGCCGCGGTCGCGGACGATGACGACCAGGTGCGGGGCGTGGAGTCGACGACCGGACTTCTGCGTGGCGAGGAACTCGTCGCGCCGCAGGATGCGCCGGGACTTGTCGAAGCCCGCGCTCATGGGAGGGTCGTGAGGGGTGATGGATTCGAGGGAAGACGGGCGCCGCGGAGGGAGCGCCGCCGACTACTTCTTGTAGTTGGTGACCGACAGGCGCTTGCGGCCCTTGGCGCGGCGGTTCTTGAGGACCGTGCGGCCCCCGGCGGTTGCCATCCGGGCACGGAAGCCGTGGGTGCGGGTGCGGTGGACGCGGCTCGGTTGATAGGTGCGCTTCACGATATTACTCCTCTAACGGGCCGCGGAAACAAACACGCGACTGGGGTCGTGTCAAGCCTCCTCCCCGGCGAGCAGATCTCGCGACCGGTGGGGACCCGACACTGGCGCCCCTCCTACCCCCTCATCCGGCCGACTTCAAGAGCCCCGCGTCGAGGAAGGAGAAGGCCCCGTCGCGTCCGAGGATGACGTGATCGAGCAGCGGGAGCTCGATCGCCGCGCCGACCTCCGCCACGCGCCGGGTGAATTCCGCGTCCTCGGGGCTCGGCGTCGGATCGCCCGACGGGTGGTTGTGCACGAGCACCATGGACGCGCCGCCCTCGCGCACCGCGAGCGCGAAGACCTCCCTCACGCCCAGCGCGACGCCCGCGGGGGTGCCGTTGGCGAGCACCCGCTCGGCGATGAGCCGCTGCTTCACGTCGAGCACCAGGGCCATCACGCACTCGTCCGGCAGGTCGACCATGCGCGCGGACCAGCAGCGCACGATGTCGCGGCTGGAGGTGAAGGGCATCCGCCTCGGGGGCGGGCTGATGCGCGCCCGCTGGGCGAGCTCCCAGGCCGCGAGCAGCCGCGTCGCCTGGTGGGGGCCGAGGTCCTGCGTGAGCGCACCGGAGCCGGTGCGGAGCAGGCCTCGCAGGCCGTCGTGCGTGGCGAGGAGGTAGCGGCCCAGGGCGTCGGCGGAGAGCCCCCCGCGGCCGCGCCCGAGCGCGAGGCTCAGCACCTCGGCGTCGCTCAGCACATCGAGGCTTAGCCGCCGCGGCCGGGGCAGCGGGCGGACGGGGCGCGGGGGAAGGTTGTCATTGGCGGCTCTGGGCGACATGGAGCGGCACCCAGACCAAGCGCCGTGCCGCGCGAAAACATCGGTAGATCCAGCGCGGCGTGGGTGGCGGCGGATGGCGGCGACGGTGGCGGCGGTCACTCGCCCTGCTGCTGTCCCTGCATCATGTCCTGCATGCGACGGCGAGCGCCGCGGGCCTGGCTCTGCATGCCCGCGACCTGGGCCTGGGTCTGCCGGAGTTCCATCTGCGTGTTGGCGAGCTGCTGCTGCGTCGCGGCCTGCGATTGCTGGAGCGCGGTGACCTGCTGCTCGAGCGCCGCGGTGCGCTGCTCGACCATCATCAGTCGCTGCTGGAGCGACGCGACGTCGGTGCCCACCGCGGCGGGCGGCCCGGGAGTCGGCATCGCCACCGGCGCGAGCGGCTGCGTCGGCGCGGGGGCGACCGTGGCGCTGGAGGTCGGCGACTCGCTGTCCGTGTGGCGGCGGGAGCAGGCGACGGACAGCACGGCAAGCAGCAGGACGCGTAGGTGCAACATCGCTCTTCGCACAGGCCTAACGGGTTTTGCCCCGCGCGCGCAACGACCCCTTCGAGGTAATGGCGGGTCTACGGGGCGCCGAGCAGCCGGGTGCGGGCGCGGAGCTCGAAGTTGGCGCGGTTCCCCTGGCCGCCGTCCCGCACGTAGACGTAGTAGAAGCCCGGGTCGAGCAGGCGTCCGAGGGTCTCGCGCGCGTCGGTGCCGCGGGCGGCGGTGATGACGTCGCCGCGGTGGTCGCGCAGCTCCATGTCGATGTCCGTGTGGTCCGTGGGGCGGCCGGTGCCCTCGATGACCAGCTCGAGGTGCAGCCAGCCGCGGGCGGGCATCTGCACGCGGAACACCCGCAGCGCGTCGTAGCCGTTCTGCGGCCGGGCGCGACCGCCCGAGGGCGCGGGGTTGGTGAGCCCGTCGATCTTGCCGCCGACCACGCCGGGCAGCGGCAGGTTGGTCGGCCAGTCGTCGCTCTCGTCGCGAGGAACCATCGCGGTCGGCTCGTGCGTCCGCTGGAGCATGGCCAGCAGCGCGTCGCGCCGCACCGCCGGGGCCTCGCCGGACGAGATCAGCCGCAGGAATGTTCCCAGCGCGGGGTAGGCGGCGGGCTGGTCACGCCAGGACATCATGGCGCGCATCACCACCGCCGGGTCGATCGCGATGCCGTCGCGGTCGTCGTCGGCGTACCCCTCGCTGCCGTCGATGAGGTCCCAGAGCACGTCCGAGACGCTCATCTCGTTGCCGATGCCTCGGGCGCCCGGCGTGGGGTGCTCGAGGTCGTGATCGACGCGCAGGCTCCCGTCGGGCTCGAGGCCGATGGTGTCCTGGTAGTGCGGGTCGCGGCGCACGGCGCTCGAGAACCACGTCGCTCGCCCCTCCTCCCACGCGAGCCCCGGGTCGATGAGGTAGCCCGCGGGGTGCGATCCCCCGGTCGAGGAGTTGGACGAGAGCCGGTCGAAGACGAAGTGACCGAGCTCGTGGAGGATGATCCCCTCGTCGTGCTCGTCCGTGTCCGTCGAGCGCTGTCGGCCGGGCGATCCGCCGAGGAGCTCGAGGCAGAAGCGCCCCGATCGCGCGGGCCGCTCACCCCGGTAGAAGCTCCACTCGGTGGTGACCCCGCGGCCCCAGTAGACCACCAGCGGAGGGAGGGTCTGCCCGGTCCAGGAGCGCGTGGCGTCGAGGCCCGTGAGCACCGTGTCCGCGATGTGGAAGGCCCCGGCGATGCCGTCCGTCGCCGCATCGGTCGCGACCATCTCGATCGCGCGGCTGGCGTCGGGGTGGCCCACCCGCAGCGCGTGGGTGGCCGAGCCGTCGGCTTGCGGCGAGACGCGCACGTCGCCGCCCTCGTGGGTCACGTGAGCGAGCACCGCGATGGTCGGGACGCGCGCCGGAGCCTGCAGGGTGAAGCGCCCCTCCGCGTCGGTGACCGTGCGGGAGAGCTCCCGGTGCGAGGCGTCCTCGGCGACCACCTCGACGAAGCGCGCGGGCCTGGATTCCAGGGCCTGCGAGGCGCCCTGCAGGGTCGGTCGGCGGGCCTCGTAGCGGACGATCCCATGGAAGGTCGCCGGGGCGCCCAGGTCGAGGGGAGGCGGAGCGACGGCTGCGACGCCCGTGGCGCGGGCCGTGGTGCAGGCGGAGAGCGCGAGCGAGAACAGGAGACCGTATCGCATCAGCACGCGGGTGACGTTAGCACCGGCCGGGGAGTCCGCGCCGGGAGCGGCCTTCTGCTAGGGTGCGCGCCGATTCAGGCGACCGATGAAGATCCGCAAGCTGGAGCTGCAGGGTTTCAAGTCCTTCGTGGACCGCACGGTGCTCACCTTCGAGCACGACGTGACGGCCGTGGTGGGGCCCAACGGATGCGGCAAGAGCAACACCGTCGACGCGATCCGCTGGTGCATGGGCGAGCAGAGCGCCCGGCACCTGCGCGGCAAGTCCATGGACGACGTGATCTTCAACGGCTCCGACAGCCGCGCCCCGCACCCCTTCGCGGAGGTCACGCTCACCTTCGACAACCGCGACGGCCTCGCGCCCCCGGAGTTCGCGGCCTACGCGGAGATCGCGGTCACCCGCAAGCTTACCCGGGACGGTAACAGCGAGTACCTGATCAACAAGACCCCGGTGCGCCTGATGGACGTGACCAACCTGTTCCTGGGGTCGGGCGCGGGCACCAAGGCGTACTCCATCGTGGAGCAGGGCCGCGTCGGACTCATCGTCACCTCGAAGCCCGAAGACCGGCGCGCGCTGCTGGAGGAGGCCGCGGGCATCACCCGCTTCAAGGCCCGGAAGAAGCTCGCCGAGCGGCGGCTGGAGCTCACCAAGCAGAACCTCCTGCGGGTGAGCGACCTGCTCGGCGAGATCGAGAAGGGCCTCGGAACGCTCAAGCGCCAGGCGCAGAAGGCGGAGCGCTACCGGCAGCTCAAGGCCGAGCAGCGGGAGCTCGAGCTCTTCCTCGCGAGCCACCGGTTCACGGCGCTGACGGTGCAGGGCGAGGCGACGCGGCTCGCGCACACCACCGCGACGGCGAAGCTGGAGGGGACGCAGGCGGCGCTGCTGCGCGTGGAGGCCGAGGGCGAGGGGCTGCGGGCGCAGGTGTTCGCGGCGGAGACGACCCTCGAGCGGGCGCAGAACCACGCGTTCGCGGCGGACAACGAGGTGCGGCGGGTGGAGGCCGAGCTGCAGCGGGTGCGCGACCAGCGGGCGGCCGGGCAGCGGCGCGAGGTGGACGCGAGGCGAGAGCTGCTCGAGGTCGAGGCGAGCAACCTCACGCTGGCGACGGAGCGCGACGCGCTCGCCCGCGAGCTCGACGCGGTGGCGGCCTCCGAGGCCGAGGAGATCGAGCGCCTGGCCATCGCCGAGGAGCGGCTGCGCGAGGTGCGCGACCACCTGGCCTCGGTGGACGCGGAGCTGCGCGGGCACCGCGAGTCGTCGCTGCAGGCCGAGCGGGCGCTCGCGACGGCGGAGGCCACGAGGGCGGGCGTGGCGCGTCGGCTGCGGGAGGCGGAGGAGCGCTCGGCGAGGCTCCGCGGCGAGGCGCGCTCCATCGAGCGGCGCATCGGGGAGATCGAGCGCGAGGGCGCGACGGCCAACGAGACGCGCGACCGGCTGAAGGCCGAGCGCGAGCAGATGGCGGCGCGGCGGGCGGCGCTGGAGGCCGAGCAGGGGCCCGCGAGGGCCGCGCGCGACGGGGCCGAGCAGGCGCTGACCGAGACCCGGCGGGAGCGAGAGCGGGCGGCCGCGAGGCTGACGGCGCTGCGCGAGGTGGCGAAGCGCCACGAGGGCGTCGGGCAGGGGGTGCGCGCGCTCCTCGACGGCAAGGACGCCGCGGTGCGAGGGCTCGCCGCCGATCGCATCGCGGCCGACGAGAGATGGTCCAAGGCGCTGGCCGCGGCGCTGGCCGACCGATGGCAGGACGTGCTGGTGGCCACCGTCGACGACGGGCTGCGGCTGCTGGAGTCGCTCAAGAACAGCAAGAAGGGCCGCGCGGCGGTGGTCCCGGCGTCGGCCGAGCACGCGCTCTCGGAGGCGCCGCTCGGGACGCCGCCGACGGGCGACGGGGTGCTGGGGCTGCTGCTCGATCAGGTCGAGGAGCCCGACGAGCTGCCCCACGCGGTGCGCTCGGCGCTGCGGGGCGTGGTGGTGGTCGAGTCGCTGTCCGTCGGGCTGCGGTGCGCGAGGGAGACGCCCGGGGCGTGGCGCTACGTGACCTCGACCGGCGAGCTGCTGGAGCCGGGCGGCCGGGTGGTGGGCGGTGTCCCGGAGGCCGCGGGCGCGGGGCTGCTGGCCACGCAGGCGGAGGTGCGCACGCTCGAGCCCCGGGTGGAGGCCCTCGACGACCAGGTGGCCGAGCGCACCGAGGCCCTCGACGCGGCGCGCGCTCGGGTGCGGGCCTCGGCCGAGGCGCTGGAGACGGCGAAGGCCGACCTGCACGCGCAGGAGCTGTCGCTGGTGATGGCGGAGCGCGACGCGAAGGCGCACGAGGCCGAGCTCGCGCAGGGGCGGCTGCGGCTCAACGCGCTCGCGGCGGAGCTCGCGTCCTGCGACAAGGCCGTGGCCGACGCGCTGCAAGAGGACGTGACGCTCGACCGCTCCATCGCCGAGGCGACGGCGCGGCGAGACCGCGCGCGCGAGGGGTTGATGTCCGGCGAGGCGGAGGGCACCGCGTGGAGGTCGGAGGTCGACCGCGCGACCTCCCGCGCGACGGACGCCAAGGTGGTGGCGGCGCGGGCGCGCGAGCGGGCCAACGCGGCGCGCAACGCCGTGCACCGGCTGGAGCGATCGGTGGAGGAGCTCCGCACCCGCGGCGAGCGCCTGCGCGTGGAGCTGGAGTCCCTGGGCGAGTCCGAGCGCTCGGCGGTGACGCGCGAGGCGGGGCTCATCGAGGCGTCGACGACGGCCGCGGGCGAGGCGATGCGACTGCGCGACGCGGCGCAGGCGGCTCGGCTCGCGTACGAGGCCGGGCGCGAGGCGCTGGGGCAGGTGGAGGGCCGGCTGCGGGACATCCGCGCGCGCAAGGAGGCGCTCACCCGCGAGGCGTCCGCGCTGGAGCTGCGGGCGCGCGAGGAGGCCCTGGCCATCGAGCACCTGGTGACGTCCATCGCGGAGAAGCACCAGGTGGCGCTGCCCTCGGAGGTCGCCCGCTTCGCGGACCGCGAGGCGCCGACGGAGGCCGACCGGGCGCGGCAGACCGAGCTCGCGCGCACCATCGAGCGGCTCGGCGACGTGAACCTCACGGCCATCGAGGAGTTCGCGGCGCAGGAGAAGCGGCAGACCTTCTTCCGCGAGCAGAAGGCCGACATCGACCGCGCGGTGGCCCAGCTCGAGGAGGCCATCGGCGCGATGAACAAGGAGTCGCGCCGGCGCTTCCGGGAGACCTTCGACGCGGTCAACGCGCACTTCCAGGAGCTGTTCCCGCGGCTGTTCCGCGGCGGCAAGGGGATGCTCCAGCTCACCGACGACGGCGACCTGCTCGAGACCGGCGTGGAGATCGTCGCGCAGCCGCCGGGCAAGAAGCTGATCAACCTGGAGGCGATGTCCGGCGGCGAGAAGACGCTCACGGCGGTCACGCTGCTCTTCGCGCTCTTCCTGCACCGCCCGTCGCCGTTCTGCCTGCTGGACGAGGTCGAGGCCGCCCTCGACGAGGCCAACGTCATCCGCCTCGTCGACCTCGTGCGCGACCTCACGACACACTCGCAGTTCATCCTGATCACCCACAACAAGCGCACCATGTCGATGGCCGACGTGCTCTACGGAGTGACGATGCAGGAGCCCGGCGTTTCCAAGCTGGTCAGCGTGAAGCTCCGCAAGGACGACGAGCGGCAGACGACCGCGGTGGCGTAGCGCCCCGGAAGCCTCACCGCCCCCGCAGCTGCCACCAGGTCGCGGCGAGCAGGGCGAGGGCGACGAGCGCGAGCGCGATCCACTGCCGCCGCTGCGAGGGCTGCGGAGGCGGGGCCGTCAGCGGGGCGTACTTCACCGGCGCGGCGTACGAGGGGCGCGCCCGCTCGACCGGGGGCTTCACGGGCTCGGGCTCGGGCTCGGG